>JASFYW010000165.1:0-16527 GCA_045046865.1 Woeseiaceae bacterium | reverse complement strand
AAGGTAATAAGTCATCCCGTGCCGCTTTATATAAAGCATACAATGAAGGTTTGTACGGTATAGAAAAAAACCCACAAGAAGCTAAACGCTGGAAATAAAAAATTGCCTGGAGCAATTGCAAGAAGAAGGTGATACCAGTGGTCGAGAAGCAGGGCTTGGGTCATGCGCGGAATAAAAAAACGCCCCATTAAGGGGCGTTAAAATTTACCTAATTACAAAGCAACTTCCTGTTGCTTTTTTGTTTCACCTAACTCTTTTTAAAAATATATATATTGGTAACATCCTTGTTACCCTAGTCTTCCCTGTATTCTTTATAACTAACTTTAGAATTTCAGAATATAACCAACTGAAACTGAGCTGTTATCTACACTTACTGCTGTATCTTCTTCTTTAAGAGAGTTATACATTGCGTACACAGTCCCTTTTTTACCTAACTTATGATCAATACCAATTGAAAGGTGTGTGCCTTCTTTAGTACTGGTAGCACTATCTTCAACAACAATATATTGCGCTTTGAATTTGTTGTTTTTACCCATTTTCATGTTAAAGCTTAAGCCTAACCAATCTTCTTTAGCCGCTGCAGTATCTGGCGCTTCAACACCTGTTTGATATAGAGCACCAAACTGCATACCACTCATTTTATATGTAGCAACTAAACGTGTTAAAGAATCTTCAGCTGCACCGCCTGTACTGTCATAAGAATCTTGTGCTAATGCAACATATAAAGGACCATCTTTGTAAGATACAGCAACAGAAATAGTATCTGCTGGGCCGTCACCAACTGTCACGCCGTCACCTTCACCAGGGATTATTTGTGCATTAAAACCAATGTTTCCTGATTTTACTAAGTAAGTGATTGAGTTTTTGTTACGGTTTTCACCATCTTCATCACCAGCATGTTTTAAATCACCATCAGTATCACCGAATTGATCAAATTTACCTTGAGCCATTTTTAAAGGCGAGTCGTGACGACCGATACGTACTTCACCGAAGCCACCTTTTAAACCAACATAAGTATTACGAGTTGCAAAATCAGTCGCACCATTTTCAATCGCGATCTCAGATTCAATTTTATAAGTACCGATTAAACCGTCATCTAACTTTATTTGACCTTTAAAGCCTAAACGTGAAGCATAACTGCTCAACTGCCAGTTATCATCACCACCAGCAACTTTCTTGTCAAATGTGCCAAAGTTCAAATGTAATTTACCGTAAACTTCAAGTTTTTTATCGGCAACTTCTACTGCGTGAGCAGAAATCATTGGTAAAGCTAAACCCGCAGCGACTGCAACGGCAATTAATTTTTTATTCATGAGAATCCTCAATATGTAATTTATTTTTAATAATTCATTTAATAACGAGGAGGATAATGAAGGTCTAAAATGACAGGACAATGACAGGGATATGACAGTTTTATGACGACAGAAGAATTACCACCTCGACTGACGTCAAGCATGAATAAAATGCTAATCACATGGGAAATACCATAAAATAGCTAAAACTGAATGATAGACTCACTTTTTGATGGACTAAGCACTTGAGCATTCTGCAAAAAAGTGTATAAATGTCACATAAAATAAAACAACAAAAATATAGGACTACATCGGTGAAAATACGTTTTATCTCCCTTTTATTTATTTCTGCTCTTTCCTTTACCGCTCAAGCTCAAACACAATATGTGAGCGACCACCTTGTGATCACGGTGAGAACAGGTCAAGGCGCACAATTTCAAATTATTAAAACACTTGAGTCTGGTGAGCATGTCAAAGTGCTTGAAACAACCGATACTGGCTACACCCGCATTGCAACAGATGATGGAACTGAAGGTTGGGTTCGGAGTCAATATCTAGCAGAAGAACCTGTCGCAGCCGAAGTATTAGTTAAAGTAGAAGCAAAATTACTTAAAGCGCAAACCTCATTAAAAAAAATCAGAGAAGAGTATATTTCATTAAAAAGAAAGCACAGCTCGCTATCTGAAACACAAGATGTACTGAGTGCAGATAAAAAACAATTAGACAGCGAATTAGCACGATTAAATGAAGTAGCTAAAAAACCCATTATATTAGATAGACAAAATCGTAAATTACAGCAGAATAATGTGACATTAGAAAAAGATGTTCAACGTCTAAACCAAGAAAATCAGTCTTTACAAGATCGTTCTCAACGTGAGTGGTTTATTGTGGGCGCACTCGTTCTTTTTGGTGGCATTATTGTTGGTCTTGTTGCGCCTAAACTCCGCAGTCGTAAATCGAGTGCTTGGTAACACCTACGTCCTGAGGGATTCCCACAAAATTTAGTGTACCTGTCATTGCGAGGAAACACTTAAAAACACTTGTTTTTAAGTGTTGACGCGGCAATCTCATGATTAATCTTATATGCTATGAGATTGCTTCAGTCACGTTGTTCTTTCGCAATGACAGGGATTTATTCTAGCATTAATCCATATTTTGTTAAGTTATTGTTTTTGATCGTTTTTTTTAATTTCATAGGGTTTCGTCAGCACCTCCCCCCCTCTATTTCTACTCCTAAGAAAATTCTTGTTCCCTTATCATCTCCGTTATTTTTTGTTGCTTGCTAATGCTTTTGCATGAGATCATACTGATCTATTAAAAACTAACATACCGTATTATGAGCAAAGTTAAAAACAACAATACCATGGAATTTATCCATTCATTTCGCAACTCAGCGGGCTATATTAATGCCTTCCGAGGCCGTACCTTTGTGATTGCCTTTGGTGGTGAAATGCTGGCGGATGAACAATTTGTGCCTCTGGTACACGATATTGCTTTGCTCAATAGTTTAGGTATTAAACTTGTTTTGGTTCATGGTGCCCGCCCACAAATTGAGTCTCGTTTAAAAGAGCGTAAATTTAAAAACCATTACAATAATGACATTCGTATTACAGATGACAAAGCACTGACCTGCGTTAAAGAAGCCAGCAGCAGTGTACGTGCTGATATTGAGGCCTTGCTATCCATTGGTGTTGCCAATAGCCCTTCTGGTGCTTCTCGTATCAGTGTGGTTTCTGGCAACTATGTCACCGCACAGCCTTACGGTATACGTGATGGTATTGATTACTTACATACCGGTGAGGTCAGAAAAATTGATCATAATGCCATTAATCACGCATTAGAAAATAATTCTATCGTTCTTCTCTCTCCAATCGGCTATTCATCTACAGGTGAGATTTTTAACTTAAGTGTGGAAGATGTGGCAACGGCAGCGGCAATAGAATTACAAGCTGATAAATTAATCTACTTGGTTGATGCGAAAGGTATTACCAATAAACGTAATACATTAATTAGAGAATTAACGCTCAATGATGCTAATACTTTATTAGAAACGAATAATAAACTCACTCCCACGGTTCAACGGTGCTTATCGAGCGCAATTAAGTCTTGCCAGCATGATGTGGAACGGACACATGTATTGAACAGGCATATTGAAGGCGCTCTTATTCTCGAACTCTTCACCCGCGATGGCTGTGGATCATTGATCACTTCTGAAAATTTTGAAGATGTGCGTTCTGCCACTATTGAAGATCTCGCAGGACTCATCGAGCTTATTTCACCTTTAGAAGAAGATGGTATTTTAGTTCGACGTTCACGTGAAAAACTTGAAATGGAAATTGAGTATTTTACCGTGGTTGAGCGTGATGGAATGATCGTCGCCTGTGCGGCACTGTATCCTTATGTCAATGACAACATTGCAGAGCTTGCCTGCCTTGCCGTTCATAAAGATTACAGGGATCAAAGACGTGGCAAACAGCTGTTAAAATACATTGAAAAGAAAACTAAGCAATTAGGTATTTCTAAAATTTTTGTTTTAACCACACGTACTGCACATTGGTTTCGTGAGCAAGGATACAAAACCAGCGATATTAAAAAACTCCCTATAAAACGTAAATCTCTCTATAACTTTCAACGTCAATCTAAAATGTTTGCAAAAAACATTTAAGCTGACGGTATGCGCGAAAAGTCTAATGCAAAAAAACGAGAAGCCAGCACTCGCCCTTTTCTGAAATGGGCGGGTAATAAATACCGTATTATTGACCAAATAAAAAAATCTCTGCCCCAAGGACAGCGTTTAATTGAGCCTTTTGCAGGCTCTTGTGCAGTATTTTTAAATACAGATTTTGAAAGTTACATTGTTAATGACAACAACCCTGATCTCATAAACCTTTTTAATTTTTTAAAGAATGATGGCGAAGCCTTTATAAAAAAATGCCGTTATTATTTTTCGCCTAAATTTAATACCGAAGAACAGTATTATAAAATTCGTGTGAAATTTAATGCGACTAAAGATTCCTATAAGCGCGCTATTTATTTTGTTTATTTAAACCGACACGGTTATAACGGTTTATGTCGGTATAACCTTAAAGGTGGCTATAACGTTCCTTTTGGACGATACAAAAAACCCTACTTCCCTCAAGATGAAATGTTGGCTTTTCATAATAAAGCACATAAAGCACAGTTTGTTTTATCGAGTTTTGAACACGTAATGGAAAAAGCAGAGTCAGGTGACATTATTTATTGTGACCCACCTTATGTGCCATTATCAAGCTCGGCTAATTTCACAAATTATAGTGCAGGTGGTTTTACAATGGAAAAGCAGCAACAACTGGCTGAGCTGGCCACGCGTATTGCAAAAAATGGAATTCCTGTTTTAATATCTAATCACAATACGAGTTTTACACGAACTGCATACAAAAGCGCACATAAAATTTCTAAGTTTCATGTGCGTCGTTTTATTAGTTGTAATGGTAAAAAACGTGGGATGGCAGGAGAGTTGTTGGCTTTATTTAAATAATAGACATATTTGGATACATTACTTACCTGCTCTAACCAAACCACCCATACCATTTTCTTCAAATGTTTTATTCAAGAATTTTCTTATAGATGCGGCATCTTCTAGCATAAGCACCTCGCTTAATATTTGTCTTGCAAAGTCGCGTGACACATTTCGCACAACAGCTTTAACTCTAAGTAAACTCGATACACTCATACTTAAACTATCAATACCCATGGCCAGTAACAATAATGCTGCAACGGGGTCACCTGCCATTTCACCGCAGACACTAACTGGAGTGTTATGCACACGAGCGCTTTCAACAACTTGTAAGATGGCGCGAATAACAGCTGGGTGCAGTGAATCATACAACGAGGCAACACGTGCATTATTACGATCTACCGCGAGTAGGTATTGGGTTAAATCATTTGTTCCTATAGATAAAAAATCAACACGTCGTGCGAGACTCCCCGCCTGATAAACTGCGGAGGGCACTTCTATCATCACACCGACTTTTGGCATAACAACGTCTTCGCCCTCTTCTAACAGTTCACCATAGACTTGATGAATTAAACCTTGGGCTTCATTGAGCTCGTTGATGTCACTGATCATGGGCAGAAGAATATGTAAATTATTTAAACCTACGCTCGCACGCATCATCGCACGAAGTTGAACTAAAAATATTTCGGGGTGATCTAAGGTGATACGAATACCACGCCAACCGAGAAAAGGATTATCTTCAACGATAGGAAAATAAGGCAATGCTTTATCCCCGCCTACATCTAACGTTCTTAAGGTAACAGGTCGAGGGTGGAAGCTTTCTAAAACTTGTCTATAAATATTACGTTGTTCTTCTTCACTGGGGAATTTTTGCCTTTGCATAAAAGGAAATTCAGTTCGATATAAACCAATCCCTTCTGCTCCACTTTGTAAGCTTGGTGTAATATCTGAAAGCAAGCCCGAATTTACAAGCAATGAAATAGCTATACCGTCTTTTGTTTTAGCGGGTTTATCGCGTAACGCTGATAACTCATCAGATAAACTGGCTTCTTCTGCGATGAGCGTTTTGAATTCATTAATTATTTTTTCTGTCGGCGATATAAAGACACGACCGCTATAACCATCAGCAATGACGGTAAGGCCATCAATTTTTGATGCGGGTAAATCTTCTGCCCCCATAACCGCCGAAATACTCATTGCTCGAGCAAGTATGGCAACGTGAGAGGTTTGTGAACCACTCAATGAAATCACACCGATCAATTTATCAGTAGGCACTTCAGCTAACATAGAAGCTGAAATATCTTCACCCACCAATACCGTGTTATCTGGATATTCTATTTTATCTTGTGCTTTATCTTGCAAATAAACGAGAATACGTCGACCTAGATCGCGTACGTCATCCGCACGTTCACGCAGGTAACTGTCTTCCATTTCTCTAAATACTTTTTCATGGGCTTGAATGGTTTGGCGTAACGCACCCAAGGCCCAATTTCCTTCTCGAATTCTGTCTTTCGTCATGCCTAAGATTGCATTGCTGTTTAACATAAGAAGGTAAACATCGAACAATGCGCGATCTTCTTCTGGTAAGACATCTTTTAATCGTTCAGATAATCCTTTTATATCATTAACAACTGAGGCAACGGCAGCTTCAAATACAGCGACTTCTTTTTCTATATCCGTGGTACGTCGATCGGGTATTGCATCAATATCTGCTGCAGGATACACAATAACAGCCGTACCCATTGCGATACCGGGTGCGCCGGGTTGGCCATGTATAGGCTTTACTTCTTTTTCTATTGAGGAGCTTGTCGATTGTTGTAAACCACTGATGCCGCCACTGGCTTCAGCGTGAACAATGGCCGCCGCTAATTGTGAAGCAACGGTAATTAAGAAGGTTTCATCGTCTTCACTAAACTTTTGTACAGCTGTACTTTGTACCACGATAACGCCCAACACTTTACGCTGGTGAATAATCGGTGCACCGAGAAAACCATGGAAATTTTCTTCTTGAACTTCAGGGAAATGTTTAAAGCGGGTACTTGTTTTCGCGTCTGCAATGTTAATGGCTTCAGCGCGCTTACCTACCAAACTCACTAAGCCAACATCGTCATTCATTCGAACTTTTCCGACAGCCTCTGGATTTAATCCATCGGTTGCCATTAAAACGTATTCTTTATCTTGCTCGTTAATTAAAAAGATAGAACAAACATCAACATCAATAACATTTTTAACACGCTTAACAATAATATTTAACGCTTGCTCAAGGTTATTGGCAAGATTAACTTCTTCTACAATGCGTCTTAAAATATCAAGCATAAATCGTTATCATTTCCATAAAGTATAATTAAACAATCGGCTCAAAATATAAACTTGAGTTTATTAATATTGTTTAATTAATAAGGGGTAATAGTTCTTTTAAAGCTTCCGCATACACATCTCGTTTAAAAGAAATAACGGATTTCTGCGGCTTTTCTTGGTCTACCCAACACCATTGGTCAAACTCAGGTTTATTGGTATTGTTAAGACAAAAATCGGATTCGTCTCCAGTGAAACGTAATAAAAACCAACGTTGCTTTTGCCCGATACAGCAGGGTGTTTGGTTATGACGAATAAGGTGTTTAGGAATTTTGTAGCGTAACCAGTCTTCAGTACAGCCAATGACTTCTACTGAATCCTCAGTGACGCCCACTTCTTCGTAGAGTTCACGAAACGCGGCTTGTTGAGCAGATTCAGACTCATGAATCCCCCCTTGAGGAAATTGCCAAGCGTCTTCGCCTATCCTTTTTGCCCAAAATAGTCCGCCTTTCACATTCACCAAAATGATGCCTACGTTTGCTCTGTATCCTTCTGCGTCAATCACTTATAAAACTCTCTTCATTAATTACTTTAGATTGTTTCATGTTCGCCGCTTTGCATCAAATCTATTAAATAAATAAATTTTAACCTTATTTATCAGTCGTTTACCGGAATTAGTAATTACTAACATGCCTAACTATCCCCAATTAATGTATGATAATGCGTAAACAACTTAAGAGGATTCTCCCGTGGCATTGGCAATTTTTGATCTTGATAACACCTTATTAAATGGCGACAGCGATTACTTGTGGGGACAATTTTTGGCCAAACAAGGACATGTGGATGCTGCGTTTTATGAGAAAGAAAACCAACGCTTTTATGACGAGTATGTGGATGGAAGCTTAGATATTTTTGAGTTTCTTGAATTTAGTCTCAAGCCATTAAGTGAAATAAGCATGAGCGAGCTTAATCAATTACACGCCTCTTTTATGGATGAGTGTATTCTCTCTCTCATCACGCCACAAAGTCGTGCCTTAATTCAGACTCACAAAGACAAAGGCGATACCTTACTCATTATTACCGCCACCAACTTTTTTATTACCGCACCTATTGCTGAAGAATTAGGCATTGCCAATATACTTGCAACAAGCCCCGAAATGATAGATGGAAAATACACAGGTAAAGTTTCAGGTACGCCTTGTTTTAAAGAAGGCAAAGTAGAGCGATTAAAGGTTTGGTTAACTGAACGAGGCGAGAATCTTGCAGGAAGTTTTTTTTATAGTGACTCGCATAACGACTTGCCGTTATTAGAAATGGTGACGAAACCTATTGCTGTTGATCCAGATCATACTTTACGATCTCATGCAGAAATGAAAGGCTGGGATATTATGAGTTTACGCGGTGAATAAATAAAAGCTGAATAATAAAAGGATTCTAAATTTAAAATAACTCAATGTCATCTACAACAGCAGCAGAGCCACCGGCACCATCGTGCATATTGACTTCTTCTGCGGTAGTGTAATTGAGTTTCAATTTTTCCAGTATTGCGTTCTTATCTAGTGCGACCAAATTTCCACTGCCGGCCATTTGAACTTGTTCGCTAATCAATTTAGGTAGCTCACTTAAACCTTCTTCCACATGTATTAAAATTTGGCTTGTTCTATCTTGAAATTGTAATGACATAATTATTTCATTCACTTCTTGTAAAATTAATTTACTTTCACCTTTCAAAATTTCAGACGACTCTGACAGACCTTGGGTCATCCACTCTAAACTTTGCAAAACACTTGTAATGGTAGACGAACCTTCTTTTTCTAAAAGTAAATCTTTTTCCATGCCTTTTGTAGCAAGTTCCATTGTTTCTTGTACAGACGATGTAAAATGATTAATGCTATCGGTAATTTGTTTTCCTGTTTCACCCGACTGTATGGATAAAGAACGCACTTCATCAGCAACCACAGCAAAACCTCGTCCAACCTCACCTGCTCGCGCTGCTTCTATTGCAGCATTTAATGCTAATAAATTAGTTTGTGATGCAATTTTTTGTACACCCTCAGCCATATTTTTTAATACGGCGGTTTCATCTGATAAAGCAGTTAATTGTTCAAAAGATGATTTTCTATTCACCAAAGCATCCGCTAAGTTTGTAATTACACCACTTAATTCCTTTCGACTATTTACAAATATATTATCTAATAAGGTTGAGCTATTTCCATCACCATCAGGCAATTGTGCATTTGAAATAGTCGCTGCATCTAAGGCACGATTTAAACGTTCTACTAAAGAAGAAAACCGAACTGACATATTTGAAATAGCCTCTTCTGTTTGCTTACGAGAATTTTCTATCTGACGGTTTGAGATTTCTACAACCTCGATGATGAGTTCAGAAAAATCATTCATCCATTTTTCTTGTAATGCGCTATTGGTAGTAGCTTGTGTTTCCGTAGGGCTCTCTGCTATTTCATCTAAAATGATATTTGAAGCTAAGCCATATTTAGACTCCAACGTAAAACCGAGCAATAACGAAACCACTAAAATCGAAACAATTTTAATCCACGTTTCATCAATCCAGAAAACGGATAAACCAATAATGAAGAATGCTGCCAAGAGAGGCAGTAAAACCAATGGACTGATTTTTAGTAGTGAAAATAGTTTTTTCATATTTATAAAATAAAGCGCCTAATCAATATATCTAGATGACACTGTTTATATCGTCCCTAGGAATAAAACCTTTAACTTTAGATGAAATGAATTTGATACGAGTTCAGGACAGAAATCGCGTTGACCATGTACTAAAAGAAGGGGAATATGGCGTTACAGTACAGCTCTACGCTTTAAATTAGTTTTATTAACATCTTCAAGCCAGCGAACCAGTGGACGCCACTGCGCTTTGTCACTTTCTGTGCGTTTGTCCCACATTTCATGAATACCCACGCCACGCTCTACGGCATGAACATAGTTTTGTGTGTCGCGAAAAGTGGTCACAAAAGGCAGTTTGAGTGTATTTAAAAAGCGTTCTAGCGAACGATAATTGAGTGTGTTCTTTTTAGCACGGTTGGCAACAACGGCCACATTAATGCCTTTTTGTCTCACTTTTCCAATAACCAGAAGCTCTTCGATAAAACGTGTTACCGCGTGAATATCTATGGTTGAAGGCAATACGGGAATAATAATGGTATCCACTAAATGAATTAAATCGAGTAATTCATTCCCCGTAACACCTGCGGGGGCATCTAGAATCATGCGTTCAGTTTCAGGTGGCACGCGCATTTGAAATGAACGCGTCACGCCCGTGTTATTTTTACGGCTTGCAACATGAACACCATAAATCTCAGGCGATGTTTTTGGGCGCTGAGTTAACCAGCGAATGCTCGACCCTTGTGGATCGAAATCTAGTAATGCGGTGTTGAGATCTTGAGATGCAAAATAACTCGCGAGATTAATCGCAATGGTGCTTTTACCACAGCCACCCTTTGAGTTGATCACTAATATTTTTTGCATTGCTAAAACCTGTCTTAAAATTTTGTAACGTCGTATATTGTCATTAAGTTTAGATGTTATCGGCCAAATCTACTTAATTCTTGAGCAGTTTTTGCACTGTATTTCACAGTTTAGACTAATTTTAAATATAAGTTAAGTTAATATATAAGAAATAACGTTTAAGTCACTGTTTTTAATGAATAATAGTAATATAGGCTACTGTGGTAAGCGGTAAAAGACTGAAAATAAGTTAAAAAAGAGCCCCACAATCCTTCTAAAACATCGTCAGTCGTTTCGGCTAAAAATAGAAGATTAACGGATAAGTTTGAGATAGTTTTTGTTGATATTCATCGAGGTATGCTTTTAATGGACGCTGCTTAGCTAAATGAGATGAAGTGCTGTATTTGATACTCGTAGGTAAGCGGCATTAATTCGTTAAGTGATTATCTTTTTAATCGCCTCTAGCATCAGCTTAGGATTAAATGGCTTAACCATCCACAGCTTTACGCCCAACGCTTCTCTCTGAGATTTAAGTTCTGAGGAAGGTTCTGTTGTAAGCATAACAATAGGCACGTCTTTATATTCTGGCATTTTTTTAATTTCGCCTATCATCTCAATGCCGTTCATATTGGGCATATTGATATCACTGATAATAAGGTGAAACTCACTTCCATCGAGTTTTGATAAGCCATCAGCACCGTCAGCGCCTTCAACAACTGTATAGCCCGCCTTACGTAACACTAAACCGATGATTTGTCTTAATGATGGCGTATCATCAACAATGAGAACTCTTTTTTCCAATTTTGTCTTTCAACCTTATTTAGATTTGAATGAGAAAAATTACAGCTTAAAATCTAAGCATGAAATTAATATCGGCAGTCGCAAGAGGCAACTTTAGAGCAGTTTAGATTTATTTTATGTACACAGATATTTTAACTAGGGTAAATAATTGAGTGATCTAGAGATGAAGCAGCAAGCATTTTTAAAAAAATCACACCATAAGTAGTATTTTTACCTTTTAATAAATGTCGTCAAGACTTCATATTTTCTAAATTATTTTTATTCCACAATACTACCTATTGATATGTCTTAACTAAAAATGGTCTAATCGCAACATCATTTTGATGGCCTAAACGATATGCGCTCAACATCCTTATTAATTATTCTATTTATAATCAGTCTTTTAGCACTGTTTTCTTCATTATTTATAGGAAGTGTCTCCCTTTCCATTAACACTGTTTGGCTCTCTATTATTGATGCTTCACATTCAAATGCATCTCGAATTGTTACCGAACTTCGTTTACCGCGTACATTAGCTGCTTTCGCTACGGGCGCTTTGCTCGCCCAAGCTGGGGCATTAATGCAAGTTCTCGTACGAAACCCTTTGGCCGACCCTTATATATTAGGGGTGTCTGGGGGCGCAGCAACAGCGGTTCTTATCGGTATGTTATTAGGCTTTAGTAGCAGTATTGGTTTAACTGGTTTGGCTTTTGTCGGCGCATTGATTGCGATGTTTCTGGTATTTATTCTGGCTCATCAAAATGGCAGTTGGACACCAACACGCCTATTACTCACCGGTGTCGTGATTGCCGCGGGTTGGGGCGCAGCCATTAGTTTAATTTTAACACTCTCCCCTGCAAGTAATTTACACGGCATGTTATTTTGGTTGATGGGAGATTTAAGTTATAGCTCTTCTGTTGGTTTTGCTTTTACTGCTTTAGTTATTGGTTTAATCTTTAGCTTATTATTGTCATCTCAACTGAATGTGCTAATTCGCGGTGATAAGTTAGCGGCTACTTTGGGTGTTAATCTCAAACAATTACATATTAAAATTTATATTCTTGCATCCTTATTGACCGCTGCGGCAGTTGTTCAAGCCGGTAGTATTGGTTTTGTTGGTTTTATCGTACCGCATTTAATTCGCTTAACGGGAGCAACCGATCATCGCTTCTTATTACCTGCTTCAACTCTTGGAGGAGGAATTTTAGTGTTAGTGGCGGACACCGTAGCTCGCACTGTTATTGCACCACAACAACTTCCTGTTGGTATCATCACTGCTCTCATTGGTATTCCTTTATTTTTATATTTATTACAACGGGATGCAAAACAATGAGCTTGATCAGTTGCCAAAGTTTAACTGTACAAATTGCAGATACTTTAGTTTGCAAAGAATTATCTTTATCAATAAATGCTGGAGAGAATTGGGCGATTTTAGGCATGAATGGCTCAGGCAAAACAACATTACTTCATACTCTTTCTGGATTACTACCTGCTTTTTCAGGTCAAATAAATTTAGATGCAACGCCTCTCAATGACTTGTCACGCAGAGAAATTGCGCAACAGCTGAGTTTACTTTTACAGCATCAAGAAGATCATTTTCCAGGAACTGTTATGGAAAGTATTTTGGTTGGTAGACACCCACACTTACAGAGTTGGCAATGGGAAACCGAGGATGATCACAAACTTGCATTAAGTACTTTAGATTTAGTTGGTTTAACCGGTTTCGCTGAGCGCTCTATTCTTACTTTGTCGGGTGGTGAAAGACAGCGCGTTGCTTTAGCAACTTTATTAGTGCAACAAACAACTATTCGTTTACTTGATGAACCTGTGAATCATTTAGATATTCATCATCAGCATGAGGTCATGAAACTCTTAACCTCTCACAACGATAATATTGTAAATATCTTTGTCTTACATGATGTTAATCTCGCCTTACAGTATTGTGATCATGCTTTATTAATCTATGGTGATGGGTCAACACAACAGGGTATTTGTTCTGAAGTACTAACAGAGAAAAACTTAAGTGACTTATACCAACACCCTCTTCAAGAAATAAAACATAATCAGCATCGTTGGTTTATTGCAAATTAACAAAACATTCTAAGTACCTGAATTTGTTTGTTTATTCTATAAAAATAGCTTTTTCATCCAAAAATCTCATTTGACAGCCTCAGTCAAGATCGATAGAGTTGCGCCACTTTTACTGCTTCAGGTGCTGAACCAAATATCTATTTGGCAAAGTGAAACGAGAAGTTGGTGCAAAATAACCAAGCTAGTTTTTCTGGTTATTTTAATTCCAACGCTGCCCCCGCAACGGTAGTCGAGTATAAGTGAATCATCCTGCCACTGTGTCTTACGACATGGGAAGGCGGTTCACTCAGTAAGTATATTTACTTACAACTCGAAAGCCCGGAGACCGGCCTAAAGCGATCGTAGTGTATCGCGGAGGGCGACTACGGGCGGAATGTTATTCTTTCTTCCCTATTTTCCTTGGTGTACACCCCATTATTTACGCACGGGTTGTGCGTATAACGAAGGAAATAAAATGAAATTTCGAAGCTATGTATTACTAGCAACCTTATCTATTGCTCTCCCTATCTCACCTATAACAGCCGAAGAACAATCGCCAATAATTGTTACTGCAACGCGTACTGCTCAAACTGTTGATGAAAGTCTTGCATCTGTGACAGTGATTACTAAAGAACAAATTGAACAACAACAACCTGATGATATACGTGCATTATTAACAGCAGTAGCAGGTATTGATTTTACAAATAATGGTGGTATTGGCAAAGCGACCAGCATACAAATACGTGGTACCAGCTCTTCTCATGTACTTGTTTTGATTGATGGAATAAGAATTGGTTCTGCCACCTTGGGGACAGCATCTATCCAAGACATCCCCGTTTCACAAATTGAACGTATAGAAATTGTACGAGGACCACGTGCAGCACTTTATGGCTCAGGTGCAATTGGTGGTGTCATCCAAATATTTACTAAAAAGGGAAGCAAAGAAGGACTGTCCACAATTGAAGTGGGCTACGGAACTTATGCAACAAGCAAAATTTCTGCCGGATTATCTAAACAGATCAATGATACATCATTAAGCCTAAGTGCTAGTCGTTTTAAAACGGATGGCTTTGATGCTAAAGATGACACTGAAACTGATAATGATGGATATAACAATGACTCTGTCACATTTAATTTAAAGCATAAGTTCGATAACAAAACATCATTAAGCTTCAATTTTATGCATGCAAAAGGCCATACTGATTTTGATGGTGCATATCAAAATAACTCTGATTTTGTACAACAGACAACGGGCTTAAAACTTAATTTTGCTGCAATGAATAACTGGAACATGCATCTTTCTGCATCCCAAAATCTAGATGAAGGTGATAATTTTTTAAATTCTACCTATAAATCAACTTTTAACACAAACCGCACAAATGCATCATGGCAAAATGATATAAATTTTGGAGATAACCAGTTATTAACTTTTGGTGTTGATTACCAAAATGATAATGTTTCAAGCTCTACGATATATAACGAAACATCCCGAAATAATACTGCAGAATTTATTCAACACCAGTGGACAGGGGAAAGTGATGATTTACAGGTTGCTATCCGAAATGACAAGAACCAAGCTTTTGGTCAGCATACTACGGGTAGCATTGCTTACGGGCACCAGTTTAATACATCAATGCGTCTAATCTCATCGTATGGTACTGCTTTTAAAGCACCAACATTTAATAACTTATATTATCCTAATTCGGGCAATCCTGATATTAAACCAGAAGAATCTGAATCATATGAAATTGAACTACGTGGTAAGCACAAAATATCAAAGTGGAGTGTTAGCATTTACCATACAAACATCACAAACCTAATAGTTTATCCACCACCAACATATGCAGTGACCAACCTGGGAAATACGGTTATTGATGGAATTGAATTTAGACTAAAGACTAAAATTGTAGGATGGGATACTTTGCTTGATGTTACAGCTCTTGACCCACGCGACAAAGATACCGACAAGATACTACAACGTCGTTCTTTAGGCTCATTAAAATTATCCATGGATAAAACATATAACAAATGGTCCTCCGGCTTTAGCTATATAGGACAACAGCATCGTTATAATGATACATCCAATGCTACAAGGGTTAGTGGTTATGCTATCGTCAACCTTAGAACCCGCTATGCAATAAGTAAAAAATTATCTATAAAAGCAAAACTTGAAAATATTTTTGATAAAGATTATGAAACAGTAACTGGTTATAATAATCCTGGTCGAAGTATATTCATCTCCGTTAAATACCAGAGCTTTTAATTTTTAATTATGCAACTTTCTTCACCAATCATGCTGTTTATTCTCGCATCTGTAGGGATTCATGCAGGATTTTTGATTACTTCGTACTCGAGCAAACTTACACCTCCCAGTTCAACTGGGAGTGTAATGGTTGTTCAAATCAAGAATGTACAACTTAAAAACAATATAAAAGCTGAGCGTCATAAAACAAATATACAAAGCACTTTAAAATCGGTAACTAAAAAAGCACCTCTACCCAATTTAAAAAATAAAGAGCAACCAACACCGGTACAACCTACATCTATTAATAAAAATTCTGAGAAATCAAAAGAACGTATTGCTTCCATAATATATAAAGAATTAAACCGACATTTTAACTATCCTCGGTTAGCGATAAAAAGAAGCTGGGAAGGTAAAGTGTTATTATCTTTGCGTGTAACACCATCTGGTAAAATAAAGAATATTCAACTAAATACGAGTTCTGGTTACGATGTTCTTGATCAAGCAGCAATTAAATCATTGTCAAAAGTAGAGTTCTTGCCTGAGATGTCATCTTGGTTAGTTTTTGATATTGATTTAAATTTTCCAATTGTATACCAACTCATTGAAGGCTAACTAAAGGAAATGTTATGGGAAACAGACTATCAAAAATATATACCCGCACTGGCGATAAAGGTGATACAGGCCTGGGTGACGGTTCGCGCGTTAATAAGGATCACATCCGAGTTGAGGCTTTTGGTACGACCGATGAACTAAACAGTATTATTGGAATGATTCTAGCTCATAAAATTCCTGATGATATTACTGGCTGTTTAAATAAAATACAGCATCATCTTTTTGATTTAGGCGGTGAGCTTTGTATACCCGGTCAT
>JASFYW010000164.1:0-4085 GCA_045046865.1 Woeseiaceae bacterium | reverse complement strand
TAAGGTTTGATGTTTGGTGACTGTTAATAAAGTTTGTGACTGTTTTAATGAAGTTTGTGACCGTAATTAAGATTGTGACTAACTAAACATCTCACAGTCATCCATTAATTAAGTCTGTAAAATCTTAAAGGTGAACCAGAAATGGTTTGCCTTTTTTATTTATTTTTGTGAGAACTATTTTCCTTCTATATATG
Organism: Woeseiaceae bacterium; assembly: GCA_045046865.1. Lineage (GTDB taxonomy): Bacteria > Pseudomonadota > Gammaproteobacteria > UBA6429 > Thiohalophilaceae > JAGLTQ01. The sequence continues at coordinate 3,891 of JASFYW010000164.1, read as the reverse complement.
CAGGCAGGATAGTATGATCCAGTACACGGACATATCATCTTTCTAAGAAACCTCAAAGACCCAATATAAATCGCACCATCTAACGTCTTCTTGGAGCCTAGAGCGGTCATTAAAGAAGCTAGTTTTCTACCTCACCTTGGGGTACGAAGCGATATAGGAAAGTGAATTATTTAATTCTAAATTAGTTGTAAAAATCACTTAGCCACGACAAACTGATTTTTATATATTTGATAAACTGCCTCACCTTTGTAATTAGCGAGTTGAAGTGATTCAATAATTTGCAGTAGGATCTCTACATCAGCTAGATCAGTTTTACGGGTGATTTATTCAATTTTTCTGGAAGTAATTTTAGCTTTGCCACTTTATATCAATGCATTACCGTGTCATAGTTTCTGTAAGTTAAATTTTAGATCGAGGTTTATTGAGCTGTTGTTCTATAAATTGTTCTACGGAACCACATTAATGACTGTTCTCCATCTATTCTAGAAATTAACGATAGTTAGGATAAAGACGGCAATCATCCCAAAGCCGATGTCAATTAAGTAAACCCTTCTTACACCGAAGTCATGCGGCATCACTAATGAACAATAAGAAGGCAAAGGAATACGAACTCAGATGAACCCTCCTATCAAGAGCACCCAGTTAACCCGACTTGGATATGAATATCAGGATCTAGTATGTATAAGAATATTGGTTAACTGGTATCACGACAGGGATAAGTATCAGTGGGTAAAAGTAGAAAGTACCTCATTACCCGACGCAAAGGTATCTAGCTTAGATGATGTTATTGCTCTTCGATCTGACGGAAAATACGATCTAACTCAGGTTAAATTCACAATTGATGCACACAGAGAAGATCTTACCCTTAGTTTTGATTGGCTAACATGTCGAAAAAGCAAAGGCACTTCTCTAATTCAAAAGTGGTCTAAAGACTTAACTGAAGTGGTTGAGAACAATCAATTGGGAAGAGCTGAGCTAATAACAAATAGAAGACCGGACACTGAAGTTTCTGCATGTTTAAAAGATGGAATGATCGATCTTTGCAGTATTCCGAATGAGCATCTAAAGGTTATTGAATCCCAGTTAGGAGGAAAGGCCGAGGCTGAAAGGTTCTTTAGTAATTTCAACTTTATACATAGCCAACCAACTATTGATAATTTGGAGAATCAGCTTCATGACTCTTTAGTTCCAGACCACACTAATGAGGAGGGTTGGCACAGATTTTTATCCAAAGTAAAAAGGTGGGCTACTAGAAAAGGAGAGCCTTCTCCCGATGGATGTATTAAGTTTGAGGACCTACACAGTTTATTGAGTCTCGGAGTCAGCCGGGATATCTCCCAGTATTTTGATATACCTGAAAAATACCTTCCCCCAGTAATGAGTTTTCATCAAGATGTTACCAATAAGCTAGAGACGGGTGGAGCTTGGGTTATGTCGGGTGCTCCTGGTATGGGGAAAAGTACGTACCTCTCATATTTGTATGAAAATCTACAGGCTAAGAATGTTGCTGTAGTGCGACATCATTATTCATTGGGCCTTCAAAGTCTGGACGATAGGATTTCCTTTTCTACTGCCGCATCATCAATTATTAAGCAAATTAAAAACTCCCCAATGAGTTCGTGGAGTGGACTAGATGAATCTCCAGAAAATATCGATAAGTGGCTTGTTCATGTAGGAGAGGAGGCAAGCAAAAAGGGAGAAAAATTTATCCTAATTGTGGATGGTTTGGACCATGTGTGGAGAGAGAGGTCTGATATATCTCAGCTAGAACATTTAATAAATAGAATTCTACCAGCCCCAGAAGGGGTAACAATTGTTTTTGGCACGCAGCCGGTTAGTAGCTCTAAGTTGCCAAACAGATTACTCAGTAATTGTCCTGTCGAAGGCGATAGGTGGTTAGATATTCCTTACATGGATTTATCTGCAATTGCATCATGGCTTGAAGGCTTGCGTGATTCAGGCGTTGCCAATATTGGAGGAAATACTTCTGTAAGCTCTATATCTGAGATAGCCCTAGCATTACAAAAGATTTCAAGCGGATATCCTCTGCATGTAATTTATTCGTTGCGCACATTGTTAGCTAAAGATAAGAACGTGTCCGTTTATGATATCGAGAAGTTGGATAAGTGTCCAGATGGTGATATTAACACCTACTACTGGAATATTTGGGCAAATCTCTCGGAGCTGGCTAAGGAAATTTTATACTTAATGGCTGTGACAGAATTTCCATGGCCAGATAAAAATAGCTTTGCAAAATGTTTTGAAGGGATGCAAACATTTTTAGATGCGTATAAAGAGATCGAGCATTTAGTTGAGCACCGCAGGAGTGGTGTGTTTCCTTTTCACGGAAGCCTTTTAGTAAATATCCAGAAGAGGGAAGAATTTGAAGAGGCTAGAAAAAGGCTATATCCGGTTGTAAGTAATTGGCTTAGTAACGACGCGCCATCATTTTGGAAGTGGGCCTGGGATTGGATTGTACAGTCGGAAATGAAATATACTGATCCGCTGCTTAATGGTGTTACTAAAGAGTGGGTTATAGATTCGTTATGCGATGGATATCCTTTGGGGCATATTGAGCATATTATCTCTAGTGCCGAAAAAATAGCTTTTTCCAATAAAAACTATACTCGTCTAGTGGATTTGCGCCTGATAAAAACTAGGTTACTAAATGGACCTGAATATCAGGTGCAGGATTTTCCAGAGTTTTCACGATCGGCAATGAAGTATTCTGATGATGAATATGGATTACTTTGGAAATCAGACAATATAAGAACATTGGATATAGAAGATATCGTCGCCGTTGCATCATTGTGTAGAAAAAAGTATCCAGAAGTAGTAGAAAGCTGCTACCAAGAGCTATACAAAAGAGCATTATTCTACGCGAATATCTATGAAGGAACCGAAAATAAGTTTAGCTTAACAGTTGAGTCGTTAATTCAAGTTTTGTGTGATCGTGATGATCCAGATGTGGGAAGAATTGTTGAGATAATTGACAGAGTAACCCCTAAAGATGGTCTGTATGAAAAGCTATTTTCAAACTTGTTAAAAAGTGATAATGCAGAATATATTTTTGATATTGACTACTGTAATCTTCCTGAAGAAAGTAAACCGCTATTTTTAGAATATTCTATAGCTGCCTCTTGTATTTCAGGCGTTGATCTATCTAGCAGAGATTATCGAGATGAAATATTAGCTTCTCCGTTTGGTGCTTCGTATGATATTTTAAAAAATAAGCTGCCAGTAAAAGAGAGTTTTGTTGGTCCTGTCTATTATAAGCAAGGAGTTGTGTCAGAAGGTGGGTTGCTTGATTTCTTCTTTCATACATTAAATGATCATTTAATTTTTGATGTGTTTATCTTAGATAAAGAATTTTTAAAACTCCAAATTGATGATAATTATGATTTTTCTATTTGGTATGGCTTTTATGTTGCAGCTGTGGAAATAGCGAAGTTAATTCGTAATGGTGAAAAGTTAAACCCTTTAGGTATCTACAAGCTTATAGAAAATTCGGGTTGTAAAAAGCATCTTGGGTACGATCATGAACTTCATCCTAAAACATTATCTGTAATACATGCCATTCCTAATGCTTGCCTCAAGATTGCTTTATTGCTGAAAGAAAAAGATCTTTTTGCGAATGTTGATAAGAAATCTCTTGATGATGTTCAAGACTGTTCGTGGTGGAGTTCAGTCGTTTTCTTTCAAAAATCAGTAAGACAGTCTTTCGCTCCTGTCGACCTTGATAGTGCTAATAATTACTGGTGTGATTCATTAAATGACCTTCTTAATAGGGAAGGTAATACAGCTGAACTAGGCAATGAGTGTATTGATATTATATCAATTTCATCTTCGCTCAATTTAAAGGATGCTGTAAAAACTGGTTTAGAGTTGGCT
>JASFYW010000163.1:0-4358 GCA_045046865.1 Woeseiaceae bacterium | reverse complement strand
ACTGTTAGATGAAACAAAAATGAATGATGGATGAATACGCTTCGTTATAAATAACTTATAATCATGCCATGATTATTCATCTTGATATGGATGCTTTTTTTGCTTCGGTTGAAATACGCGAACAACCCGAGTTAGTGGGGCTCCCTGTTGTGGTGGGAGGGCCAACGCGAACACGTGGCGTGGTGGCGGCGGCAAATTATGAAGCGCGCAAATATGGTGTGTTTAGTGCCATGCCAATGGCACAGGCGACACGCCTATGTCCTGACTTACGTGTTTTGCCATCAAATATGCCACTGTATGTTTCCGTTTCAAAACAAATTCATGAAATATTTAATCGTTATACGCCTGAGATCGAACCGTTATCTCTAGATGAAGCTTTTCTTGATGTCAGAAGCAGTTTAAAACTCTTTGGTTCGGCAGAAGAGATTGCGCGACGCATTAAAAAAGAGATTAAAGATGAATTACAGCTAGTGGTGTCAGCAGGTATTGCTCCGAATAAGTTTGTCGCCAAAATTGCCTCGGACTTTGATAAACCCGATGGCTTTGTCGTAGTGCAAGTACAAGACATGCAGGCTTTTCTTGATCCATTACCAGTGAAACGCATTTGGGGGGTAGGTAAAAAAACGGAAGCCCAGTTGATTAGCTCTGAGATTAACACGATTAAAGATATACGCAATCAATCCGAACGCTGGATGATTGAACGTTTTGGAAAACAAGGCGATCATATCTATCGTTTAGCCCATGGCAAAGATAAACGTGAAGTCATCTCCGATGCCAAAGCAAAGTCGATCTCTAACGAGCATACCTTCTTTGATGATATAACTGATAAAGAAATCCTTTTAACTTACTTATCACACTTAACCGAACAGGTAGCATCACGATTACGTGAGAAAGGCCACAAGGGAAAAACGGTAAATATTAAAATTCGTTTTCATGACTTCACTACCATCACGCGATCTAAAACATTGACAGAGCCTACCCATCAGACACAACAAATTTGGCAGACCGTAACAAATTTATTTAACTCAGCTTTACCATCTGGCCAAGTGGCTATTCGTTTACTCGGTGTCGGTGTGTCTGGCTTCTCAACTAATAATATACATCAAGGCGATTTGTTCTCTGAAGAAAGTAAACATGACGAGCTGGATAACGTAACCGATGAAATCAACCAACGTTTTGGCAAGTTAAAAATTCATCGTGGCCGGAACAAAACTTAATCAATCAAGTGGTTTTTCCGCTTTATTCTTCGCTAATTTATTTTCTAGCAGTCAGCCTTAATTAATGATTGTAAAATTCGCTTTACTACCTCGGGCAAAGATTTATCCATCGCCTGAATAGCTGCTGCGGCTATTTCGTAATTAGAACTTTGACCTTGCATAACCAGAGCAGTAAAAAGAGCATCGTCAAGGTATGGCTGAACCAATGTCTCTACATCAGTCCAACTATAATCCTCACACATCATATTCAAAGAGCGCTTGTTCTCAGCAGCATAGCTAGAAACTGAAAACATCATAAAAATTAATATAGCCGCTATATTTTTCATACATTATCTAATTGATTTCATATATTTAATAACTTACAAACATGACAATTAAATATATGCTCTCAGTCGCTTCCTGTAATTAAACCTTTGTAATTAATTTTCTAAACCACTTCTCGATTAACTTCATCAATTTGTGTATTAAGCGTCCACAAATCATAAAGCAATCCTACGAGGAAAAACCCACCCGTTAACAACCAAATCACTCCTGTCATCCATTTACCCAAATAGAATCTATGAATACCAAAAATCCCCAGAAACGTTAATAAGATCCAACTAATGGTATAATCCTTGTCACCACTTGTGTACTTAGCATCAGCCTCTCTGTCCATATCAGGAATTAAAAAAAGATCAACGAGCCAGCCAATCAAAAAAATACCAAGCGTAAAAAAGTAAATTGTTCCTGAAATAGGTCGGCCAAAATAGAATCGATGCGAGCCCATAAAACCAAAGATCCACAAGATATAGCCAACCAACATACTGTGCGTGTTATTTGAAAGTTGCATATCTCACTCTTTCATTTATTTAGTATCGTCGTTGTCTGGTATAGGTTGAGTGGACTGCGGCTGATTATCGTTTGCTTCTAGTTTTTGCAGGCGCTTCTCTTCCTTCTTCTTCTTTTTAGCGATTTCTTTCTGGCGCTTTTCAAATGCGTAATTAGGTTTAACCATGAATATTCTCTTCTATATAGTTTTTAGGACTGGTGCGGTTATGAAACAAGGTGATGCTAGGGTGTAATTATAAATAGATATATTAAATATTAAAGGCTCTGCCCCCTTTAATTTACCCCAATTTTTTTATTTGTCCTGATTTAGACCAAGTTCTTTTTGTTTCTTTTTAGTTAGCCCTAAAGAAACGATGCGATGAGATTCTTTAAGATAGTATATGAGATCATCATCCTCTGCATCAGGCGCATCATATTTTTGTATCCACTTCATTCCTCGAGAGGCCAAGTATGGTGCTGGCCGATAACCAGGCTCGTCACTCAGAAAATGGAAATTAAGCTCAGACGTCTTAAATGTATAAGCCGGTTTGTCAGACTTCGTCCAACCCCCGACGGCAAATACTTTCTCTCCCACCTTCCATACATGGGCATCACCCCATTGAATGACGTGTGAAGTAGCCGGTAGAGACCGACAAAAATTATTGAATTCTTCATAAGTCATACTATAATTTTTTAGCTCAAAACGGTTTAAATAATGTAATTAGTTTTTACTCTGACCCCATTTATTTGTTTTCTGATTTTACAAAAAATACAAAGGGTATTGCAAAGGGGCTTAATATTACAACTATCCAAATTATCACTGGCACATATGCAGCCATGCTATCTCTCCACATTTAAAATTAAAAAATGGTGACAAAAAACGATATTATGTAACCTACATCGAGGCATGTTCCCCTATTATTTTTTATTGATTGATGTAGCTATGAGGTAAAAGAAGTGTGTTTTCAAACTGTTCTCCAATGGCATGATGCTAGATACTATGTTTTTAAATATAACAATTAAGCTCACTTTTGCGAATCAACTAGAGTACCTTGTTATAACTCATTTTCTGTTGCCAGAGATAATTTAATGGAACCATTGTTTTTATGTTTTTCTATTACTTGTAAACGATCATTTTCAGAACGGTTTTGACTTAGTTTATATTTGCACTGAATATTTGTGATTTCTATTTCAATGCCAATAATCGCATTAAGCATAGATTCTTTATATTCTGGGTTCCATGGTTTTTCAAAAGAAGATTCATATTTTTTTGTCAGTTCGTTTACGATATTACCAAGCTTTTCTTTTTCAGTAATTATCTTGGGTTTCCCATATATGTGAACGGATTGGTAATTCCATGTAGGCACGCCTTGCGAGGTGTACCATGATGGTGAAACATAGTCGTAAGGGCCTTGAAATGTTTAGGTATGTACATATCTTCCTTGAGTTATAACAACTGAATTAAACCGCGCCGCTTTTCGGCATCGGTTTAAATGATTTGTTATATTTTTTTATTTGCAGGTGTATCTGTTAAGTTTAATAATCGTTCACTTCGCCATACTCGAATAATATTAATGATTTTTTCTTCTTTTAAGTAAACGATTCGAAAAGGAGAGTGGATTAATTCACGAATGTTGTTCTCATTAAATTCAGGGACTTTTCGACCGATATCTGGGTTGGTTATTAGTGTTTCAACCTGGGTAATTATATTGACAAGAAATTCCTCCCCTATGTGAGGAACACCTTCGTCGGTGTAATATTCCTTTATTGCTTCTAGATCATTAAATGCTGAGTTCGATATTAAAATTTTCAAATATTAATACCAAGTTTTTTCTTAGCTTCATCAAGAGATTGAACCTTACCTTCTTTTATTTCCATTAAACCTTGGGCAATAGCTTTTACAAAAGAGCGTTCTTCTTCATGATTTTCATATTCTTCTAAGCCTTGCATGACCGCAACACCACGACCTCTGCTTGTGAGTAATATGGGTCTATGAGTGTCTTTTGTTCGATTTACAATTTTGCCAGGGTTAATTTTTAGGTCTGATAGAGGGATGATATCTTGAGAAAATCGTGTTTTCATTGGATCGTGCTCTTTATAGGTGCTGTTAACTGGTGTTAATTATAGCACCTATAAACTGGAGTTCAATGAAAAATATAACGCTTAAATAACCGGCGCGCCGCTTTTGGCTCGTCCGAATGGGTTAATTGCCTTGTTATGTGTTTTTATTTAACCAGCCTTTTTTTATAATATCAATTGATGAAACGATGCCTTTTATTGCATTATTTTCTGTTACTACAAGATGGTGGATTTTATTTTTCACCATTAATTCAC
>JASFYW010000162.1:0-6223 GCA_045046865.1 Woeseiaceae bacterium | reverse complement strand
CTTATTGCCATAAACAAGGGTTCCAGTGAATATTAATTTACTTAAACACAAACAGGGTGCAATATTTTACCTGATCTTATTAAAGATAGTGCAATAGTACACCTGACCCCTTTTTTTATCTATTTTTCAATATCCCATTATTTGTGTGTTTTGTTAATTAGCTCCATAATCTTTTAATCTCCAAAGATGGTCAAATCCTGATACACCTTTATACTCAAGATCTACCCAGATATTTGAATCTCCATATGTTGCTGATGGAATGTGGATATCTAGATTTTTATTAACTATTCCAATTTTACCCGCTGTGGTTGAACTCTTATCATCTGCTAAATTTTCAACTCTTTTCCATACATCTGTTTCATCAAATGCTGAAGTGAATAAACGTGTTGTAAAATATTCACCATCCCATGTATATGCCACAACTGTTGGGAAATTAACCCCCATATTATAAAAAGTGATATTGTCATTTGTTTGACTATAAGTTCCAGCAGCAATTATTGAGCCCCCACTAAAAGTCATACCTTGAAAAGAATTGCTAGATGTAAAAGACATAATTCCTGATGTAGGAGTATCATTTGATGAGAAAGTTGTTCCGTTAGAATAAATAACATAAAAACTTACTAATTCATATCCACCTCTTAAATCTGGAACTGAACTTCTTTTTGTTATATGAGATAAATCTGTGGGCATTCTATCTATTGGGGTTTCTATTTTAGTTATAAGTGAATAGGCAAGTAGACCAAATTGTGAAGCGTACACATTGAGTGATAATCCCAACAAGTAAACAGACAATAGTAATTTAAATTTAATCATAATTTATCACCTCTATCTCCTAACGCTTAGCAGTCCGCGTGTATGCTTTTGTTAGGTTTTTTCAACAACTAAATCTCTACTACAATATCTACAAACCTTTGCATCCTGTTTAATCATTTCCGCACAATATGGGCATTTTTTCATGCCTTCTGATAGCTGCTGATTTTCAATTGATTTTTGATCGGCCTTCATTATCAATGAGTGCGGAAGAGCAACAATGAAGATAAAGAGGTTCGTGACTTATTTTACAGATTGGATCGTTCTTAAAATACCTGCTCCAAAGCGAAAATCACGAAGCTCTACTTAGCCCCATTAGTTTTCACTTTGAAGGTGGGATTTATTTGATTATTTCCTTTTTTACAACATCTTCATTTTAGTCATTATGACTTTAAAAACATATCAACTTTTTATTATCGCATCTGGCAACTCAATATTTATTTTTATGAAATAAATATTGAAGCTGGAATATTTTAGCCAAATAGTTTTTTAGCACAAATATTTTTCCATTTATTAATACGCCCTTAATATGTTCATAGAGAATATGCTTAAATGATAATATTTGAAGCTTTAATATCTTGCACTATTTTATAAAATAATTATTTAATGAGGATGGGATATTTTGGGTAACTTTTTGATGGATTCCAAATAACTCATCAGCTTCATATTTGAAAGAGATTTAAAATACTCCCCACTTATTTTCCTCTGATAACCATTTAAACTGAAATTTATCATTATTAACTGAGGCATGATATACAGGCTCTAACAACAGTTGTAGTTTTTTAACAGTTCCAGAAAAGTCATTTCTTAGGTCTAGAACATTTCGATTTTTAAATGCATTCCACTGTATCTGTTTGCCTTTATCTTCTTTAAATTCATCAGTAAAAATATAAAGCTGTTTATTTTCTAGTGGAGTATTCCTTCTTTTAAATGTTGCTTCTATTGCATCGAGTAATAGTTGGCCATCAATGCTAATAGTTTGAGATACGAACCAAATATCATAAAAATCTTTCATTCGACTATTTGCCATTCCTAACATGACCATTGCTTGAAATTTCTCCGAAAGTAGGCTGTACACAGGATAGATGTTTAAATTAGCAGAAGGTAAATCTAGAAATGATGGGAGTATTGCCTTTTCAGCTTTAGGTATAACAATATCACCATAACCAATATCAATTTGAAATGGTATGCGAGCTTTAGCCAGGTTAGCAAAACCTGTTACTCTGCCTCCACTATAATCAGCATCTTCTTTAATCTCAATACCAATGATTGAATCAAGGTCAAAAATAAGCCCATCATCCTCATTTGTAGTAATATTATCTGTAGTTACAATGCTCTTGAAAACACCAACTAAATATTCTACATCATTATCATCAAAGGTGAGCAAATCAATATCACGAGTTGGCCGATGAAAATCTTCATTCCATACCCAAAATAATAATGCACCTTTAAGTAAAAAGTGCTCAACATGTGGGCTAACACTTAATCGGTACAATAAACGCTGAATAACATATTGACGAAGAACGTAATCAAAATCTTCTTCACGTTGCCGAGCTAAATTTAACAATCTTTGACGTATTGAAAGTGCCTTATTCGTTACCATTAGTCTTTTGCCATTAGGTTGTAGTCTCGGTTATTTCAGCAATCATACCAAACTTTCTATATAAGGTTGCATAACCTTATTAACACGGCAAATTTTAGCATAATGATACAATTCATCCATTGTAAATTTATCCGTTGCCCATCCTTCTTTTAGAGACTCTAGAGCCACATCAAGACCAATTTTATTACGATATTTAAAGCAGTCTGCTACTGTTTTAGCAGGGTTAAATACTTTAATAGCAACACCTTCAATTACAGTATCATCAATACCAGAATTTATTGCTTCACCAGACATAGTTATAAATCGTACAGGGGGATATGATATTTTAGGTCGCCAACTTTTTTGATCTATTGCCAGCCATATTTGATGTGGGTTTTGTGTTGTAAAATTATGATAATTGAGAGCAGAAAGGAGTGTAACCACTGCATTGGGTGCTCGTTTACATACTTCAGTTAGGGACTGGTAACGACCAATATCTTTTTCTGGCCACTGGTACAAGCCTCTGCCTACTCGAATAATGATACCTTCTTTTGCTAGGATATAAAGGTAATCTTTAGGCAATCCACGCTCAACCAAGTCTTTAGGTCTAATAACCGAAAGGCTTTGAAGTAAGTTTAGTACCTGTTGTCGTTTTGAAATCATGATATAATTAATTCATTGGTAGTTATAATTATTTACCAAGGTTTTAATTATTATAAGTTATGCTGAATGAAAATGGAATAATTTTCTACTAACAGGTTATAGAATCAAGCTACCAAATTTTTGTATTATGAAATAAATATTCGGGCTGGAATATTTTGGCCAAACAGTTTTTTAGCACGAATATTTTTCCATTTATTAATACGTCCCTTAATGTGTTCATAGAGAGTATGCTTAAATGATGTGAGGATATTGTTATCTTGACTAAATTTTGATTCCCATAAATCAAATCTACCATCAATTATTTTTGAAAATAAAATCTCATACCTCCAAAATTCTGTACTAATTTTCTCCTGACACATCATACTAAACCAATGATTAGCCCAAATATTGCGTTCATATGCATATTTAGCTGCTTTGTATGTAGCCCCAATTAATCCAGCATAACTTTTATATCTATCAAATATTTCATCATGTAACTTACTCTGTTCCGAATATCCAACAACCATTAATCCTCGTGAAACTTCAGCTGGTTCCTTGCTCTTCAACTTTATTTGGATATACTTTGATAACAAATCACCTCTTCCACTCATCAATGCGGCAAGCACTTCAAAAGATATTGCAAAATCAGAAATTGCACTATCTAAACGAGCAAAACGAAACTGATCTAAAATAGTACTACATGGAACTCCCCAAAGAGCCATAACATCAAGCGAAAGACCTGAACGCCCATAAGTATAATTTAATATTGGTTCACTATTTTTTATCTGATAAAATAGTTTTTCAGACCTTTTGGGGTGTTTTCTACCAAAGGCATATGCTAATAAAAGAATAAAATTATGAATAAATGGCAGTTGGGAATCTTTGATTTCAATAAATTTTTTATACCATTGTGTGGAAATTATTTCATCCACTGCTACCAATCTGGAAAAATCTTCTAGGCTAAATTGTTCAAGGATAATTGTAGCTTTAGCATTAGTGATATTTTCTTTAAATTGAAGAAATAATTGATGATTATCCCTTTGACGTTGATCAAAATCTTGATTAGTTTCAGAATCACCTTTATTTAAATCACTAATAGAAGAGTTATTTGAATATTTATCTTGAATACTAAACATATCAGGCTCATTAATAATGGAGTTACTCAAAACATCTATTGTAATATTGGGAGTATCAACTACATCGTCTAAACCAAGAACCATATTAATGGCAAGATCTATACGTTTAGTAATTTCTGAGTAATATTTATGATCAAAAATTTTTATCGCATGACTATATACTCTTTCTGAAATAAGATTTAAAGCTTCCCCATGAGATAATAATCCTTTTGATGCTGCTTTTAAAAGTATAATAGAGCCATACCAAGCTTCATAACTATTATTGCTCTCCATGCCAGTAGCTTTGAACTTTCTTTCCACAACAAATTTTAATAGATTTTCATCCTCTTTTTTTGAAATAATACCTAGAACCTGAGTCCGAACACGTTCACTTCCTGTATTAAATAACTCGGTAAGAATCAAATTTGTTTTTGATGAAAGTTCTAACGACAAAGTATTGGCTAGGGCTAGTAATAAAAACTGATTCTGTTCATTCTCATCATCACAAGCTATTTTTAAAAGGTTTATAAATTCTTGCTCCGTAAGAGGCTTTGCATGCACAAAAATCTCATTTGCAATTTCCTCACCACTATTTTTTGACAATAAAATACTAGTTTGCTCTCTAGCATTTAATAAAGGAAAGGCGAGTAATAACAAGAATTGGGAGATTAGCCAAATATCATTTTCTTCCAAGCCTTCAATAGTCTTTGCATTACTCAAGCTTTCCCTTTTTTTAATTATATTCTCAACATTTTCATTTGAAAGAAGAAAATTAAACTCCTTCAATTTAAATAATCCCTGGCGTAAAGGAAAACCACTTCTATTGAGTATTTCTTTAGCAAATTCTCTATGCTTTGCTATGGCTATTTTAGGTTCAAACCTAGCAAGAGCAGGACACGCCATAGTAAAGAATAAATCTTCACTACTTTGTCCCATAAACTGACGTAATTTACTGACATCAATTTCTGAATATTGCTCAGAAGTTTTTATTATATTATTAGGTTTTACTGATGAAGGATTGCAAGGATCAGAAGAACAATAATTATTAATTAAACTCCAACCTTTAAATTTTTCACGATCTTTAGTTAACTCTTCTGCTAAAAACTCTGCATTTTTATCATCCTCAGAGTCTCCTGTTACTCTCAGCATTGAAACTATCGACCATTTCCCTGTTACAGAGATATCAATATCATTAAGTTCTATGGTTGACTGTACTATAGATTGTCGAGTTTCCATCCAATCAATCTTGTTATACAAAAAAAGGTTACGAAAATGTTTAAATGAACGAGAATGACAAGAATTTAATGCATTTGAAAAACAATATTTTATAAAGCTATCTACAAAGGGAGTTAAAGGTTTACCTGCTAAAAGAAAAATTGCTAATTCAGATAAACTATCAAAATCTCCATGTTCCTCCGTAAGCCCTTTAAATATTTTTAGTTCATTAATTGATAGTTCCTTAACTTTATTATCTAATTTTCTAGTTTCTTCTTGCACATCTATTTTTGAGTTGGGATGTCTGTTTTCTTCAATTGATAAAGAATAAAGAGAAAGCCATAATTTTACATTATTGACCATTTCATCCCATACTTGATTATTATCGCTAACTTTAATTAGTGTGCTTTTTAACCAATCAAAATTAGCCAAATAATTTCCTGTTAAGCAAAGTGAATGTGCAGCATCCATAAATCCAGACACTTTATTTCTAGCTAAACTTGAAAATAAACTAAACTTTTTAGAATCGGGATTCTGTAACAGAATAAATCCTTTAATAAGAGAAGTTGATATCTTTTGATTATAGTAATCATCCAATGTAACTATTGTTAAGGCAGCAAGAAGAACATCGGCAGTATCATCTAATGCAGAAATTGGTTCAATAATACTGTTCAATTTTGTATCAAGATCATGAGCATTCCTCTCTGCTCTTCGTAAGCTGTCGACTACAGCAAGTCCCAATGCTAAGGTTAGCCCTTCATCTTTCAACTGATAATGTGTTGGATCGCCATCAACAATCTGAAAAAAACGTCCATCAGCAACATATTGCATATCACTATCACTATCACTATCACTATCA
>JASFYW010000161.1:0-4866 GCA_045046865.1 Woeseiaceae bacterium | reverse complement strand
GTTGCTCGTGGCTTAGATATTCCTCGTATTGATTTAGTTATTAACTACGATTTACCGGGTGAAAATGAAGCTTATGTACACCGTATAGGTCGTACAGGTCGTGCTGGTCGTGCTGGAACTTCAATTGCTTTTTGTCGTCCTCGTGAAATGTATGTGTTACGTCATTATGAGCGTTTAACCAACGGTACCATTGAACAATATAATTTACCTAGCATTCAAGAAATAGGTAAATCGCGCATTGAAAAAACTCGTATTGAATTAGCTGATTTAATTGGCTCTAAAGATTTAACCAGTATGCGTGAAATTATAGAGTCAATGGCCAAAGAGTCTGAACTTTCATTAACGGATTTAGCCGCCGCTTTATTGTTTCAAAAGCAAATGAAGCAGCCATTACAGCCAAAAGAAGATCCTAAACCACGACGTGAAAGTCGAGATCGTGATAATCGCGATGGTCGTGAACGCCATAGTCGAGGACGCGATGAACGTGGTAGTCGTGCTAGAAGTGAAAGAAATGATCGTAGTCACAATGCCGATCGTGGTGAAAGAGCACCTCGTAAGCCAAGAGTTGCACGTAATGATATTGATTGGCAATCATACCGTTTAGAAGTTGGTAAAGAGCATGGCGCGAAACCAGGTGATATTGTTGGCGCTATCGCGAACGAAATTTCATTAGATAGTAGTTATATTGGACAAATCAACTTACATGAGCGTCATACTATTGTGCAATTACCAAAAGGTATGCCTACTAAATCTTTTGAACAATTGAAACGTGTTAAAATTCGTCGTCAAGCTTTAGAAATTTCCGTTTCAGATGTACCAGTAGAAAAAATGAAACCTCGCCGAAATGAAAGAAAAGGTGGCGATCACTCAGTTAATTAATACTTGCTTTGTTCGTCATAAATTATTGGAAAAAGGTACCTGTTGGTACCTTTTTTTGTTTGCCCACCATCAGCATTAAGTGAGATGGAGTTAATTTAAGTCAAAAGCTTTAATTGATTGCGAAGGGGAGAAGTGATTTATAAATCATAAAAGCGTAGTAGAATTTTATATTGGGTCTACGCGTTGCCAAATAAGGCAAGGTGTTTTGAATCGATAACGCTAATTATTCTATTGTTGATAACCATAGGCACAGCTAATTTAGATAGTCTAGTATTATCGTCAACAATATAAAAATCACATTGTTGGAGGCTGTTTTCAGTCAAATACCTCCGGCTCTGCCAGAGGTATTTGACTTTATTTTATTTTATTTTTCGCCATAATTTTTTACCGTAATGCTTAAATTTTGTGAAAGATGAAGCATTTGCTGTTAAAAATTCACTTCGAGGGGCATCGCTACCATATCCTTTCATCATTTGTAATGCCCAGCCATACTGATTTTCTTCATTTTTACTGCAAAATTTCATATCGAAATTAGAGTTTAGAATATAACTACACGCAGATTTTTGAATTTCTCCAACTTTAGCAACTGAAGTTAACAGAGAAGAGCTAGAAATTATTGATGTTTCACTTGATAAAACAGACGTTATATTAAAGTGACCGATATAATTTGCTGCACCAAAAAATACACACCCAACATAGGTTGATGAGGCACAAATAGTTTGAAAATCGCTAACAGTCATTAATCGACGTTCTTGTACACATTCTCTGCAAAGATTAGTTGCTTTACCAAAAGTGACGGCTTGAAACACACTGTAAGCAAAAGTTGATACGGCTTCTATTATACTGGTTACAAAGTCCACAACTGACGATATACCCATAGTAAAAATTTGTAACAAGACACTAGTTATAGTTTTTGCAAAGGTATACGCTGTTTTAGCAGCTGAACGCATTCCTTCAACTTTTACAAATTGAGAAAAAGCATTTAACGCAACGGTAGGAAAACCGCTTGCGATATCAGGGCTGGCTGATTTTAAATTATCCCAAGTTGATCTGTGTCCATGGGTTTCTATCACCCCTTTAGCGCCATCAATTAAGCCTTTTGTAGCTGCATAAAAAGGAACTAAATTTCCAATAACTTCTTTTGACAAAATTATTTTTTTTATCCATGCTAATAAAGTGCTTAAACCTATTTTTAATACTTTTACTAATCTTTCTATCCACGGGTCATTTCTAATTTTTGCTTCTACTTTATCCCATGCTTTTGTGAGTAATGAACCTATTTTTTTCGCTGCGGCGTCCATTGCTATTTCATCACCTGAAGTTGAAAGCCGCTCCATGGTTTTTTTGCTTTCAGGACTGTCAGATTGAAAAACCTGTGAATTGGTTATGTTAACTGCTGAACCAATAGCTTGCCATGCTAATGCTTCCCAATCATAAGTGAGAGTTGATAGTAATAAAACACCTCTTTTTAATCCTTCATATTGAGCATTGGCCAGCATTTCTTTCTCTTTTGTTGTTAATATAATGCTATTAATTCTTGGTGGGATAGTCATTCCCGGTAATTGAATTCTAGATTCGTTACCAGTTAAATTGTAGCCATTTTTTCCTATTGTTGCCGTTTGAGTATCCATTGTTAAATCCTTAATAAAAGTTGGTTAAAGGGTATTTTATTGTTACATTTTATAAAATAACTATTCGCCAATATCATTGTTGTTTGTTGGTCATATTTAATGACATGAGCATTACATATAATTTTCTTACTAAGCAGATAAAATAAAAAAAATCCGCTATAAATTAGAGACAATAGTCTAATAATTAATTTTGTCATACTATTTTACTAGCTTGTTGTGCCGCTTGTATTTGTCGATTTTACCTTCGTATAAAGTAGATAACTTAATTAATAAATCTGATATTATTACTTTTGTAACGATTTTAATTTTCTAATTCATAAGTAAATTCACCATTCTCAGCATTCACCACCACTTTACTTATTGGTGAGCCCTCCAGCATATGCGTTAAAAATTTATTGCTAATTTCAGGCAGTAAAGTATTGGTAAGGATTGAATCAATCATGCGGCCACCACTTTCTAATTCAGTACAACGGCTGACGACTAATTCAACAACTGAATCGTCATAAATAAATTCTATGCCTTGGCCAGTTTCAACTCGATCTTTAATTCTGTTAAGTTGTAAACAGGTGATTGCTTTGATCATCTCGTTTGAAAGAGGGTAATACGGAATTGTGACTATTCGCCCTAACAATGCTGCAGGAAACACTTGTAATTGAGGCTCACGCAATGCTTTGGCTATACCGTCGGGTTCTGGCATTAGCTCGGGGTCTTTACACATGTTCATGATCAAGTCACTGCCGACATTAGAAGTCAGTATAATTAAGGTGTTTTTGAAGTCGATCATGCGACCTTCACCGTCTTCCATTATACCTTTGTCGAATACTTGAAAAAATATTTCGTGCACGTCTGGATGCGCTTTTTCCACTTCATCAAGTAACACTACCGAATAGGGTTTACGACGCACGGCTTCCGTTAAAATTCCGCCTTCACCATATCCTACATAACCTGGAGGTGCACCTTTAAGTGTTGAGACTGTATGCGCTTCTTGAAATTCACTCATGTTAATTGTGATCACATTTTGCTCACCACCGTACAACGACTCGGCCAACGCCAGAGCTGTTTCGGTTTTACCTGTTCCCGATGGACCACACAACATGAATACACCAATAGGTTTATTCGGGTTGTCTAAACCAGCACGCGAGGTTTGAATGCGTTTAGCGATCATTTCCATCGCGTGATCTTGACCAATAACGCGTTTTTTCATGATGTCTGCTAAGTTAAGTACGGTATTTATTTCGTCATTAACCATTTTACCAACGGGTACGCCTGTCCAGTCGGCAACAACTGAAGCAACAGCTTGTTCATCACAGGCGGGTAATATAAGCGGAGATTCACCTTGTAATGTTTTTAGTTTACTGTGTTGTTCATTAAGTTCGGCTTGCGCTTTGGTGATCGCAGATGAGTTATCTATAGCCGTTACAGGTACATCGTTTTCAGCTACTAGCAGTGCTGAGGCTTTTTGCTCAGTAAGTAAATCACGAAGTTTACGCCGAGATGTTAAAACTTCATCGACAACTGTTTTTTCTTTTTGCCATTTTTCGTTTAATTCCTGTTCTTTAATTTTTTCAAACTTTAAAAATTCAGCAATATCGTTTATGCGTTTTTGATTAATAATACCAATGGCGGCTTCTTTTTCGAGTACGTTTTGTTCATTGGTTAAATTTGCAATGCGTTGGCTACAGTCTTCTAATTCAGCAGGGGTAGCAAATTGACTTACCGCAACCCTTGCTGCCGCGGTATCTAACAAACTCACAGCTTTATCTGGTAACTGACGAGCAGGAATATAGCGATGTGACAACTTAACTGCCGATTCAATAGCCCCGTCAAGTATTTCAACATGATGATGTTTTTCTAGCATGCCGGCAATATTACGTAGCATTAATATTGCTTTTTCTTCATCGGGTTCTTCAACTTTAACTACTTGAAAGCGGCGCGTTAACGCAGGATCTTTTTCAATATGTTTTTTGTATTCTGCCCAAGTTGTTGCACCTATGGTTCGAAGTTCACCGCGAGCTAATGCTGGTTTTAGCAAGTTTGCTGCATCGCCTGTTCCAGCAGCGCCCCCAGCGCCTATTAGCGTATGAGTTTCATCAATAAACATTATGATAGGTGTTGGGGATGCTTTGACTTCTTCAATAACTTGTTTTAGTCGGTTTTCAAATTCACCTTTCATACTAGCGCCCGCTTGTAACAATCCAATGTCTAAGCACAATAATTTGACATCTTTAAGCGCAGGGGGCACGTCACCTTTATTAATACGATGCGCAAAACCTTCCACTATAGCTGTTTTACCAACACCCGCTTCACCCGTTAAAAGTGGATTGTTCTGACGACGGCGCATCAAAATATCAATCAG
>JASFYW010000160.1:0-3666 GCA_045046865.1 Woeseiaceae bacterium | reverse complement strand
GCGTGCCCTTTGACTTTGCTATCCCGTAAATTCGTATTGGGATAATCTTTCAGCTGTAAGGATAAAATACCTTCACCCAAACCGTCTGTGCCATGGCATAAAGCACAGCGCGCCTGAAAAACATTTGCACCGTAAGTCACGCACGATTGCGCTTCTACTCCGCAATATTTCTGCGAATTGCCTGCATGAGTAGACATTGAAAAAATGAACACAGAAAAAACGTAAAGAAATTTACTCATGAGATTACTCCACTATGACTTTCATTGTCATATTAGGATGAATAGCACATTCAATATCATATGTTCCTTTTTTATCGAACTTAACTGATTTAGATTCTCCTTTTGGATATGAGCCTAAGTCAAATATTTGTTTGTCGTCTAAACTATATACATTGTGAAAAAACGGATCTTCATTAGTAAACTTAACTGAATCTCCTGATTTTATCGTTACGCTCTTTTTCGTAAATTGTTTATCTTTTTGTCCTACTTCTACTTCAGCAGCAAAAGCAGTTGAACTAATGAACGCAAATAAGATTGTCACTAATAATTTATTCATCATATCTTTTTCCTTTTCAATCAATAAAACTAACGAACATGCTTTCTAAACATGTTCGTTAATAAAGTTAGTCCAATGGTAACTCTGGTAATGTAATCGCGTTATAAGATGAAGATAATGCTTTCATAAATGCGACAATGTCATCAATTTCTTTATCTGTCAAAGAAATCTTTTTCATATTAGGAGATAAATTTGTTTTAACAACACCACCCTTAACATAATGTTTGACTGCCGCTTTCAATGTCTTAGCAGAGCCATCATGAAAATAGGGAGCAGTGCGTTTAATTTCGCGAAGTGTTGGCGTCTTAAATGCGCCCTTCATTAAACCTAAAGGACGTTGAGCATAACGACCCATATCAGGATTTTTATGGCCCCATGAAGCTAAACCAATGTTATGAAAACCATTATCGGTAAAGTTTGGCGCAGAATGACATACAGCACAATTTGCTTTTGTTGCAAATAATTTGAAACCACGTACCTGCTGTGTTGTCATCGCTTTTTTATTGCCTCTCACCCAGCGATCAAAACTAGAATTATTACTTATTACCGTTCTTTCATAGGTCGCCATTGCTTTTGATAAGGCTGGTGCTGCAATTTTTTCACCTGGGTATGCTCGATTAAATAACTGGATGTATTCCAGGTTTAAATTTAACCATTTGAATAATTTTTTAGTATCCATGTTCATTTCAACGGTTGCTTCCATTGGGCCCATTGCTTGATCTTCCAAAGATTTTTTTCGGCCATCCCACATTTGAATCGAGTTATATGCTGTGTTGATAATGGTAGGAGAAGCGCGTCCCAATACTTTACTCTTAACACCTCTTGCTGTTGGTAATCCATCTGACCAGCCTAATGTGGGATTATGACAAGTCGCACAAGACATGTTGCCATCACCACTTAAACGAGGGTCAAAAAAAAGTTTTTTACCTAATGTTATTCTCGCTTTATTGGGTTTATTTCCTTTTGGATACGGCACCTCGGCTGGCAATAACCACTCCTTCAAGCTTGGATCACCCGCCTTAAAGACATATTTGTTTTCAGTTGCAAAGCTACTGTTGCTTAATAAAAAGCTTGTAACTAGAGTAGCGCTAATTAGGTAGGACAGTGGTTTCATGTAAGATTCCCCTTTGGTTTGACGTAATATTTTCGATTAACGATAAGGTGTTATTAAACTTCAAACTGACTAACAACACTTTGTAATTCATTTGCAGCGATGCCAAGACTTTCAGATAATAAAATCAGACCATCAGCTTGTTGATTATTTTCACCGGAGATACTGGCAAGCTCAGTCACCGTTCCACTAATTCGTGATGTTGCATCGCGTTGGGTATCTATTAAACTTGCTAATTCACGCATGCTTTCACTAATTTGCATTGCTTGAGTACTGCTTGCGCTGCTTTTTTCTGCCGCTTCTTTTAACGAATCAATATTTGTTACAACATCATCACGCGCACTATGAATTGAATCGACTGTTTCAGCGACACTATTACTAATGTTTCCTATCAAGGTAGAAATTTCGTTAACGGCATCACCGGTTCTGCCCGCCAAGGTTCTTACTTCATCTGCAACTACCGCAAAACCTCGACCTTGTTCACCGGCACGTGCTGCTTCAATTGCTGCATTTAAAGCGAGTAAATTGGTTTGTTCTGAAATATCACTGATCGTCTGAGTAATACCCGTTATTTTGCTGGCGATCTCAGAAAGTGATTCGCTGTTTGTCGCCGTCTGATCAATTTTAATTTGAAAAATCTTAAAGCTTTCAACTGCGTCTAAAATCCCTTTTGCTGAAGCTTCTGCTGAATCTGAAGTTTGCTGCGCACTCTCTAAAGCATCGGTTGCTTTTGCAAAAGCTTCTGCTGCTGAGTTGGCAACTTGATTCGTATCTGATTCTATATTGGAAACTATCGTGTCTAACGATGCCGTAGACTGTCTTATTACTAATGCATTACTTGCAAGCCCTTCAGTCTCTTTATTAACACCCTGACTTGCACTCGCAATCTGGCCAACCATATTTCGTAACCGTTCAACCATCTCTTTCATCGCAATAATTGTTTGCGCAATTTCGTCTTCACCTTTGACCTCAAGTTCAATATCATGTGTTAAATCACCCGCAGCCATCGACTCCATCGTTTTCTGAATGCCGGCAAGGGGTCGGCTCATCATTCTGGCAGCCGAAAAAGCGATAAATAACCCCAGCAATATCCCCATCACTAAAAACACACCAATAACTTTAAACAAATCAAACGCTCTCTTTTTAGAGACCGCGAGTTCATCTTGTAACGCTTGCTCACTGTTTTTAATTATATTCGCTGATAACTGAACGATTTTGACAAATTCATCATGTATCTCAGAGGCCATTTGTAATGCTTCTTCATCTTTATTTTTTCTCGCCGTACCAATAATTCGCATTTGTTTCGGACGTAATGTTTTCATTTCAGAAATTAATTCAGAAATTGATCGATTATTTTCAGGCAGTAATTCTTTTAATGTTGCCAAGGTCTCATCTATTTTGGCCCCACTTCGAATAGATGCTATCGAAGCAACACGTATGCCTTGCTTTTCATCATTAGCGATTAATGCCTGAATATTTCCATCCATAGTAATAATGGCTCGACTTGTTTTATTTGCTGCAGAAACTCTTTTAGTTGCAATACCAACCGCATCACCAATGGCATTGTATTGCTGAACAATAACGAAACCACCAATCAACATGATAGTAACCATTCCAGACAAAAAGACACTCGACACACCGAGAATCTTCGCTTTTAATTTTAGTCTACCCAATAACATTATTATTTATTCCAGTCGTTTTTATTTACTACACGTTTTGTCGGTCTGACATAATTAAACTTTAGGGATAAACCCTATTTATTTAGCTATTGGGTAAAGGTTTACATTTTGTGACACTTAGATTATGTCTAAAAATACAGATATAAATTAAAAATCAATGGTACTTTTGTACAAGCACTTGATAGTTCAAAAGTAGCTCAACCCATGAATCAAATCGCACATGCACTTAAAAAACACTAAACCTATTAGACGTTGATTATATGCAAAGGAATTATCTTGGCAAGCCAGCCATAATAGAAACAAAGAAGACTGTGCTAGCGT
>JASFYW010000159.1:0-4955 GCA_045046865.1 Woeseiaceae bacterium | reverse complement strand
CGTGAACATGGTGATTTAAAAGAAAATGCTGAATACCATGCGGCGCGTGAAGAGCAAGGATTTTGCGAAGGCCGCATTCAAGACATTGAAGGTAAATTAAGTAATGCACAAGTTATAGATATCTCTAAAATACCTAATAATGGTAAAGTTATCTTTGGGGTAACCGTTACATTATTAAATATTGACACTGATGCTGAAGTGACTTATCAAATTGTGGGCGATGATGAAGCGGATATTAAACAAAATCGTATTTCTGTTAGTTCGCCCATTGCGCGTGGTTTAATAGGTAAAACTGTTGATAGTGAAGTTGAAATTAAAACACCTGGCGGTACGGTAGAGTATGAAATTATTGCGGTAGAGCATAAATAATTAATATTACTTTATTTGAATCCCGAAACTTGAGTTATAAAATAAAAAGCTAGATTTTTGATCTAGCTTTTATTTTCTAGCATTTTAATTTATTATGAAGTAATTCGTTATAATTATAATTTTGGTATTCTGATTTTATTTTCTTCGCTGTGACGATAAATAATCAAAGTTTTTCCAATCACTTGAATTTTGGTGGAATTGGTTTCTCTACAAATTGCTTCAGCAATAAGTGTTTTATTTTCACGATCATCGGTTGGTATTTTAATTTTAATTAATTCATGATGATTTAATGCATAATCTATTTCAGCAATTACTGCTTCAGTTAAACCATTCGAACCCATTAAAACTACGGGTTTAAGACTATGTGCCAGCGATTTTAAATGCTGAATTTGTTTGTTATTTAAAGTCATTTACAAATTTCGTTACAAGTTAGCTTGAATTAGAGTTATTTTACCTCCATCTTGATGGTAATATCCATTTTTATATCATTTAAATAAATAATATTAATATACTTTATGAGTAAAAAAAAATTAACGGCGAGCAGTAAACGTTGGATGCAGGAACATTTCGATGATGAATTTGTCAAAAAAGCACAACGATTGGGATTACGCTCACGAGCAGTATTTAAATTAGAAGAGATCAATGATAAAGATCATCTTTTAAAATCAGGCATGAAAGTAGTCGATTTGGGTGCTGCGCCTGGTGGTTGGTCTGAATATGCGGTTAAAGTTGTTGGTGAAAGTGGACAAGTGGTCGCTTGTGATATTTTATCAATGGATCCCTTAGTCGGTGTAGATTTTCTCCAAGGTGATTTTCGAGAAAAGGCAGTATTAAATGCGCTTTTAACCAAAATTGAAGGTAAGACTATAGATGTCGTTATGTCTGATATGGCCGCTAATATGACGGGTAACGAAAGCGCAGACTCTGCACGCAGTATGTATTTAGTTGAGTTAGCATTAGATATGTGTGATCAAGTGCTAAAAAATAATGGCGCTTTTATCGTTAAAGTATTTCAAGGGGAAGGATTTGAACCTTTTATGAAAGAGGTAAAAAAATATTTTAAAACGGTTAAAACAAGAAAGCCTCATGCGTCTCGGGCACGCTCAAGAGAAGTATATCTTATAGCGACAGGCTTTAAGTAGCCACTGACATTAAATTATAGTAAATTAGGCGAAATATGAAAATTGTAATCACATTCGAATCATTAATTTTTTCACAAACTTCAAGAGGTCATTAAGTTGAGCGATATGGCAAAAAATCTTATTTTATGGTTAGTAATAGCTGTAGTACTGATGTCAGTATTCCAAAATTTTGCTCCCAATAGTAGCAAAGATAAACAACTCGATTATACGCATTTTGTTCAAGAAGTGCGTCAAGGGCAGATCCGCGCAGCCCAAATTGACCGCAAAGGTGTTATTCAAGGCACTAAACGAAGTGGTGAAAAATTTGTTACTGTTATTCCTGGTGGCTATGATCGCGATTTAATTAATGACTTAGTTAAAGAAGGTGTACGTGCTTCAGGAAAATTACCTGAAGAGCAAAGTTTATTCACCAGTATTCTGATCTCTTGGTTCCCGATGTTATTGCTAATCGGCGTTTGGATATTCTTTATGCGCCAAATGCAAGGCGGTGGTGGCAAAGGTGCGATGTCTTTTGGTAAGTCTAAAGCGCGCCAATTAAGTGAAGACCAAATTAAAACCACTTTTGCTGATGTTGCTGGTTGTGATGAAGCTAAAGAAGAAGTAGCAGAATTAGTTGATTATTTGCGCGAGCCAAGCAAATTTCAAAAATTAGGTGGTCGTATTCCCTCTGGTATTTTATTAATAGGTCAGCCGGGTACTGGTAAAACCCTGTTAGCTAAAGCCATTGCGGGTGAAGCTAAAGTGCCATTTTTTACTATTTCAGGCTCTGATTTTGTTGAAATGTTTGTTGGTGTAGGCGCATCGCGTGTTCGTGATATGTTTGAACAAGCTAAAAAAGCGGCCCCTTGTATTATATTTATCGATGAAATTGATGCGGTTGGTCGCCAACGTGGTGCTGGTTTAGGTGGCGGACACGACGAACGTGAACAAACCTTGAACCAAATGTTGGTTGAAATGGATGGTTTTGAAGGGAATGAAGGCGTTATTGTTATTGCCGCCACTAACCGCCCTGATGTATTAGATCCTGCGTTATTACGTCCGGGACGATTTGATCGCCAAGTAACTGTCGGTTTGCCAGATGTCCGCGGTCGTGAACAAATTCTTAAAGTACATATGCGTAAAGTACCATTAGCTGATGATGTTATTGCTTCTGTTATTGCACGAGGAACACCTGGTTTTTCTGGTGCAGATTTAGCCAATTTAGTAAACGAAGCAGCCTTGTTTGCCGCTCGTGGTTTACGTAAAGTTGTGGCGATGAGTGAGTTTGATGCAGCGAAAGATAAAATAATGATGGGTGCAGAACGTCGTTCAATGGTAATGAGCGAAGCAGAAAAAGAAATGACAGCCTACCATGAATCAGGTCATGCCATTATTGGCCGCTTAGTTCCGGATCATGATCCTGTTTATAAAGTGAGTATTATTCCTCGGGGTCGCGCCTTAGGCGTAACGATGTATTTACCCAAAGAAGACCGAATTAGTCATTCTAAACAACATTTAGAAAGTATGATCTCAAGTTTATATGGTGGTCGTATTGCCGAAAAAATTATATTTGGTATTGATAAAGTTTCTACAGGCGCTTCAAATGACATAGAACGTGCAACTGATATTGCTCGAAAAATGGTAACTCAATGGGGCTTGTCAGAAAAAATGGGTCCTATGCTTTACGCTGAAGAAGAAGGCGAAGTGTTTTTAGGTCGTACTACTTCTAAGAACTTACATATGTCAGATGAGACCGCTCAAATGATTGATATGGAAGTGAAAGACTTTTTAAATCGTAATTATCAGCGTTCAGAAAAATTATTAAAAGAAAATATGGATATCTTGCATGCAATGAAAGATGCATTGATGTTATACGAAACTATTGATGCTAATCAAATTGATGATTTAATGG
Source organism: Woeseiaceae bacterium (assembly GCA_045046865.1). Taxonomy (GTDB): domain Bacteria; phylum Pseudomonadota; class Gammaproteobacteria; order UBA6429; family Thiohalophilaceae; genus JAGLTQ01. The sequence continues at coordinate 1,553 of JASFYW010000159.1, read as the reverse complement.
CGCATCGAGAGGTTCGTCCACCAGCTGATCCAAGCGAGAAGAAAAAATCAGACCCAAAAGGTCCAAGCACTTCAGCAAGTGTTGATGAAAAAATAACACCTGATCTTAATAATTCTGATGATGTTCCTGTAAAATAGACGCAGCGATGAAATTTAAGAACCCTAAATAATAGCCTCGTTTTACGGGGCTTTTTTTAAATGAACAACTAAAGAATAAAATAGTTAAAGTTTATGATGAAGTTATTAAGGTGTGCTAATCAAAATTTAGATCTATCAACCCCTAAAGTTATGGGCATTTTAAATGTAACCCCTGATTCATTTTCAGATGGGGGAAAATTCACGAAAATTGATGCGGCACTAAAACAAGTTGAACAAATGATCGCTGATGGTGCCAGTATTATTGACATTGGCGGAGAATCGACACGCCCTGGCGCGAAAGAGGTGAGTGAACCAGATGAAATAATGCGGGTAATTCCTATTCTAAAGGCGGTTAAACAGCATTTTGACATTATTGTTTCTATCGATACCAGTAAAGCTGCCGTGATGAGTGAAGCCATTGAGCAGGGCGCCGATATGATTAACGATGTGCGCGCCTTACAAAATGAGGGCTGCCTTAAAGTATTAGCGAAAACGAATGTACCTATCTGTTTAATGCACATGCAAGGGTTACCTAGAACAATGCAGAATGCACCCGTTTATGACGATTTAATTACGGATATAAAAACTTTTTTTAAGCAGCGAATTAACGCGTGCGAGCAGGCAGGCATAGTGAAAAGTCGCATTATTTTAGATGTCGGCTTTGGCTTTGGTAAAACGTTGCAACAAAATTATCAATTACTGGCTAATTTGTCAGTGTTTCATCAATTTGAATTACCCTTGCTCAGTGGTACTTCAAGAAAATCAATGATCGGCAATTTATTAAATTGCGCGGCAGAAAATCGCCTTACGGGCAGTTTAACCACCGCAATTCTAGCAGCACAACAAGGTGCTCAGTTATTACGTGTTCACGATGTTAAAGAAACCGTAGACGCTTTAAAAGTATTACAAGCAACAACGCACAGCGACTTGCTTGAAAAGGAAAAATAAAATGACAAAAAAATATTTTGGTACTGATGGCGTACGAGGATTAGTAGGTAGATATCCAATAACACCTGATTTTGTGATGAGACTGGGGTATGCAGCAGGTAAAGTTTTAGCAAGCCAAGGTACCCATAAAGTATTAATTGGCAAAGATACCCGTATTTCTGGCTATATGCTTGAATCGGCATTAGAAGCTGGATTTTCAGCAGCAGGTACCGATGTTTTACTTGTTGGTCCTATGCCAACCCCAGGGATCGCTTACCTAACAAAAACGTTTCGAGCTGAAGCCGGTGTGGTGATCAGTGCTTCACATAACCCTTATTATGATAATGGAATAAAATTTTTCTCCGCCGAGGGTCAAAAATTACCAGACGGAATAGAATTCGCAATTGAAGCAGAGTTAGATAAACCAATGGATTGTGTAGCATCAGACAGACTCGGTAAAGCGACGCGTTTAAATGATGCTGCAGGTCG
>JASFYW010000158.1:0-19007 GCA_045046865.1 Woeseiaceae bacterium | reverse complement strand
ACCGCCGTACCCATCGCCTTGCTCGAGCAGAATTGGTTAGGTGATAGGCAAATCATTATGCTCGAACCTCGCCGACTTGCTGCACGCAATGCAGCGGCGCGTATGGCTTTTTTACTCAATGAAAAAGTCGGTGAAACCGTAGGTTACCAGATCCGTCAGGACAACTGCTTTAGCGATAAAACAAAAATACTGGTGGTCACCGAAGGTATTTTAACGCGCAAGTTACAGGCTGACCCGGAACTTAAAAAAACGGCGCTAGTTATTTTTGATGAATTTCACGAACGCAACCTGCATTCAGATTTATCACTGGCACTGTGTTTACAAAGCCAGCAGATTTTACGCGAGGATTTAAAAATTCTGGTAATGTCGGCGACGCTGAATACGGATGCGGTTGCTACCCTGCTAGATAACGCACCTATCATTCAGAGTGAAGGTCGCAGTTTTCCTGTCGAGAACAAATATCTCGATAAGTTGATCAGTCAACACAACAAAAATCCACAACAACAACTGATGATCAATTTGACTAATACGATAAGTAAATTCATTCATGAACACGAGGGCAACTGCCTGGTATTTCTACCCGGAGTCAAAGAAATTAACCAGCTGTCCAAACAGATAAAACTAATCCTAGAGAACGAATCGATCAAGAACATTTTGATTGCACCGCTACATGGAAGTTTAAACAAACAGCAACAAGATTTGGCTATCGCATCGCCTAAAAATAACCATAAAGAAAAAACCATGCGTAAAATTGTCCTCGCCACCAATATCGCAGAAACCAGTATCACCATTGGAGGTATTAGCTGTGTGATTGATTCGGGACTAGAGCGCATGCTCGATTACAACCCTGCCTCGGGCATGAATCGACTCAACACCCGCTCCATTTCACAAGACTCAGCCGTGCAACGCAGTGGACGCGCCGGAAGATTATCCGCCGGTGTCTGTTACCGACTATGGACAGCAGAGCAACAACCCCGTTTACTTAAACATGCATCAGCTGAAATTTTACACAGCGATCTGTCATCGTTGGTGCTGGAACTGGCCAACTGGGGCGTAACCAAGGTTAATGAATTGCAGTGGATAGATTTGCCACCAACAAGTGCCATTAAACAAGCAAAAACTTTGCTGCAACAGCTCAGCGCCATAGATGATCAGGGAACAATTAATGCGCATGGCCGTGACATGTTGAAACTGGGCACGCATCCACGCTTAGCACACATGATGTTGGCGGCACTGCAACTGGATCAGGCTTATCACGCCTGTTTGATCGCAAGCCTACTCACCGAGAAAGATATTTTTCAGGCTAATGCCGATAAAAGTGCCGACATTCATGACAGGCTTAATGTTCTTGTGCATGAAAGATCAAACCATCACGGCCAACATGGAATAGACAACCAGCAATGCAAACGCATAATACAAACCGCCGATGATTTTTTTAAGCGTGTTAAACGTTGCAGCCCAGAGATACCAAACAAAGAAACGCCAGACAATAAAGTTAGCGGCGTGCTTCTGGCCTACGCCTACCCCGACAGAATCGCCAAACGACGCAACGGCAACGAAGCACGTTATTTACTCAGTAACGGTAAAGGCGCAGTTATTCCGCCCTATTTTCAGCACCATCAGCATGAGTATCTTGTGGTCGCCAACCTAGATGCCAAACAGGGTGAAGCCTGTATTTATCTGGCGGCAGATATTAGCGCAGAACAATTACAGGAATATTTTATTGATAACATTCAGCACGAAGAACGTGTTGAATGGAACGAAAGCGCACAGCGCGTCGAAGCAAAACAAACCAGTCGCATTGGTAAAATAATACTTCAAGAATCAATCCTTCACGATGTAAAAAATACAGAAACTAAAGGTGCGATTCAACAGTGCCTGATGCAAGCAGTTAAAGAGTCGAAGCTAGAATGCCTAAACTGGAACGCGCAGGCACTCAGCCTAAAACAACGCGTGCAATTTATTAACCAGCATCTTAAAAATAATCCAGCAGTTAAAAAACAGTTTTCTGATCAACCACTTCCCGATTTTTCAGAACAAGCTCTAAGCGACACGCTAGATGAATGGTTGCAACCTTACTTAACAAATGAAAACAGCCTCAAGCAATGTTTCAAACTGAATATACATAACCTACTTTTAAATCAGCTCAGCTGGGAACAACAACAACTGATAAAGCAATTAGCGCCAGAGAGAATCAGCGTACCCAGCGGTTCTGCTGTGAACATAGATTACAGCGACCCAGTGCAACCCGTCCTTGCCGTCAGGCTCCAAGAAGTTTTTGGTTTATACGACACGCCCACGGTATTAAATGGTCAGTGCAAACTGATGATGCATTTATTATCACCGGCGCGACATCCCATGCAAGTAACACAAGATTTAAACAGCTTCTGGCAAACCACCTATCATGATGTAAAAAAAGATCTACGAGGAAAATACAAACGACACTACTGGCCAGACGATCCATTCACCGCACAGGCAACCAGCAAAACAAAAAAACAAATGAATCGTGAATAGGAAAACAGTAAATTAAGTTATTAGGAAGAATGTTCTTTAAATTTCTCACCATTTAAAATTATACTTTGCTTTTAATCCGGTTTGAAATATATTTAGCACTTCATTAGATAGGTCCAATCACATTAAATCGAAGTTTTCTTTGCAAGTACATACAACACACTATTTGAGATAATTTTTTCAACAATATTTCGACGAAAAAACTTTGCAAGTTTATTTTGATGGAGTCTTGGTTTTTTACAATTATGCAGGCTTATAACATCAAACCCAGCTATTTTTAACATCTTTACAATAGATTTTTTATCGTAATAAAACACATGATGGCCTGTATCATAGTACTTTCCTTTATTTTTCTTACGAACTCCTGCTTTTTCAAGCATGATTTTTATGCGACTAGACAAAGAATTAATATTCGGTACGGCAACTAAAAATATACCATTCTCATTTAAACGTGCATGTATTAACTTAATCATGCTTATAGGATCTTTTAAATGTTCCACTACTTGATTTGCATAAACGAGGTCAAATTTTTTCCTTTTCCATTCAACATCTTCAAAAGCACCACACAAGTAAGTAAAATTGAATTTATTAGATATTTTTTCAGCTACTTTACAATCAATATCATAACCAACAACCTCCCAACCGCGCCGCATTGCCACTTGGCTATGCTGCCCATTTCCACTACCAAAGTCCAACATGCTACCAGTTCGACCTAAATATTTTTCAACGCTCTGTAAATAATCATTTGCTGTAAAATTCTGTTCATCTAATACTTTTTGTGAGTAAGAATCTTCAGTATAATTATTATAAAAATCATTTATATAATTATCTGAATATACAGGGTTCATAAATTGAACTGAGCAACTAGGACATTTTGAAATTTTTATGCCATTACTATCTTGATGATATGATCGAATATCATCAGTATTACACACAGGACAATGAGTATAAACTTGATCAAATTTAGAGGACATTAGAGACTAAACCTTAATTTTAGAAAAAATAATAAACGTATATTCTACAGATTGTATCTCAACTTGAATATAAAATGAAATTTAAAAGCGGTAAAGTCAGGTCCTGACGGATCCCCTCGAATTTTTTCATCACTCACCTAAATCAAAAGAATGCCGGACTAAGGCCAAACCGCTCAATTAATTTTGTAATATGATTTTTGGTAAGACTACGGCTAAAGTACATAGGGGCATATCAAATTAAAAATTATCTAAAACGAATAAAAAAGCCCACATTACGTTTAATGCGGGCTTTCTAATCTATCTTATTAATAATTTAATATGGGTGTCTTATTAATTTAAAGCCACACTATTCTGGTTGAGCACGGTGTTGCGGTTTGATGCCATTGAGTTAGCTCGACTAAGACCTTTTTCCAGCATCAACTGAACGACTTTGTTGTAGTTTAAATCACTGGCGATTTCAAATGCTCTAGGGAAATAGCTGGAACCCGCTGTCATGCCAGGCACCAGATTTGCTTCAACAAAAAAATATTGCCCGGCTTTATTGGCTTTAATATCTATTCTACCAAAGTCCCTGGCACCAAGAGTACAAAAAACATCAGCTGAGAGTTGTTCAATTCTATTTTTTATTTCATTATCTTCGATGGCTATTAGTTTTTCTGAGTTATCGTTCTTTACCTTTTCACCTAAAATTCTAAGTCCGTTTGATGATATAGGCGGTACTATCTCGATAGCAGAAATAATTAATTTATTATTTGCTGTTCGTATTATTGCTGCGGTGAACTCGCGTCCATCCAAATATTCTTCTACTAATACAGGCTGTTTGAATGTGTTATATAACGATAATATTTTATTTTCGTATTCTAAAAAATTATTTACAAGTGATAAATCATCGATGCCATTACCATTTGCTGCACTTATTGGTTTTAAAAACAAAGGGAACTGAATGGGTAAGTCACTTTCTCTTTTGTACTTCCCCGGAACCGATGTGAAATATTTTGCTGTAGAAATTCCTTTATTCATCAAATAGGATTTTGCTAGAATTTTGTTTGAATCAAATTTCAATGCTTCTCTTGCTGAACCCGTGAAGTTAATTTCGTGCTGCATAAAGTAATCAGCCAACCAAATGTCATCATTATTTTCAGTCGGAATATACTTTACGGCTAAAACGACCAAGTCAGGATTCCTTTTTACAATGGCATCTAAATCTTCTTTGGTCTCACATACATTTAACTTTACGGCGAATCCCATATTTGTGATTGCAACCAATAGGCTATGGCAAGCATCGAGTGTTCCAAAGCCCGTTTCTTTCAATTGTTGATTAGGGGTGGTGACAATTTCTATTTTCATTGTGGGATTGAACCCATGAGTGCAACCGCTTTGGATCGGTATCTTGCAATATTATGGGATACAATGCCTTTATCTGTGGCAAAGTGAGGTGTTTGTACTAAATGCACAAGGGAAGAAAGACATTCTCCTTGCCACTGGTTAGCAGTAATAAATAACAATTTTTTTGGCACCGTCGGTCTCGCTCAAAGCAGAATTATAGAAGCTAAGATTATGCATGCGAAATGTGACAGTTTAACTATATCGCTCAAAGGAATAAGGGCTCAGAACACTTGATATTCCCCTATCTTAGTTTCAAATGATCTGACCCCATTTATTGCTAGCTAATGATCTGACCCCATTTATTGCTAGCTTAGGTTGCCTCCCATTGACTCTGTGCATGATAAGCTAAAGTCTAATTTGAATAATAGTTCTAAGTAAGTGTGCAATTAGCAAAGTATCATCTGACAAAAATTTAAATCAAGCTGACCATCCCCTTGATACCTTAATTACATTTTTTAAATTTGATATTCACTTCTTCTGGGGAAAATTGATTAAGGTGTTTTGGTTTTATAGGTTTACCTGAATAAGTCAATTGCACAAACTTATATACTTGTGGCTCTACTATAGGGCCACCATAAAAATAACTCGGCTTTCCTTTTTTCATAAAGATCATTGAATAATTTTCTTTAAATTTTTCACCATTTAAAATTATGCTTTTTAATTTATCAGTCGATAATTTATGAAACGTATAATTTTTACCAACCTCTGAAGAAAACTCATTCAAATAATGAGACCAATCCGCATATTGCTCACTTTTTGATTTTTCATTTGCACTTTTTAAATAGGCTAGCAAAGGAGCAGAAAACACGAGTTCGCCCGCGCTTATATTTGGATGACTAATTACCTTAAAACCATCACCAAGTTCAATATTACTAAACTTGGCTTCTTTTACGCGGACTAAATCACCTGTAACGGTATATTTAGTATTAGTCCAAAGAGTTAGCTCTTTTTTTAAATGATTACCAACAATACCATCAATTTTATCAGTGAAGGTTTTTGATACTTGTGTTATTGCCTTGCTTTTAATCCGGCTAGAAATATATTTAGCATTCCATTGGAGCCGCTTTACAGCAGCATGTGTTTTTCCACCAAAATCACCATTAATTTTAGCTAAATAAGCACCAAGGTTCTTTAAATCTGTTTGCAGAAGAGTGACATAATTACCAGTAGTAGTGTGATGTTGGAAGTTTTTGAAAAAAAAACGAAGACCACACCAAAGCAGTTTATTGATATATGTAAGGAACGAGTTAGGAGATACGACAATGAAAGCAGCTAAACATAAAAAACTGGAAACTAATGGTTGGGAAGTTGGTAGTGCTGCTGATTTCTTAGAGTTGTCTGAAGAAGCCGCCGCTTACATTGAACTTAAACTTAAGTTAGCAAATAGTTTGAAAGAAGTAAGAACTCAACGTCATTTAACGCAAAAAAAATTTGCTAAAAAAATTAATTCAAGTCAATCTCGTGTCGCTAAAATGGAAACAGGTGATCGTTCTGTGTCATTAGATTTATTAATTAAATCTTTATTAGCTCTTGGTGTAACAAATAAAGATATTGGTAAAGCTATAACGCAAACTAATTCCAAAGCAGCATACAGTTAAACGCTATGCGAATACTTCAAGTAAAAAATATTTTGGTTTGGTTTTGGCCAATGCCTCGTGATCCATATATCCATGAGCTAAGGAAATTCTCAGATCTGATATAGGTTGTTTCGACTAAGAAAGGTATTATTCCTCAGCTTGTGGGGAAAGATTATTGGATCATGCATTGCCTGATTTTGATGAGATTTTATATAAGGATATACTATAGAAAGGCAGTGACATATAAGTCACCGCCACTTAATACTTCAGGAATAAAGCTATCAGCTAATTGATGTTACTTATTAACAGGACAGCTATTAAAGCCTATAATTTTATATAGAGGACAGAAGCCAAAAGCACCCGTAATTAAAGGAATAAGACCTGCCCATCCCCATACGGTTTGTGGTCCAACAAAAACAAGACTGATTAGGATTAAACCAACAATCACGCGTAAAGGACGATCAAAACCACCAACATTTTTCATAATAATTACTCCATTCGTTGTATTTAAAGATTCAATGAAGAGAGTATTACCTTCCATGTAATTAATGTCAGTGACAAAGTCACATTCAATCATATGAATGAGCAAGTTGTGACAATGCGTCTTGATCCATGATTGTTATTTGCCCACGTTGCTGCTCAATCCAGCCAGATTGTTCGAAGCTTTTTAATTGTCGGCTGATCACTTCGCGTGCACTCCCTAATTCTGTCGCTATTACCTGGTGGGTAGCGTGTAACTTATCTTGACTGGCTTGAGCCAACAGGAAGCGTGCAAGACGCCGATTGATATGTTCAAAACTGATTGATTCAACTAAGGAAATAACATCCGTTAATCGTTTTCCATAGGTATTAAATATAAAAGTACGAAATGATTCGGATTCATTTAACCCTTGATGAAAAACTTTCGTAGGAATGGCCAGTGCCCGAACCGGTGTTTCGGTAACACCCTCAACGGGGTAGTTATTATGCCCCAGTAAACAGGAGGTCGTCAGTACACAAGAGCCTCCACGCTGTACACGATATAAAACTATTTCACGTCCAGACTCATTACGAGCCAAAACTTTAATCGAGCCCTCAAGAACTAATAGATAATTCTTGCAGCTATCACCCTGATGAAAAGCAATGGTGTCAGCGGGTAATGAGATGACCTGAAAATTCTTCGCGAAAGCAGGAGACTCTTGTTTCAGCAAAGGAAAAAGCTCTTTCCAGTCGGCTTGATTTGTTGAATCTGTCATTATTCACTTGCCACAAATTGTTTGATATACATAATATATTACTCTTTTTGTTTAGTTCAAGATTTACCTCGAGCATCAGAGTCAGGTCTTGCTTTTTGCCTATAAATTCTTCTTAATCAAGCCTGACTAATATCAAACCGTTCAGCTCATGTTGTTTCATTAAAGAACAAGCCTATGGTTTTTCTTTATTTCATTCTTCAAGTCATCAAAGACACCGGCTTTATTTGCATAGTCATCCCACTTTTCAACGACCGATATGACTTCATCAATAATCTGATTGGACTCACGCTTAAAGTTACTTAACAGTGTTCCCACGGCCAATAAGTCATCACGAATAAAGTTATCTCTTTTACCGTTTAAACTCATTTGGTGTGAGTTCACCCAAGGGGAGTCTTTTTTATAACTGTAAGCAATATCAAATGCGGGTGATAAACACCATTTACTTTTTGCCGACTTTAGTAAGAAACCTGTATTCTTAGTATGATCATCATGATTTCTAGCAACCACGTTAAAAACCATGCGACGATAAATTTCAACGGCATCCTTTCTCGATAATTTTAACTGCCTTGCAACAGATAATAATTGCTCATAACTATAAGCGCCGGGCTTTTTATAATCAGCATGATCGATTGCGCATAAAGAAATATAATGGTGTTTTTTATTTCCGTCACGATCAAAGCGCTTTGTCATAAAATGTGAGCGCTCTCCCTCTATTAGTAACTCTGAAGGTGACATATTAATTCCGGCATCCATTGCCATCAGATAATATGCGTATTCCATCCGTCCAAAGCCTTTCGGGTCTCCAAAGGCTTCACTATTAACCTTGTGTTCTTCTACGCCATCAAACTTTAATAAATAATGTTCAAAACCTTTCGGGGCATCTAGTTGGCCTGAACGTAACTGAGTTCTATCTGCATTCACGGCAACCAATGCTTTTGCTCGAGCCCCACCGGCAGAGGTCCCTACTTGGAGTAACCCTGTCATCGCATCATTATTCATTTCTTCGGCTAATATATTTTTTGATAGATTAGAACGCTGATCTAATACCTTTTGCGCCATTTCAATTAATGAAATAAGTTCAATGTTCCCACCACTGGACTTTTTTCTTGAAATTGCAGGCAAAAATTCTAGCGCTCCCATTCCTCTATCTCCTGTATAGAGCAAACGTTCAAGCGAAGTAAATGTATTAGCATCTCGTCCATTTCGAGCTAACCATGCATCAATAACGGCATTACCAAAATCATCTGGCAACGTATCCGAGAAAGCGGCAGGTAATCCTTTATACGTTTCAGCATTTAAATTTAGAAACTGATATTTTCTGGTAGATAAAGGCATGCGTAATGGCGCTATTTCAATTCCCTTATTGATCCATTCAGAGGCATATTCAAAGGTACTTATCTTTGACGCTGGGTCATACATTAATGCGCCAACCAACTCACCCCATAAACGAACTTCAGCCAAATTTTGCATTACCAATCCAGCTTTGGTTCTTGTTTTTCAGTATTAGTATCTGCTTTTTCCACATCGACACCTGATGCACGTTGCCTTTGCTTTCCCTTAAGTTTCAACTGCTCTATTGGACTAAATGTTGTCTCTGCTACTAACGGCTCGATTAAATCTAATCGACCCAAAACCCGCAGTACTGCAATAATATTTTCAAATTTACCCATACCTCCGGCTAACTTGCGATAACTAACACGTGATAAGCCAACCTCATCAGCCACTTGTTGCTGTGTAAGATTCTGCTCTAATCGCATTTGCTCAATTCGTTGCCCAATTTCAGTCGCAATCGAGCTATTTGTCATTGCATCAAGATTCATAATGATAAGATTTATATCCTTAACTAGCCTAAAGCGAGATAATGAAAAGATTTATATACATAATAGTACATATACGAAGGATTGCCATATAAAGGTAATATTAGTTATCTTAATCGCCATAAATAGCACTTAATGAATACTATTCTTATCATTATGCTTGGGCTATAAAGATACTCTTTGGGCCATTTATCTCTAAGTTTATTTTTAGTTTACTTGCTTCTACCTCGCAGCAAACTGATACGCAATTTTCTGCACTTCTTCGAACCAGTCTAATCTTTGTGCAGGAGTTGCTTTCAACATATCGCGTAGGTGAGCATATACAACCTGTCCAAATGTGACAGGCCATTCAGGTTCTTTGATTTGATTATTCTTTTAGTCAATGGCTCAATAATTAATAGGGTCAGATTGGACTTACCCCATTTATTATTTATTAAAAATCATGAAGAGCAACTTAAATGCGACACTCCGCCGACGTCACTGAACTCAGTCGGCTTCAGCCTATAGTATTTTTCTTCCACCTCTTTCGACTGCTCGGCATAAGGTTGCGTCATCACTTCTTGCAACTCTCGAAGTAGAGTGTAGTTCCCTTCGGCCGCTTGCTGATACGCGGGCGCAAGCAACCACTCTCGTAAAATGTATTTTGGGTTGACGAGTTTCATTTGTTCCGAAATTTCTTCAAGAGAACAGGACATGTTGGTGACATCGGTAACAAGCACTTTCCATTTTGTGAACCACTCTGACCAACGCGTGTCCATCTCTTCATTTACATTATTGTAGAAGCTTTTTTTAAGTGGCCTGATGTCATCCGGTAACATCGAGAGCTCGCGGAAGAAGATGGTGTAATCGACAGGCGCTTGCATTATCAACGTTGCGAACTCTTTGAACAGCTCTGCGTTAAAAGTATCAAGCCCAAGTTTGGCTGCCCACATCTTTTCCATTTCTTCTTGCATCACTTTTGCAAATCCACTTCGAATCTCGTCGAGTTGTTTTAAAAAATCAGTATGAGTCTCCAGTAGCGGCTGCAACGCAGTACAAAACATGCCGAAGTTACGTTCCGCTGCCACGGGTTGATTCAAAAACGCAAAGTGATCCCCGCCCCCCGTCCATGGTTGGTAGTGTGGATCAAATACATCACAGAATCCAAAGGGACCGTAGTCGAGAGTGAAACCACCGGCCGCACAGTTGTCACTGTTGAAGTTGCCTTGGCAATAACCGACACGGATCCAGTTTGCCACAAGTGAAGTAAGGCGGCGGCGAAACTTGCGCGCGAGCAATACAACTTTCTCGGCGGTGCTTAGTTGTCTATTGATGACATCAGCGTACTCACGATCGATCAAGTGCAACACGATCTTCCCGAGTTCCTCCATCGCATCGGTATGTTCCTTCTTTCGGGCACGGCGACCGAAGAGTTCAATTTGACCGACCCGAATGAACGATGGTGCGACGCGCGTCGAGATCGCAACGGGCTCCTCTATCAGCATGTCAGGATCTTTTGATCGAGAGCCCTCCGAATACCAAGGTCGCTGAACCTTCTCCGTTTTCGAAACGTACAAACTCAAAGACCGTGACGTTGGAACGCCAAGCGCATGCATGTGCTCTTGTGCCAAAAACTCCCGAACACTCGATCGCAAAACGGCGCGACCATCCGCGCCACGGCAGTAGGGTGTTCGCCCCCCCCCTTTCAGTTGCATTTCCCAACGTCGATCATTGATGACAGCCTCAAGTACAGAAACGGCGCGACCGTCGCCATATCCGTTACCGGTTTGGAACGGGCACTGTTGGGTGTATTCGGTGCCGAAGATAGAAAGTGCGTAGCCAGTGGCCCAACCCACCTTGCGCATCGGCTCCGGAACCTGCGAGAGGTCGCCGGTGAATAGTCGGATGAAATCGGCTGACTCTGCCATGCTGTCGGCAAAGCCAAGTTCATGGAAAAAATTTTTGCTATGCGCGACATACTCGGGCTCAACGATTGGCGTGGGATTAACAGGGACATAGTGTCCCGTAAAAACTTGTCGTGGTTCGTGATCAGCGCCGTTTGCTTTCGCTTGCGGGTCGCAGTTGAGTGTGTCCATGAACGAGTAGTTCGTTAACTTTGCGAGATCGTCTAGCGTCAAGACGGTTGGGGCAGTTTTCTGGGACAGTTTATTTTTCATAGGATAAGTAGGGTTAAAGATAAAGGAGGCCAGAACATAATGTACTACATAACAACTTCCTTGTGTTATCGATGAATATTTACTTGGCTTCCTGCCAAGCAATGAAACGATAACAAAATTAAATCACTCCGACCCATTTAATTCTAGTCCATTGAGTTGAATGCGAAACTCGCACCAATACCATCGTAGTAGTTATAGATATAATCTGCACCTGCTGCTTCTAAAGCTGCAATGTCTTCATCAAAAATTGCAGTGGTCGTAATCGTACCTGTAAAAGCTATATTACGTAATGCTTTAATCGCCATTACTTTTGCAGAAGCTTCTGGCATAGCGAGCAAAATAGTATGCACACCTCCCAGGTGAATGTTACTCCACAAGCCGGGATCTTCAGCGTCTGCATAGAGAGCCCGTCGACCTTGTTGACGATGTTGATCTACCTTAACGGGATCAGAATCCAACCCAATAACACGCACATTTTGTTGAGCCATAAAATCATAAGCACCGCTACCAACACGACCCATACCGATAACCAAAACATGTGAGTTACCAATATTTATTGGCTCATCATCAGGATGATGTTTAGATGATTCAAATTTCATTAACCCGTTTTTCAACCAGCTATAAATTTCATGTGAATAACGATTGAGGGGTGCCGCAATGGCAAATGAAATCGCCACCGTCAGGGCAAGCAGTACCATCCATTCATTACTTAACCATCCATTGCCTGCTGCCATGCTCGCAACAATTAAACCAAACTCACTAAACGTCGCCAATGAAAGACTTGTAAGGAACGCAGTACGAGCACGTAAACGAAATAGGACCATGATGGCAAAGAAAAACACAACTTTTAAAATAATTAACAGGTTAATCAATAAAGCATTTTCCAGTATTTCAAGCGTCGGCAGCCCCATCAAACCAATCTGTAAAAAGAACCCCACTAATAATATTTCCTTAAGTCCCCAAATTGAATGAGACACCTCGATAGCACGCTTATGATCTGCCAACAATACACCAAAGAGTAAAGCACCAAGTTCAGAGCTTAAACCTAAATATTCAAATCCATGCCCCCCGATAACAACAGCAAGCAATAAACTATAAAGAATGACAAGTTCACCATGGCCAGTAACATCTAGCAAACGGTGTAACAGAGGTCGAATAAAAAATAAACCGAATAGTAAAAAGGCATAAGGTGATAGAGTGTTACCGCCACCGAGACTAAGCACGGCAACAGCAACCAGATCTTGCATTATTAAAATACCAATGGCCAATCGACCATGAAAAGCACGTAACTCTCTCTTACTTTCCAGAACCTTGGCGGCAACAACGGTACTCGAAAATGACAAGGCAATAGCAATAATTAATGATAACTGCTCATCAAGTCCTAAAATACTGACATTAAATACATAAACAAGAAAGATCATTGCTGCCATATGCAGTAATGAACCGAAGAAAACTTCTTTAGTAATGATTGAGCGAAGACGTAATTTTAAACCAACACTAAATAACAGTAATAAAACACCAACATGGGCAACCTGGTTAAGTATTTCATTCGTTTCATGTCCAAGATAACTCAGTAAAAAACCCGCAGCCAGGTAACCCACCAAAGGTGGCAGGCCTACCAGGCGCATTATTAATCCGAGTCCAAAAGCAAAACTAAGCCATGTTGCCGCAATGATCATTAAAAGTACTCTTTATAAATAGACGGGGAATAAAAGTACCATAAATTAATCACTAATATAATTTATATAAAGCCTCTCGGCCCTGGCTTGCTCGCCAACTGCTCCTGCAATAATGGGGCTATTCCATATTGTCCTGTTATTCTTTAAAAACCATAAAAAAGGGGGCGGAGTGATTAAAATTAAATCACTCCGCCCCCTTTAATTAGTGACCGTTATTGAAGTAGTTTTTTCAATACCTTCATACGTTCTGCATTCATAAGAATAATGCAATTGTTCACAGTGGTGATATATGCGGGAGTTCCCATCTGAATCTCAAAAGCTTCTACACTGCAATTTTTTTCACGAAAGCTAAGCCAAGCGTCTTGAGCATTACGAACTTTATCGATGAGCTCTTTTCCTAGTGCAGGGTCAGGTGCATAAAGTTGCTTTGCACGTTTTTTAAAACTTGCCATCTCCGCCAAAAGCCGAGCATTGGAGCTCAACATTTGCTTATGTATGCACGCATCCAACTGAGGACTGATACTAATGGCAGTGCAATCGAGTTCATCCGTAGATGGTTTAATATCGGTAGGTTCCGCCACACAGGCACTGGCGGAAATAATAAACAAAAAGATAGATAGCAATTTCATTTCATGGCCCCTGCACTTATAGCTTTGGTTACAGGTTTGCGATTTTGTAAATACTTTGCACGATTGCGACCGGGTTCGTATTGCTTTATTGCCGGAGAAGTATTGATGTATTTAATCATTTCATCAAAATCGTTATTCATGCCAGACTTCATTGGATTCGGACCCTTGGTAAAGCCCTGATAAACAAAATCAACAAGAGCATCCCTAATGGCTTGATCTAGCTTGTTCCAATCGATCCGGCTCTTCTCGTTAGCGGTCCACTTCTCATAGTTTGATTTTGCACGACTTTCATAGCCAGGATATATGTTATCGAACATTTTAACCTGCTGTGCATGGCTGATTTTACCAATAGTTTTCTTTTGCTTCACCACGAACTCTTTCGCCTTGCTTCCCTTAAGCCCAGCACCCTCAGAAAGAACCTTGGCAGAGGCAGTAGGAACACCAGTTTTGATCATGTCTTGATTAACCGCGATTTTCGAACGGCTCCCCATATCATAACCACGCCCAATTGTGATACCGGATAGCGCATTACCCGGCCAGTGTATAACCCGACTGAAATATTGCGTCGTTTCTAAGTCATTACCTTCGGCATCGAATGTAATCTGACCTTTCTTAACTTTAAAGTTTGTGGATATGGCTACTGTAGGCATTTTTTCCCTCCGTTGGAAATAGATATGTTTATTGCTGCATCAACGAATCATCAAGTTGAGTAGTTATGCATAATCCCTGAAACAAGAGTAGAAGAATAAACACCCTATCACCACAAGTCCAGTTTACTTAAGATATAGCATACTAAATAAACTAGTAAATACAGTCAGATACTATTTAATTCAGTAATTGCGGTCAGTGTTAAAATAAAATATTACGGTAAAATTATTAAATGGGTCTGTCACCTATTTTCACTAATTCCTAGCTTAGGTCGTCCTCTTTGATTTTGACTAACTGTTCTACCTAATGCACCTTCAACCTGTTCCTTAAAACGCTCATTCCCTAACGGATAATTATATTTCATGCTTTCTCTAATAATATGAAGATCTTCATCAGGTATTTGAATTTTAAATAATTCGCGATAAGCATGACATTTAATATCAGAAGCACTTCCTAATTCTTCATATAAAATGTGATCACGAATAATCTCATTAGGTTTACCCCATGCATGATATTGATAAGAGCTCCAGCGATACTGCTCAGGTGTTTTAACCATACTTGCTGCAACCGGATTCATTTCAATATAGCGATAACACTTTAATAAATAATTATCAACATCAACCAAACTTGCTTTGTGTCGACCTTCCCATAACGTACCGCTACGACGATACGTCTTATTAATGTATTGAACATAGTGTCGACCAATATGTTGCATCACGCGTGAAATACCAGATTCATCTTCAGGCGTCATCAACAAGTGAACATGGTTGGTCATTAAACAATAAGCATGAAGTTTAACTTTGTAACGACGTAATCCTTGAGCAAGAACCTCAAGATAAAATAGAGAATCATCATCAGAGAAAAAACAGGCTTCGCGGTTATTACCACGTTGAACGACATGCGCGGGAATATCCGCTAAATACATACGAGGCTTTCTTGGCATAACACTGTCCTTGTGTCTGTTTGAATATTGAATTGGCTTCCTGCCAATAATTGAAACTATAGCAAAATATACAACTGGTTAAAATTAAATCACTCCGACCCCTTTAATTGACCCCTTTAATTGTGAAAACCGTAAGCTCACTGAAAAGATTAAACAGTATCATCAGGAATCGAGAGAGATCTATGGTTCGCCTAAGATCCATGAAGATCTTATTGATGCCGGTGAAACCTGCAGTGTAAATCGCGTGGCACGTTTAATGAAAGTGTCTGACATGCCATCGAAGATGGCACGAAAATTTGTCATCACAACAAATTCGAAAAATACAAAGCAACCCGCGCCAGACTTACTGAAGAGGCGCTTTAAAGTTGATCAGCGTGATAAGGCCTGGGTATCCGATACAACGTTTATAGCGACAAGAGAAGGCTGGTTATATCTAGCGATTATATTAGATTTGTTTTCTAGACAAATTATTGGCTGGTCAATGAGTACGAAAAATAACACCGAGCTGGTGCAGGATGCATTAACCATGGCTATTTGGAGAAGAGGAAAAGGAAAAGTAAACGATATTATCGTACACTCCGATCAAGGTAGCACCTATGCATCGAAGCTTTACCTGCAACAGTTGATTGATAATAATCTTCATTGCAGCATGAGTCGAAAAGGTGAATGCTGGGATAACGCGGTGGCAGAAAGTTTTTTTGGTTCATTAAAGAACGAGCATGTTTACCACGAAGATTACAGAACAAGATCCGAAGCAAAACAAAGTATTTTTGAATACATCGAAGTTTTTTATAACCGAAAAAGACGACATGCTTTTTTAAATTACATGACACCTGTAGAATACGAAGAGAAATACGCAGGTATTTAAATCGTCCGTTTTATTGGGGGAACCTCAGATCACTTGATTCCGCAGTGCATTAACAATATTCCAAAGTTGTTTTTCTAATTATTTTTTGTGTTGTTCGACCATATTATTACTTTACATTCTGTTCTATTATTTTAAGTTCTAGCTTCCATAAACTACTTCTTCTCGGCAGTTGTTATATAAACTTATTAATCAGTACCTAATAAATGGTACTGAGCCAGTGGAAAAGTCATAACCATAGGTATTTCAACTTTACGGCAATAGGGGGAAGTGACATTATACTTGCTTATATAGACAAATTAATCCTACTCGATAAACCGCCCCAATTCTACCAAGGGTTTATCCTAATCACATTAATGGTGACTAATTAAGCCTTTTGGATATACCTTGTCGTTTTTTAGGCTGAATATTGATATGATTCTGGCTTATTAAATGGATTTTAAATGAAGGCAATTGAAATGGATTTATCTAAACATGTTCGCAACTCTCCTCTTGGTTTTTATTTCCTTATATTTTTCTTATTAAGTGCAGTTTTTTTAAGCGCATGTAATGGGGATAAAACACTTTCAACCACTGAACAAGCTCAGCAAATTCGTTTAGCAATTAATAACAATGATGCTGAAAAGCTTCGTACTTTATCGGCTCTACCTTTAATGCTTCGTAATCAAGAATGGGAAAGCGCTCAAGATGGTTATGGTTTTGTTTTAGGTGTAGCTAAACACACTATTATTTCAACTAATGATTTATTCAATAAAACAATCCCCCCATTTTTAAAATCACTAAACATTGAGGGTGAACAAGCTACCACCGATATTACTCTAACCATGCTTACCTCTCAGCTTGGCAAAACTATTAATGATTGGGCTGATTTAAATCTTGTTATTTTCAAACGTGGTGAAGGTGATGTTGAGCATATAGTAATAATGGGGCTCAATAAGAAAACAAATAAGTTAAATGCAATTTATATTAATTAAACACTTTATAAGGAAATAATTATGGCAGTAGCACAAGGAAAACCAAGCGTGCAACCTAAAGCTAGTACACCGGCTTTTGTACCTACGGGCAAAACATTTGATCAACGCTTAAAAGCTTTTTTGAGTGACGCAACTAAAACTTACGGTATTACAATTTCTAAAGACAATGGTAGAACCGTTGCATGGCAACAAAAGCATCACGTTGCACACATGTTTCTTTATAACGCGTATATAAATACTAAACCCGCTAAAGTGGTCCCAGGTAAACGAACTATTTCATGGGATCATTTTTCCAGTGCTAAAACAATGTGGAGTACGATTGTTTTTAGTGACTTTTTGCGCACTAAAACCAATGGTGTACCGATGAAGCAAGGTATGGCGTGGAAAAAAGGCTTTGGACCGGATAAAGCGGCAACAGAAAAACATGTTAAATCTATACTGGTTTCTGCGGGCATTGGTAATGTGGGTAAAGCCATGGTGTCTTCTGGACTAAAACCATGTGGTGAACCTTGTAAATGTGGTGCGGGACGATCAAAACATTTAGAAGGTGTTGCTGCTGATCTTAATAGCGTACATTTAGCTAACTTAATAACAAAGCTTGCTGCGGAAAAAGCCGGCTCATTAGATGATTACTTGAAGAAATTTGGTTTACATCGGCCGTTGTTAACCCACGCTAGAAGTCCTGAAAAATGGCATGTGGAAGCTTTACCTTAATTAAAACGTTCTGCAAGTTTCGTAATATGATCTTTAGTCAAACTACGACTGCCATTAAGGATTTTAGAGATTAATATTTTATCACCAATTTCTGGGAAGTCTGTTCCTTTAAGCTCATGTTGCTCCATCAATAAACGTAACATTATTATATCTGCTGGAGTGATTGCGACTTCTTCTTCAAAGGCTTGAACTTCTGGAAGTTTGTTTTCATAACTTGCTATGGCTTTTGCAAAACCTTCGATAGCCCAGTTTAACTGGTGAGTTTGAATCATCTTCAGCAGTTTCCATTAAGTTGCTCACGACAGCTAAAGCACCTTGGTAAGCTTCATCGTTTTCAATATGCGTGAAGGCTTCTGCTTCTTGAGCAAAGTTAGTTACGCTTTGTAAAACTGAGTTGTGCGATTTCATAATATTTGAATATCTCCCATAAACTTATGCCGCGCCTAACTTTTCATATTCCTTTTTCTTTTTTTCATCGTGAATGGTTAGCCATAAATCTAGTTTCATTTGTAAGTTGAGCCAGTACTCTGGGCTCATATTAAATACTTTAGATAACCGAATGGCGGTATCTGGCGTGACGGCTCGTCGGCCACGAACAATTTCATTAATACGACGGCGTGGCACGGCCATTTTTTCTGCCAGTGTGCCCTGATTTAAACCCGCCGGTTGCATAAATTCTTCGTCTAGAATTTCGCCGGGGGTAAAAGGTTTGCGTTCTATCATAATATAACACTAGGCGGTACATAGGGGCATGTCAAATTAATAGCATCTAAAACAAATAAAAAGGCCCTTATCCATTCTGAACTTACCCTCTTTGAGTGGACACATATTTTTTAATTTAAAAAATAAGGTGTCACATGAAAGGTCAAAAACATACAACATATAGTCTAGAATTTAAA
>JASFYW010000157.1:0-6120 GCA_045046865.1 Woeseiaceae bacterium | reverse complement strand
GTTAAAGGGCGCATTCTTTCTCCGCGTCCTGCGGCTAATATCATCGCTTTCATAAAATCAGACTCACTATAAAATATCATCCAATAATGTTGCCAGTGGTTTTAATTCTGGATAAAGCTGAACGGTATCAATAATGTACTCCATGGTGCGTGGAATATCTTTCATGTAGC
The DNA here is from genome assembly GCA_045046865.1 of Woeseiaceae bacterium. GTDB lineage: Bacteria > Pseudomonadota > Gammaproteobacteria > UBA6429 > Thiohalophilaceae > JAGLTQ01. The sequence continues at coordinate 5,950 of JASFYW010000157.1, read as the reverse complement.
CCGTTTTACCATCACGTAATTTAAGTCTGGTAAAAATTCCCGCGACTTTTAAATGCCGCTGTAAGCCCATCAAATCAAACCAACGCAAAAACTGTGCTGAATCAATATTTTCAAGAATACCCAGCGCTGTTGCCTCGTTATAATAAAAGGCCACCCACTGCTCCACTTTTTCACGCGGCCAATTGATATAACAATCTTTAAGCAATGAAACTAAATCATAGGTCACCGCACCTATCACCGCATCTTGAAAATCAATAACGCCAGGCTTACTTGGATCAGCATGATTCACCATTAAATTTCGTGAATGGTAATCTCTGTGAACACAAACTTGAGGTTGTTCTAAGGCATTTTTAATTAAAAGTTCAAAGACTTGTTGCAAACTTGATGTTTGATTCGCACTTAACGTAATGCCTTTATGTTGTTTTAAATACCAATCAGGAAATAAATCAAGCTCTCGACGTAATAAGGTTTCATTATAATGAGGTAAGTATTGTTGCTCGGGTGCTAATACTTGTTTTTGTATATCTAGCAAAGGCATCATTGCCGTTCGATACATTTTATCAACCGTTGCATTGCTCAGCTCTGAGAGAAAAACCGTATTGCCTAAATCGTTTAATAATATAAAGCCTTGATTCAAATCAAGCGCTAAAATTTTAGGCACGTTCAAACCATACTTTAATAATAGTCCTGCAATATTAATAAATGGCTGACAATCTTCCTTTTCAGGCGGTGCATCCATCACGATTAATGATGTACCTTGATCGGTAATACGAAAATAACGCCTAAAACTGGCATCTGCTGAGGCCGGTTGAATATCCTGATAGGAAATCCCACTATCATTTAACCAAATTTTCAGTTGTTCTAAGCGTTGATCCACTCTATTCTCCTGTTAAAGTATTAGTATAACCTCAGCGTCATATAAAATATAAATATAAAACGAAAACATGCAAACAAACCATAAAAAACAACGATTTGAAATTCTCGATTTTATTCGTGGTATCTCTATATTTTTGATGTTCGCGTACCACTTTAGTTATGACTTAGATTATTTTGGCTATATCCAACAATCCTTTACTCAAGATCTTTTTTGGACACGTTTCCGCACCCTTATCGTTACGCTATTTATCACCGTGATGGGAGCAAGCTTATACCTAGCAAGTTACAAAGGAATCGCAAAAAAATCATTCCGAAAACGCTTAATCTTGCTTGTTATTTACTCTGCTCTGGTTAGCATCAGTAGTTGGATCATGTTCCCTAGCGCCATGATCTTATTTGGCATACTCCACTTTATTACCGTTGCTAGTTTACTTGGCTTGCTCTTTATCCCGCTAGGCATCATCAATTTATTCTTAGGCTTGGCTATTATTATTTCAGCCCAAATATTTTCTCACCCTGTCTTCGATTTGGCTTCTATGCAATGGCTAGGCTTCGTCACAAAATTACCTATTGCTGTCGACTATGTACCTCTGTTCCCTTGGTTTGGGGTCGTCTTAATCGGCATGTACTTAGGGCAAAAATTATCAAATACCCCCAAGAACTCAGCATTAAGAAACTGGAAAAACCATCACCCTGTCAGTCGATATTTAGCTCTCAGCGGACGCTATAGTTTGCATATTTATATGCTTCATCAACCCCTATTTTTGGGAATACTCTATATAATAAGCCAAGTCATTTCTTAAAGTTAAATTTGTTGATTGTGAAGAGTTATATTAAAACCACACTAGTGATTGGCCTCGCTTTTCTTGCGAGCTACCCCGCATATTCTTACGCACAAGACGTTGCTTTGTGTCGAGTGCAACCTGCTTCTGTGATTCATGCGGAGACCTTCTCTAAAGATGATAAAACACATTTACAGTCTGATAGTGTTCAGTACATTGAAAAAGAGATATCTGTGTTTAAAGGCAATGTCATCATTAAAGACAAGCTAAAACGAATTGAAGCAGACTATGCGGAGTATAATAAAGAAACAGAACGTGTCACGGCCAAAGGCAATGTCAGCTTAATCAGTAACAGCATTAAAATTAAAAGCCAATCGGCACACTTTAATCTGAAAACAGATCAAGCCTCATTCAATAAACCACATTATCAAAGTGTAAAAACCAGAGCACGTGGTCAAGCTAAAAAAATCAACGTCATCAATTCAGATGTTACTGAGCTGATAGATGCAACTTATACTACTTGTGATCCCAATGATGCAGATTGGTTACTAAGCTCAAACAACATTACCTTAGACAACGCATCTCACCAAGGTTATGCCTCTCACGTCGTACTTCGATTTAAAGGCGTACCGTTTTTTTATTTTCCCTACTTTCGTTTCCCTTTAGGTGAAGAACGTTTATCTGGTTTTTTATTTCCAGATTTCGGGATCTCTGATACTAACGGTGACGAATTAAAGCTTCCTTACTACTGGAATATTCATCCACAAATAGATGCCACGATCACCCCTTGGTATATGTCTAAACGTGGCACATTATTGGATACGGAAATTCGTTACCTTACTGAAAACAACAACGGTTCGATTAAAGCTGAATTTTTAAATAACGACAAAATATTTAAAGATAATCGTAAACGTCTACAATGGAAGCACCAATCAACCCCTGCACTCGGTTGGCAAGCAAATGCAGAATATAATGAAGTGGCAGATAACCAGCATTTCATTGATTTTAGTAGGAATTTAACCAATACCAGTACAACGTATTTAATTCGCACTGCGAATGCCAGTTACAATCATCAAAACTGGTTGCTTAATATAAAAGCAGAAGACCATCAAATTCTTAGCGGAGCAAACCCATACAAGCGTTTACCTCAGGTCACGTTAAACTCACGTTACCCAGTGCGAAGTAATCAACTTAATTATTCCTTACAAACAGAAGCCGTTCATTTTGAACATGAAGACAATAAAGTGTTTGGCACACGCTTACACATTAAACCAACACTGACTTATCCCATGAAATCTGCCGCAGGTTTTATACAACCCACATTATCCATTCAACATACACAATATAATTTAAAGAACAACTCGACGGGCGAAGAAAATTTATCTCGTACCATCCCCACATTTAGCGTCAATAGTGGTTTATTTTTTGAGCGCGATACACAATTTTTTGATCAGAATTATTTACAAACACTCGAGCCTCAATTGTTTTACGTTTATGTTCCTTTTGAAGAGCAATCTCACCTACCCATTTTTGATACTTCTGCGTATGCCTTTAACATCAATCAGTCCTTTGTTGATTACCGATTTAATGGCATAGATCGAATTGGTGATGACAATCGCATAACCGCCGCGCTTGCTACACGTTTTATAAATCAGGAAAATGGCCAAGAAAATTTCATGGCGAGAATCGGACAAATTTATTATTTATCTGACAGAAAAGTACAACTCAACTCAACCAGTACTATTTCAAGTTCTCAGTCGAATATCATTGCGGAGGTTAAAGCAAAAGTAAATAACTGGAATATAAGTACGCAACAGGAATGGGATCCCATTCAAAAAGAAACAGTGATCAGCAGTGACCAATTAGGATTTCAATACCGTAAATTTAAACTAAATCTAGCCCGCCGATTCCAATTAAATACACTTGAAACACAAGAAACAAAAATGAATTGGGCACTAAATTCTCGCTGGCAGTTTGAAGCCTCAAGCCTGTTTGATGTAAAAAATGATCACGTGGTGGATAGCCTTTTCGGCATTAATTATGAAAGTTGCTGCTGGGGACTACGCATGACCCTCAGTGAACGCTACCTCACAGCAACAACACAAGATACACGCCTTTACCTTACTCTCACCTTAAAAGGCCTTGGTGGCTTTGGAGTGAAAAAAAGCCTCAATAAATAATTTTATCGGATAAAACGGGGCTATTACTGGCTCAAAGCCACAATATCATTCCTGCAGCAGAAGAAAATCAGCAATTTTTCAGGTATAATTCCCCGCACACTTTATCTCGCTCATCACCATTTTCAAGGCAAATTACATGCATCGTATTTTAATACTCAGCCTCAGCTTTCTCTTTTTACCCTTTGCTTCTTTTGCCGTTGCTAAAAAGCCAACGGTTATTCCTCTCGATAAAATCATTGTGATTGTTGATGACAACGTGATCACTAAAATTGAACTTGATGATCGCGTTCGGCTTTTACAACAACAGCTAAAACAACAAGGTAATCGCCTTCCTTCTAAAAATACTTTTCGTAAACAAGTATTAGAACGTCTTATTCTAGAAACCATTCAAATCGAAATGGCTAAAAAAACTGGCATTCGTGTCAACGAAGAAATGATTAATCGTGTTATTAGCAACATTGCAAAGGAAAATCGTTTATCTATGGATAAATTTCGTGACGTGCTTAAAAAAGACGGCTATGAGTTCAGTGATTTTCGAGAAAATATTCGCCGTGAAGTGACCATTTCACGTTTACGTAAAATGCGTGTTGAAAATACGATCAATGTTTCTGAGCAAGAAATAAATAACTTTTTAGATACCTATCTAAAAGGTCAATATGCTAATAATGAATACAAATTAAGACACATCTTAATCGCGACACCTGAAGCCTCTAATGCCGAGCAAATTGAAATTGCGCGAGTTAAAGCACAACAAGTATTTGATGAGTTAATTAAAGGCGGCGATTTTTCTCAAAAAGCCATTGAAGTGTCTAACGATGAACTAGCCTTAAAAGGCGGTGATTTAGGCTGGCGCAAAATCGCACAACTGCCTTCTATATTTACATCAGAAGTTAATAAAATGGAAAAAGGCGACATCAAAGGCCCGCTCCGTAGTGCTAGTGGATTTCACATTATTAAACTTATTGATAAACGCAGCGATAATAAAAAACAGATTATTAAACAAACTATGGCGAGACATATTTTAATTCGTCCAACACAAGTACTCAGCCGTGAAGACGCACGTTCACGCTTAGCTGATATTTTACAACGTATTAAAAATGGTAGTGATTTTGCTTCACTTGCACGAGCAAGTTCAGATGATAAAGCCGCCGCAGCTGAAGGCGGTAGCTTGGGCTGGGTAAGCCCCGGCTCGATGGTTCCTGCGTTTGAAGAAGAAATGAATAAACTCAAACCAGGTGAAATCAGCGATGTTTTTCTCACACAATTTGGTTGGCATATTGTTCAAGTCATGTCTCGACGCCAACACGATAACACGCAAAAACTTCAACGTAGCCAAGCAATCAAACTGATACGTAAACGTAAAACAGAAGAAGCCGTACAAGATTGGTTACGCCGTATTCGTGCGGAAGCCTATGTTGATTATCGTGAGAATAAATAAAAACTAATGCGCCTTGTTATTACACCAGGAGAACCTGCAGGGATAGGGCCAGACCTTATTATTCAATACGTGCAACAAGTACAAATTAAGCATGAGCTTGTTTGTATTGCTGACAGTAAACTATTACAACAACGCTCGAAAATACTCGGCTTACCTTTAGAGCTGATTGCTTACGATAAAAACAAAGCAACAAAGCAACAAAAATCACAACTCACTGTTATCGAGGAACCGCTAAAGAATCCTCTCGTCTGTGGTATTGCAGATAAAACAAATGCACAAAGCCAACTTAATGCACTCCAACGTGCTATTGAAGGCTGCTTAAATAATGAGTTTACTGCGCTTATCACTGGCCCCATGCATAAAGGTATTATCAATGAAGCCGGGATTCATTTTACCGGTCATACTGAATTCTTAGCTGAACATTGTAATACAAAAAAAGTAGTGATGATGTTGTCTGCACCAGAATCAAAACATCAACTAAACGTTGCGCTTGCCACAACCCATCTACCTTTAAATAAAGTCAGCGCAGCAATTACTAAAGAAAGCCTGCGTGAAGTCATTCATATTTTAAACCGAGATCTTAAAAAATATTTTTCTATTGCTGCACCGCGAATTTTAATTTGTGGTCTTAATCCTCATGCAGGTGAAGGTGGCCACCTCGGGCAAGAAGAAAT
>JASFYW010000156.1:0-37388 GCA_045046865.1 Woeseiaceae bacterium | reverse complement strand
GCTCTGCTGTGTAATATGTTTTTGGTCTTTGTTTCATTTTTAACATCCTTCTCATATATAGTTAGAGAATAGATGTTGCATCGACCGATTGAAACCACCTTCGGAAGCGGTTCTTTATCAACGTACTAAAAATTTCCTACCTAAAATTACTGGGTTAAAAATGGGGGATAGTCTATCTCTACAGAGGTGGTTGGGACTGATAAGTCATGGATTACTCCCCGCATAGAACGCATATGGTTGCGTTATAAAATGCGGTCTAAAGCCTTTTGAAGCTTCTCATCCATAAGGGAGGGTTTCTTTTAAATAGAATGGTTTAATGTATAACATCTGCTGATTCTTCTTCAGAAGAAGAATCTTCATTACTTAAGTCTAGCTCTTCTGATTCCTCATCATTTTCTTTTGACATTGATGGGACCGTAGGTACTTGTAAATCTAACTCTGCATTGATCGCATCGATATCACGCAGTTCTGCTAACGGAGGTAATTCTGTTAAACTTTTTAAATTGAAGTAATCAAGAAAACCTTTTGTAGTAGCAAAAAGTGCAGGTTTACCCGGTACATCGCGATGACCGACAACACGAATCCATTCACGCTCTATCATGGTTTTAATAATTTGCGAGCTAACACTAACACCGCGTACTTCTTCAATTTCTGCACGTGTTATAGGTTGACGGTAAGTAATTAAAGCGAGTGTTTCTAATGTAGCACGTGAATAACGCGCAGGGCGTTCTTCAAACAACTTCGCAACCCAACTAGAATAATCATCTCTTACCTGAAAACGAAAACCACTACTGACTTCTTTTAATTCTAAAGAAGTATTTTCTAAATATTGTTTTTGTAATGAAACTAACGCTTCTTTTATTGCATCTTTACCAGGGTGTTTATCAAACGGAAATAAATCCATTAAACGTTCAACTTTTAATGTTTGCCCTGAGGAAAACAATGCCGCTTCGAGTACACGCATTATTTCTGTTTCACTTAAATCACAATCGATAATGATTTTTTGTTCTTTAACCAAGGTTTCATTAACTTCTTCTTGGTTATCTATTCCGTTATTTTCGATATTCGCATCTGCGGCATCTATTTCAGGTATGTTCGTTGTCTCTGTCATTTAAAATAACCTTTAGTTTTCTTCTTCATTCGTTATAGCAACCAGTGCTTTAACATGAATTGGGCCATACAATTCTGTTTGTACAATTTCAATCATTGATTGTTTTATTAACTCTAAAATAGCTAACAAACTGACTACAACACCACCTTTACCTTCTTCAATAGTGAATAGTTCACCAAAGTCAGTAAATGTTTCTGCATTGAGCATGCCTAGAACCAATGACATCCGTTCACGAACAGAGAGTGGTTCCATTGCAATTTGATGATGTTCATACAAGGTGGCACGTTGCATAATATCTTTAAACGCAGCGAGTACATCTTTTAAATCTACTTCTGGTGGGTTACGTACAACTTTTAAGTCTGGGCCTTTAACCTCAGCAACATGAACATCACGATTAACGCGTGGTAAGTAATCAATGTCTTCTGCTGCTTTTTTAAAGCGCTCATATTCTTGTAATCGACGAACTAGCTCGGCACGTGGATCACCATCTTCTTCGTCGTCATCCGATTTTGGACGTGGCAACAACATACGCGATTTAATTTCAGCAAGCATGGCAGCCATTAATAAATATTCTGCTGCAAGCTCCCAACGCATGTCTTTCATTAAACCAATGTATTCCATATATTGCAGCGTAATATCGGCCACAGGAATATCTAGAATATCTAAGTTTTGACGTTTGATCAGATACAATAATAAATCGAGAGGACCTTCAAAAGATTCATCAAGAAAAATTTCTAACGCATCAGGCGGGATATAAAGATCTTTTGGAACAACCGTCAGCGGATTACCTTGCACTACAGCAAATGGCATTTCTTGTTGTTCTGGATTAGTATTTTCAGTTTCCACAATATGCCTTTAAATATATTCTAAGCCCATGACTTGTCGAACTTCTGTCATGGTTTGTCTTGCCACATCACGCGCACGCTCTGAACCTTCGGTAATAATATTTCTTACCAGCTCATGATCGGCTTCAAACTCTTTTGCTCGTTCTTGAATAGGTGCAAGTTCTTTTTTAACGGCATCTATGATGGGGCCTTTACAGTCAATACAACCAATAGAAGCGCTGCGACAGCCTTCTTTAACCCATGATTTGGTTTCTTCATCTGAGTATACCTGATGCAAATTCCAGACAGGACATTTTTCTGGCTCACCGGGATCTGTTTTGCGTACTCGAGCAGGATCAGTTGGCATGGTGCGTAATTTCTTTTCAACAACATCAAGATCTTCACGTAAAGCAATGGTATTGCCGTATGACTTAGACATTTTTTGTCCATCTAAACCAAACATCTTAGAGGATGGTGTTAATAATGATTCTGGCTCAGGCAATATAATACGTCCACTGCCTTCTAAGAATCCAAACAAGCGCTCTTTATCGCCGTGCGTAATATTTTGCTGAGCATCAAGTAACGCTTTGCCTTTTGCTAACGCTTCTACATCACCCTTTTCCTGATAACTCTTACGTAACTCATTGTAAAGTTTCGCATTTTTCTTACCCATTTTCTTCACTGCAGCTTCTGATTTTTCTTCAAAGCCTGCTTCACGACCATAAATGTGATTAAAGCGACGTGCCACTTCTCGCGTTAATTCAACGTGTGCCACTTGGTCTTCACCTACCGGCACAAGCCCTGCTTTGTACATTAAAATGTCAGCACTTTGTAATAACGGATAACCTAAAAAACCATACGTACCTAAATCACGTTCTTTTAATTTTAACTGCTGGTCTTTATAACTCGGCACACGTTCTAGCCATGACAACGGCGTCATCATAGAAAGTAAGGTGTGTAACTCAGCATGTTCAGGCACTAGAGATTGGATAAATAAAGTAGCTGAACCGGGATTAACACCCACCGCTAACCAGTCGATGACCATGTCCCAAACACTGGCTTGAATAATTTGTGAGTCTTCATAGTGCGTGGTTAAAGCATGCCAGTCCGCTACGAAAAAATAGCATTCATGTTCATGCTGAAGCGTAATCCAGTTTTTCAAAACGCCATGATAATGACCAAGATGCAAAGCACCGGTAGGACGCATTCCAGACAACACTCGTTGCTGTTGATTCGTTAAAGAATTCAATCTTTTCTCCTGAAGACTTTGAATTAGGGGATTTTCGTATACTAAATAAAGGAGGCTATTATATTCTAAAAGCCGTTTCACCGCCAAGATGATAAGACAATCACGCCACTTCTTAGTGATTAAAAATCACTCAAATGGCAAAGGATCGCCCTCGCCTCGACGAGCTATTACAGGCACATCACCTGTCATATCCACCACTGTGGTTGGCTCTAATCCACAATAGCCGCCATCAATAACTAAATCGACCTGATGTTCGAGCATATCCCGAATATCATAAGGATCAGTCATCGGCATCTCATCGTCCGGCAGAATGAGTGTGGTACTCATAATGGGTTCTCGATGCTCTTCGAGTAATTGCTTGGCTATAGGATTAGAAGGAACACGAATACCAATGGTTCGTTTTTTAGGATGAATTAAACGCCGAGGTACTTCAGAAGTGGCATTAAGAATAAACGTATATGCCCCCGGTGTATGGGCATTTAAACTACGATATAAGGCATTATTTGTGAGTTTTGCATAGGTGCTGATTTCAGATAAATCACTGCACATTAATGTAAAATTATGATTTTTACTGACTTGGCGTATCGCTCTAATTCTGTCTAGGGCTTTTTTATCACCTATATGACAACCTAAGGCATAAGCAGAATCCGTAGGATACACAATCACTGCGCCCTTATGCAGCATCTCAACCGCTTGTTTAATTAAACGTGCTTGAGGATTTTCAGCATGAATCTGAAAGAACTGGCTCACCCAACTTCACCAATTTTTTCTTTCCATTCTTTACTGTGCCAAATCGGTGTATTTCCCTCGGCGATATCAGGTAAGTAACCCAATTCACGAAAAACATTCTCAGGGCTATGGAAATCTGAGCCTTTAGAAATATATAAATCAAACTGATTAGCCAGTTGCGCCATACGGACTTCTTCTTCTGGGCTATGGCTACCAGAAATCGCCTCAAAACCAATACCACCCAGCTCTGAGAATTCAGTAATGAGTTGGCGTAGTCGTGTTGCAGATAATTTATACCGCGCAGGGTGTGCAATAACAGCAATGCCGCCCGCGCCAAGAATCCAAGATAAAGCTTCTTCTAAACTTGCCCATTTTCCAGAGACATAACCCGGTTTACCATTGACTAAATAACGTTTAAAAACCTGTCGCATATCTTTTGCTTTGCCCTGTTCGACGATATACCGAGCAAAATGTGTACGGCTTAAAATTTCGCCATTGGCGTATTTTTTGGCACCTTCAAGTGGATTAACGAAACCTTTTTTTTCAAGTTTTGCAGCAATTTCTTTACCACGACGCTCACGAAATTTTCGTAAAACCTGCAAACCTTCATTCAACACAACATCATCAGGATTAATGCCTAATCCAAGAATATGTATTGTTTGATGACTCCATGTCACAGACAACTCTATTCCTGGCACAAAACGCATCCCTAAAGACTCTGAAACGGCTGCCGCTTCCTTCAAACCTTCGGTTGCATCGTGGTCAGTCAATGCCAATACTTCAACACGCATTTCATGGGCGCGTTTAACCAACTCTGTTGGTGACAAGGTGCCATCTGAAACAGTCGAATGACTATGTAAATCACATCGTAAATTCATAACTGTGAAATTCTACAGGAAATGAAAAGAGAGAGTCAGAATTTATCCCATTTACTGAAAAATTAGGCAATTCATGTCATGAAATGATGTTGATATGCTAGAAGCGAGACGACTTTGACGAATATTAGACATAAATCACGGTATAATCACTACATTGCAGCATAACGCTGATATTATGAATTTTTAAACTAACTCGACACTAAGTGATTTTTGACTATGAAGTTTTTATTTGATTTTTTCCCTATCGCATTATTTTTCATTACTTTCAAATTTTATGATAATCCACAAGAAGGCGTTTATGCTGCCACCGCTGTAGCAATCATCGCCACAATCCTTCAAGTTCTTTTATTTTGGCTTAAAAATAAACGCGTTGAGAAAATGCATATCATTACACTTGTGCTTATTACCGTTCTTGGTGGCGCGACACTTATTCTAAAAGATATAACATTTATTAAATGGAAACCTACCGCCGTCAATTGGATGTTTGCCATTGCCTTTTTTGGTAGTCAATTTGTTGGTGAAAAGCCCTTCGTTAAAAGAATGATGGCTCATGCAGTTGAGTTACCAGAAAGCATATGGATGAAACTAAACCTTGCGTGGGTTGTCTTCTTTACTGCCATGGGTTTTGCAAACCTTTACGTTGCCTTTAATTATGATTTATCGACTTGGGTAGATTTTAAAACATACGGCATGCTCGGCTTAACCGTTTTATTTGTTATTTTGCAAGCTGTGTTTCTTGCTAAACATATGCCAGAAGAAAGTGACAAAAAAGACATCACCAGTGAACAGATAGAAGAAGAAAATAAATAACATGTTATACGCGATTATTGCTCAAGACGTTGCAAACAGCTTAGAAAAAAGAATATCGGTTAGACCGGCTCATGTAGAACGTTTAGAAACATTAAAACAACAAGGCCGCTTAATTTTAGCTGGCCCCCACCCTGCTATCGATAATATCGACCCCGGAGATGCTGGGTTTACAGGTTCATTAGTCGTTGCAGAGTTTGAATCTCTTGAAGAGGCACAAACTTGGGCAGATGCCGACCCATACTTTAAGTCTGGCGCATATGAATCCGTTATTGTTAAACCTTTTAAAAAAGTCCTACCCTAATTTAATAAAGAAAATATCAAGGAAATTAATATGAAAAACTTTAAAAAAACTGCGGCAAGTATTTTGCTCGTATCACTACTTATTCAACCTGCTTTTGCATTAGATAAAAATACAGTCGCTGCAATTAATGGTAAAAAAATCACCCAAACTGAATATCAAAATCATTTAAAACAACGCCAAGCACAAGCGGCTAAATCTGGAAAAAAAGCAGCGCCAATGAGCCGCCAACTTATTTTAGATGAATTAATTAATCGTGAAGTTTTATTACAAGAAGCGAAGAAACTTAAACTCGATAAAAATAAAAAAATGAAGCAGCAACTTACTCAACTTAAAAACAACCTTCTTATACAAGCGCTCATTGCACAATCACCTGCTTCAAAGCCTGTGACTGATAAAGAACTTAAGGAAGTGTATGACTCTCAAATTGGCAGTGCAGATCCAAAAGAATACAAAGCACGTCATATTTTAGTAAAGGCTGAAGCCAAAGCAAAAGAGCTTATTATAGAATTGAATGACGGCGCAAACTTTGAAGAAGTTGCTAAAAAAGAATCAACAGGCCCTTCAGGAAAAAATGGCGGCGACCTAGGTTGGTTCTCATCAGCACAAATGGTACCTGCTTTTTCTAAAGCTGCAGCAAACCTTAAAAAAGGCACACATAGCCAAAAGCCTGTTAAAACACGTTTCGGTTTTCACATTATCAAACTAGAAGACTCACGCGAACGTGAACTACCAAAATTTGCAGATGTTAAAAACCAAATAAAACCTGTTATACAAAACAAACGCTTACAAGAATATGTATTGAAGTTACGCAGTAAAGCAAAAATTGAAATTAAATAAAAATAAGTTTTACTGTTAATTAAGAAAGCCCCTGACGGGGCTTTTTTTATGTCTACTTTATATGGGTCGTAAACTACCCCCCCTAATTTCTACCATGCTTTTGTTGCACTTACACACATAGAGATTATTTAACTAGTGTTAAACATTGTAAAATAAATATCGTACCTCCAAACAACATATATAATACCCACAATATTTAATTGTAGAGTTGTTGTTTTAGAGTTTATTCCCCCTCCTTTATAGATTATAAAAGCTATCCTCATATGAATTCTATTCAAAATAAATTAATACTGATTTTTATCATTTGTGTATTAGTCACTATAAGCACAACAGGGTTAATCGTTGTTAAATATGAAAGCGTGCTAGCCTCAAACGAGCAGCTATCCGAACAATCAAAAGAACTACAAAATAGGGCACTTAAAGCGCAAATATATTTTAAAATCCAGATTCAGGAGTGGAAAAATATTTTGCTTAGGGGGTACGATAAATCACTATACGACAAATATTTCAGTAGTTTTTTACTATATGAGAAAAAAACAAGGCAAGAAGTAGAGTTCTTATCTGTACTTGCCGAGAAATACCCAAAATTAAAAGATAATGCAGTAACATTTATTGCGGAACATAAAAAGCTAAGCAGTCTTTATCGTGAAGGACTGTCTATATACAACGCAACAAAATATAACCCACAAATAGCTGCGGATAAACAAGTACGTGGTATTGATCGAGAACCAATGAAGCTATTAGAGCATGCCCTTAATACAAGTATACAAATTTATAGAAAAAAATCAAAAAGCATACAGGTTACTTTAAAAGAGCTTAAACGTACTTTAACAATTATTTATATTACGACATTCATTTTACTTACAGTTTTCTTCTGGTTTTCGGTTCAAAAAGGGGTAACTCAACCATTTAACCAAGAACTTCGCAGAAAACATCAAGTAGCAATGACTGATGGATTAACGGGAATTGCAAATCGTCATGCCTATAATGAACTGATTGCTAAAGAAATTAAACGTTATAAACGTAATAATTCACCATTTGCATTTCTTCTTTTTGATATTGATAAATTTAAATCTATTAATGATACTTATGGCCATGAAGCGGGTGATAACGTGATTATCAATGTCGCGAATATTTTAAAAGGTCATATTCGTGATATTGATTTTATTGCTCGATATGGAGGAGAGGAATTTGTGATAGTTCTACCGGACACTAATATAAATACAGCTGAGCTTATAGCCAACAAATTACGTGTACTCATTGAATGTAATGAATTTAATTTAAATAGCAAACGAGCAGTAATCACTCTATCAGTTGGTTTGGCAGTAATAAAAATTAACGAAACTAAAAAAGAGCTTTTTAAGCGTGCTGATACAGCTTTATATGAAGCAAAGAATTCAGGGCGGAATAAGTGCGTTAAAGCACTACATTAAGAAAATTAAGTGGAAATAAAAATTCAGTTTTATATTATTTTTCATCTGCCGTAGCTAAAAACATCAGTTTATCCCCGACCTTACCTATTAATATATTTTCTATATACCAATATTAGCTGTAGATTTTATATAAACTTAAAAACCACTCACATAATAAACAAGTTTATAAGTTAACCTAATCACTAAATGCCTACTTCTATTTGATACTGTTGAAAAAATATTTTTTTGTTAAAATTAAAAATTTTTAGCCTATGTAATGCCTTTTATTAATTTATATATGTGGGGACATAAAAAATACTTGGTAGCTTGACTGAGATCATCTTTTTGTCTACACGAAACATTTGACATTTAATCATTATTCCCACCTAAAATACCACGCACCAAACAATAAAAATACAATGGTTTGGCCTATGAGTATAAATAGGTGATAGCTGATATCAACCAAGTCTGCGCCGTCGATCATTATTGCTCTTGCTGATGCAGTAACGTGTGTGAGTGGAAAGACCTCCGCTATGGTTTGCATGATGGGTGCTGCGCCTTCTAGTGAGAACCAAACGCCGGAGAAAAACATCATCGGCCAACTGAATAAGTTGAGTAGGCCCCCTGCTGTTTCTTCACTGGTGACACGTGCTGCAATAATAAGCCCTAGGCTGATCATACTTAATGCGCCTAAGGCAAAGACTAAGAATAAATTTAGATGTGAGCCGTTCATTACGAAGCCGACAAAATAATTTGTACCATAAAACACAAAGGCAGTGACCACCATAATTAATAGCATGCGTGAGGTTATTTGCGCCGCTAAATATTCAAAAGCTGTCACTGGTGTGGCTTTTAAGCGTTTTAACATGCCATTTTTACGATAACGAACTATCACAAAGCCAACGCCAAACAATGCACTAAACATCATGTTCATGGATAAAATACCGGGGATAACCCAGTCGATATAACGAATTTTTTTACCTATGACACTTTGTTTTGTAAACCCTGAGCTTTTAGTTGATTCTCCTAATAGTATTTTTTCAATCAAATACCCCGTTGGAGATTCAGTATTAACCCAATACTGTTGAGTTTTTGCATCAAGCAACATATCTACCTGATGTCGTTGCACTTTTGCTATTGCATGTTGGTGTTGTGAAGCTGAGTTTTCAACCTTATAGAATTCAATATATTTAAGATTTAAAAAATGATGTGAAGAAGACGTTGCTTGATCTTTATTAATAACACCCACTTTATATTCATTACCTATGTCACCACTAAAAGCGAAGGAAAAACCCGCAACAATTAAAACAGGCATTAAAATATTCCAACTTAGAGAAGAACGATCTCGAAGAAACTCTTTATTGCGTGTAAGAAGTAATGCTAAAAATCGTTGAAACGCCATAACTAAATGCTCTTATGTTCTTATATCTTTTCCAGTGAGTTCAATAAACAAATCATCTAATGTACGTGGACGAATTTGTAAATGAGAAAGAGAAGCCTTATTTTCAATCAATAATGTAATAACTTGATTAACATCACACGTAGTAATTTCTATAACATCATTTTTGATGACGGTAGAATAAGATGACAAATCAACATCTGTTATTTCTGATGTTGGAATTTGCAAAATAACATCATCAAAATTTTCTTTAAGTAATGACTTAGGTGTACCTTGCGCAATAATTTTCCCGTGATCCATGATCGCAATTTCATCACATAAGGTATACGCCTCATCCATGTAATGCGTTGTTAACACAATGGTCTTTCCTTCAGATTTAATGTTATTTATTAAACCCCAAAAATTACGTCGAGCTTGAGGATCAAGCCCGGTTGTTGGTTCGTCGAGAAATATAATATCGGGATCATTGACTAAGGCTATCGCTAATAATAAACGCTGGCGTTGTCCTCCAGAAAGCTGTCTATTATCTTGGTCTAAGTATTCAGTTAAATCACATCGTTTAATAAGGTTGTTGATATTCGCTTGCTTAGGATAAAGCTGTGCAAACATATTTAATGTTTCTCTAACGGTAATATAGTCTTGAAGCGCAGTAGATTGAAACATGATGCCTGCTTCATTTCTAAATTGATTACCAAGCGGTGAACCTTTGTAAATGATTTCACCTGATGTTGCTTCATTAATACCTTCAAGTATTTCAATTGTGGTCGTTTTACCAGCACCATTAGGCCCAAGCAAACCAAAACAAATACCAACTGGTAAAGTGAAAGTAATACCATTAACAGCTTTGACGGAAGGATAATGCTTTACGAGGTTATTTATTTCTAAAAGTGGTTGAAGCAACCTGAGATCCTTTTATTGCAGGAATAAGATAAAATTAAAATTTAATATTTTTGACCGTTTCTAAATCAACATTTAAAAACTTTGCTACTTCTTCAATTTTATATAGAACTTCAATTTTAAACGGCGTTCCATCTGTTAGGGCTTGATACATTCTAGCAACACCATAATTAAGAGGTGTACTAACCCAAAATACTGTTAATGTCTTTTCACACATTTCATAGGTACTCAAGCGCCTTTGAGCGACAGCCCAAAGGTCATCAAAGCTTAAGTGAATAGCATTAATTTCACGAACATCATGAAGTCGATGTAAGGTTTTTGATTTGTCTAATTCTTGAGTCTCAAGACCTGCAATCCATTCGCTTGAAAGCTCAGAATTCAACTCACCAACAAGTTTACTGCAAATCAGATCGCCAACAATTTTAGTTTGATAAGTACCCATGCTATGTCTCTCTCTTTTTGTTAAACATATTTTATATTATATGGGGTCTCTACTTCAAGTTATTGAAATCAGCGATGGATAATACAGCATTAAAACTAGGTCTTAGCTAAAATATCAATTAATCCCTTCTCATCAACCACTTTAACACCGAGATCTCTTGCTTTTGTTGCTTTAGAACCGGGGTTTTCACCCACCACCACCACATCCGTCTTTTTAGAAACACTACCTGAAACCTTAGCGCCTAAGTTTTGCAGGGCAGCTTTAGCATCATTTCTCCCCATGGTTTCGAGAGTCCCTGTGACAACAAAGGTTTGCCCGAGCAGAGGTTGTTCATCGAGTGATTTCTTCTTAAGTTTAGGCCATTTAATCCCTACAGTAAGTAACTGTTCAATTACTTCTTTATTGTGTGGCTGTTTAAAAAACGTGATGATATTTTTTGCAACGATGGGGCCAACATCTGGAACTGCTAATAATGTTTCACTATCTGCGCTCATAATATTATCTAATGTGGAAAAATGATGAGCCAATGTTTGTGCTGTTGTTTCACCGACACTGTGTATACCTAATGCGAAAACAAATTTTGCTAATTCTGTATCTTTGCTTTTACTCAGTGACGCGACTAAATTTTTAGCAGATTTTTCTGCCATTCGTTCAAGCGTAACCAATTTATCAACTTCTAATAGATATAAGTCTGCAATGGTTTTAATTAAGCCTTCATCAACCAATTGTTCTACTAATTTATCGCCCAAGCCATCTACATTCATGGCGCGTCTTGAAGCAAAATGTTTAATCGCTTCCTTTTGTTGTGCTTCGCAAAACAAACCACCGGTACAATAGGTCACGGCCTCATCTTCTAATTTATCTGCTTCTGAACCACAGACAGGGCATGTACTAGGAATGCGGTATCGTCGTGGCTTACCTTGTCGTTTAGAGGTAACAACGCTAACTATTTGAGGGATTACATCCCCCGCTCTTCTAACAATAACGTGATCACCCACACGAATATCTAGTCGATCAATTTCATCTTGATTATGTAAAGTTGCATTGCTGACGGTCACCCCTCCGACAAAAACCGATTCTAGTCGTGCAACTGGTGTTAGTGCACCTGTCCTTCCTACTTGAATATCAATCGCTTGCAGGGTTGTCATTTCTTCTTGTGCAGGAAACTTACGAGCAATAGCCCAACGTGGAGCGCGAGCAACGAAGCCCATAATATCTTGGAAGTTTTTATCATCGACTTTATAGACGATGCCATCAATCTCATCGGGCAAATCATTTCGTTTGGCTGATAGATTTTCATAATACTGTTTACAACCGTCAGCACCTTTAACGACTTTACTTTCTGGATTAATTCTTAAGCCCCATGACTTCAATAAATTCATCATGTCGCTGTGTTTATCAGGTAAATCTAATCCATCAATTAAACCAATACCATAGCTATAAAAAGATAATGGACGGGTTGCTGTAATTTTTGGATCAAGTTGTCGTAAACTTCCAGCTGCTGCATTACGCGGGTTAACAAAAGGCTTTTCATTTTTTGCTAGCTGTTGTTGATTGAGTTTTTCAAACCCTTTTTTCGGCATAACCACTTCACCACGCACTTCAAGTGTTGCAGGGTGATTTTTTCCTATCAGCTTTAATGGAATCGCTTCAATTGTTCTGATATTTAAGGTGACATCTTCACCTGTACGACCATCCCCACGCGTTGCCGCTCTCACAAGTAGACCGTCTTTGTATAATAAACTAATCGCTAAGCCATCAAGTTTAGGTTCGGCTGCATAAAAAATAGAGTCTGCTTCAACGGCGTCTTTAACTCGTCTATCAAAGTCATCCATGTCTTCATTGGTAAAGGCATTACCGAGAGAAAGCATTGGCACTTCGTGTTTTACTTCAGAGAAAGCCACAAGCGGTGTTGCCCCCACTCTTTGGGTTGGTGACTCGTCAGTAATCAGTTCAGGATTTTCATTTTCTAAAGTCGTTAATTCACGAAGCAACCGATCATATTCACTATCAGGAATTTCAGGGGCATCTAAAACATAGTAAGCATGATTATGTGCATTAATTTCTTCGCGTAATTCATCTACACGCGTTTGTGCTAATTGATTCATGTTTATTGGTGCTTACGTCGTTGAAAGGCTTGTTGCTTTAGACGATAGTCTTCAATTTTTTCATTGAGGTGAGATATAGATTGTTGTGTTAATGCACTGCGTTTTTCATCACACAGTTCTCCGCCTAACGCTTCTGTAATTTTTTTACTGATATTAATAAGAGTATCAAATGCTTTTCTACATTCTAAGGGGCCTGGTAACGCCATAAAAATAGCAAGCCCCGGTGTTGCGATGTTTTCTAATTGTTCAAGATCAAAAAATCCCGGTTCAATTGCATTTGCGATACTAAAGACAGAGACACTATTTTGTATGTAATGATAAATTTTATGTTCACCATGAGATAGCCCTGCTGATTTCATAACAGCATTAATACCTTCACCTGTAAAGTATTGTCCTTTAGGAGACATAATGTTTAACACAATTAAAAGTGAGTCTGGCCCAGACTCTAGAGATTCTTCTACAGCAGTAAACGTTAACTCATCTTGCTTAGTATATTTTTCAATAGTTGAATGCCCTGAAATAACTTGGCTCAGCGCTGCAAAATCACTGCTGTCTGGCTCATCTTGGAGGGGAGTTAATACAGGAATAAACTCTTCTTCGTCTGAACTCATTTCATCCAAAGAATGATTATTTTTAAATTTGAAGTTGAATAACTTCTTAAGCGGGTAGGTAAAATCATCTTCTGACGAACGAAACTTAAAATAAAGACCAATAACAGTAATCAAACCAATAACAACGAGGGTTAAACGTAAAGAATCCACACTACCCCCTCATTTTATTGATTAAGCAGAAGCCAGTTCAACAGCTTTATCAACATCCACAGCAACAAGACGTGACACACCTGGCTCATGCATTGTGACCCCTGTTAAGTGTTGAGAAATTTCCATTGTAATCTTGTTATGAGTAATAAAAATGAACTGAGTTTTATCTGACATGTATTTAACCATGTCACAGAAGCGTCCAACATTAGCATCATCCAAAGGCGCATCCACTTCATCTAACATACAAAATGGAGCAGGATTTAGTTGGAATATAGCGAAGACTAAAGAAACAGCCGTTAATGCTTTTTCACCACCTGAGAGTAAATGGATCGTACTATTACGTTTACCTGGAGGGCGCGCCATAATGGTCACACCAGCATCCAGTAAGTTGTCATCAGTCAATTCTAAATACGCATGACCACCACCAAATAAACGTGGGAATAATTCTTTAACGCCACTGTTTACTTTGTCGAATGTTTCTTTGAAACGAGTACGTGTTTCAGCATCAATTTTTGCGATGGCAGTTTCGAGTGTTGTTAGTGCATCGGTTAAATCTTTATCTTGATCATCTAAATATTTTTTACGTTCTGCTTCTTGCTCATACTCGTCGATAGCGGCAAGATTTATAGGACCTAAACGTTGAATTTTTTGCTCAATATCATCAACACGTTGTTCCCATGTAAAATCATTGGCTTCTTCTGGCATTTCATCTATTAGTGTTGCTAAAACAAAACTTGTTTCATTTATTGCTTCTTCTAATGTTTGGCGACGTACTTTAACTTCTTGCCAACCAATACGAACAGATTCTAAACCGCCGCGCACTTCTTGTACGCTATTTTCAGAGTTAGAACGCGACTCTCCAAGTTCACGCATATGGTGATCAATTGTTTCAACGGATGAACGAGCCAAAGCGAGTTCTTCTTCAACTTTAATACGTGTATCAAGTAACATTTCTAACTCTTTACTCATATCATCAATGGGCGCATCACTTTCATCAGCAACTTTATTTAACTCATCTCGACGTACTTGAAGTTGCTGTTGACGTTCTTGCATACGCGACAAGGCTTGTTCTGTTGAATTTAATTCTGCACGTAACGTTTCTATTCTTACTTTTATTTCATGTGCTGCATCACGCTCAACTCGCGCTTGCTCACGTTTAGTTCTTAAATCATTCTGGCATGTTTCACGGCGTTGCTGTAATACAACACGCTGATCTTCAAGTGTCGCCATTGCTTCAACAGCCACTTCTAATTTTTCACGTGTTATAGCCAAATCCTGTGTGTCTTTTTCAACTTGAGTACGGACTTCTTCTGCTTCAACGCGTTGCTCTTCTTGGCGTGTTTGCATTTGCTCTAATCTAGCCTGACGTGCACTTAAGTCTGACTGGCTATTCGCACGCTGACGCGACAATTGATTAATGGTTGATTGGCTAGCATCTCGATCCATTTCTGCGGTACTTAATTGTTCACGAGACGTTTCTAATTGCTCTTGTGTTTGTTGCACTACTGCTTGCAATTCATTTGTTTCAGCTGTTAACGTCTTTAATGTTTGCTCACGTTGTAATATGCCCGCTTTCTCATCTTTATCTCGAGCAACACGCAACCAACTTTTGCCTAACCAAATACCTTCTTTGGTCACAATAGATTGCGAGTCTGATAAATCTGCACGCATCGCCATGGCTTCAGGTAATGTTTCTGCAAC
This sequence comes from Woeseiaceae bacterium, assembly GCA_045046865.1. GTDB lineage: Bacteria > Pseudomonadota > Gammaproteobacteria > UBA6429 > Thiohalophilaceae > JAGLTQ01. The sequence goes on along the minus strand of JASFYW010000156.1, from coordinate 21,929 downwards.
TAAAACACCTTCTAATAAACTGCTCAGTGCCCACGGTGCTTTAATTTTACTTTCTAAGCTTGTTGACTGTGTAGAACCAGCACTTGAGCTTGAACGACTATCAAATAAAGTTAACGTGCCTTCTTCGAAACTAGAAAGCATCTCAGTTAATGGATCCAACCCATCAACACAAACCGCTTCAAGGTGTTCACCTAATACACATTCTGCTGCTTTAGCCCAACCCGCTTCTACTTCTAGCTCTTCAGCTAAACGAGGTGCGTCTTGTAAATGTTGATTGTTTAGCCACTGCGTGACTGAACCTTCATCTTTACCTAATGCTGCTTGTTGTAAGGCTTCAAGTGAAGCAGTGCGTCCACGTAAGTTTTGTAAACCACTACGAGACTCATCGAGCTGCGTATTTAGGTGATGAACAGCATCACGCAACTCACCGATTTGATTTTGTTTTTCTTCTAGGATAGCTTGCGCTTGTTGAATTTCTGATTCATCTTTCTCAAGTTTTTCTTCAAGCTCTTTGCTTTCTGAAATTAATTTCTCAGGCGATTGTTTATGTACTTCGCCTTGTAATTTTTCTAGGCGTTGTTGCTGACGTTGTAAATGTTCTTCAACGTGTTGAATATGGTTGCGCGCAACTTCGGCATTTTGTGCAGGTTCTGTCGCCGCTTCACTAAAACTATCCCATTCACTTTGCCAAGCTTGCATTGCATTTTCTGCTTCAATTAAAGCAGTAGATGAAACCTCGGCAGTTTCTTCTAAGTGATCCAATTTAGGTTCAACTTCAGCTAAGTTTTCTTTCACTTGAACTAAACGCGTTTGATCAGTTTCATAATGCGCTTTGGCTTCTTGCCAATCTTGTTCAAGTTGATTCAAATCTTGTTGTTGCTGTTGTCTACGTTCTTTAGCATGTTGTATTGACTGTTCAATTTTTGCTATTTCAGTACCTACGCTATAGAAACGACTTTGCACTTCATTAAACTTATCTGAAGCTTCAATATGAGATTCACGTTGTGATTCTATTTCAGATTCAATACTACGTTGTTGCGCTATCGCAGACTCTAGTGCTGTTTCTTGTTCACGAATTTTTACTTCTGTTTTTTCTGCTTCTTCTTGCTTAAGCATCCAACGTAACGCTGTTAATTGCCCTTTAAGTAAACGCTCTTCTTCACGTAAGACTTTATACTTCTCTGCAGTGTTAGCCTGGCGCTTTAAGCGCGCCAATTGCTTCTCTAGTTCATCTCGCAAATCACTTAATCGTTCTAAGTTCTCACGTGTATGTTTAATTCTATTTTGAGTTTCTCGACGGCGCTCTTTATATTTAGAGATACCCGCGGCTTCTTCAAGAAAAACACGAAGCTCTTCGGGTTTCGCTTCAATCAATCGTGAAATCGTGCCTTGTTCGATAATGGCATAACTACGTGGGCCAAGCCCTGTGCCTAAGAAAATATCGGTAATATCGCGACGACGACAGCGTGTACCGTTTAAATTGTAAAGAGATTGGCCATCACGAGTGACTGTGCGTTTAATCGCAATCTCAGCAAAATTAGCAAATTCTCCACCGAGTCTTCCTTCATCATTATTGAAGATCAACTCAACTGAGGCTTGCCCAACAGGTTTGCGGCCTGTCGAACCATTAAAAATAACATCGGCCATGGACTCGCCACGTAAATGTTTCGCTGAAGACTCGCCCATAACCCAACGTACGGCATCAATAATGTTAGATTTGCCGCAACCATTTGGCCCCACGACGCCACTTAACTGGCTTGGGAATTCAACCGTGGTGGGGTCGACGAAGGATTTAAATCCTGATAATTTTAGTTTACTTAATCGCATGGCAGAAGGTTACAGATCCCTCCGCAGTCATTCAAGATTGACTTGGCAATCATTCCATTCCGAGTGAAAATAAATCCAAAATATGGTGAAAAAACGTTCAATCTGTTATGTGTACATGTGATTATTAGGATTAAATCGGTCATAGAACTGGGGGAGTACAATTAGGACTCGCAAAAGATGCCATCCTTGGCCGCTCGACGGCTACGTCCGTGTAACCGACGGTCCTAATTCCACTCCCCCAATTCCATTCCCTTGCTTATGCATGTAATTTGAGAATAAAAACGGCTAAAATATTTGATATTGACCCAACAAATCACTCCAGTTTGCACTAGATCATCGCATCTATGTAACAGTATTAATATTTAATAAACCAAGTCACAAAATCAGTGCTAAAATCTCGATATATAACCCTTTTTAAACTCATAAATTTTAGAGAAAACAATGTCTACGAAACCGACTAAAGATTTAGAAACCTTTGATAACCCAATGCCTGAGCGTGATTACACGATTCGTATTGATATGCCTGAATTCACTTGCCTCTGCCCAAAAACAGGCCAGCCGGATTTTGCCACGCTTCACCTTGAATACGTGCCTAATGAGCAGTGTGTCGAATTAAAGGCGCTTAAACTCTATATTTGGGCATTTCGTGATGAAGGCCACTTCCATGAAAAAGTCACCAATATGATTCTTGATGATTTAGTCGCGGCCACTCAACCGCGTTTTATGCGATTAACCGGTAAATTTAATGTTCGTGGCGGCCTGTACACTGAAGTGGTGGCTGAGCATCGTAACCCAAGCTGGACAGCGCCTGAATACGTCACTTTACCTTAAACACCTCGACCTTAAACAACTCGCCCCTAAAGATGATCAGGGAGAAGCTTTGTGTCAGATAAAAGTTATTCAACAAAACTGGTTCAACCTTCTCCGCTTTTTATCGGAATTGATTTAGGCACGTCGAGTTGTCGCGCTGTCGCGATTGATTTCCAAGGTAATATTAAAGCGCAAGCTAGTTCTTCATACGCGACCACCTTCCATCAAGAACAAACTCCCGAACACTGGTGGCAAGCAACACAAACAGTCATTCAAAGTATTAGCTCTCAAGTTAACCATCAACATATCCAATCTATTGCGATTGATGGCACATCCAGCACGGTATTTCTCTGCGATAAATTGGGGCACCCCATCAGTCCTGTATTAATGTACAACCAACATGCTAGCGTGAAAGCAATAGAAACTGTTGCACCTAAAAAATCAGTAGTACTCAACCCTAGCAGTGGACTAGCAAAAGTTTTATCTTTAATTAAAGAGTATCCACCTCTTGAAAGTTTTCATGTCGTTCATCAAGCCGATTGGATAGCAGGTAAACTCTGCCAACGTTTTAATTTTAGTGACATCAATAACACTTTAAAAACAGGCTTTGATTCCAAAAATGGTCACTGGCCTTTATGGTTATTAGATTATTTTAAAAGTTCTAAAATTAACGCCTCATGTTTACCGCAGGTTTTTCAACCCGGTGAATCTATACAGAATATTCACCCTCATGTTGCAAACGATCTTTGTTTACCAATTGATGTTGAAATTATCGCTGGCACAACAGACAGCACCGCCGCCATTATTGCAACGGGCGCCAAAAATATTGGTGATGCAGTGACCTCACTAGGTTCAACCCTTGTGGTAAAAGTGATCAGTGATATTGAAATTAATGAACCTAAGTATGGCGTCTATAGCCAACCCTATGGAAAACATTGGTTGGTGGGTGGCGCATCTAATTCAGGCGGTGCAGTGCTACGTTATTATTTTAATCAAAAACAAATAACGAAACTCACTCAACAGGTTAATCCTGATATCAATACAAACCTAAATTACTATCCATTAGTTAATGCCGGTGAACGTTTTCCCATTAATGATCCTGAGCTATTGCCTAAAATAAAACCTGTTAGTGATGATAGTGTTTTTTTTCAAGGTTTATTAGAAGGCATCGCAGAGATTGAACTTGCAGGATACAAACGCTTAGAAAAGCTTGGCGCACCCTTCCCCACTTTAGTGCAAACTGCTGGCGGCGGTGCGATCAATCAGCCTTGGCTTCGAATAAGACAAAACAAACTTCATGTCCCCGTCACAAAAGCCACGTATACTGAAGCCGCTTACGGTGCAGCATTACTTGCAGCTAAACCTTATTTATAATTTAAGAGAATCATTATGATCAGCAACCCAATATCTGGCGCAAAATATTTTTTAAGTGGTCTCGGTTTAATTAATACTAAAGGTATTCGTCGTTTTGTATTAATGCCGTTATTGATTAATATTATTATTTTCAGTGCAGGACTTTGGTTTGCTGTCAATCAATTTGATATTTTTATTACTTGGGCACTATCAAGTTTACCCAGTTGGTTAAGTTGGCTTGAATGGATTATGTGGCCACTGTTTGCATTTACGTTCTATGGCTTAACTTTTTTTAGCTTTTCTATCATTGCCAATATTATTGCTTCACCTTTTAATGGCCCGTTAGCGGCTGCGGTTGAACATAATCTAAAAGGCCGTGTTGATTTTAAAAATGATAAAAGTTTTATGCAAGAAATAAAAGAATCCATTGGCAATGAAGTGATTAAACTAAAATACTCACTCTATTTAATGATCCCTCTTATTTTTTTATCTACATTATCTCTAGCCTTTCCATTGATTTCACCTTTTGTCGCTATGCTATGGATGATATATACCGTATGGGTGCTTGCGGTTGAATACGCCGAGTTTTCAATGTCTAACCAAGGTTTATTATTTAAAGAAACAAAAGGGAAGCTTGCGGAAAAAAGAATACTGTCATTAGGTTTTGGCTCCATGGTCTTGTTCGCTACCATGATACCTTTTGTGAATTTTTTAGTAATGCCTGTGGCTGTTGCGGGAGCCACCAAAATGAACCTTAATGAATTCCAATAAAAATATTCTTTAAAAAGAAGAGTTAAACGTCCAAGCATTAAGGAAACACTATGTTGCACACCATATCTTAACCTTATTATTTTAGAAAATAGCTTAACAAAAAACTCTGTTAAAATAGTAGCATTGCTCATACTAAATTCTAAATCGTGACACAATTTGCTGCATATTAGATGATAAGCTTCTAACCTGCTCGGCAGCCGCACTCGTTTCACGTGTGCTTTCTAAAGTAGACTCCGCTTCTGAGCTAATTTGCACCACACTGCGATTCATTTCTTCGGCAACGGAACTTTGCTCTTCTGCTGCTGTTGCAATTTGAGTATTCATCTCATTAATGGCCGTCACTGCTTGCGTAATTTGGTCAATTGAATCACTGGCATTTTTAGCTTGCTCAACACTAGCTTTAGCTTGCTCATGACCTTCATCCATCGCTTTTACTGCATCACTGGCACCTACTTTCAGCTTATCTAACATGGTTCGTATTTCTTCGGTAGATTCCTGTGTACGTCCAGCTAGCGTTCGTACTTCATCAGCAACAACCGCGAAGCCTCGCCCTTGTTCGCCTGCGCGTGCCGCTTCAATGGCCGCATTAAGTGCAAGTAAGTTTGTTTGTTCAGCAATACCCGTAATAACATCAACAATACTATCAACACTATTGGTATCTTCACCTAGTTTATTAATCGTTTGAGAAGCATTATCAATACTTTGCGCCAATTGATTAATCCCACTCATATTTTGTGAGACCAAAACACGCCCTGTTGATGCAGCATTGTCTGCTTCAGAAGCCGATGTCGCCGCTAAACTTGCATTCTGCGCAACTTCTTGAACCGTTGCACTCATTTCATTCATGGCAGTTGCAACCATATCGATTTCTGAACGCTGACTGTCCATACCTTGAGTTGTTTTTGTCGCAGTAGATTGTAACTGTTCTGAAGCTGCTGATAATTCATGCGCCGAATTCGATATTTGCTGAATAATGTCCTGCAAACTAGAACCCATTTCATTGGTGGCGACCGTCAGTTCTGCTAGCTCATCATTTCCAGTTATTTCAAGTGGATTTCCTGTTAAATCACCATCAGAAATGTCCTTAGCTCGGTCAACAACACGCTTAAGCGGTATAACAATTGAGCGACTTAAAAATATCGCGATGACTACCGAAATAATGAATGCTGTGACGGTACCCATTAATATAGCGACTTCCATTAAATATGTTTCACTTACCAGTAGTTCTTGGTCCGCTTCTGCGAGTTTGTCTTGGTTAACACGCATCCCCTGTAAAATGCCCATAATAGCTTTGGCTTGTGGTGCTGCTTTTGTGCTTAGCCAGTAATTCGCCAAATTCCAATCTTTGCCACTACGTTGTTTGAACATAAGAGGTGGGTACTTGGCAAACTCTGCACGTGTGTTTGAATACGTATTCCATGCCTTGCGTTGTGAACTTGTCATGACACCTGTCATTGAAGAAATTTGTTTAAAGCGAGCACTATTTACTTTCCATTTAGCGTTGAAGTTATCTTGAAATTTAATATCCCCTGATAACAAATAAGCTCGAATATTGGCTAAACCAATCGCAAATGAACCACGGCTATCCGCCATTAATTTAAGGAGTTTTTTACGTTCAGGTGTTGCCGCCAATACTGCTTCTTCATCAATCATTGCACTGATTGCTTTGAGTATCTTACCCGCACGTGGTGCAGCTTGAGTTAACAAGGTTTTAAAAGCTGGGACTTCCTCATCTGTATGAGAGATTTTTTCTACTTCTTCTTGGGCCTGACGAAACACCTCTACATAAGTTTCCATTTCTTTTAGCTTTTCGATATTTTTTGGATTAGTCCAGACTTTAGAAAATTCACGCATTTGATCCATAGCGCCATCAATTTCTTTCCAGCCAGCCAGTCGCGCCTTTTTCATCGCTTCGCCTTTTTTAGGGTTTTTACCTAGAATCATGTAACCACGTAAACCAGACAAAGAAAGGTTAATACCGTTTTCCAGTTGTGCTCCTGCTAATACTGTTGGGAAGCGTAAATGTAACAATCTATATTCAATAGTCGCAACTTCCGCTAGACTGGTAAAAGTATTTATGGAAACCCCTACCATTAGTAGGATAACAGCGCCAAAGCCGAGCAGCAGTTTATTTTTAACCGTCAGCTTTACATTCATTTTTGTTTTCATTTTTCAATTCCTTAAATATTATTTTTTACTAAATCTAATACAAAAAATTCCTTTACTATATTGTTTAGCGGACGAGTAATTAAAAGCTTTAATATTAATCAAGATCTTTAATGCCCCCTTCCACCTCAAGTACATTTGCTATTATCCTTTTAACTTATGGCTTATATTTTTTATGTATTTTTCTACCGAAAGTTTGCTAAACAGATAATGATTTAATTTATGGTAAAGCAGCTTGCCGCTACATTACTATTTCCAGTAAAACATAACTCTAAGAACCGAACGGAGTTTTTTTAGAAACATGTAAAAAAGGTGGGGTGTTATTTTAAATAATGTTACATTAATAAATCTTGAATACTTTTAAGTAATGATTTGGCAGTATAAGGTTTGTGAAGTAAAGTTTTAAATAAGACGTTATCTTCATAATCATCGTTCTCTAAACCAGTAAAACCACTCACCAGCTGAATTTTTATATTTGGATACTTATCTTGCACTATAGTTGCAAGCTCATAACCATCGATTTCAGGCATAATTACATCAGAGACAAGCAAGTCAATTGATTCATTTACTAATATTTCTAATGCTGATTTCGCATGCTCAGCTTTAAATACTTGATACCCCTGCTTTTCCAATATTTTACACGCCAAAGTAAGTAGCGCAGGCTCATCATCGACAACAAGTATTCGTTCTTTTCCTTTTAGGTAAACATTATCTCTAATTTCAATATCATCAACTTTAACCACCTGACTAAAATCTCGTGGAAAATATAGACTGAAGCTGGTTCCTTGGTTAATTTGAGATTCTACTTTTACTGCCCCATTAGAACGATTAATAAAACCATATACCTGAGTCAATCCTAAGCCTGTACCTTTATCACCCTTTGTTGAATAAAATGGGTCAAAGATTTTTTCTTTCTCTATATCATTTAATCCACAACCCGTATCAGTGACAATTAACCTAACATAGTCTCCTTCATCTAATTTTAATTTTTCCGCATCCACTCCTTCAAGATGAATATTATTTGTTTCAATTATTAACTTGCCATTATTATCGATAGCGTGCATAGCATTTATGCTTAAATTCAAAACAGTATCTTCAAATTCGCTTTCATCCAAATAAGTAGCCCACAAATTTTGTTCTAATTTAAATTCCAATTGAACACGAGCGGTCAATGTCTTTTCTAGCATATGCTGTTCATCTAAAAGAACTCTATTAATATTCAATGTAATGGCATCAGATGATTTCTGTCGGGAAAATGACAGTAATTTACTTGTTAATTTTGCTCCACGGTTGCCTGCATGAATTATTTCATTCACATACTTTTTAAACTCTGGATGTTCATGTAGCGAATCCAAAAGTAGATCGGAATAACCCAGAACGACACTCAGCATATTATTGTAATCATGCGCTATCCCACCCGTTAACTTACCTAACGCATTCATTTTTTGAGTTCGCCTTAAAGTCTCATCCATTTCCTTGCTTTTAGTAATGTCAGTAATATAGCCATACCACATCAGTCCACCTTCTTGTTTCCTCTCTGGGATTGAATTCCCGTATAGCCAGCGCACACAACCATCTTCATCAACAATTCGATATTCAAGCTTCCAAGGAGTAAAAGTATGAGCAGACTCCAAGATAGAGCTCTTTAGATTTTCAATATCATCTGGATGAGTTAAAGAAAAAAACCTATTAACATCTTCCAAAACTTCTTTAGCCGTTACATGATAGATTTCTTCAACAGCTTCGCTCATGTAAGGAAAACTCATATTACCCTTATCATTCATCTCAAATTGATACACCATTCCAGGCAATCGTGAAGCTAATTTATTAAGTCGAGAAGAACTTAATATTAACTTTTCTTCAATTTTTTTACGTTCAGTAATATCACGACCAACGCCTAATACTCCAATAAGTTTTCCTTCTGGTGAAAACATAGGCGTTTTAATAGTTTCAAGATATTCCACATGCCCATCTGATACGTAGGTAACTTCTTCTTCATTAATAGTCGGGTTTTCTGCTGCCATTGCTATTTTGTCGTGCTCACGAAAAGCAGTAGCTAAGTCATGATCTACAAAATCATAATCTGTTTTTCCAATAATATCATCTTCTGCGGAACCAAAAAGTTCTTCAAACTTTTCATTACAACTTAAATAAACACCATCAACATCTTTAAGCCAAACTAAATCAGGTAATGTTTTAATTAAAGTTTGTAAATGCGCGCCACTATCCTCTAATTGGCTTGAAAGCTGCTCTTGTTCTTGCATTGATTTTTTTAATGAGCTTTCACGCTCTTTAATTGTATAAGCCAGACGATTAATGTTTTTTGAAGCAGATTCTAGTTCATCGCCGGATTGAATAGGTTTAGACTCAGTGTAATCCTGACGTTCAATTTTATTAATTTGATTCATCAACACCGACAAGGGCTGAGCAAGGTTACGATTAATAATATAACGCATTAGCAATAAAACTGAGAATGTCACCAACGTTAAAAGTATAAAAAATTGTTTCCTACTTTGAGTTAATAATAAATTAAAGTCATGTTTACCTAATTTAGCCAGGTAATAAATTGGCCCATCCAAACTTGCTTGTTTTAAAATAACAGAATAGTTATCTTCATCCTGAATGATATTAAAATGTTGGGAACCAAGATTATTATTCATTACCTTAGCGACACCTTCTAAAGAAGGATCAAATGAATATTTAAGATTAAGGTCTAAAGTTTGTGACAATTCGGAAAAATAAGCATCATTAAGAATTCGTGACATTTCAATATGGCCAATTACTTTATTAGATTCTTTATCTACAATACTCTGGTGAGACTTTATAACTATATCATCTCCAAAATACTTGTAAGCAATTAAACTTGTTTCATTAACTTGATTTATATCGTCATGCAACACAGAAATATTTTTATTTAACTGGAACTCACCTTTAGAATATTCTCCTTGCTGCTCAGAGCGCTTCATCAGCCTAGATTGAGAATTAGCATATGTAATATAACCAAGTTCATAACCCTCTTTATGTTTATAAACAAAGGCGACTAACTCATCATTTTTATCATACAGATCAATATCATTGTTAAATGAGAACTTAACTTTATTCAGCAATTGGTTCGCAATTGATTTTTTTTCTTCATCAATAAGATAAGTATTGTAATTGTTTTTATCTTGGTAGTTATTTATTAACTGAATAGAAGCCTGAATTTGTTCGTCTGAACGAATAAAAGCAATCCCTTCTTTAAGACTAGATTCAATGTTTTCCAGATTATAAGCCAATCGTTGATACCCGTGTAATATTCGAGTATTAGCACTTTTAAGTGAATGGCTTCTCAACGAGCTATCGAAATACATCCCAAACGCGCCGGCAACAAGCATGATTGCTAATGCAACTAATATTGAAAATTTATTTTTTAAACTCGTTTTATATTTAGCAAAATTCATAAGTTTTATTTTATATATCAAGCCTGTAAATTCTAAAAATCATCTAACTTAAAAAATCGGTGTAACTTTATGTACATTTTCCTTAGTGATTAGTTTGATTGGATTATAAATATGTTTAGGTACAGATTTACCCTTTAATATTTTCAATGCTATTTCGACGGCTTTTTTTCCACCAAGAGGATATAAGACTGATGCAGTCTGGCTTCCATTTTCGATTGCATTTTTTGCTTCCGTAATAAAATCGACACCCACCATTAAAATTGAGTTAGGGTCAATTTTGTATCGGTTAAGCACTAATCTCACTCCACTTAACATGCTGTCACTCTCCGCGAAAATCGCATCAACTTGAACACCTTCTTTGAGCAATTTTTCCATTTCAAGAATGGCATCTTTTCGTAAAAAATTTCCTACTCGTGAAATGATATGTATAGCTTTATGTTTATTTATTTCATCATAAAAACCTTGGGTTCTTAACTTGGTGACATCCGCTTGTGGAATGCCTTCAAATAATAAGATTCGGCCTTTACCTGTTAGTTTTTTAGCCAAGTAACGTCCCGCAATCCGTCCAATTTCCCTATTATCTGAATTAATAAACGTAGTGTAGTCATTACTCCTAATTCCTCTATCAAGGATAATCACCTTAATGCCGGCCTTATGCGCTTTTGTAACTACCGGAACAATCGCCTTTTCATCATTTGTGCCAAGAATAAGTATATCGACTTTTTGTTTTATAAAGCGCTCTATTTGCCGAATCATTAATGAAATCTGACCTTTGCCATCAGAATATATGAAAGAGTATTCAGGATATTTTGAAATAGAATCACGCACTTCGTAAACTTGAGCTTTTCGAAAATCATTCGCCATCGTATCTTGGGCAAAAGCTATAACTTGCTTATCGGCTGAGGCAGCAAATAAAGCTGGAGAGAGGACGAACAAAATAAGACAAAAATATTTATACATATTTCACCTCTTTATGCTGTGTGTTTATATATGCTGTTAATATGACACTCTACAATACATTTCGGCAGTAAGTGACAGAACTTAAGTAATAAAGACTAAATGCTTTAATGGCTTATACCGAAATTGAGTAACTTCCCGTTTCATATTCATTAATAATGCGTAATGCTTTTTCTTGATGAACATCGTTCACACTGACGAAGGCATAATCAATAGCAGCTAGTTCACCTATGGCGCCTTGCAAATATTCACCATTAACATAAGCAGGAATATCATTGGCTTCTAACATGCCTTTTACTATATTGGCTTCAAGACTATTTTGTGCGGTGAATATCTTTATCATAGTGTGTCTATTATAACCCCAGCCCATGTGACTGCTTCGATATTTATGATCAATACATCATCTGCTGTTATGTCATCTATAAGGACATTATCCCAATCAGAAACCTCGTATGCAATAACACTGGTGAGCACTTTACCTAACATCCCTTCTCTTGATATGAGAGCAGACGTTATTTCATCACTTAGTGGTAAAGGTTTTAATAGTTCTGGTAGTGGCCTTTGTAATAGTAAATCTAAAGCTGAAAACATGCCGACCGTAAAATAACTTTCTAAGTTTTGAGCATTAAGCTTTTCAGCCATTAACTCACACATTTTTGCACGTACCATGGTTGTACGTAAAATTTCTGAGGGACGATCATCTAATGAACTCATCGCTAACATAGATGCCCAGCTAGACAGCTGTTTACGACCTAACAACATGATTCCCTGTTCGATAGAATCTATTTTACGCTGTAGGCCAAATGCCGCTGAGTTGATTAATTTTAATAATCGATAACTTGTTGCAACATCGGTATTGATGGCTTCTGCAAGATCGTCTGTGTCTGAGTCTGGATTGTTGACGACAGATAATAAATTGAGAACCGTCAATCTATTGGTGGGTAGTTTTTTTCCTTGAATGATTTGCGGCTTGCTTAAGAAGTAACCTTGAAAATAATCAAAACCTAACTTACGACAAAACTCAAAATCTTGGAATGTTTCAATTTTCTCTGCAAGCAGATCAATATCATATTTTCTGAGTTCTTTAACGTGTCGCACCAGTTCTTGCTTGCTCATTGCCATTAAATCAATCTTTACTATTTTAGCAAGTTTAATCAGCGGCGCATGGTCTGGGTTATAAATGTAATCATCAAGAGCAATAATATACCCCGCATCAACGAGTTTTTGAACTGCTTCAATAAGCTTTGGCGTAACTGGAATGTCTTCAAGAATTTCTAAAATGACTTGTTTGTTAGAAAAAGGAATTTTATCTATATCTAAAATAAAACTTTCAGTAAGGTTGATAGCAGCATACTTATCTCGCACCAAACTTTCTAAACCAATTTCTACAAAAGTATTGATGATGGTTTGGTTGGTTGCACTATCTCCGTCAACCATCCCCTCGGATGTATTACCAGTTTTAGAAGAACGATATAATAACTCGTAAGCATATACGTTTAAATTTTTATCGTAGATGGGTTGGCGACCAACAAAAACATCACTCATAACAAATTAACTACTTGAGGATTTATAAAATAGTTATACGAGGTATTCATTTAATCTTTTAACGCCTTCTTTCATTCGTTCGATTGATGTTGTGTAAGCAAAACGAACATAATTATTTGCTTTATGGTTACCAAAGTCTTTACCTGGTGTAATTGCGACACCAATATTTTCTAATAAGTTGTAAGAAAGCTGATAGCTGTCTTTGGTAAACTTTTCACAGTTAGCATAAATATAAAAGGCACCTTGTGGTTCTACTTCTATTTTAAAACCTAGTTTTTTTAAAGCAGGAATCAAATAATCTCGACGTTGTTTAAATATAGCTTTGTTTTTTTCTAAGAGTGAAATTGTTTCTGCGTCAAAAGCTGCTAAGGCCGCATATTGTGCTGTTGTTGGTGCAGCAAGAAATATATTCTGTGCTAATTTGTCGATATCTGAAATTAACTTATCAGGCGCAACCAACCAACCTAAACGCCAACCTGTCATATTAAAGTATTTAGAAAAACTATTAATAACAATAATGTTTTCATCTATTGCTAAAGCCGTATCGATATTTTCATCATAAACAAGACTATGGTAAATTTCATCAACAATGAGGTAACCGCCACATTGTTTAACAAAGCGTGCCATAGCAATGAGTTCATCTTGCTTAATGAGCGTTCCTGTTGGATTCGAAGGTGAGGCTACAATGACGGCTTTGGTTTTATCTGACCAATTATCTTTTAGGTGTTGCAAATTAAGTTGGAAATCTGAACCCGCATCAACGGCAATCGCTTTGGTTTTACCTGATAAAAAACGGACGAAGTTTTTATTACAAGGATAACCAGGATCAGCCAGTAAAACTTCATCCCCTTCTTGCATCACCACGCCTAACGCCAACATAAGTGCACCCGATGCTCCGGGCGTTATCACGACTCGGTTTGAATTAACATCAACCTTATATTGTGTTTGATAAAATGCAGATATTTTTTCACGTAACTCTAACAAACCCACCGCAGCGGTATAGTGCACATGACCTTGGCTTATCGCTTTGATGCAGGCATCAATAATGGGTTGAGGGGTTGGGAAATCTGGCTCACCAATTTCCATATGAATAATATCTTTACCTTGCGCTTCTAGTTCTTTGGCGCGTGCGAGCAATGCCATAACATGGAAAGGTTGAATATCTTTAATGCGCGAAGGTGGAGTCATTCAGTGGGGAATTAGGCTGAATGAAGTTCTTCAATCATATTCAAATTTACATATTCAAAACCATGGGCATCACCTGCAATCACTTTAAAGCCTGCACCCGGTTCACCATATTGATCTAGCACAATAGTGGCACCTGTAAAATCATGATCTTTGGTGTAATCATTTATGGTTATAATTGTTTTTAAATTAGCCGCCAGTGAAGATAAAACACCATTGCGTGAATCTTCAAAGGCAATACATTCATCTGCTTTTAAATTCATCTTCTCCATAGCCCAATCATATATATCTGGTGCTGGTTTTTTAGCCGGAACAATGTCACCTGCAGCAATCACTTCAAACCAATCCATCGATTCTTTACCGAGCGTGTGAGTCAATAGTGCTTCTACATTTTCTGGCGTGGTTGTCGTAGAAATAGCTAAACGGTAGCCTCTTTCACGCGCTTCATTAAGTAATCTTTCTACGCCAGGTCGTAAAGGGATTTTACCTTCAGACAATAAACGCGTGTAATGTGCTGTTTTTGCTTTGTGCATGTCTGCGATATAGGCACTTATATCTTCTGGCGCATCAAATACGGGCTTGTATTTATCTAGGAAAAATTTCATGCGTTCCTTTCCACCTGTTACGGAGAGCAAGTCTTCGTAAATATCGACAGTCCAATCCCAGTCTAAACCTGCATCTTTAAAGGCTAAATTGAAAGCAACGCGGTGCCCATCTCGTTCTGTGTCGGCTAAAGTGCCGTCAACGTCAAATAGTAATGCTTGTAACTTGGGCAATTTCATACTCCTAATGATAATTTCACTTAAAACAAATATAACTTATTGATATTTGGGTGTTTAATGGTATTGTATGGTGATTATATTATATGGGTGTTATTGTACCACTAAGAATATTTTTCGTAATTCTTGCGTATTTGTAGACATTCTGTTATTAAAGCGCGTCATATTTTTATTTATTCATGAATTCCACGGCTGGAGAGATTTAGACAATGCCTTCAAAGAAAAAAACGGTTGCTAAAAAGAAAGTAACTAAGAAAAAAACAGTTGCTAAAAAGAAAGTAGTGGCGAAGAAAAAAACCGTTGCTAAGAAGAAAACTGTCGCTAAGAAAGTAGCCACTAAAAAGGTGGCAACTAAAAAAGTAGCGGCTAAAAAGAAAAGGGTTGTGAAAAAAAGAATCCCATCAAGTATCACGCAAGAGTTTAAACAGTTCGAGCCTTATAAAATTAAGAAAAGCGAAGAATATATGAATGAGCCTCAAACTGAGCATTTTCATCATATTCTTGGCGCTTGGAAACAAGAACTCATGGAAGAAGTTGATCGTACAGTGCATCATATGCAGGATGAGGCATCAAACTTTCCTGATCCCAATGATCGTGCTTCACAAGAGTCTGAATTTACAATGGAATTACGTACACGTGACCGTGAACGTAAGTTGATTAAAAAAATCGACAAAACAATTGATAACTTAGATTCTGGTGATTACGGCTATTGTGATGATTGTGGTATTGAAATCGGTATTCGCCGTTTAGAGGCACGCCCAACGGCGAGCCAATGTATTGACTGTAAAAGCTTAAGCGAAATTCGTGAAAAGTCGATGTCATAACATTGCGCTATTATATAGTTCATAAAAATGGAAGCTTCGGCTTCCATTTTTGTTTTAGCTAACTTTATACTGAGAGCGCCCTATCACCCACTCTCCGGTCTTCTCGAATACTCAGCTGGTTGCTTTTGGCAAAGCCCATCACAAAGTCATACGCCTCTGGATTAATCTCACCTAAGTTTCTTGCCACTACAAGACATTTTTCTCCGTCTATCACGCATGGTGCGACAGCATTAGAATATTTTAACCGTTGATCACTACCAAAACTGGCTAATGTGGACGAAATACGCTCAATCCAGTCACTTGGACGAAGTTTCTTTCCATCTTCAGTAACACCCCGAATTACCCACTTATCTTCATTCATTTCTATCTGAAATACCTTAATTTTAAATACAATATACCCTATATTCAGGTTAGCGACATAAATAACGAGGACTTTAGCATTTTAACGAAAAATAATGATCAATCATATAACGACTATATACTCTGAAGTTGCTTTAATAACAAAATCAAACTTAAATATAATCATAGAAAAATATCATCTCTTTACTGTTAAACTGCTTTGGTCATTGGCAATGATAAATCATAGCCTCTGCTGAGCAAGCTATGGTCAACAGGCTGATCATATTAATTAATCAAATAAGCTTACTTATCATCGTAATTCACGGTATAAAGAGTATTGAAAAAACGATTAAAATCAGACTATTAAAGAATACTTGTGAATAAACCTACCATCGACAATATTGAAAATATGGAGCATTACATGCTCTATGGCCGTGGCGAAATAATGCAAAAACTTCGTCAGCTGGGCAAAAAAAATACCCTTCTTACACTTCATATCGGTGAACTGACCATGCTCAGTACCGTCGTTGATGTTTTAGCTGATAAAAATTTATTAGTTTTAGACTATGGCGGCAATGAAGAGCTTAACCAACTTTTGCTCAAACATAAGCGTGCTGTTATTAAAACCGATTACGATGGCATCATTACCCAATTTACTGCGACAGATATTCGAAAAGCACGCTTACAAGGCAAAGAAAGTTTTGCATGTACATTACCGGATAGTGTTCTTTGGGTACAGCGGCGTGAGTTTTACCGCGTTAGAATTCCATTAAGTGAAGTTGTAACCCTCGAACTTATTCATGGTGATAATAATAGAACTGAATATTCCGTTCTTGATGTGAGCACCGGTGGGCTTGCGTTGTTTGACCAAAATGATGAGTTAGAATTAGAGCCAGGTAACACCTTTCATAATTGCAAACTCACCTTAGGTGAACATAATGTTTGTTTTATTAATATCGAAATTCGTAATCATATTACAATCGATCCTAGTGAGGCATCAAAAGGAGCACGTTGTGGTTGCGCCTTTTTAAGTCTTACTGGTGAGTTTGAAACTGCCCTACAAAAATTTATAAATATTGTTGACCTTCAACAAAAAAGAACTGAAGAATAAATTTAAATCCTCTTATTTAGGAATAAGTTATGTCTAAAGATAAAATATATCCAGTCCCTGCTGCATTTTCTGCAAAAGCAAATATCGATGCTGAACAATATAAAATGCTTTATAAACAATCGATTGATGATCCAGAAACGTTTTGGGCAGAGCAAGCAAAAGACTTTTTAACATGGACAAAACCATGGGATAAAGTCATGGACTATAGCTTTGATGCTAAAGATCTTTATATTAAATGGTTTCAAGGCGGCACACTCAACGTTGCTTATAACTGTATTGATAGACACTTGGCATCTAAAGGAGATCAAACCGCGATCATTTGGGAAGGCGATGATCCAAATGATAGTAAAAATATCTCGTTCAAAGAACTGCACCATGATGTCAGTAAGTTTGCCAATATATTAAAAGAGCGCGGCGTTAAAAAAGGCGATCGTGTTTGTATTTACATGCCGATGATCCCCGAAGCGGGTTATGCCATGTTGGCCTGTGCGCGTATTGGTGCTGTTCATTCTGTTGTCTTCGGTGGATTCTCTCCCGAAGCATTAAAAGGTCGTATTCTTGATTCAGATTGCCAAGTGGTGATTACTGCAGATGAAGGTGTTCGTGCAGGCAAACACGTTCCTTTAAAAGCAAACACAGATAAAGCGCTCGAAGGCTGTCCTAAAGTTCATACGGTTATCACAGTGAAGCGAACTGGCGGTGATATTAATTGGGTTAACGATCGTGATGTTTGGTATCACGATGAGTTTGAAAAAGCTTCTGCTGAGTGTCCTTGTGAAGAAATGGATGCTGAAGATCCTTTATTTATTCTTTACACCTCAGGCTCCACAGGACAACCAAAAGGTATTTTACACACGACTGGCGGCTATTTATTGTTTGCTGCAATGACAACAAAATATACCTTTGATTTACAAGAAAATGATATCTACTGGTGTACTGCTGATGTGGGTTGGATCACAGGGCACAGTTATTTATTGTATGGCCCGCTTGCAAATGCAGCGACCACGGTCTTTTTTGAAGGTGTACCTAACTACCCTTCTGCTTCACGCTTTTGGGAAGTGGTTGATAAACATAAAATCACTATTTTCTATACTGCACCCACAGCTATACGCGCACTCATGGCAGCGGGTGATGAGCCTGTGACAAAAACATCACGCGCCTCATTGAGATTACTCGGCACCGTGGGTGAACCCATCAATCCTGAAGCATGGCAATGGTATTACAATGTTATCGGTGGAGCACGTTGCCCTATTGTTGATACATGGTGGCAAACAGAAACAGGCGGTCATATGCTGACACCGCTACCCGGCGCAACCGCACTTAAACCTGGTTCTGCGACACAACCCTTCTTTGGCGTACAACCCGGCATTATAGACACTGAAACCAATAAATTAATTGAGGGCACAGGCGAAGCCTCTGGTGCACTCGTTATGTTGGCTTCATGGCCAGGACAAATTCGTTCTATCTATGGCGACCATCAACGCATGGTTGATACCTATTTCAAAGATTATCCCGGCTACTATTTCTCTGGTGACGGTGCGCGACGTGATGCTGATGGTTATTATTGGATTACCGGTCGAATGGATGATGTCTTAAATGTCTCTGGACACCGTATGGGCACCGCTGAGGTAGAATCTGCACTTGTACTGCATCCAAAGATTGCTGAGGCCGCTGTGGTGGGTTATCCGCATGAGATTAAGGGGCAAGGTATTTACGCTTACGTGACAGCTATCAATGGTGTTGAATATACTGATGAGCTCAAAAAGGAACTGGTCGATCTTTGCCGGCAAGAAATTGGTCCCATTGCCAAACCCGACATTATTCAATGGGCTCCAGGTTTACCAAAAACCCGGTCAGGCAAAATCATGCGCCGTATTTTGCGTAAAATTGCAGAAAATGACATTGATACGCTCGGTGATACATCAACTTTAGCTGATCCGGCTGTGGTTGATCACTTGATTGAAAATCGAGCTAATAAATAAGTCTTTAGATTTTGACGTACCTTCCCATTTAAACAAGCCGAGGAAGAAGTAATATTTCCGGGGATTTCTGCGAGGGTGTTTGAGCAAATAGTTTCACCATTTGTGAGTTCCCCAGCAGCCGAAAATATTGCAACTAACGAACGGACTCTCATTACTTTTTAATGAGAGCTTGATTAACGGGACGGCGTTTTTTTGCTTACGCCTTTTATTTTGATATTTGTTGAGTTCCATTCTTTAACCCAACATTGTATCTAGACTACGAGCTAACGTACCATTTTGATTATAAATTACATTAGAAGTTTTTTTGACTGTTCATCAACATAACATTTAAATAGTAACACTCTAGCACCCTATTCTGTATGCTGATGTTTATAAATATATTCAGCGCCCTGATAATACGACATGGTTTTAGCGATAAGTGCGGCATCAGTATTAACATCTCCCACAGATTTATTATGATTTTTTGGCTCGACTTGAATTATTTTCTTACCCGGTGAAAGGATAGTCAGTATATCATTTTCATATAAGCCCAATTTCTGATAATTAGCTATCAAGGCTCTCTGCTCAAAATCTTTATCTATTATGTCATCCCCCCAAAATTGACTTTTATATTCAAAATCAAGCAATGATAATAATGTAGGAGCAATATCAATCTGACTTGCTAGTTTATCAACCTCGATTGATGGAATTGATTGAGGCGAAAAGATAAATAATGGTATATGGTATTTATCAACATCTAACTCTACCTTTCCTGCACTGCTGGCACAATGATCCGCAACAACAACAAATACGGTATTATCATACCAGTCATGTTTTTTAGCTTCAGAAATAAGATGCTGTAAGGCGTAGTCTGTGTATTTAACTGCGCCATCACGTCCTGCCCCAGATGGAATATCAATTCTATTTTTCGGATAGGTATAAGGACGATGATTACTCGTCGTCATCACATGATAGAAGAAAGGAGTATTATTCTTATTTGATATATCTGCATTTATTATGACCTGATTATATAAATCTTCATCAGACACACCCCATGCATTTTCAAAAGCAATTTCTTTTTCTCCAATTGTTCCTTGGTCAACAATAGCATAACCATGATTTTGGTAAAACTCATTCATGTTATCAAAATAACCATGACCACCATACAAAAACTCCACATCATAACCATGAGATTTAAACACCTCACCGATACTTTGTAAGTGGTCATGGCCGGGACGTTTTACAATGGATCGACCTGGAGTAGGAGGCACTGATAAAGTAATGGCCTCAAGTCCACGCGTTGTACGTGTACCTGTGGCATAAATATTTGTAAATAGCATACCCTCTTTGAACCATTCATCCATAAATGGAGTCAAATCTTTTTTCATACCGAATCGACTCAAAAATTTTGCACTTAAACTTTCAATACTTATTAGTATTACATTATGTTTTTTTTCGTTCGTTTTAGTTTTTATGATACGACTAATATCATATAACTCACTTACATCTCTGGATTTATGTACCAGTCGTTTGGCTAGTTCTGACAATTGTTTATCTTCACCTAGAGCATAGAAGGTCTTGTAGTCCATAGTGTTATTTCTGAAAGCGGCAAAGAATTGATATGGACCGTTCGATGCGACCTCTTTTGCATAGTTCCTACTAAATTCTTCACGCAACGTCTGTCCCAACGTAAAAAAACAAACTATAGCCAACACAATAACGCTTAATGTAGTCGTAAATCTTGTTTTTAAGCTTTCTTCAAGACTCAATGTAGTCCGTAATTTCGGCAGTAAGACTTTAAACAAAGTAGCAGATGCGATAAAAATAACAGCAAGTATCCACAGTATTGGATATGACTCATAAATATTGTTAGTTACCTCACTTCGGTAGACCAAATAATCCACAGAAATAAAGTTAAACCGTACTGAAAATTCTTCCCAAAATAGCCCTTCAGCAACCAGCACAAAAAATAGCCCGTAAATAAACAAAAAGAAAAAGCCATAAGTCAGGTATCGGTAAATAACATTTGTATACACTTTGTTCGGAACCAACAAAAGCAGCACACTAAAGAAAACGGCAAAGTAGATATTAAATACCACATCATAGAGAAACCCAACCGCAAAAACCGCTGGAAAGCTGAATAAAGCATTGTCTATCTGATCCCACGAAAGCACATATAAGATACTTCGTAAAAGCGTGAATAAAACAATATTACTAACAGCGAAAAGCAGAATAATCTGATATCGACTATTTTGGAAAGGTAAAGACATAATTTATACCTAATAAGCAAGCTAATAGATTCTAACAAACTGCCATAATATCTCATACTAAAGCAGAACCAAGGAGAGCATACCTAAGATGCCCTTTTATTACTAATAGTTCCAATTAAGGTATGCTCATACACATTTTGTGTATGAGTTACAGATGTAGGTAGCACATCAGCATAAAAAAATTAACACACCTACCTGTTTTCTAGCTGTCCCTTTGATTTTGAACTTATCTTTAAAGCCTACTGGCGTTCATTCACTACTCTACGAACGAACTTAAATCATACTAACTACGTATAAGCATTACCGATAATCACACTGGCAGGTGAGGCACTTTTTCCTCCAGCTGAAAAAGTATCAAAAAAAAGCCGCCCTAATACTGTTTGTCCTTCAGGTACCAGTGCATTGTAAGTGCTATCAAATCCTACCTAGAATACTTGAACCAGTTTAAGCCTCGCTACCGGATAGTTTTCGTTCGCTACCATCTTAATTTGACATCCATGCAAAATTCACCCTTTCTGGAAACAATGTACGGCAAACACTGAGACGGAAAGGTGAGTCAAAACCGATACGACCCCAGAGTCTTTAGTCTTT
>JASFYW010000155.1:0-4075 GCA_045046865.1 Woeseiaceae bacterium | reverse complement strand
TACTTTCAGTGCAAGACTTTAGTGCTTGTATGTTATTCCGAGCGTAGACGAGGGATCTTATTCTTTACGACAGCAGATATCACGGCTACGCTCGAGATGACAAAATTAAAAATGTTTCAAAGTTAAGGTTTTAGAGAGTGACGATTTTCAATCGCTATTCTGTTATATCCGATATTTGTGAATATCGGATATTTGATTATACGGATAATTTAGCTATAATTAGTTCAATATTCTTTGTGCTATGAACAAATAATGAACCCAAAACGATCATCACCAACAGCCATTATTGATAATCTCAATTATATTGAGAATCCTTTTAAGCAGAAATGTTTTACGGCTGATAAATATACTACCGATAAAATACCAGGTGCGAATATAGATTTAGAGTTCGCATTAAAATTTCTCTATAGCTACAATGGCAGTACGGCTACATTTAATAGTTATCGACGCGAGTTAGAAAGAATACTTCAATGGTCATGGAATATTGAAAAGACATCAGTATTAAATCTCAAGCGAGAGCATATTGAAGACTTTATTCGTTTTTGTTTCAATCCACCTAAAGCTTGGATAGGTATAAAAAATGTAGCACGTTTCAAGAATACAAATGGTGAACGTACGCCTAATAATGAATGGCGACCTTTTGTTATTACATTAACAAAAATAGAACACAGTAAAAATAAGAAAGCAGATCCAAGTCAATATTGTCCATCACAAGCCGCTATTAAAGGCATATTTACAGCGTTATCTTCTTTCTATGAATACTTAATACAAGAAAATTTTGTTGAATCAAACCCCATTTCTTTAATCAAACAGAAAAGTAAATTCATCCGTAAAGATCAATTAAAGCCCATAGTGAGACGTATCAGTACACTTCAATGGGATTATGTATTAGAAACAGCTGAGTTAATGACTGTAGAGTCACCTGAAGAACATGAGCGCACCTTATTCATTATGAACTGTTTATTTGCTATGTATCTGCGCATTTCAGAACTAGTTGCAGATGAACGTTCTACGCCTGTTATGAGTGATTTTAGAAAAGATCAGGATAAAAATTGGTGGTTTGATGTAACAGGTAAAGGCAATAAAAACCGCTCCATTACCGTGTGTGACGATATGCTTAAAGCCCTTAAACGATATCGGAAATATTTAGGTTTAACTCAGTTGCCAGCTCTAGGTGAACAAATACCACTCATTTCTAAATCATTAGGTAAAGGCTCTATCACAAGTACGAGACAGATAAGAGTAATAGTACAGCAGTGTTTTGATATGACATATAACCGCATGAAAGAAGATGGGTTTAAAAGTGATGCCATTGAATTAAAAACAGCCACGGTACACTGGTTACGACACACCGGTATATCTGAAGATGTTAAATTCCGCCCTCGTGAGCATGTTCGTGATGATGCAGGACATGCATCTATGGCCACTACAGATAGATATATAGACTCGGATTTACGTGAAAGGCATGAGTCTGGACGTAAGAAGCGAATAAAAGATATATATTGAACTTTTTATGGAAAAACGACTGATTTTATATCCTTAAAAATCAATAGCTTAGCAATAAGAGTGTGGCATTTACTGCTCTATATTGTTGGAGACCCCGTATAAGAAACATCAAAGACCTAATATTTTTCAAACCAGAAAAAGGTGCTAAATATATACATATCAATAGTCTTTTCAACGAAAGCATCAATTGGTGTCTCATAGAAACGCATATGCCAGACATGTTGCGCATAGCATTATCAATTAAAGCAGGCCAACTTACACCTTCTGCAATTTTACGGCGACTGGGTACATACAGCAGAAAGAATAGAGTGTATTTTGCATTTCGTGAGCTAGGTCGAGTGATTCGGACTATATTTCTTCTTAAATATATTGGTGATATCGAATTGCGTAAAACGGTTCAATCCGCCACGAACAAGAGTGAAGAATTCAACAACTTTACAAAGTGGCTGTTTTTTGGAGGAGAGGGCATTATTGCTGAGAATGTTCGATATGAGCAGAATAAAATCATTAAGTATAATCAACTTGTGGCAAATCTCGTTATTCTTTATAACGTGGAGTCAATGACTGGTGTTCTTAAGAAGCTCCAGGAAGAAGGGGTTACACTAGACGAAAAAATACTTGCCGGGTTATCACCTTATCGAACAAGTCATATTAACCGTTTTGGTGATTATACATTAGACCTGAGGAATTCAAATCATCAGCCTAATTATAAAACAGACTTTTTCTAGTTATAACAAAGAGTTAGGTTATGATTTGGCGAATTTGGTACGAATACCGGCCAACCCTCAATTACTTTCCAGAATGGGGTAGGTTGGCGCTTTTAAAGTGAGCCCCCATCACAAACTTGATGAATTAAATGTTGTGTATGAAATATATAAAATTTAATCATCATCCAACATATTAGCAGCTGAGTTACTCTCAGCCGCACCGGCTTGATAATAACCCATAAATGTTTTCAGGCAGCTATGTCCTGTCATTGCCATACCATCACCAATATTACCATCACGCTTGCCTAGTTCTGTTACAAACCCTGAACGAAATGAATGTGGTGAGAACTTTTCAACACCATTAATTCCTGCTTCTAAAAAGCGTTTCTTAGTGATACGGTAAAATTGGGTACCCGAAATAGGGGAGTCTTTAACGGTTTTACCGCCCTTAGTCAGTTGCCGAAATATAGGGCCTGACTTTATCTTTGCAGCTTCTAACCAGTCATCTAGATAACGCTTAGCCATACCCCCAATTTTCACTCTGAGAGGTTCATCCGTATTCTTTCGATTTTTAACATGAGTTAGGTTGAATATATAGTAACTACCATTCGAACCTTCATATGATTCTCTTTGTTCAAAGGTCATTCCAACTACTTCAGATCGACGACGGCCACCAGATGCCCATGTAACTGCAAACAAAGCTCGGTCACGCTTACCTATAATGTCATCTGGGATAGTCTCTAGTACGCTGACTAAAATTGATTTATCAACGGCCTGGGCAGCTTTACGTGCATGAGAAGGATCATCAGCAGCTCTCTTAAATAAATCTGTTATTGAATTGTGAAAAGCTGGATTATTGTCCTTGGAAATATTCATTTGACCATGTTTCCAGCTAAGTGTGGAAACTCGACGTATTACGGTTTTTAATTTATGCCGACCTTGGAATTGTTTAATTTTCTTTTCTATTAGTGTTTTTTCGACGTTATCCGGAAAATCGCCTTCAAGATGTGTCGCCACAAAATCTATTAATAATTCTGGTGATACTGGATATGACTCATCGAGATTATGAGCAACTTCAGCCCAGGCCCAAAAATATTCAAGGTCTGATGCTTTAGCTATATCTGTGTTAGCCCGGGTACCACGATCACTAATTCGTGCGACTAAGTTCTTGGTTTTGTTACTCAGCTTTTGCATAAATTCTCAAAAAATTCATTGAAAGAGAGTATATTTCATTATGTACGATAATAAAAGGTTATCGTACATAATGAGCTTGAAATATAACGATAAAATAAAATTACAGAAAGTAGATTGCATCGTACTAAAGAAATAATGATAAAAAAGAATAGATAAATGTAATTACTATAACTTATACAATGAGTTAGATGTTTTTTTAGCGGTTTTGAACGAATGCCGATCATGCATATTTTGGTTGTTTTTTAACCATTCTCTGTTTCGTACGAAACAGAAAATGGTTAAATTATATACAAAACTATAAGAATATAATGTCGACCGAGCTAATAAAATCTAGTCATATGCATTGTAGCAGTTAAAGAATCCTTTTATAAGATTGTACTTAAGGAGAGATAAGTATTCATAACTCAAAATAGCGATCAATTCGAGATTAAACGATATATCTCAAAAACACTTAATGAGCTTGCGTATACTACATAGTAAACACTATTTACTTGGGGGAATTGTGAAAGATAGAGAAAAGTTATTTCAAATGCTGGCTGATAAAAAATGGGATGATATTTCAAAAATATCGCGGATTTTAATCATAAGTGCGCCACATTGAATAAGTTGGGCCAGGGAGTAAACTCACTGGTCGACAAAAACACAATGTGAGATAGCTTATGACGAAG
>JASFYW010000154.1:0-5488 GCA_045046865.1 Woeseiaceae bacterium | reverse complement strand
GCACGTACTGGACGTAACCCTCGTACTGGTGAGAGTATTCAAATAAAAGCATCTAAGAATCCCGCATTTAAAGCAGGTAAGGCATTAAAGGATGCAGTTAACTAATACTACTAATGACAATACAGGTATAACAAATTTAGTTTACCTGCTTCAGGCAATTGCTGTTTTTACTGCTTTACCTTTTTTTATTGCTGTTATTATTAACTACATAAAAAAATCTGATGTTGAAGGTAGCTTATCTGAATCTCACTTTAGATGGCAAATTAGAACATTCTGGTTTAGCTTGTTATGGGGAATAATTGGAGCCATCCTAACCTTTGTTGTTATTGGGTACGTAATATTGGGTATTAACTTTATTTGGGTTGTTTACCGTATTATTAAAGGCTGGTTAAGATTGAATGATAGTCAAGAAATGTATACTTAAATAAAGTTCTTTTTACCTATCAGCACATTGAATACAGTGTGTATTCGTTGGATCAATTAAAAGTCGTCGTACATCAATTTCTTCATCACAGTGAAAACAGTAACCATAATCATCTGATTCCATTCTTTTAAGTGTTGTTTCTATTTTTTGTAATTGCTCTTGTCGTCGTCTTGATGCTTCAAGTGCCATCTGTTGTATTTGCATGGCATCCATTCGAGAAAGTCGTCCAACTTTAGATTGATCTAATTGAACAGGCTTACCATTACCTTTAAATTCTAACTCTTGTTCCTGGAGCTCAATTTTAGTTTTTAGAAGTTGTTGCTTTAACTCTTCTTGTTTTATTTTATCCATTTAAATAATTGCCATAGAATTGTTTTTATTTTTTCTTACGTTTGTTTTTCCAAAACTCCCATGGTGGAATTCTTTCATGTTCAGGCAGTATCCATAAACCCAATTTATTAGCTCTTGCTTTATTGAGATATTTTTATAATTTATTAACTTCAATCAAAATATATTGATATAGAAGAATGACCTCTTATCCAAAATTACAATGCTTATACCAGCAATAGCAAGAAATCAAAGAGTAAAAAATATGTATATCATTGATATTATACTGATTCAATTTATGGATTAGATTTTTCAATAATTTCCTGAATTACTCTAGTAGCATTTTCAAGTTGACGTACTCTTTTCCATAACTTTTTTGGGTTATTATTGTATATGAGCAATAAATCATTACTACTAATCCAGTGCAACTCTCTTCTTTTAGAGAATCGATTGCCACTTTCTGCCCCATTTTTCCACTCTAGGTTAATTAGTGTTAAATCTCGATATTCAACTTCAATAAAAAAAGTTTTCCAGTCTTTTGGAGGGATTTTATTGCCAGGCTCTCTTCGACAGCAGCAGTTAGGATATTTTTTTAAGGTTTTATCAAATAGATTTTTCATTATGGCGATTTGGTGAGCTATGCGTGATGGTGTCTTTTGGGCTATTTGTACCTCATCATCATTATCGCACAAAAAAAGGGTTTCAGTTTCTTCTACAAATTCTCTAATAGCTGTTTGTTGATATGTTTCCCCTTCATTAATACCGCCACCAAAGTCTATTAAGTAACCCATTTTACGACTACGAAATGTTTTCTGAAATAAGAAATACACAGTACCATCATACGTAGAAAAAGGTATTACTCCAGCACCCACAATTAACTCCTCAACTAATAAATACCAGGTTATTCATCATCACTCTTTAACCTGCAAGATTTCAATTCTACTTCTAACACATGTATTTTAGGTCAGTCATCAGGATGTGTCTAGATGTGATAATAATTTTGCCAGTTTCTCCAAAACGGACAACTATAAACAAAGTTAAAAATAAAAAAATATTTGTTTTGAAGGAATATGAAAGATATTAAATTGAGTGTTATCACCCTATTTCTGACATCTATTTAGCTGTTCTTATTGGCTTTACATACCAATAAGGGGTCATTGAGGTGTAACCTAATAAAATTAGTATTCCTCTAGAGTCACGCCCACTATACGCCGTACACCGCTTGCACAGCATTCGGAATTAACTTGCAAACTTATCCCAGAAGATTGAAACGCTCCTGGTTTTGATGTAACTTTTAATTTTACAACACGTCAACAGGGGTTCGGGTTTACTCGTCTCTCTATACAACACTTGATAGTCTGATTGACTACCTTTTCCTCAACGCTCACTACCAATACTCTTAATATCAGCAGCTTGAGGTAGTTTGAAGCCAGCTTCCGACAGCAGACTTCGGTGGACCTACCACCATCTTTCAATGAGCTTATACACAAATGTCATACTTAATGTACTTCTCATTTATGTGCCTGCGGCACACTTTCAACAGAATTAGCTAGCTAGAGACCGATATAATAGTTGAGAGAATCTAAGACTTTGTTCAATATTTCTTAGATTTAAATGTCTGCATTCACTGATAATTTTTCTATATATTTATACAGGAAATTAAAAACAGGAATTATTTATTTAACTTGAATGGCCACACACTTGAGTTATTCAGTCTATCTGACAGTGTATGTATGATCGAGTTTAGATTTATACACATTAAATTATACAGAAACAACTGTTACAGAAACAACACAGTACCAAATTACTTTTCTTCCGATTTATCAAAAATATCCATTCTAAAGTTAAAGCCCATGTAGGTGCTGACCATTTTACCAAGCTCAGTCCATGACACTTCTTTACCGTCAATAACAACCATTGGCATATCATTCTCATCATCAAGGTCACTGCTAATATGACCTCTGACAATGCCAGGATCAGTAATGCTATATTTTGTGATGTTATAGTTATCTGGCTGAATATGCTTTACGGCTAGACCACGTTTCATTTTCTCATACAGTATTTTATACCGCTCTAATGGGTCAGTTTTAGTATCGTCTATAATTTGAAATGCATAGCCTGTTGAACCATCTTCTTTTACTTCTGTTGCTTCCATTACAACCTGTTCTGCACCAATTAGTCTGGAACTAAAAGAAAATGTGTGTTCAACTCCATCGCTATCGAGCATTACATCAGGATCAAAGTAGATATTCTCATAGTTGAAATCACCAAGATACTCAGCCATTACTTCATTGTAGCAGTGTGAACAAAGGTGCTGGTAGCCATCTTCGGTCTTAAGCATTATATTGTCGTGCGGCTGTAATTCAGTTTTACAACTATCACAAGTGTCAGAGGTCATCTATTTTTCCTAATGGTAAGTATCATCAGCATCAGCATCAGCATCAGCCACAATAGAACTATCTACTGTATCTTCAATAACACTGTAACACTTATAGCCAAACCATTTCTGAAAGAGAGCAAAGGTTCTCTTTTTAGGCCAGAGAGCCTCATCGGTATACCAGTTTTCAAGTTCATTCTCAAACAGTGTCTGATAGTTAAGCTTTAGCCACTGTCTAACCATATCAGGGGTATCTGCATCCTCTTCACGAATAAGGAAAATAGTCTGGTCATCCTGAATATTTTCTTCAGTAATTCCAGGATCATCATTGTATGGGTCAGCATCATTGACCCATTTAATGGCTGGTTCCTTGTATATTAATATGAGTGCAGCTCTGTTAATCATAGTAGTTCCGTTTTATATTGTTTAGGAGCTGATATAAGTTAAATTTCATAGGTGGATTTAACAAAACCATTTGGATATGATTTAGTTTCAATATGAGTCAGTTTTATATCTTGCCTGATTTTACCAAATAGAGACAGGCCCTCACCTAGTAGTACGGGTATTGTTGTGATAGTAATATCAGTTACAAGATTACTATCAATAAAGGACTGAATTGTTTTACCGCCATCGATGTATAAATTTTCACATCCATCAACTTCAAGTCGTTTCACTAACTCATTGAGAGAGCCAGAATATAACTCAAATTTATCTACATGCTGGGCTGGAACTTCTACTAATGTGTTACTCAATACAATGACTCGCTTATCATGATATGGCCATTCAGGAAAAGCTATTACTTTTTCCATGCTATTTCTACCCATGATTAAACAATCTATAGAATCATAAAACTCCTGATAACCAAAATCTTCTGAACTATCCTGTTCATCAGCAGCTATTAACCAGTCAATGCTACCACTTGTCCTGGCAATAAAACCATCAAGACTGGTCGCAATGAAAACAGATATTTTGATTGCCTTTTCATTTTGATTCATAATCAAGTATTAAACCTTCTTAACAAACTGAGATTTCAGTTTCATGGCACCAATACCATCAACTTTACAGTCTATATCATGATCACCTTCAACAAGACGGATATTTTTAACTTTAGTGC
The DNA here is from genome assembly GCA_045046865.1 of Woeseiaceae bacterium. GTDB lineage: Bacteria > Pseudomonadota > Gammaproteobacteria > UBA6429 > Thiohalophilaceae > JAGLTQ01. The sequence continues at coordinate 1,246 of JASFYW010000154.1, read as the reverse complement.
CTACTTTAATAACAGAAGAAGATCCTTTAACTTTTAGATCTTTAATTACGCTAACTGTATCACCATCAGATAAAATATTTCCATTTGAATCTTTGATAATTTGAGTATCATTCTCCTCTTGTGCAGAGTCTTTACCCCACTCATGGGCACATTCAGGACAAATATATAAAGAACCATCTTCATAGGTGTATTCTGAACCACATTTAGGGCAATTTGGCAGGTCACTCATCTTTTTATCCTGTGTTATCAACTATTATTTTTTATAAATTTATACAATTTCTTACAAGTACTATCAAATGATTTTTCTTCAGCCTCTGAATGCAGGTGACGGCAGTAAGGGCCACCATAAGAATCAACAGAATTTAACAGTAATTTGGGGGGTGAATATCATATTCTTCATCAAAACTTACCGTTCGGATAAGTTCGCCACCCAGTAACCATAAGTTAGTCAGGTGTTTCTTTATGGTTTTATCTGATAACCCAGAGGAAACCAGCTGTTCTGCAAAGGGACGGAATTCTTCAAGAAGTTTTTTACCATAAACTAAATCCTCATCAATTTCCATCCAATCATGTGGCCAGTCTTCAAAATCAGGAGAAAGAGTTTCAAATTTAGTCATACTTTTTACTGATAATATTAAGTTTTAAGAAGCAACCCTAGCACCATATTCTTCAACACGAAATTTTAGCTTCTGACCCGCCTTAAATGTAACCACTCTTCTTGCCTGGATAATCACCTCTTCACCTGTTTTAGGATTACGTCCAGGACGTTCCTTTTTATCATGGACACTAAAGTTTCCAAAACCTGTTAATTTCACTTCTTCACCAGCAACCAAAGTATTGTTAATTTCAGTAAAAAAGGACTCAACAACTTCTTTACCCTCTCGTTTATTAAGGCCAAGTTCATCAGTTAGATGCTCAGTTAATGCTGCTTTAGTAAGTGTCATAAGTTTTCATATTAAATAGTAAAAGCTAGATTTATGTTTATTATTATACCTGATAGAAAATTTACGATATAGTAATAAGAGAAAGGGGAAGTTGTAATACGATGATTATGATAGTGGTTAAATAATAAATGAAAACTATTTTACTATATTTTTTATTCTTATTAGTTACAGCCTGTGGGGATGCTGAGAAAATATACACACCCATAGACAAAGATTCTGTTATTTTAGCTTTTGGAGATAGTCTCACCTACGGAACAGGTACCAGTGAAGAGTTTAGTTATCCTTCAATACTTGAGGATCTG
>JASFYW010000153.1:0-3673 GCA_045046865.1 Woeseiaceae bacterium | reverse complement strand
GTTGTGATTTGCGGATAGACCTTAGTCGGTTACACTATCTGTACAATAACACATTGATATTTTTAGACTTTTTCTAATAAGGATGTTAGAAAAATTGGAGTTGTAAGGGTGCTTGCTCAGTTTGTACACGTTTTTTTCCATAAAAAACCTCAATATTACCGAATTGTTTATCCGTTATTTTAATAATTCGTACCTCACCATCTGGCGGTAAAGACGCTTTAATTCTCTTCGCATGCACTAAAGCATTTTCATCGCTGGCACTATGCCTAATGTAAACTGAATACTGCATCATACTAAACCCATCATCTAGTAAATATTTTCTAAATTGAGTATATTGCTTTCTGGCTTGCGGTGTATCCGTTGGTAAATCAAATAAAACAATCACCCACATAGTTTCTAAGCCACCAAATATCATAACAATACCATTTGCTCTTGCCACTCGGGATAATTTAATTTATAACGGCTGTCATCAAATGACCTTTTAAAATCAGCTAATAAATAATGACAAGCAACCATCAGCGGCATTCTCTTTTTATCATATAGCACAGAATCGTTGGGTAAATTTAAGAATATAGTTTTAGTTTGTTGGCTAACTTGAAGAAGATCGTCGTTGTTCTTCATTACAAAGTCATAAACCAACCAGTCTACCCATGGTCGAAAAGGTTCCATTAAATCATCAGCTAAACATAATCCATTATATTGATTTTTATGAAAAATACCGATAGATGGATGTAAGCCACTACCCACAATTGTTCTAGCAATCATCGCACGAATAACTGCATAACCGTAATTCAATAGGCTATTGACGCCGGGGTCATCAACATTACGCCTAAAATCTTTACCGAACAGCAAGTTCCAATATTTTTTAGCTGCTTGTGCTTCTATATTTTCCTGGTCACCTGTTTTTACTTTTTTAATCAGTCGTTGAAGTTGCGTTGAATTTTTGCCTGCACGCTCTAATGTGTTTAACTGTTGTTGTATTTTATGAATTACAACCTGTTGCCAAAGCCTTTTCTTTGTTGGTTTTGTCATTTCTATTTGCTGGCGCAATATTTTATTATGCAGAGTATTGCCATCACTTACTGGCAAAAGCAATGAATACGGTAGATGTTTATCATCACAAAAAACTAATGCTACATTATTTTTTTGACAGGCAATAATAACCATTTGAGTCATTACAATTTGTGAGTTTTCTAGCACCAACACACCCAAGTCTTCAATGGGAATAGAGCCTACTGTTTTCCCTTCTTTATCGATTAGTAATTGATTGTTTTTAAGATGGATATATGCTGGCTCACTAATATCAACGATTCGTTTAATCATTAGTTAATATACCAATAGAGTTAATTTTATATTTTTTCAGACCATCCTCCATTAACCCTGAAATTGACTTCCTTATAAGCTCATACTTATTATCTAAAGTTGAAGCCGTATGTAACCGCAATTTAAGACTACCCTCTCGCTCTAGAAGCTGAACCCTATATAACTCACGTTTACCGCCACCTATATCTACACTAACCAAATCATTAATATGTAAGTCAATAACAAATGCCCACTCATCCCCACAGATCCTTTTTATGATTTCTTCTCTTTTTATGCCTCTCCCAATAGCCGACTTTGTCCCTGTCATTGCACGTCTATGCGCCTCCATCATCGTAACAAACTCACCTTTATATTTACCCGTTTCTTTATGCTTTAAGATTTCAACATGATGCATATTCCCATATGACATCCACTTAAAAATATCACCTGCCTTATTTTTAACACCAAATTTATTCTGCTCTAATTTTTTTAATGTAGTTTTCGACTGTAAAACCCGTACTCTTTTAATCGGTGTTTTAGCATCTTTGTGAAAAACAACGACATCATCTGAAAATGCTAACTTAGGGTTATTACTATGCTCTTCAAGATGACTTAGAACTATCTCCTTAAGAGTTTCATCTACAATACTTCGAGCATTTTTCTCCGTAAAACTGGCATCTAAATTTTTACGGTAAACCAAACCACCATGCCGCTCGATATAACCTGCACCTGTTTCTTCATGCAAGCTACCGGATAATTTGCGCTGCGTATCATGTGAAACAATAACGTGCTTTAAACGCTCATCTAATTCCTCTCTAAAATCAATGTAAGGCTTATCAACTTTAAGTTTCTTTTCATTGTTTTTTGTCCAAACAACTATTTTCTTATATAAACTACGATCAACACAAGCTACTACCGCAGCATCTATCGCATGATGCCGATGATCAGTTCGCTCTTTTTTATCCGTTTCACCAATTAAATTATTTAACCCCCACTGATGCCTAAGCCAAGCGGTCGTCACACCTTTACATGTGGTCACATCACAGCCTAATTGCTTTACATATTCAATTGCTAATTTTGATATATAACGGGTATCCGTTAATTGTGAAGAAATAAAGTCACGTTTTTGTAGCTCTGCTTCTGTCTGAAAAAATCGTTTAACTTTTGAGTCAAGCCCTTTCCAACCATTAATTGCTTGAGTTATCTGAGTCCACTTGGCTTCATTTTCACCCCAAGCATCTTTGGGTGTTCTATCACCTTTGTTTCTATTTTCAGCCGTATAACAAATCACCTTATTCATATATGAATCATCAAGTGATTTTTTATATGGCAATATATGATCTATTTCTACATCAGCTGTAAACACAGCATTAAGGGGTATTGCTTTTTGGCTATAGGCGCAAAAATTATTTTGCTCTTGCCATAATCGGTATTTTATTTTGTCATCATAACTGGGATATTGACCTAAATTTAAGCCCCTATAAGCATCTACCGCTTTCTCATTTTCCTTTTTATTTTTTGCCTGCCTAGCTTCATTCTCTTTATATCGCTTAGTATTCATTTCTAAATCGCGTGCCATTTCAATACGTACAGCATCTAACATTCCATATTGCTTAATAATCGCATTAACAACTCGCTTTAACTCATGCAGTCCTTTATTGACAATCGGATTTGCCGTTTCTGGTGGCGCACTTAATTTATCTTGTATCTCTATTTTCTCTATTTCATAGTTATACCCAGCCTTAATTCTGGCATCAGAATAAATAAGCCCTCTTTCCAAATGCGGCAACAATTTATTAATGGCTTTTAATGAGTGACTGCTATGACCCGACTCAAACTCGATCAAACAAAGTTTGACAGCATTTGAGACACTTAACGCCCAAAAATTAATCAGCCTTCTTTTCAAAGCTGATTTCTTCTTTATTGATAATAAATCTTCTACCAATAACGTTTGTTGTTGTGGATTGTACTCATCCCAAATATCATTTAATACTTGTCTGATTTCATAAACTGTAACATTACCTTTAAGATTTTTCATTTCAAGATTAAATTTATAATGTTTATCAAAACCTAATTCTTTTTTCAAAGTACTTATATTGATAGATTCATTTTTCTCGAAATATTGAATCAATTTTTTCTTATGCACGTCATTAATGCTCATCCATTGGTCTAGTTGGCGCTCGAAATACTCTAAATTATTTACATCTTGTAAATAGCGAAATCGTTGCACTTCAAGCCGAGCTGTAGCTGCACGATATTTTTTAGGTTCTAATGAGCATTTCCCTATACGGTCTTCTTTTAGCTTCAACGGACGTTGATAGAATATAATTTGTTTTATGCCTTTATTATCCTCCATGAAATCACTAGGCAG
>JASFYW010000152.1:0-8062 GCA_045046865.1 Woeseiaceae bacterium | reverse complement strand
AGCTACCTGTTCTAAGCGAGGCTCACTGCCTACTAGCTTCTCTAATGCAGCCCATTTTGATTTGGTTTGCTCTCGGCTAGCCAAATCCTCTTCGTCTTCCCCACTATATTCACCTAGGGCGTCTTCCACTTCATCGTTTAACGCTTCAAGTTCAGACTGTTTAATATCCAACTTGGCCAGACGTGATTCATAATAAATCGGTACCGTTGCACCATCATCCACGGCATCTTGAATATCATAAATAGAAACATAATCACCAAATACAGCACGAGTATCTTTATCTTCAGCAGAAATAGGTGTGCCAGTAAAACCAATGAAAGAAGCTCTAGGCAAGGCGTCACGTAAATGCTTTGAATACCCAAAAGTATACTTACCCGTTTTAGTATTTAACTTGGCTTTATCACCATATTGACTACGGTGAGCTTCATCACTCACCACCACAATATTATGCCGTTCACTCAATACCGGATGACTATTTTCATCCGCTAAGAGTGCAAACTTTTGTATGGTGGTAAAAATAATTCCACCCGATTGACGCGATGCTAAAATATCACGCAAATCATCACGGTCACTCGCTTGTACAGGTGTTTGCTTTAACGCATCCGCTGCCAACCCAAAAGTATTAAATAACTGACCATCTAAATCATTCCGATCTGTTACTACCAAAATAGTCGGGTTATTCATTTCTGGTTGAGCTAATAACTTACTCGCATAACACACCATAGAGATTGACTTACCCGAACCCTGTGTATGCCACACCACCCCCGCTTTACCAGAGCCAGGTTCAACCTTATCGGCATAGCCTGCTCGCTTTTCAGCAACACCCTGCTTTTGCGATGCAATCACAGTTGCTTTTACTGCTTCACGCACGGCATGAAACTGATGATAACCTGCAATCTTTTTAATCAACGAGTCACCATCCTGCTCAAACAAAACAAAATAGTGAATGTAATCTAAAAAAAGCTCAGGCTTAAAAAAACCTTTAATCAATGTTTCCAGTCGATATTCAAACAGGGGTTTATCATCTTCATTGGCAATAGTGCGCCATGGTAAGAAACGTTCTTTATTTGCCGTTAATGAGCCCACTCTGGCATTGATACCATCACTTATCACTAAAGCTTCATTAAACACAAACAGGTCAGACACTTCATCTTTATAGGTTTGCAATTGTTGATAGGCAGACCAAATATCTGCACTGTTATCTGCGGGATTTTTTAGCTCTATCACAGAGAGTGGTATGCCATTTATAAAAACAATAACATCCGGACGTCGATTACCTTTACTGCCCGTTATGGTGTACTGGTTTACCACTAAAAACTGATTGTTATCAACATTGCTGAAATCAATTAACTGAACATAATCAACTTTCTTACCTCCCTCTCCCTCTGGGAGAGGGACTGAGGGTGAGGGCGTATATTCAACCTTTACACCTTCCAACAAAAACTGGTGAAAGGCTTTGTTGCTTTTAATCAGTACGGGAGTTTCAGGCTTAGCAATTTGTTGAGCCACCATTTCAAGCGTAGAAACAGGTATATGGGGGTTGATGATTTGTAGCTGTTGTATTAAACGATCAAATAGAATGATCTGGCGATAATCAGCACGCTCTGGGCTTTCACCATCTGGCGCAATATCATATCCACACACATAGTCATAACCGATGGATTTAAACCAGTCGAGGGTTAGTTTTTCTAGTTGGTCTTCGGTAATCACTATTTAACGGCCTCAAATAATTCCAACTTCAATTCCTCAGAAAACTCATCGTCCATAATAAAAGACGTAATTATTTTTAAAAGAAGGTCTTTTGAAATTTTGTCTTCTGCCAGCCACACAACAATATTCTCCATTTCTTGAACAAACATTTGCACACAATAATCATAACCATTCAATTCCAGAAAATATGCACCTAAACTTAAGCTAGATCGCTTATTTCCATCATTAAATGCATGAAATTTATTTACCGCAAAAACCAGATGATTCAATTTTTCTTCAAAACTGGGGTAATACATATCGTTTTGAATATGATCTAAAACGCTGTCTAATTGACCTAAATCTTTTGTACCAGACAACCCACCTGAGTTTTCAATTATCCAGTCATGCACCTCTACAGCATGATTCACATCAAAGTAAAGTATAAGCCCAGTCATATCAGCGATCTTTTAAACGCTTTAAAACTTCCAGCGTTTTAGTATCAGATAACTGCTCTTCCAAAGATCTTGTTTTTTCTCCTAAAAATCGTTCAAAATCACCTTCAGGCACAGTCTGAATATAATGTTCTAACTTATTATGCAAAGCATCCCTAAAACCCAGATCACGGCTAGCCATTCTTACCCTGGCATCTTCAATAGCTGGCTTTAAAAATGGGTTATCCTCAGCATCTACAATCATTTGGTCTAACTCAGATGGTTTTAACTGTCGTCCCATTTTCTTTGATGCAGCACACATTTGTGTTGCGAGCCCATGCTCAAAACTAGAAATAGCTTTTAACACTTCTGCATACATGGTATCTCGTGTTTTATCTTTATTAGCTAGCTTTAAAACTTTTTTATACTCAAGGGCATTTTCTAAAAAAACAGCTTCGTAAATCTTATCTGTATACACGGCATATTTATGGTTTCCCATCTTAAGACAATCCCGCAGAGCATCCGTAAATTGCTTACGATAGCTATCTTCCATATAAGCTGCTGGAAGATAATCTTGGTCTCGTTGGTTAATATATTTGGTATGCCCACCTGCTTTTTCAGCAACGACATCAATAACAATATCCAGCATACGGCTTCGAATGACTTTAGCTCTTTCACTTTCTGTAACCAACATAGCGACATTTAATACAGCCCGAAAAGAAAACACACCAATTGCCGGGGCTTTAGGATCAATGATGTCGACGACATCTACGTCGTCGACATAGGCTAACTTTATGTTTTTTAATGAATTTCCTTTTAAAACACGATAACCATTATCCTTAATTTCATCACCAGAACTGGTTAAATAACGATCAATTGTTCGTTCATCAACAGTTAAAATTTCAGCCACCTGCGCTTTAGTGAAGATAGTTTCACCCTCAAACTGAAGCCCACCCAGTGCCAAATGCTCCTCAAGCTTGGTTAACGCATAAGGATTATTCAGTACGTTTTGTCGAGCGACTGCTGATGTTGTTAAATCCTGAGTCATACTGCCTCCTTTTCAGTTACAGCCAACATATTAATTATCGCATCAATAACTTCGTCTCTAACACTACTCGGATAGCCATATTTACGTAATGCAATTCTCATCATTGATCGAATCTTAGCTTTAGCCGGCTCTCTAATCGTCCAATCAACCACTTTATATTTCACAAACTCTTTTGATAAATGTTCAGCGATTAGTTGGATTCTGCCGGGTTCTACTTGTTTGCCACCATGTTGATTTAATATTTTATATATAGCGACAATTTCATCAGTCGCAGGCACGAAAACCATTTCTGATTCTGGTTTTACTGCAACGGATATATTTCCAACCGCAACCATAACATCTGAATCTTCCTGAATAGTTACAGTGCCAGTTAGATTCGCTTCTGCACGTTTTTCTGATTGCGTAATGTCATATTCCCTTCTTTCTTCAGCCACCATCAAATTACTGTATTGTGATGCGCCAATTAAATCGGGAAACAGGCTGGCATGATGTACATTCATTCTGCGTAATTGGCGCATGCAACCTTCACGATCTTCATTTTTAATATAAATTTTACAAATGTAGCGAGCAATAATGCCGGGCTGTTCATCTTCTGATGCATTTCGCAGCTCATCGTCTTCAAAGTCTTCGGCGGCTAGTGTATCTGTTAACTTATTTTCAATGGTCGCGTCATTAGGTGAAAAAGTAAAAAGCCCGGCCTGATTAACCAGTCGATCGTGGTCATCTTTGCGTGGTTCCAGTATGCGAATATCCGGGCAAAGCTCATCATCAGCGACAAAGCTTTTATTCAGCACATATATAGCACGATAGGGATTGTCATCTTCATTTTCAGAGTCTTCTTTAGCAAAGGCAAAAAATAAAGCCACATAAGGAGAATAGGTCCAGTCAAGTAACGGTGTCATCAAACCATGATGTTGACCAATCGACCACAATTCATCCTCTTCATCCACCAATGCGTTATCCGTTAATCTCCCTCTTACGGCTCGTTTAAAATGCTCAAGCTGATTATTGGCCAGGGTTTCATCAACAATTCCGGTTTCAGTTAATCGACCTAATGTTGGCATTAACCCCCAGTCATAGCGACGGTGACCACCAAAGACTAATTGTGTTTTAGGCCGGTTAAAAAATTCACTTTCTAATAACTCAGAGAAATTTTGCCAGTGCTCTAGTCGAACTGCAGGTATACGGCCACTAGCATCGTCTAACAACACATCAAAAATTGGTTTGTCATTTGACCATAAGGGTATTTTTTCGAAGTCGTAATTTTCCATAATTTACTTATACTTCCTTTCCAACGTTCAATTCACCAGAAAGAAGCTTTGATAATAATGCATCTCTTAGCTCAGATAATATTTTATTTTCATCACCATTAATTTTGGCTTTTTTCAGATAACTACCTGCAACAAGATCGTAAATATTAAGAAGACGGGTAGGATAATCAACCCATGATTGATCTGATAGAGCTTTAGCATTTGCTCTCTGCCGCCCGCTTGTTCCTGTCATGGTTTGTATTGCTTTAAAGCGGAAAGAATCAAGTCTTGCGATGATGTAGCCGAGAGACATTGGCCTATTATTCTTTGGTCGCATCACAATATATTCTGTTGAACCCCATGCAACCTGTTCATTATCAAGAAAATCAACATATGCAGTTTTCCCATTTTCTAAACACGGAGTAATACGCGCTAACAAAGTATCACCATTTATAAATTTTGTTCCGCTTGCCATTTCTCGCATATACACATCATCAGCTAAATGTCCTTGAGTAGGTACGTTTTTCATATCAAGGTAAGGCGCTAATGTGCCTTTTTTAAGAGTACGTTTAGGATTGAACTCCAATATTTTACCAAGCTCAGTTATCTCCCACCCCTCCGGCACTTCACCCAACTCAGATTCAACCAAAGCATCGGGAAATAAGGCGGCGGTGTTTTTTAGCGCTTCAGGTTGCCAGAAGTCTAAACCAGTTTGTTCTGGAAATTTATTCGTCACCAATGGATGTAAAACATGCTCTAGCCCTGGGTAGTGCTCTTCTAATTTCTCTAATTCATCTAATGTAATAGCACCACAAATAATGGCTTGGGCGGCGAGTGACTGCGCCAGTGCATTACCGCCTTTTTCTTTGATAATGATTTTGGCTTTTACGGGTTCGAAGTCGACAAACCAGGATTTAAAAATGGCTTGGGCGATTTGTTCGAGGGTTTGGTTGGTTTGGCGGTTTAGTTCGATTTTTTTATCAAGTGATACTAAAATGCTAGCAATGCGCTTTTGCTTTTCAATGGGAGGAAATTTAAACTCCAAATTTAGAACATCACCTACTTTGATACTTGGTTGCGCTGCACCTCGATTCAAATTTATCAATGATTCTCTATTGCTCTTCAAGAGATAATAAAGAAACTGATTATTATTATTTTTATTACACCGGAGTCCAATTGTATTCTGAATTATGGCGCACCTTTCAATCGGCGTGGTCGCAACCTTGCCGTAACCGTTTCCGACCAAAGTCATCAGCACATCATCTTTTTGTATGTGCTTTCGAAGAAATGAATTATATGTTTCTTCATCTATAAAACGTTTAACTATACCTAAGTTTGCTTCGCCATCACTCGTTATTAAGAAATTATCAATAACCGGAATTCCTTCAGTGGCATATGACTTTGGATTTCTACCACGGTTATCTATAATTAATTCTACCACGTCACTAAGTTGCTTCTTCTCCCAATCAACACTCATAACCCAACCCAGCCAAATTCTTTTTAATCTCACCTTCTAATTTATCGCTTTCTTCAAACTGTGTTTTAAGTTGCGCGGTTAATCGTGCCATTTTTTCTGCAAAGGGTTCGCTATCGTCTTCTTCTGCCACTGCACCGACATACCGACCGGGAGTGAGAACGTAGTCGTGTTTTTTAATGCCTGCTAAGTTTACGCTGGCACAGAAGCCGGGTATGTCTGTATAGCCCTTAACACCACCCTCACCTAAATCCTCTCCCTGAGGTAGAGGACTTTTTTGCTCCCTCTCCTTTTGGGAGAGGGCTGGGGTGAGGGTTTGCCAATGGTGAAAGGTTTCAGTGACTTTGTTTAAATCATCTGGAGTAAAATCACGCAGTACGCGGTCTTTCATATAACCTAAGTTGCGCGCATCTATAAATAATATTTCACCTGATCGATCACGCAGTTGTTTGCCGCTGGCGGATGTTCTTTGTTTTTTATTTTTGGTTAAAAACCAGATGCAGGCGGGTATTTGAGTATTGGTAAATAACTGCCCTGGTAAGGCAACCATGCATTCGACTAAATCATTTTCTATTAGGGCTTTGCGAATATTACCTTCACCGCTGGTGTTAGAGCTCATGGAGCCATTGGCTAATAACAAACCCAGGCTACCATTGGGTGCGAGGTGGTAGAGCATATGTTGCAGCCAGGCGAAGTTGGCATTGCCACTGGGTGGCTTACCGTATACCCAGCGTGGGTCGTTATCGTCTACACCGGTATCCCACTCTTTCATATTAAACGGTGGGTTGGCCATAACAAAGTCGGCACGTAAATCTGGGTGCTGGTCGTTGGTATAGGTATTGGCAGGCTCTTTTCCAAAGTTAAAGTCGATGCCACGTATCACCATGTTCATTGCCGCCAGTTGCCAGGTGGTGTGGTTAAACTCCTGGCCATAAATAGAAACATCGCCAATGCGACCTTTGTGTGCCGATATAAAATGCTCGGACTGCACAAAGAAACCACCTGAGCCCATAGCGGGGTCATAAACCCGACCTTTAAAAGGTTCAAGCATTTGCACAATAAGACTAACGATGGATTTAGGTGTGTAGAACTGCCCGCCCTTTTTACCTTCGGCCAGGGCAAATTGCCCGAGAAAATATTCATACACATGGCCGAGAATGTCTTTGCTGCTGAGGGTCACATGGGTAAAGGGAATGGTGGCGATAAGGTCGATGAGCTCACCGAGTTTGGCCTGGTCTATTTGCAGCTGGGTGTAGCGTTTATTGAGCACGCCTTTGAGTTTGGGGTTATCTACTTCGATGGCTTCCAGCGCATTGTCAATTAACTGGCCGACGGAGCGAATCTTTTTAGCTGACTTGCCCTCGCCTATTTCTATTTCACCGGTAATCACCACTTTGTTGGTATTTTGCAGAAACTCCCAACGCGCCTGCTGTGGCACCCAGAAAACATTAGCTTCAGCGTAGTAATCACGTTCTTCTAGTTCGGTATTAATTTCATCCTGATAGGCTTCACCTTCCGCGCCCTCATCAAATTCTGCGGGGTCTAGGAAATATTCATGCTCAGGCGTTTTAAATTGTTCGGTTAACTCATCGCGGCGTATACCAAAGGAATCGGATACATATTTTAGAAACACCAGCCCCAGCACAACATGTTTGTATTGTGAGGCATCCAGAGCGGGTAGCAGCTTATTGGCACTAGTCCATAGTTTTTTCTCTAATTCATTTAAAAATAGCTGTTCTTCGTTTGATGTCATTAATGAACCCTGAATATTATTTCTTATATTTTTTTAAACAGTTTCGCTTTTTTCAATAACCGTAAAAAGTGTACTGTAATGTACTGCATAGTCTCTTATAATCCAAGAAGTTAGTAGAAACTACATTTATTCACTAATATCACACAAGCTTAATAACACCTAACTATGAACAACAAAGCATCAATTAATACACCTCATTTTTCCAGATGATTTTTTTACAATGGAATCTCGGGCAAATCACAAAATTTACTAATAATAAGAAAATACTGGCATTGGATCTGACCCGAGTTTATATAATTGAAACTGGTTCTAATCCCTGCCTCTCCGCCAACCATAAAAAAGGCCCCCCTGTTTCCAGGGGGGAGATATAAAGAATACTGATTTTCATTATATACTGGTAGAGGGATTGATGATGCA
>JASFYW010000151.1:0-9329 GCA_045046865.1 Woeseiaceae bacterium | reverse complement strand
CGATGGAAAGGAAAACCCATGGAAGTTGGCCCTCTTGCTCGTATATTGATGATGTATGGCAAAGGTAATGAACAGGTAAAAGAACTTGTTGACTACACATTAAAAACTCTGGATCTACCAATAGATGCCTTGTTCTCAACCTTAGGACGTACCGCAGCGAGAACACTTGAGACAAAAGTTTTTGCAGATCAGATGATGGGCTGGTATGACAGCCTGGTAAACAATATAAGACTTGGAGATGTACGTACCTTTAATGATAAAAAATGGGACCCTTCACAATGGCCTGCCGTTGCAAAGGGTGTCGGTTATACAGAAGCACCTCGTGGTGCACTCGCACACTGGGTTGTCATTAAAGATGGCAAGATTGATAACTACCAAGCTGTCGTGCCAAGCACATGGAATGCGGGCCCACGTGATGCTAAGGGGCAAAGCGGTCCCTACGAAGCCGCTCTAAAAGGTCATAAATTACACGATCCTAAACAACCACTTGAAATTTTACGCACCATCCATAGCTTTGACCCCTGCATCGCATGTGCTGTACATATCACTGATCCAGAAGGTGAAGAACTCATTAAAGTAAAAATTCAATAAGTCACTCTTTAAGGAGAAAATGAATATGAAACGTCTAATTAAACTTCGAACTATAAAATAAGGAGTATTCGTCACGAGTGGATTGTTACTCTCAGGTATAGCTTCAGCGCATTCATCCGTTTTGGATGAACAAAGAATTTTTTCCGCCTTACTGCATTATTTAAGCGGGATTGATCACTGGCTTACTTTGTTTGCTACTGGTCTGTTGCTTGCGCGTTATTTTCAAAAACAATAAGGCTAATGAAACTCACTCAATATTATTTAACCCGTTGAAAATATAGTACTGCATGGAGTTACATACTGATGTGATCGCACCCGTTATTCTTGGCACAACGGGTTATACCTTTAGCATAGACTTTATAGAAATCTTGCGTGAAGGTCCTGTGGTGTTTGATATTGTCGCTCTGGTTCTTTCAGGTGATAGCCTCGAGCATGGTGAATGGTGACTATAGTCAGCACCTGTTAGAAATTCTGTCCGGTCCGCATGGTCATGACTATTTCAAAGTCGCACAGGCGGTGGATATCTTTTCTCGCTATGGCGTTATCTTCATACTATTTCTTATCGGTTTAGAAACCAGCCTAGCGGATATGCGCAAAGTCGGTCGTGAATCAACACTGGTCGCTATTATCGGCGTTGTGATTCCGTTTGGCCTAGGACTTGTTATGACCCTAATCCTGTTACCGGAGATCGAGCTACAAGTTGATCTCTTTATTGCAGCAACCCTAGTAGCAACTAGTATCGGCATAGATATTGTAGAAGCCAAGATCTTTATCTCTTTTTTATTTGTTATGACACTGGCTTGGTTTGCGAATCTCATTGGTCTAGCCACCATCATAGGAGCATTTACCGCGGGCGTTATTTTGCACGATGGCTATTTCCGACATTGGGGTGACGAAAGTAAGCACAGCCTTTCAATCAAAGAGCTCATTGCGCCGTTTGAAACTATTCTAGTACCTATTTTCTTTGTGCTAATGGGGATCCAAGTAAAGCTGGAGACCTTACGCGATCCACATGTTATTTTAATTGCAGTGTTACTCACGATCATTGCAATTACTGGTAAACAAAACTTATTCCATAGTGTTGATACTTTAAATAAGTATCGAATTATTTTTGTAAATTATTTGGTTTTAAAACAATATTGTGTATAAATTCAAACAAAGGATAGTCTGATTTATCAAGCAATTTATATTAAACCACCATTTTTAGAGTATGAATACCTTCTCCATATGGCTGCTTATGCCGTTCATGACTTTTTTTGCATTTTGGTACAAAGTAAAAAACAATAATAAACTCGCAGCGGTAAATAATTCAATTTGGTGAGTAGCAATAAAACCTTGTATCTGGATACCAAAACTGCCACCTAATAGTGGTAATGCACTTGCGATGAAACCTATGGCAATAGGCAATATGGGTGAACAACATAACATGGGGGCAAGTACGCCGATTAGCAGCCCACCTGTCGCAGATGACTTACTGGATTTTTGCCCCTGACGTATTAAATAAATTATCAGCGGCATCATTAATGCAACAAGTGCTGACATTAATATCGAAAAACCAATTAAGGTCGGGTTCAAATACTCTAAGGCTTCAAAACTGCTATAACCGCCCGTGTATGATGCCGGTAAGGTGGTTAAGTACAGTAACAAAAATAGAATAAAGCTTATTACAGTAACCCAGAGATAACTTTTAACTGTTAATACTTTCTTTAATGCAATAAAAATGGTGTTCATTATTTACTACCCTTAGCAAATTTTAATATTTTTCTCATCGTTCAATTGGGAGCAGCATTCACTGTCTGGACAAAACCTTTTTTATCTATAAGAAAATAAACATCAGGGAATTTCGTCGTGTTAAGTTTATGATCCATTTGTTTTGATGCCTCTCCAATAACCCAGTTATCGAAACCAAGAGTTTGCGGGCCAAATTTTTTCATAAAAGCTGGCATGCTCACGCCAGGATAACCGCCATTCTTATAATTACGTAGCGCAAGTATAACCAGACCATTTTCTTTCAATATTGCCTGTTTTTTTTGGATCAGGTAGAAAATAACCACAACATGACTTTCTTATCTTTATATTCAGAAAGTGAATGCTGTTTTGATTGGCTGACAAATTGAAGTTCCGACACCGAAAAAGGCAGCTTTTCAGGGGAAAGGTTAAGCGACCATGCAGTCATCGACGGCGTTAACAATAACAGGCATATCAGTAACCGCGTAGTTTTCATTTTATCTTACCCTTTAATCTTTATTTAACCTGCACAACAATAAAGTTGTTTTACATCTTTATTGAATGTTTGTGCGGTTAACTTCAAACCTTCCACCATGGTTAAATAGGAGAATAATTGATCGGCTAAATCATTAATCGTCATACGATTGCGAATCGCCAATGTTGCAGTTTGAATGATTTCACCACCCTCACTCGCAAGAACCTGACAACCAACAATACGACCACTGTCTTTTTCTGCAACGAGTTTAATAAAACCACGCGTATCCATATTGGCCAATGCGCGAGGCACATTTTCTAAATCCAGACTACGGCTGTCAACGCCGAGCCCTTGCTCTTTAGCTTGTAGTTCCGTTAAACCCACGGTACCCACTTGTGGATCAGTAAACACAACCGCAGGCATAACCGATAAATCGATTGCGACATCATCACCGGTCATATTACGTGCAGCCCGTGTTCCCGCTGCTGCGGCAACATAAACAAACTGTGGTTGACTGGTACAATCACCAGCGGCATAGATATTTTCTACATTCGTTCGCATGTGATGATCTATAATAATACCACCTCGTTTGTCCGTTTTAATACCAACCTTTTCCAGATCTAAAGACCCTGAGTTTGAAGCACGACCGGTTGCAACAAGAAGTTGATCACCCTTTATTTCACCGTTATTCGTTTGAATGCTGAAATGCTTGCCATCATGTGTAACAGAATCAGGTGAGGTGTTTAACATGACTTTAATACCTTCATCTTCAAAGGCTTTCGTTAAGCCTTCACCAATCTCAGGATCTTCTTTTGAAAGTAAGGTTGAGCGGGCTAATACCGTTACTTCAGCACCAACATGTCTAAATGCTTGTGCTAATTCCAATGCGACAACAGATGCACCAAGGACGATTAAATGTTCTGGAATAGCATCTGCAACCAAGGCTTCTGTTGAAGTCCAATAAGGCAATTCCTTTAGGCCTTTGATGTCAGGTATCGAAGCACTTGCACCAACGGCAAGTAAAATACGATCCGCCTTAATTTCTTTTTCGCTTTTATTTCCAGAGGCATCTTCTTTAGTCACGATAAGTGTATCGGCGTCTTTAAAACGCGCCAGCCCTCGAACTAAATTAATACCTGGATTACTTTCTAAAATACTTTCATATTTTGCATAACGTAATTTTTCAACCCACTCTTGTTGTTGCTCCATCATCGCTTTGCGATTAATTTTTGGCGTATTAAGTGGTAAACCATTCACATTATGATGGCCTTGTATATGGGCAATATGTGCGCTACGAATGAATATCTTTGAAGGAACGCAACCAACATTAACACAAGTACCACCAATGTCTTCTGCACCTTCAATGATTGTTACTGTGGCACCTTGTTCAACCGCTTTAATTGCCGCCGCAAATGCACATGAACCTGTACCAACAATAGCAATATGTAAATCATTACCGCTACTTGCTGTTTTTGAATCATCAGCATCTTGTATTGTTCCGGTATAGCCTTTTGACTCTATCGCTTTAAGCATTTGCTCATGCTTGACGTAACCATCTGAATTTACTAACGCCATACTTTCTTTAAAAGAAACCGAAGCCGTCACACCTTCCAAGGCATTTAAAGCATCTTGCGCATTTTGAGCACAGTGATCACAAGTCATTCCAGCGATACTAATGTTAATTGAATTCATAATATGTATTCCTTAAAAGAATTTATCTAAGAGTTATGATTAATTTATGACAGTATCGTCTGGTACGATGCAGCTACTACACGCTTTATGAGCGGGAGAAAAAATATCCCAGAGTGAAACCATAAGCATCATTGCAATACCGGCGTAAAGTAAATACGTGCTCCAGTCATATGCCCATAAAGGATACATAGTGAGCAAAACCATAATGGGTCCCGCTACCCCTGCGAGCGAGCGATACCAAATTTTGTGATTAAAATATGAATAAATATTTGCCAGCAATGCAAAGACAGCAAATATAGGTAGCAGTGTGTTCAAAAATAAATTTTCATATTGGTGTAAAAATCCTAATCCTATCGCCGCACCGAAAGAACCGAGCGCGGGAAAACATGATGCACACCCGAGGGTAGCTGTTAGCACACCTACAGAACCCGTTTTATCAAATAAACTTGTAATCCAACGCATTGATATAACTCCTATTTATTTTTCTAGCCTGTTCGGTACAAGCATTTCTATTTAGGTAGAAGGAACTGCTTCTGCCATGCTCTTGTTTCTATTATTTTGAATGTGTAACAAGCATATACTCCGTAGGTATGTACAGAGTCAACAAGGATTTCAGAAAAGGTTAAAGGAAATGAAGGTGGTTAATAGAAATGAAATATTTCAACAAGTTATCTTGTTGTTAAAGTTTCAACAATAGGACAATGTGATGAGCTATTCTCAGACTGGCATGATGTAATAAGCTTATCGAGCGTCTTTTTTAATTTTTTTAGATCTTTAATTTGCTCTTCAACATGCGTGCGCTTTTCTTCTGCACGTATTCGCACATCATCACAATTACCATCACCGAGCTCCAATAGTTCAGCAATTTCTTTCAAGCTAAAACCTAACTGCTGCGCACGCTTGATAAAACGAATGCGATCTACCGTTTCAGATGAGTAGATTCTGTAACCTTCTAAAGGTTTAGGCGGCTCGTCAATGATGCCAAAACGTTGGTAATAGCGAACAGTTTCGATGTTTACGTCTGCTTCTCGTGCGAGAAATCCAATGGTAAGTGGTTTACTCAAAAATTTATGCTTATTTTATATCTCTGTTGTTAAGTACAGGCACTATCACAAAAGATAAGTTCATCTTTACCTTGACTTGGAGTTAACTCTAACTTGTACGATGTAGTAACTATAAAGTTGTTTATGAAATTATTCTCAAATAAATTGAACCTAGAGTTAACTCTAGGTTGTCACAAGTAATACGAATAAACTGAAATGGAGAAAAATACATGTTTTTAAAGAAATTAAAACCAATCAGCACTTTTCTGATACTGGGTTTAGTGAGCTCAACGACTTATGCCCACGACCCTATTTTTGGGCAGGGGCCTCATGTTCTTTTTAAAGATGGCTTTGAAGTCGCAACCGAGTTTCATTCATCAAAAAAAGGTGATGAATTAGAAAATGAATATGGGCTTGAAGTGAAATATGGAATTACGGGTGACTGGGCGATGGGGATAGAAATACCTTACGCAGTTAAAGCAGGAGGCGGGAAATCTTCAACGGGTCTCGGTGATTCAGCTATTTTTACAAAGTATCGTTTTTGGCGAAAAGACAGTAAAGGCTTGCAGGAAAGCGCGGCTGTATCAGTAAAAATCATTTCTGATACGGGCAATGAAACAAAATCACCCGCATTAGGCTCGGGAACAACAGACAGTGTACTTGGTTTATCGTATGGCTATGAAGGTCGCACATGGTACCGCTGGGCAAGTGTTCGAAATCGTCAAAATGGAACCACCAGCGCAGGACTTAAACGTGGTAGTAAAATATTAGTTGATTTCGTTGTCGGCATAAGGCCAACCCTTACAAAATACACCGAGCCCGATATGGTTTATTTACTGGAACTCAATGGTGAGCTTGGCGATAGTGCAAAATTGAATGGTAATACCGTTGCCAATACGGGTGGTGATGAATGGTTTATTTCACCGGGGTTTATGTGGACGGTGAAAAACTTTGCGGTAAGAGGCGGTGTCCAATTACCAATATCACATAATTTAAATGGAATACATGACAAGTCTGATTATCGTATGAAGTTAAGTTTTGAATGGCATTTATAACCAATATTAAATAGAAAACAATTTATACAAAATGACAGATTCATCAGGAGAAACAAAATGAAAAAGATAATATTAATGAGTATTTTAAGCGTGGCAACAATGTTGGGTACTGTACAGGTAAGTTTTGCTGCAGGATCAAACTACAGTATTCGTGTTGATGGTTTGGCTTGTCCGTTTTGTGCCTACGGTATAGAGAAAAAATTTAAAGCAATGGACGGCATTAGCAATATCAAAGTCGATCTTGATAATGGCATTGTTAGTGTTGATGCTAAAGAAGGATTAGAGCTTAAAGAAGATAAAATGATAAAATTATTTAATGATTCAGGCTTTACTTACCGTAGTATGAAAAAAACAGCACAGTAAGATAATATATAGTGGAGGAAAAAAGAATGAATGAAGTTACTGCAAACAATTCAAATTTAAAAGAAAAAAGCGTTACCATTTTTACTTTGTTCACAACAACAGGAACATTACTGTGCTGTGCTTTACCGATTATTTTTGTCACGCTAGGAATGGGGGCAACCGTTGTTGCCATGACTAGCACCTTCCCTTTTTTAATTACCTTAACAAAATATAAAATATGGGTATTTTCCTTTTCTGGTTTTATGCTGGCGGTGTCCGGTTGGCTTATGTTTCGTCCTGGACGATCTTGCCCAACCGATAAGGCATTAGGTCAAGTATGTAGCACTGCACATAAATGGAACAAACGAATCTATTGGTCTTCCGTTGCGATCTGGAGTATTGGTTTTACTGCGGCCTGTATATTATTACCCGTTCGTATTTGGTTAGACATTTAACATTTTAAACAATCAATGATTATTTTAGAGGAACTACAATGAGACATTTTTTATTTACATTAACCAGTTTATTTTTATTTCCATTATCTTTATTGGCGGCTGGGCAACAAGTCGTCGACATTGATATCGAAGGCATGAGCTGTAAATTTTGTGCCCATAGCGTACAGAAAAATATAACTAAATTGCCTTATGTCGAAAAAGCAATCGTTAATATTGAAACTAAAAAAGCCCACATAGTTATTGTTCAAGGCAAAGAAGCGAATATTGATCAGTTAAAAAAGAAAATCACGGGTTCTGGATTTACTCCGGTTAAAGTGACAATTAGCACTCTTAATTAATTATTACGGTACTGGAGATAGTTGATGGCTATTAATATAGAAGTTTTTTCCTCCCCAGGTTGTGGTAAATGTGGCCATGCCAAGGAAGTATTACGTAAACTAACTGAAGAACTGGGTGGCGATAAAATTCAATGGCGTGAAGTCAATATTCTTGATGATTTGGACCGTGCGGTTGAACTGGGTGTGATGTCCACACCGGCTATTGCAATGAATGGTGAGTTGGTTTTTTCCGGGTTGCCTTCAGCAAAAAAATTACGCGCTGAACTGGAAAGTCGTTTAGGGCGGGATGCGCAGGGAGAGCAATCATGATTACCTTATTATTAGTAACAGCAACGGTCTTGGGTTTACTGGCTTTTTTTGAACCATGCACTATCGCAACACACACCTTATTTTCAGTACGCGCAAATAAAGCAGCCGATACTAAAAGCTGTTGCCAGAGTTTATTAACCGTCTGGCTAAGTCGTTTAATATTACTGGTAACTATTTTCACTCTGGCAGTATTTTTAATTGATGTACCGCAATGGGGAAGATATACCCCGAGTATTATTTTAGCGGCGATGGCGGTTATCTATGTTGTTTCTCGTTTTATTTATATTCCAATACCGCATCTTGAATTTTTTAAATTAATACCGGGTGGTAAAAATTTACCTTTTGCCGTGCAATTGGGTTTGACGCTTCCTGCCTGCACCTTACCATTGGTAGTGGTAACAGCAGGCATGACGGTGACATTGGGCTCAATCGGCTTTGCTATAACCGCGGGTGTTTTATTTGCGACATTCTTTACTTTACCAATGGTGCTGGCTTCTTTTAATGGCGTAAATGATGCAACAAAAGAATTATTAAACCGAACTGCAAAAGGCAGTCCTTACCTGACCGCAGTTTTATTATTGGGCACCGCGTTATTTTTACTCATACCATCAATGGAAATTAATCTAGAAGACTTCAAACAAACTTTACAAACCGCAAGCTGGGCAGGTATAGGGCTTTCATTCCTCGCCGGTTTTGTGTTTAGTTTTAATCCTGTTTCTTTTGCCTCTGTCCCTGTAATGCTGGCCTATGTGACCAAAGCACATGAAGAACGCCGTGCGGTTTTAATGGGCGGCGCTTTTGTTTTTGGCATGTTAGTCACGCATGTTGTATTGGGTGTCGCTGCGGCACTCGGTGGTGAATGGGTGCAAGGCATTATGGGACGACACTGGGGACTATTGCTTGGTCCACTATTAATCATAATGGGATTAATGTGGGCTGGCGTACTCAATATTCGTTTACCCTGGTTTGGTGTGCGCGGTAAAAAAGTAACCGGAATCTGGGGCGCATTTTTACTGGCCATTCCTTTTTCTGTCGCGGTTTGCCCTTTCTGCACACCGGCTTTATTAGTCACATTAACCGCAAGTGCTGCAATCGGCTCGGTCAGTTTTGGTTTTGCCTTGTTACTCGCTTTTGCTTTGGGTCGTAGTATTCCTGTCATCTTAGGTGCCTGGAGTATGGGCTGGCTTGAATCTTTAAAAGTATTGTCTGGTTATCAAAAAATATTTGAAATCATTGCAGGAATTGTTCTGGTGTTAGCAGGATTGTATTTGCTGAATGAATATTTTTTTATTATTGAATAT
>JASFYW010000150.1:0-6119 GCA_045046865.1 Woeseiaceae bacterium | reverse complement strand
ATCTCACTCAATTCAAAAAAGGAGGGTACACGTATTTTGTTTTTCCAGCATAGATCGATTAAACCAATAAATATCTGTTTTGGTTTTTGCTGGTTATTGGCTTGCCTATGGGCATAGCTGACCAGTAGATCTTTTGCATCTTTATCGTAATCTTGCCAGTCCAGCATAGATAGAATTTTCTTTCTATGGCGTGAAATTATTGTGCTGTTGTACTTTGCAAGATAAATCTTAGGGCACTTTAAAATACTTTTAACATACTCTATGTCACGTTTTCTGAATGACTCTATTGGATAAAAACGGGCATTAGCCCGAAAGTATGCCAGCTGCAACATAAAACCTGCACGTGTATCATGCGTATTTAAGCGAGAGACCGTTCTTTTTAATTCAGGGGTAAAAGAGAAATAGAGATTTCGTTCGTCTTTCGAGAATTTTGGTGGCAGTTCAAATAAACGTTTTTCACTGGGTAGTAGTATACTAATATGAGACATTGATTAGACCATGATAAATATCATTATTGTATTGGAACAAAAAGTCACTTTTTCAAACATGGTGCTCTCCATCTAATCCCCCAATACAACCCCTAAAATAGTTTGAACTCATTTTATTAAATTCTGTCAGTTAAGCGTAATTTGAAAAATATAGCCAACCGTGTAATAGTAGCGTTAATGAAAACACCGATCCTTATCTTATTTATCATATTCAACTTGCTAGCCGTTAGTATGGCTTCGGCAACGAATATGTTTGAGGAAGAGCTCCGTGAATCACATCTTGTTCATTCACATGATGAGATAGACGCCGCAAATCAGGGTATATCAGATACCCTCGCTGCGAGTTGCATAGATGAATCTGCTTGTGGACATTTTTGCCATATATCTTCCCATATGATGGGTTTTTTAAGTCGTGATCCTTCAATTTCAATCGTCAGTTCATCCACTATTGTGCTGACTCAGAATGATTCATTTTACTCCCTTATTCAAGAACCACCTTTTTTACCCCCTAAAACTACCTGATTTAAAGCATTAAACAGGTTGTTGTGACTAGCGTTACAGCAATTTATTTATTTAATTTATATCAGGAATATTCCATGAAGAATTTTAACCCTTGGCAGTTTACTGCATGGGTCTCTGTGTTTGTCGCGATGGCTTTTACCCAAACGGCTATGGCGACTCAAACCAATGAAAGCAATACGCTTGTTTCGAGTGAATTAATTACGCTCGTTAAACAACATTTAGCTAACCACCCCGAGTTACGCGCTTTAAAAGCTGATTTACAAGCTTCTAAAGCGGGTGTCAGGGCGGCTGATCAAGCTATATACAACCCGCAACTAGAATTTGATTATGAAGATGCAGAGGTAGAAACCAAAACCATCGGTATAAGTCAAACCATCGATTGGGGGGGGCAAAGAAATAGCCGCACGTTAGTCGCAGATGCACAATTGCGTAAACAGCAAGCCGACTATCAATTATCGGTGCAGATGTTCATCAATACATTACTGGCTGGTCTTGCTGAGCATCAGACGGGAACTGAACTGGTGGGTCTGGGTCAGCAAACAATGAAGCTGATGCAGGACTTTAAGCAAATTGCTGAGCAGCGTTATGCTGCAGGTGATTTGAATCTAGTTGAATTCAACTTAGCTAAATTAGCATACAGCCAAGCCGTTATGGAGCAGGCGAGTGTTCTATCAAATGCCACTCAAGCACGTGAAAATTTACGTTCATTATTAGGCGATCTACCTAATAAGTTGCCCGAGTTGCCTGAGCGCTTACCCACACCTGAGATTAAACAAGATCTCGATTCTTTTCTGCAACAATTACCCATTGTGCGTGTTCAGCTCGCGGATTTAGATGTTGCACGTCAAACCGTTGACTTGAAGAAAAGCGAAAAGGCGTGGGATCCAACAATAAGTCTCACAGCCGGAACAGAAGGTGATGCAGATTTAATCGGCCTTAATTTAAGTATCCCATTAAATATTCGCAATACTTTTGGTGCTGAAGTTGATGCAGCACAGCAGCAGCTTATAGCCAGTGAACAACGTGCTCATTTGGCATTTAGAACACAACGTGCTGCGTTAATCAGTAATACCGAACGTTACAAAAACCTACTTAATGCCTGGAACAACTGGCGTGAAAATAGCCGAGATAGTGTTAATCAACAATTAAAATTGATTAAGCAGCTCTGGGAGGCGGGTGATATTAGTGCATCGGATTATCTGCTGCAGCTCAAACAAGCGCTGGAAACACAGGCCTCAGGTCTTGAACTTCGTAATCAGCTTTGGTTGGTCGCTTTTGATTGGATGAGCCAAACAAATACACTTGATAATTGGTTGAATATTAAACAACCAACACAGAATAAATAGGAAAGATTGAAGATGAATACAAAACCATTATTAATATGTCTACTCTTCAGTAGTGCATTGATTGCATCACCCCTAATTAAAGCATCAGAAGGGCACGATAATATACAAGAAAACCATGCTGAGCATGGAGATGAATATAAAGGTGCAGATGAGCATGAAGGTGAAGGTAAACATGGAGATGAGCACGGTGATGAACATGAAGAAAAAGGTGTAACTAAACTGTCAACTGAGCAGATGGAAATGGCAAGTATTGTTGTCAAGCCATTACAATTACAACGTATTAATGCAAGTAACATTGCGCCGGGTGAAGTGCGTTTCAATACTTATAAAACAGCCTCTATTACGCCGCGTATTTCGGCTCAGTTGGTAAAGCGCCACGTTGTTTTAGGTGAGGAAGTTCAGAAAGGTCAGCCGATAATTACTTTATCTAGTGTCGAAATGGCAGAAGCTCAAGGCAACGTATTGGTTGTTGACCGTGAGTGGAAACGAGTTAAAAAGCTTGGCCGTAAAGTGGTTTCTGAACGCCGATATACTGAAGCACGGATGAATTGGGAGTTAGCTAAAGCCAAAGTTCGTGCCTATGGTATGACCGCAAAACAGATTAATACACTGATCGAGAGCAAAGACTTTTCACGTGCCAATGGCCGGTTTGAACTAGTCGCGCCAATAGATGGAACAGTGCTCAAGGAAAACTTTATTAATGGCCAACAAATTGAGCCTGGCCAGGAACTCAGTCTCATTACAGATGAAGATAATCTATGGGTGTTGGCGAGAGTTACACCGGCTATTGCAAGCCAAATTAAATTAGGAAACAGTGCGACTGTAGAATTTAATGAGCAACGTTTTTCTGCAAAGGTGATACAAATTTCACATGTCTTAGATGAAGTGACTCGTACAGTTGGCATTCGCTTAAGTGTCAAAAATAAAAACGATGCACTGCATTCAGGCTTATTTGTGAATGCGCGTATTTCTTCATCCGATCGAATGGCATCAGAAAAAGTTTTAGCGTTGCCTGAAGCGGCGGTTATGCGAAGTCCTGATGGTGACTGGCAGGTGTTGGTTGAGCAAGATGAAGTGGGTGAGTTTAAAGGGGTAGAGATTAAGCTTGTGGATGTGGTTGATGGACTTGCCGTGATTGAAGGTTTAAAACCCGGCACACGTGTTGTCACTCAAGGCGCTTTTTTCGTGCAGTCTGAAATAGCGAAGAGCGGTTTTGAGATACACAATCACTAGTCAACATCACTGGGATGCCTCTAAAGGAAAAATAACATGTTAAATACACTGATTGAATTATCAATCCGTAGTCGTTTACTGGTGGTGATTGCATTAATTGCAACCCTGTTCGGCGCCGGATTAATTTTACCCACGCTAAATCTCGATGCATTTCCGGATGTGTCTAATGTTCAAGTTAGTATAAATACCGTAGCAGAAGGGCTAGCGTCTGAAGAAGTTGAGCAATTGATTACCTTCCCAATAGAAGCTGTTATGTACAGCTTGCCTGATGTGGAAGAAGTACGTTCTATTTCTAAAACCGGTTTATCGATGGTTACGGTTGTATTCAAAGAAGGCACAGATATTTATTTTGCCCGGTCGTTAGTTTTTGAGCGATTACAAGCGGCAAAAGAACAAGTGCCAGAAGGAATTGGTACACCGGAAATGGGGCCTAATGTATCTGGCCTGAGCATGGTGTTCCAATATATTATTCGAGCGGATGATCCTGAAAAACATGACATCATGAGCTTACGCAGTCTAAATGACTGGGTCGTTAAACTTTTATTAATGCCGGTAGATGGGGTGACGGAAATTCTCTCTTTTGGTGGTGAAGTCAGACAGTATCAAGTTCAGGTAGATCCTAAAAAATTACTCTCGTTAGATTTGAGTATTGATGAAATTTCAGATGCCATTGAAGCCAGTAATCGTAATGCCGGTGGCTGGTATATGGACCGTGGACAGGAGCAACTGGTTATACGAGGAGTGGGTTGGTTACGTTCAGATAAAGACGGTTTGCATGATATCGGCAATATTCCGTTGAAACAGGAAGACGGCATTGTAGTGCGAGTTCGCGATGTGGCCAAAGTGGCGTTTGGTGCAGAAATCCGCCAAGGTGCCGTAACATTGTCTCGACGCGATGCTGAGGGTAACCCGGAATCATTGGGCGAAGTGATGACCGGTGTGGTGTTAAAGCGCATGGGGGCGAATACCAAGTTAACCATCGACAGTATCAAGTCTCGTTTACCCTTGATTCAACAAGCGCTTCCTGAAGGTGTTTATATTGACACGGTTTATGATCAGGCCGACCTAGTTGAAAAAGCCGTGTCAACTGTCAGCACAGCACTATTAGAAGCCTTTGTATTGATTGTGATTATTCTCATGGTCTTTTTAATGAATGTTCGTGCCACTATATTGGTGTTGTTATCCGTGCCTTTGTCTATTGGTCTCGCTTTAATGGCCATGGCTTACTGGGGTGTTTCAGCGAACCTCATGTCCTTAGGTGGTCTGGCGATTGCAATAGGAATGATGGTCGATGGGTCGGTGGTGATGATGGAACATATATTCACTCACTTAACTCACCCTGATCAACAACATGAAAGCAGCGACGGTACATCAGATGCCGAACACGATAAACAAGGTATGTCATTACGTATTATGGAGTCAGCTAAAGAAGTTGGACGGCCGGTATTTTTTGCCGTGATGATTATTACCATTGTGTTTGCGCCGTTATTTTCGCTAGAAGGTGTTGAAGGTAAATTATTCCAGCCAATGGCGGTTTCAATTGTGCTGGCGATGTTGGCTTCTCTTGTTGTGGCATTAATGGTGGTGCCGGCAATGGCATCATATATGTTTACTAAAGGGGTAAAAGAAAAGCATAATCCGATCCTTGCACCCATCGAGCGTACCTATAAAAAATACTTAAATAAAGGTTTGATAAACAAATCTCGAGTGGTTTTTGCAGCAGGGGGGTTATTTGTTGGGTCACTGGTTTTATTGCCTTTTTTGGGAACAGAATTTGTGCCCGAATTAGAAGAAGGGACCATTAATCTTCGGGTCACACTGGCGCCTTCATCGAGCATGGATACGGCTTTAACCGTAGCAGGTAAGATGGAAAAAATATTAATGGAATTTCCCGAAGTGTTATATGCAACCAGTCGAATTGGACGCGCTGAAATAGGCGGTGATCCAGAGCCAGTTTCAAATATAGAAATTTATATCGGTTTAAAACCGGTTGATGAATGGACTAGCGCAAGTAATCGTAAAGAACTACAGGCAATAATGGAAGAAAAAATGTCGGTTATGCCAGGTATGCTATTTTCATTCTCTCAGCCTATTGCTACGCGCGTAGATGAATTGCTCTCGGGTATTAAAGCGCAATTAGGGGTACTAGGGACATATCGTCCGCATGTAACAATTATCGCTAACAGCCCCGCTTGTCAGTGTCTGTAGAGGCTACTTACTTTATTGTTTTTTACTATTTCCCGTCAATGGCTTCATTATTTCTGCTAAATCGAGCATGTTCTGCTCAAAACTAAAGCTGTACGTACCATTTAGATTGATATTATGCCACGCAACTGGCGATACCTTCTTTGTTAGTTCTAATTTTTCATCAGCGTTAATTTCTTCAAAATATGTCAGTAGCTGACTTAATATTAATGAATTAAAGTAGATAATTGCATTGGTCAGCAGCCGAGCACATTCATTCCAAAGTTCAATTTCATAATCAGATGAACCACGAAATTTGTTTCCATTTACGGATGCAATCGCCCTG
>JASFYW010000149.1:0-33670 GCA_045046865.1 Woeseiaceae bacterium | reverse complement strand
TGGAACTTGTATCAAGCACAGCAACAAATTACAGAATTGACTCACTCTCGTGATGTGCGTTTAAGAATGTTCCATGGTCGTGGCGGTACTGTCGGTCGTGGTGGTGGTCCAACGCATGATGCGATTTTATCGCAACCGACAGGCACTGTTCATGGTGAAATAAAATTCACTGAACAAGGTGAGGTTCTCTCATATAAATACAGCAACCCTCAAACAGCTGTTTATGAGTTAACCATGGGCGTCACAGGCTTATTAAAAGCCAGCAGTAATTTAATTAAAACACCGGCACCGGATAAACCTAAATATTTAGAAATTATGGCTGCATTGGCAAAAGAAGGTGAAAAGCAGTACCGTCAATTAACCGATCATACTGAAGGCTTCTTAGATTATTTCTATGAAGCAACCCCCGTTTATGAAATTGCTCAAATGAATATTGGCTCACGCCCTTCTCATCGTAAGAAAGGTAACCGTTCAAAAGAATCTGTACGCGCCATTGCTTGGGTATTTGGTTGGGCGCAGTCACGTCATACTATGCCTGCTTGGTTTGGTATTGGGACGGCTTTAGAAAAATGGTTAGCGATTGAAGGTAATGATATTGAAACATTGCAAAAAATGTACAAAGACTGGCCATTTTTCCGTGCGTTATTAAGTAACTCTCAAATGGCGTTGTTCAAAGGTGAAATGCAAATTGCTAAAAACTATATGAGCCTTTGTGAAAATCAAGATACAGCAAAAAATGTTTATAAAATTATTTCTAAAGAATTTGAAACAACAACGAATAATGTTTTAAGCATTGCAAAAATTAATGAATTAATGGAAGAAACGCCTCATCTTGCTTTATCTTTAACCCGTCGTAACCCGTACCTTGATCCTTTGAATCAGATTCAATTGTCTTTGATTAAGAAATATAGAGATGAATCGCTATCAGAGGAAGAACGCACCCAGTGGTTGTTTCCATTGCTAAGAACGATCAGTGCGATAGCCGCCGGTATGCGTAACACAGGCTAAAAGATAATCTGAACATCAATAGCAGCGTTGTAAACAAAAAAGAGAAAACTTACTTATTATTTATAAGCACCGTTTTCTCTTTTTTATTTACACTTTGTTCTTGAATCCCATATTTATTTTTAATGCTTAAGTTACTTTATAGCAGTAAGTTATCTAAAATGCGTGGTTTTTCTATACCATAACCCTGCGCATAATCAACACCAAGCTCTTGCAGCAATTGAATCGTTTCATCATCTTGCACATACTCTGCAATAATCTTTTTACCCATAAAATGACCGATTTCTGTGATTGATTTAACAACAGCATAGTCATTGGGGTTTGTTGCCATTTCTTTAACAAAAACACCATCAATTTTAAGATAATCAACAGGTAAACTTTTTAGATAACCGTATGAAGACATGCCGCTACCAAAATCATCTAATGAGAAAGTACAACCTGTTGTTTTAAATCGCTTAATAAAGTCTGCCGCATCAGAAAGGCTGGCAATACCTAATGTTTCTGTTATCTCAAAACAAATTTTACCAATAGGTACATTGGTATCACGCATTTGTTTCATAACAAATTCCATTAAGCCCAAATCATTCAGCGAGTGACCTGAAAGGTTGATTGAAAAGCTACTGACATGATCAAGTTCTTTACGATGTTCAGAAATCCATTTGAAAGCTGTTTTAATAACCCAGCGATCAATATCAGCCATACGTTTATAGTTTTCAGCGGCATAAATAAACTCTTGAAGTGAACCTTGCTCGCCTAGGTCATCCGACATTCCTAATAGAATTTCGTAATGGTCATGGTAACGGTCATCTGTTGCCAATGGCATAATACGTTGACAGCGTAAATGCAAACTATCGCTATCCAGAGCCTTATCAATTTTTGAGGCCCACTGTACTTCAGCATAACGTTTACTCAAACGTGCATGACCTTCATGGTAGACTTGAATGCGATGACCACCAAGGTCTTTCGCAACGCCACTACTTGCTTCTGCATCTTGTAAAACTTTAGTGACGTTTTGCCCATGTCCTTTAATGGAGACCATTCCAATACTCATTGCAATAGAAAGCCTTTTATCTTCCCAAACAAAACGGTAGTCATCTAATTCTGCCAGTATTTTTTCAGCTACGTCTAATACTTCATCGGTTCCACTCCCGTATAAGAGCATGCAGAATTCATCTCCACTAAAACGGGATAAAGCACTATTACCAGATAAATGTTTCTTAAGAATTTCTGACATTTCTTTTATTAATGCATCGCCGCCTTGGTAACCGCAGCTATTATTGATGACAGTAAATTTATCTAAATCAATATAACAAAGTGCATGTTTTGAATTTGATATTTTCGCATCATCAATCGCTTGTTCTAAACTCATTTCAAACTCACGACGATTCATTAAGCCGGTTAAAGCATCATGCGTTGACTGGAAAAGTAATTGGTTATGCAGTTTTTGTAGCATGGTATATTGGGCTCGATCCATTGCGGGATCTTCAGCCCTGTCTAAAGCAAGTGTTTCACCTTCTTTAAATAGCTCAACCAACTCTTCAGCTGTTAAAACTTTTTCCTTTTTACCCAATACATTTACAAAAACAAATTTACCTTTACGTCGAGCGACCCAACCAACTTTTAATCTTAAGGGTGTGTCTGAGTATGCCTCAAACAAGATCCAGTCACCTTCTTCAAGGCGACTAACACGTCTTGCCCATTCATCTTCAATATCAACAACTTTGTCTTCTTCTAGAATTTCAGCTTCTTCTATTCCTTCATCTTCATTTAAAAATTCATCAACAACATTTTTTAAGTTTTTATCAAACGTTTGTGATTGTATTTTTGTTAGGATATCAAGCTGTTGTGCAATACGCTCAAAGACTTTTGAGGTTCCATCAAAATCATCATTGATTACTTTAACCAGCCAATCAAATGCGCGTTTAACGGCTTGTTGTTCTTCTTCATCATCCGTGTCTGCCAATACTTCTAACTCGGATATTTTATTAATCACTTTACGCACGACATGAGATGCATCAGTAAAAACAGTCGCGTCCATTATCGC
Organism: Woeseiaceae bacterium; assembly: GCA_045046865.1. Taxonomy (GTDB): domain Bacteria; phylum Pseudomonadota; class Gammaproteobacteria; order UBA6429; family Thiohalophilaceae; genus JAGLTQ01. The sequence goes on along the minus strand of JASFYW010000149.1, from coordinate 30,621 downwards.
CATTTTTAAGACAGGAACTTCAAGTTGTTTAATCCAAGGGCGTACACTTTCAGCTACTTGGAAATCTGACATCAATGAGTGGAATACATTACTCGCAACATCAATAACTTGCCCTTCTCTGGCGCTAATGACTTTATCATCGGAACCATCACTACTCTTTAAGATAGTTTGAATCTTTTCTTTAAGATCCATTTGGTTTGTATCAGACTGATTAGAATAGTCGTAACCAGTTAATTGTTCGCTAGATAAAGCTTCTAATAGATCCGTTGGTGAAAAATTCTGTGCCATGCGCCCATCTGGTAATATTGGCGAAGCGGGGCTAGCTGATAATTGATCACTCGGAACACCCGATTGAACTTGGTTTAAATTTTGTTGTAAACCACGAATACCACTAAAGACATCCATAATCCCTGGAGATTGTGATGAATCTGTATTTTGGAAATTTTCAGATGTATTCGCTGGCGTTTGATGCATTGAATTGACAAATTCACGTCCACGCTCTGCTGAAATAGGACCAGAAACATACCTAGCATGATTATCCGTCTGATTAGGTTGCTGCGCCCGAGATATAGGTTGTACCGATGTTGTATACCCTGAACGTTGGTTGGGGTTATGCACATTATTTTGGTTTTGAAAGTCTGGCTGATTTGAATCAACGTCTTCAGTGACACCCTCTTCATTATTTTGTTCTGGCTGTCCATTTGACGACACAGATGAAGAGTTTTTTTCTACTTTAAACTTAAGTATAGGTAAAACATCATTTTCTATAAAAAATTCATTTACATCTTTATATAATTTTTTTGCAATGGATAAATAAACATCACGAAATGCTGTGTAACAAACCAGTTTAACAGCATGTTTAATTTCAACTTTTTCTATTGCTTCTTGAAATGCTTGTGCGAATAAAGCAGGACCAAAAGGATTGTTTTCCTTATTGATTTTTGCTTGGTATAAAGCACTGGCTCTTCGTTCTATCTCACCCAATACTTCACGATAGTCAGCATCCACATTGGTAATGATACTTGAAATAGATAACCAATTATCGAGTGCATCCTCTTCAACTAAAGATAAAGACTCCAGTGACATATCTTTTTCTTGCTCTGCTTCAGCTTCATGTAAAACATCTTGTGGAGAGTATGATTTTATTTTAGCTTCATATATTTTCACAAAAGACTGAGTGATTTTTTTCTTTTCTCTTTCTAAAATCCCCTGTGATTCAAACAGTGCATTTTGTTTAGCGGTATCAAATGTTTCTCTTGCAGCTTCAAAAAAATGTTCTGTAATACTGCTGTGAAAATTTTCCATTAAAGGAACGAGTTCTTGAGCAACCAATGTATGCGCTTCAAGTAAAACTTGTGCTGCAGACTTACCATTAAATACAGATTGAGTTGATGGGATGTTATCTTGTTGGCTTGCAGTATCTTTTGATTTAGCAATCGCAAATTTATGCAGTGTTTGCACAGTGGAAATATCTGGATTAACAAAAGCAGCTCCAAGATAATTGGCTTCTACTCGCATTAATTTAACATTAAAATTAATCTGTTTATCTACGCCGTTAACTTCAACATTCGTAACAAGATTAACTTTCTCTCCAATTTTAGGATTAAAATTATCGCTACTTGTACTTAAAAGACTTTCATCAACTAATTCTAGATACGTGCCACCAATACAATAATCTTTTATGATCACTGTTCGCGTGATGGTTCCTGCAATAATTTGCGCGGTTAAAGTAATTGGATAGCGCGGGTAAGCGCGGCGCTCTTTGCCTGTCTTATTTTGAAGTGAATTATTTTGGCTTTGAGCCATGATTTCCCCCTGAGAAACCGTATAAATGAGCTTGCTTTTAGAGAATAAAAGACGAATCTATATTATATGCAGAATTCTATATTTCATCCATAAAATCAGTAAGTTAAGTTTTAAATATTCGTTAATTCTATATTTTTCTAATCAGAGACGGGGGAATCTCTAGACAAAGTATTAACTTACTAAGCAACCTGTGTCGGAATAGTATGCCGAGTATGAGTAATTTTATTCTTATCATCAACATAGACCAATTTCGGTTTAAAACTAAGCAATTCTTGTTGATTAAGTCCTACATAAGCACAAATTATCACAATATCACCGGGATTAGCTTTATGCGCGGCAGCCCCGTTCACTGAAATAATGCCCGAATCCTTCTCAGCCAAAATAGCATACGTAGTAAAACGCTCACCATTAGTCACATTATATATTTCAATTTGCTCATACTCACGAATGCCAACCGTTTGCAGTAAATGCGCATCAATAGCGCAAGAGCCTTCGTATTCAAGCTCCGAATGAGTCACCGTCACGCGGTGTAACTTACCTTTTAACATGGTCGTATTCATAATAGTAAAAATAGCTCTTTAATTACATACACATAAGCGACTAATGATAACACGGTATGGCATATATTTTAATGGGTTTCATACTCGAAGATTGTCAATTAATCTTATTTCACCTAATTTTGCAGCAAGCAAAATAACGTTGTTTTCTAAGCTATGAGGAAGTAATAAGCCCTTATCCTCTCGTATTGCCACATATTCAGGAACAAAACCTAGCGATTTGAGTTGATTAAAAGCCATTTCCTCAATATGTTCAAACTGATCCCGTTCAAATGATGTGCAATTTTGAATCAGCTTTTGAATGCCCTTTAATTCTTCATAGAGGGCAGCAGCAGTGTTTCGCTGTTCATCTGATAACCTTGTATTTCTTGAACTCATGGCTAAACCACTTGCCTCACGCAGGGTCGGCATTGATACAATTTCAATATCCAATGCATATTTTTTGACTAGCTGTTGAATAAGTAATAACTGCTGGAAATCTTTTTCGCCAAAAACTGAGTAATTTGGCTGAACAATCTCAAAGAGTCGCTTAACCACTGTCGCGACACCATCAAAATGTCCTGGACGGTGTGCACCTTCAAGAAAAGTGGTTATTTCGCCTAATTTGATGGTTTCTACTTTATTTTCACCTTCTGAGTAAAAGGTTTCTCGCGTTGGTGTAAACAGTAGATCTACCTCTAATTTCTTTAAAGTACGCCCATCTTCGGCCAATGTGTTTGGATAATTAGCTAAGTCGTTAGAGTTGTCAAACTGTAAAGGATTAACAAAAATACTTACTACGACATGCTTTGCTAAAGTTCGAGCATGCTGGATCAAGCTAATATGCCCCTCATGCAAACAGCCCATCGTTGGAACAAAAGCAATAGTCTCATCCTGCTCTTTCCATTGCCTACATATATTATGCGTATTTTCGATGGATGATAGACTTTGCAAAACTAAATACCGTAGTAATAAATTAGAAGCCTATTCTAATAGGAAATATTATTAAAAACAGAATTTACTTGTACAATGTTCACTATATTGAAATCTTAAAATTAAAACAAAAGCAGTAACCTTGAAAATAATTAGACAAAAAATCACCGCCCTTTTAGCAAAAAATATGCTGTCATTTTTTGCACGACTATCGCTTAAAAATGTTCATCGCATAGGACGAGTGCTGGGGTGGCTATTTTATAAAGTTCCAAACCGAAGCTTATCCGTCTCACAAAAAAATATTCAGCTCTGTTTTCCAGAAATGAGCCAATCGCAGCAGCAGCAATTAATTAAAAACAGCCTAATCGAAACAGGCAAAACGCTTACAGAATCTGGCCCTATGTGGCTATGGAACAAAGAAAAACTTTTATCGCTTGTCACAAAAGTACACGGTGAAGAACACATTCAAAAAGCCATTGATAACAATCAAGGTGTGATCATTGCCATCCCTCATCTTGGAAACTGGGAATTACTCGGTCTTTATTGCTCTGCTCACTATCCTAGTACCAGCATGTACCAAAAACATCAGATTAAGCAACTTGATATTATGATAAAAGAAGGCCGTGAACATTTAGGTGCGACACTTGTTCCAACCGACAGCAAGGGTGTACGAGCGATGTATAGCGCCTTAAAAAATCAACAGCTCGTCTGCATATTACCTGATCAAGTACCAACTCAAGGCAGTGGCGTCTTTGCTGATTTTTTTGGCATTCCAGCCTACAGCATGACACTGACTTCACGTTTAGCTAAAAAAACAAACGCGCAAGTACTGCTTGCTTATACAAAACGTTTAAATCAAGGAACCGGTTACGAAATATATTTTAATTCACTGGAGAGTTTTGTAGAAAAAACGATGGATGAGTCTGCAACGTACTTAAATACAGAACTAGAAAAGTGTATTCGTCTCGTACCTGAACAGTATCAATGGAGTTACAAGCGTTTTCGAGTTCAACCTAAAGATAAGAAAGGTAACTCCATAGCGGACTACTATAATTCATAGCCTCTATTTTGAGACTATCATTTAAAACTATGTTCATCCGCAGGAAAACTTAAATCCTTTACTGCTTTTACATACGACTCTATAGCGGCAACCATAGACTTTGGCCCTTGTTGCTCAGCTAAAAAGTCTTTACTAAACTTTGGACGTTTGCCCGGAGTAATCCCCAACAAATCGTAGAGCACTAAAACTTGGCCGTCACTCTGCACTCCAGCACCGATGCCAATAGTAATAATATCAACCTCATTCGCTAAACGTTTTGTTAGTTCTTGAGGAATACATTCTAATACAATCATTTCAACTCCGACGCCTAATAGCGCTTGAGCATCTGCAATAATTTTATTTGCACCGGCCTCTTCTCTGCCTTGAACTTTATAACCACCTAATTCAACAACGGATTGAGGCAATAATCCCAGATGCCCACAAACAGGGATACCGTTTGCAATTAAGTGTTCAGCAATAGCAACAAACTCGCCCCCCCCTTCTAACTTAACCATATCAGCCCCTGCATCAAGAATTAATCTCTTTGCATTTTTCAAGGCGTCGTCTTTATTTAAGTATGAGTGGTAGGGTAAGTCCGAAATCAATAACGCTTTTTTGCGAGCACGAGCAACAATTTTAGTATGATAAACCATATCATCTACGCTAACAGGAATGGTAGAGTCATGACCCTGTATAACCATACCTAAAGAATCACCCACAAGAATCACTTCAACACCGGCTTGCTCAATATGCTGCGTAAAACTTGCATCATACGATGTTAAAACTGTAATTTTTTCATTACGTTTTTTAAGCGTATGTAATGTATTAATATCAATCATTTTTAGTTTTATATCGAAGCCGTGGTTGGATTAAAATAATGGCGTCCACTATCAATACGTCGAATATGTTCTAGTAAGATCGTGTAGTCTTTTTCATTGTTAACCAGATCAATTTCTTCTGCATTAACAATCAATAAGGGAGACTGATTATAATTATGAAAAAACTGCGCATAACTTTCATTAAGCCTATGCAAATAATCTCGATTTATTGAACGTTCATAATCTCGTCCACGATGAGCAATACGCTTACGTAAAACATCGACAGGCGCTTGTAAATAAATAACTAAATCTGGTACGGGTGCATCTATGGTGAGGTGCTGATAAACCTGTAGATAAAGCTTAAACTCTTCCTCATCTAAGGTTAGCTCAGCAAACAGTCTATCTTTTTCCATAATAAAATCAGCAACGTGCACTGGCCGGAACATGTCTGCTTGACGAAGATCTTGCATTTGTTGCGCGCGTTGAAATAAAAAAAACAATTGTGTTTGGAAAGCGACATTTTTTTTGTTTTCATAAAACCCATTTAAAAAAGGATTCTCGTCAGCACCTTCTAATAACAAATCTGTATTAAATGATTCCGCCAGGCGCTTTGCCAGTGTGGTTTTACCCACTCCGACAGGGCCTTCAACAACAATAAACCCAGGCTTTTTAGAATCTTTATTCATGCTTTATTTAACCGTTGAATACCTTGACTAGAACATTGTTTTAAAAGGTTTTTTATTTCACCTAAAGAAGGAATGTTAAAATCATCATTAACAAGTTCGCTTAATGGGTATATTACAAAATTTCTTTGTGCAATACCGCAATGCGGCACAATTAATCGTTCAGAATCGATAACTTCATTGCCGTACAATAAAATATCTAAATCGAGTGTACGCGCACCCCAGCGTGTTTTGCGAACGCGCCCTTGTGTATTTTCAATAGTTTGTAATTCATTAAGCAACGGCTCTGATGCTAAACGTGTTGTTACTTCGGCGACAGCATTAATATAATCTGGCTGATCTTGTGGCCCCATAGGATCACTTTTATATAAACAAGAATATTGAACGAGGTTTAAATCACTATGCTGTTCTAAAGCATCAAGTGCCGTTTTAATCTGTTGAATCGGCTCATCTAAATTCGAGCCCAAACCAATAAAAACTCGCACAGCCATCAGTCAGTGCGTTTTTTCTTTTTCGATGATTTCTTGCGATTCATTTTAGATACTTGATGACACATATCGATCTTCTCATCATTGCTCACTTCTTGAATTTTTGTCCACCAATCACAGAGTTCTTTTAATTGATTTTCACCTGATTGTTCTCGTAACAATAAAAAATCGTATGATGCACGAAAACGTGGCACTGTTAAAAGTTTCAGCGGGCCTTTCCCTTTACGAGATGCTAAACGAGCTTGCATCGCCCAGATTTCACGCATAGGAATACCAAAACGTTTTGGTATAAGAATTTGTTTTAATTGTTTTTCTAAAACATCTTGGCCAATGCTTTGATACATCTGCAACATAGAATGACCGTCCCCTTTTGCATTCTCAAAATGGTGCTTCACTGCTGGCCAGAGTAATGCGGCATAAAGAAATGCCGGAGCGATAGGTTTTTTCTGTTTAATACGGATGTCTGTATTAATTAAAGCTTGAGTGATGAATTTATCGCTGGATTCATCTAAATATTCAGCACTTTGTGCAAACAAATGTTTAAGTAAATCATATTCTTTTAATAACTCGTATGATGCTAAAGCATGCCCATGTAAAAATAGTTTTAACACTTCCTCAAATAAGCGTGCTGTAGGTACACCGTCAAGTAAATGAATATTCTTTTTAATGCCTTCAGATAGAGAAGACTCAATCTCAAAACCAAGCTTTGCTGCAAAACGAACAGCGCGAAGCATACGAACAGGATCTTCTTGCAAACGTTCGGTTACATCACCGATCATACGAATGGTTTTATTTTCAATATCTTTTAAACCACCGGTAAAATCCACAATGGAAAAATCATAAATATTGTAATACAAAGCATTGATTGTAAAATCTCGACGCCAAGCATCAGATTTTAATGTGCCATAAACATTATCACGCACAATCATGCCATCTCGCGTCACACCCTCGCCACCTTTTTTATCGTGGCCAGCTCTAAAGGTTGCAACTTCTATAATGTCTCGTCCAAAATGAACGTGAGCTAGACGAAAACGTCGTCCAATTAAACGGCAGTTTCTAAATAATTTATTGACTTGCTCAGGCGTGGCATTGGTCGCTACATCAAAATCTTTTGGGTTCAAACCGATTAATAAGTCACGCACGCCTCCGCCGACAAGATAACTTTCATACTTTGCTTTTTTTAAACGATAAAGTACTTTTAAAGCATGCTCGCTCATTTTTTTACGCGTAAGAGCATGTTTATCACGGGGAATAATATTAGGTGAGTGCTGGCTAGCCGAGCTTGAATTTTTCTTGAAACGCCGCCAAATGTCCGTTATTTTCATATATTGCCTATTTAATTAGGCTTCGATGTTACGGATATCATTCACACTTTACAATAGCCTACTTCTTGAAGAAAATACGACTCAAAGTAAGGTGAAGGATAATCCCATATTTTCTTAAAAAATTGCTGAGGAGATCACGGGTTAGATGAGATCACTAATTAAAGAAACTCTTGTATTTTCATTAATTGGATTCACAATTTGATCAAAACCGTTGTAATCAATCCCCATCGAAACAGCTTTATTAGATTTAACCGCTTCGGCCATCTCCGCTTCAAGCTCAAAACGCATAAAATGTACTGCAGAGGTTTTTTCTTCTGTGCTTCGCCCTAAGTCTTCATTTGCTATAGCGTAGACTTTATCAAAACCATCAACCTTTACCCAGACTTTATCTTCCACACCCACTAATGTCGCGAGTACTTTTGCACGTTCTTCCGCATCACCGTACTCAATCATAAAGGTCGCTTTCCAGTTACTACCATCTGGAATTAAAGGGTTATAGACTTCCAACTCTTCGTTAATGCCTTCCACTTCAAAAGTCTTTTCAATACGCAACATTTCTTGAACTTGATAACGAATGGTTTCTTCGTTTTCAAAATACAATGTCGCATTCTCACCCAACGCAACTTGGCGATCTTTTTTCAGCGCTAAAACCTGCTTCCTAAACTCAGCACGTTTCTCTGAATATTCTTCTAAAGACCATAAGTCTTCACGTGTTAATTTTGCCATTTTACTAACCTATATAACTTCAAGTTTAAATTTACCCATCATCTTCCTGCGGATTGAGGGAAGTTAGAGTACAAGGCAAAGTCCAACGAAAAAGCGGAGTGTACGATTAGTACATGAGCATTTTGAGTTGGGCTTTAACGCCGTAATCTAGCTTCTCTCTATTCGCCTACTACAACCCGTATGCTTTGCGTAGTAACGTCATAGGATGTTCCGCTTTTGACCCATCATCTAAATTCTTTTCTATATGATGCCCTGCCATCATACAATCGCTTGTATAGTGATCTGGCTTTGCTTGTTTTACTTTATTCACAACAGGACGACATATTTTATTAGCAATAGCATTAAATTCTTTTTTTACCGCATACGTCCCATCATGACCAGAACAACGTTCTATTGGTAATACTTCTGTATTAGGTATTAAATTTAAAGTATCACGTGTTTTTAAGCCAATATTTTGCACGCGTAAGTGACAAGCCACATGGTAAGAAATTTTACCTAATGCATTGGGGAAGTCTGTTTTAAACTTGCCTTCCTTATGACGCAACATCAAATATTCAAACGGATCATAAAAAGCTTCTTTTACTTTTTGCACATCGGCATCATCAGGGAACATTAAAGGAAGTTCTTGCTTAAACATTAATGTACATGAAGGAACTGCGGCCATTAAGTCAAAGCCTTCATCAACCAGCTTTGCTAACACGGGTATATTCAATTCTTTTGCTTTCGCCACCGACTCTAAGTCACCTAATTCTAATTTAGGCATACCACAACAGGCTTCTTTCTCCGTTAATTCAACGGGAATACCATTGTGTTCAAGCACGGCAACAAGATCTTCATTCATGCCTGGTTCATTACGGTTTCCGTAACAAGTCGAAAATAAAGCCACTTTACCTTTGGTTAATTCACCGGCTTCCGATGCAATACCACTGCTTTTAAATCGTTTGCGGAATGTTTTACTTTCAAATTTAGGTAACTTCGCATCAGCAGAAATCCCCATTGTTGCTTCTAAAATTTTACGGACAGGTTTAATGTTATTAACAAAATTAACTGTTTGCGCAACAACAGGAAGGCCAACGATAGAGCCCACTTTGTCGGTTGCTGATAAAATTTTATTACGCATTGATGTGCCCAGTTCTTTAAATTGAACCGACTTCGCGCGTAACATGACATGAGGAAAATCCAAATTCCACTCATGCGGTGGAATATACGGACACTTCGTCATATAACAAAGATCGCAGAGATAACAATGATCAACGACCTTCCAATAATCTTCTTTATTTACTCCATCCACTTCCATAGTTTTTGATTCATCAACTAAATCAAATAATGTGGGGAAGGAATTACATAAACTCACACAACGGCGACAACCGTGACAAAGATCAAAAATGCGTTCCATTTCCTGAAATAAATCATCCTTGTCATAAAACTTAGCACTCTTCCAATCTAATGGATGACGAGTAGGTGCTTCTAAATTGCCTTCACGAGATGCCATAGTACTTTCCTAAGATATTAACTTTTATAAATAAATACGGGGTCGTTATGACCCCGTATTTATAACACTAAACCATCACGGATACTGAGAAGTCAAAGAACAAGGCGAAACACATCGAAAAAGCGGAATGTACGATGAGTACATGAGCATTTTGAGATGTATTTCAACGCAGTAATTTGTCTTCTCAGAATTCGCTACGCATCCAAAGTGTCTAATGCTTTCTGGAAGCGATTCGCATGCGAACGTTCCGCTTTCGCTAAAGTTTCAAACCAATCAGCTATTTCGTCAAAACCTTCTTCACGAGCCGTTTTCGCCATACCTGGGTACATATCAGTGTACTCATGTGTTTCACCGGCAATGGCTGATTTTAAGTTATCAGATGTTCCACCAATTGGTAAACCTGTTGCTGGATCACCACTTTCTTCTAAATATTCTAAATGTCCGTGTGCGTGGCCTGTTTCACCTTCTGCAGTTGAACGGAATACGGTTGATACATCGTTATAGCCTTCTACATCCGCTTTTGCTGCGAAATAAAGGTAACGACGGTTTGCTTGAGACTCGCCTGCAAATGCATCTTTGAGGCTTTGCTCTGTTTTACTTCCTTTTAAAGCCATGATTTATTCTCCTAGCTGTGTAAGTGTAAGTACAGATTTATTCATTTAGACTAATTCTAAAAGTAAGATAAAAATAGCCCAAGAAGCAAAAAGAGTCAAGATAAACCCCAGCAAAATCATTAATTTTCAATTGTTATTTTTGAATTGACGCTGATAGTTGGGTAAGCTAACTTAGCCGCATTTTAGTAATTTAGGACTTTCAGGAAATAGTAATGACAAAGAAAAAAACCAGTAAAAAATCATTAACAAAAATAGATTCTCTCGATTTTGAAACCGCTATGTCCGATCTCGAATCATTGGTTGAACGCATGGAAGAAGGTGAGCAATCTCTTGAAGATTCACTCAAAGATTTTGAGCTGGGCATTGCATTGACTCGCCACTGTCAGAAATCTCTCCAAGAAACAGAGCAAAAAATTCAACAACTCATCGAGAAAAATGGCCAAGATGAACTAGTGGACTTCAACGAAGAATAAGCTTAAACGGATAGATTGCCGCGCTCACGCTCCCAATCACCCCGTACATTTCACAATAGAAGAAAATATAAACGTGACTAACTTAAATATCATAAATACAGAACAAAGAATAGAAGCATGGCGCCAGCGCTCAGAAACGAGCCTCGATCATTGGCTACCAAAAGAAAATATCAACCCGCCATTACTGCACCAAGCCATGCGCTATTCTGTATTAAATGGCGGTAAACGTATTCGACCTATTTTAGTTTATGCTGCCGGTTACGCGGTAAGTGCTGATGAAGTTGCGCTCGATGCGCCTGCCAGCGCGATTGAGTTTATTCATGCTTACTCTTTAATTCATGACGATCTGCCTGCTATGGATGATGATGACCTTCGCCGCGGTAAACCCACCTGCCATAAAGCCTTTGATGAGGCTCAAGCGATTCTTGCGGGTGATGCATTGCAATCACTGGCCTTTCATACCTTGGCGCACGGCTTACCAAAATCGATTCCTGCTGATAAAAAACTCGATATTCTTGATGCTCTTGCTGTTGCCAGTGGCTCACGCGGTATGGCGGGAGGACAGGCGATTGATTTAGCTTCTGTCGGTAAAGCACTTAACATCGCTGAACTCGAAGATATGCATGTACATAAAACCGGTGCGTTAATTCGAGCCAGTGTAAAAATGGGCGCACTTTGTCAGCCTAAAATCACACCAGAACAACTTAAAAAACTTGATCACTACGCTAAATGTATTGGTCTCGCCTTTCAAATCCAAGATGATATTCTCGATGTCACAAGCGATACCGAAACGCTAGGTAAAACTCAAGGTGCCGATGTCGCTTTAAATAAGCCCACCTACCCCGCTTTACTCGGGCTTCAGGCGGCAAAAGAAATGGCGTCAGAATTACACAAAGATGCCCATGACAGCTTGGATATTTTTGGTGATACAGCCAAACCACTGCGCTGGTTAGCAGACTATATCGTCAAACGGCATTATTAACGCCTGATCTTATCCTCTTATCACGTTAATCAGCTTGCATGTTTTCGCTGCGAAGCCCATGATCCACATTAATTATGACTGATAAAAATACCCAATCTATGCTCTCACAAATTGATAATCCTTCTCAAATGAAGGAATTCTCCATTGATGAACTTTCTCAACTCGCAGATGAATTGCGCGAGTTTATTATCCAATCTGTCAGTCAATCCGGTGGGCACCTTTCCTCTGGTCTTGGCACCGTCGAATTGACCGTTGCTCTACATCATGTTTTTAATACCCCAGATGATCGCCTTGTTTGGGATGTGGGTCACCAAAGTTACCCACACAAAATACTGACCGGACGTCGCGATAAAATGTCGACCATCCGCATTAAAGATGGCCTCAGCGGCTTCCCTCGCCGAGAAGAAAGTGAATATGATACCTTTGGTGTAGGCCATTCAAGCACCTCCATTGGAGCGGCACTCGGCATGGCTATCGCAGCGAAACATCAGAATATTGATCGACGTGCTGTGGCCATTATTGGCGATGGTGCACTCACTGCAGGCATGGCATTTGAAGCTCTGAATCATGCTGGCGACTTGGATGCTAATTTACTCGTTATTCTCAATGACAATGACATGTCGATTTCGCCAAATGTTGGCGGCATGTCAAATTATCTCGCTAAATTACTCTCTGGAAAAATGTATTCCAGCATGCGTGAAAGCTCTAAAAAAGTACTGGGGAAAATGCCCTCGGTTTGGGAGCTTGCACGTCGTACCGAAGAACATATGAAAGGCATGGTCGTACCCGGCACATTATTTGAAGAGCTTGGTTTCAACTATATTGGTCCGATAGATGGCCATGATATGGATACCTTGGTGAAAACCTTAGGTAATTTGAGTAAATTACCTGGCCCGCAATTTCTGCATATTGTCACTAAAAAAGGCAAGGGATATGCCCCTGCTGAAGAAAACCCGATTGCTTACCACTCCGTAGGGAAATTCAACCCAGAACAAGGTTTGCCTGAAAAATCGGCCGCATTCTCACCTACCTATACCCAAGTATTCAGTCAGTGGTTGTGTGATATGGCTTTGGAGGATGACAAACTGGTTGCCATCACCCCCGCTATGCGTGAAGGCTCAGGACTCGTCGAATTTTCAAAACTATTTCCTGAACGCTATTTTGATGTAGGTATCGCAGAGCAACACGCTGTCACCGTTGCTGCTGGCATGGCTTGTGATGGGCTAAAACCGGTCGTCGCTATCTATTCCACCTTTTTACAGCGCGCCTATGATCAACTTATCCATGATGTCGCTCTGCAAAATCTTCCCGTCATGTTTGCGATTGATCGTGCCGGTGTTGTGGGCCCAGATGGCGCCACCCATGCTGGCAGTTTTGATATCAGTTATTTACGTTGTATTCCTAATATGACCATTATGGTTCCTAGCAATGAAAATGAATGTCGCCAAATGCTCAGTACTGGCTTTAGTTTAAATGGCCCTTCTGCTGTGCGTTACCCACGAGGCACAGGGCCAAATGTTGAGATCGAAACAACACTGAAAACACTACCCGTGGGTAAAGCGGAGCTTTGTCGCCAAGGTAAAGATATCGCTATTCTTGCTTTTGGTAGTGTTCTTGCTGATGCAAAAATCGTCGCCGAAAAACTCAACGCCACGCTCGTCAATATGCGCTTCGTTAAACCTCTTGATGAAGAACTGCTGCTTAAAATGGCTGCTGAGCATGATGTGCTGGTTACCCTTGAAGATAATGTGGTTATGGGTGGCGCAGGCAGTGCGGTTAATGAGTACTTAATACAACAACAATGCCGTAACAGAATGCTAAACCTAGGCCTACCTGATACATTTATGGAACATGCTAGCCGTGAACAGCTGCTAGAGGATGCAGGAATAACCAGTTCTGGTATACTCCGCGCCATTGAAAACTTTCTGGATACAGAAGAACTTGCAAAACAAGCCACACTCGCTTAAATTCCCAACCTGATTACTCAAGTATTATGACAAAACGATATACAATGAAAATCCTTTTGGATTTCGCCGCCGCTCACCTTCTTAGAAATTATGAAGGTGTATGCAATCGCTTACACGGTCACAACTGGAAAGTTGAGGTCAATGTAACCACCACGACATTAGATGATGTCGGTATGGGCGTAGATTTTAAAGTGATTAAAGACGCGACTCGGGAACTCATCGGAACGCTGGATCATCGGAACCTTAACGATATTCCACCCTTCGATAAAATTAATCCGACAGCTGAAAACATTTCAGAATATTTGTATACAGAGTTATCAAAAACGCTCAATACTGATGGTGTAAAAGTCAGTGCTGTAACGTTATGGGAAACAGACAGAGCCAGCGTGACTTACTCTGAAGATTAAACTGTTTCAAAATAAAATATTATACAAAGCAGAATTTGGAAATTACTCACTATGAGTCAAAACAACAACACAATGGAAGACGTACAAAGCAGCGAAGACACACGTCAAATTCCGATTAACAAAGTTGGGATTAAAGATATTCGTCACCCTGTCCGCGTTGCTGATCGCAGCGGTGAAGAACAAAATACCATTGCTAACTTTAATATGTATGTGAATTTGCCGCATAACTTTAAAGGCACCCACATGTCACGCTTTGTGGAAATTTTAAATAATCATGAACGTGAAATTACCGTAGAATCATTTAAAGAAATGATGATCGAAATGACGGAACGTCTTGAAGCCGACTCTGGCCATGTTGAAATGAGTTTCCCTTATTTCGTAAATAAAGAAGCGCCAGTTTCAAAAGTAAAAAGTTTAATGGACTACGATGTTACTTTTATTGGTGACTTTGTTGATGGCGATAATAAATTTACTTTAAAAGTATTAGTGCCTGTTACTAGCCTTTGTCCTTGCTCTAAAAAAATATCAGACTACGGTGCACATAACCAACGTTCACACGTTACTGTAACCGCAACACTAAAAGACTTTATGTGGATTGAAGAAATTATCGACCTAGTTGAACAAGAAGCGTCTTGCGAGCTTTATGGTTTATTAAAGCGTCCTGATGAAAAAGCCATCACTGAACGTGCGTATGATAATCCAAAATTTGTTGAAGACATGGTGCGTGATGTTGCAGCACGTCTAAATACAGAAGATCGTATTAGTTCTTATATTGTTGAATCTGAAAACTTTGAATCAATTCATAACCACTCTGCTTATGCTTTAATTGAGAAAGATAAGAACTAATTACATATAACTAAATTTTTTTAGTCTGTCATTGCGAGCGCAGCGTGGCAATCTCATAATGAGTGCGCTGTAACTGGAGATTGCCGCAGTCACTTTGTTCCCTCGCAATGACAAGTAGTCACATATATCGGCTCTTTTACTAAACTACTAGAGCTATTTTTTTCCGTTTTTTTATTTCTATAATATTACATAATTTACCCTTAGAATTTTTTCCGCAACACCATTACTTGCCCCTGACGCTGCATTTCTAAACGGTTTAAAAATGAGTTACCTAGTAAAACTTCTCTTGGTGAGTTGCCTTCTAATACGGCAGCAACAACATTCCTCAGTTCAATATCTCCTACTCTAACTTTATCAAGTGTAATTTTATAAGCGAGAACAATACCATTGGCCGTAGAAACATGGCTTTTTGTACTTGTTTTTTTATAGTTAAGACCTAAGCTTCGCGCTTGATTAGAGCTCATTGCAATCCACGTTGCACCGGTATCAACTAAAAACCCAACCAATTGACCATTGATAAAACCAGAAGTATTGTACATACCGTTAACGGGCAAAATTCTTGCTTCGGCTAATTCCTTGCGCTTAAATTCACCACCGACTTGGCGACCTAACTTATAATCTTCTTCAATACCATTAATTTTTAATGTGACGACACTGCTGTCTGAAAAAGTTAATGTCACTCCTTCTGGCGTTGTGATACCTTTTTTTAAAGTACGTTGCTTTCCATCAATTTTAACAATCGCTTTATTTTTAAACAAACCTACGACAACAATGTCTAAGGCATAACTAGCCTGACTAAAAATAAAAAAGAATAAAATAAAGATCGGTTTCATTTTAAATAAATTAACGAGTCTTAATCATGTATCGTTCGCCCGACGGTTGAGATAAGTTGATCTTAAGTTTTTTTGGCGACCAACCATATTTAATGTCCCGCGCTTCAATATAAACCGTTTTAATGCCCGCAGGGATAATGAAATTAGTTAAAGAACGAGTAAAAGGCTGTTCATTAACATGTGGATGGTAAAGTGTTCTCATGCCTAGCTCATTACCTTTACTATCAACAACTCGCCATCCATCTGCGTAATGCTTCCAGCCTTCATCTGCGTGTTTTAATGTGACATCTGCTTTCCATGTTCCTGCATATTTTGTTAGCACAACATTCACAATATCAACCTCGCTGGCAATCGCCACCGTAGGTAATAATAAACTCAAGAGTAAAACTAGTTTTCTTAGATAACTATTATTTAACATTGTCACTCCAGTAATTATTAACTATATATTGCGTAGTGAGTAAGCTGTAACACAACTAAAGCATACGCTCCAGCCGCTAAATCATCCACCATAATACCTAGACCACCTCTCACTTTCTGATCAAGAATATTAATAGGCCAAGGCTTCCAAATATCAAACAAACGAAATAATGCAAAGCCAAATAAAATCCATTCCCATCCGCTGGGCGCCATTAACATGGTCAACCAATAACCTAAAAATTCGTCCCAGACAATAGCAGGATCATCATGTCCACCTAGAGCATTAGATGTTTTATCGCATAAATATATGCCAACCAATGAGCCAACCACCAAGACAGCAACGTATGACCAAAGATCTAACATTGAAAGAGGAATGTAAAGTAATACAGCAATCACTGTACCTGCGGTGCCCGGCGCTTTTGGAAAAAGCCCGCTACCCAAACCTAAACTTAAAAAATGAATGGGATGAAAAAGTATATCTCGAGGTTTGTTTGTTTTATTATCATTCATAAAATATTTTACTTTTTTTCTTCGCTAAAGTGATTGTAACCTGCCTTTGGTCTGTTTAAAATTTCACCGTTATAAAAACACGTAACATCTGATCCAGATGTGATTTCACCGATACAACTGACAGCGGCATTTTCTTTTTTCGCTTCACTTTCAAATTTTTCTTGCTTAGATTTAGGAATGGTAAAGCAAAGCTGATAATCATCGCCACATGAAAGAACTAAATCTAAAACATGTTGTTTCGTTATATTATTAAGTAAAAATTCTTTTGATAAAGGAATAGATTGAAAATTTATCTCAGCGCCCACTTTACTCATATCAGTGATATGTTCTAAATCTGCAATTAAACCGTCTGAAATATCAATACATGACGAAGCGTAATCTCTTAACAATAAGCCTAAGTTTATTTGAGGCAAAGGTCGGTTTAATTTGTTATTTAAAAAATCAATACTTTCATTTTCTAAACAACAGTCGCCTTGCCATGCAGACAAGGCTAAAGCTGCATCACCTATTGTTCCTGAGACATACACTTTATCGCCTACTTTAGCTTGGTCTCGTCTTAATGCTTTATCAATTGGCACAAAACCATTTATGGTAATAGAAAGACTTAAGCTACCGTGCGTTGTATCTCCACCTACAAGTTGAACACCAAATTTATTGGATAGTAATGACAGACTACTACTGAATTCTTTTAGCCATTTATGGTTATCATTAGGTAATGTAATAGCAAGCGTAAACCAAGCAGGTTCTGCGCCCATGGCGGCCATATCACTTAAATTGACGGCTAATGCTTTATAAGCAATGTCTGCGGCAGAAGTTTCTATTGGGAAGTGGACACCTGCAATTAAGGTGTCGACTGATTGAACGAGTTGATGTTTCTCTGGTACAGCAAGGATAGCAGCATCATCACCAATTCCCACGATAACATCTGCTCGTGAGGGTGATTGAGATTGATTAAAGTATTGCCTGATGATTTCAAACTCAGACGACATGCTGTGACTACTTGCCTTTTTTCGCAGCAACCTCGGCTGCTCTCAGTTTTTCAGCTAACTTATCCATTGTTCCATTGATAAACTTATGTGCTTGATCTGCACCAAAGGTTTTAGTTAATTCAATGGCTTCATTAATAACAACACGATAAGGAATATCGATTCTATTTTTTAATTCAAAGCAACCTAATCGTAAAACAGCTTTTTCAACAATATCAACTTCATGTAGGGCACGATCTAGTAATGGAGAAATGTCTTCATCTAATTGTTCGACTTGGTCGGTCACCCCAATTAATAATTCTTTAAAATAGGGACGATCAAACTTTCGAGTATCATGTTCAATTAAAAACTGCTGTTCGATTTCTATTGGTGCATTACCTGTCATTTGCCATTCATATAAAGCTTGAACTGCATAACGACGAGCACGAGTACGATCACTGGCTATTGACACAAACGACTCCGATTAACCGATATTCTTTAATAAATTAACCATCTCAATTGAAGACAGTGCAGCTTCTTCACCTTTATTTCCGGCTTTTGTGCCTGCGCGTTCAATCGCTTGTTCAATGGTATCCACTGTTAATACACCAAAGGCAACAGGAATTTCATACTCCATCATGCTTGATGCCATGCCTTTTACACATTCACCAGCAACATATTCAAAGTGGGGCGTACCACCACGAATAACTGCGCCTAAAGTAATAATAGCATCGTATTTTTTACTTGCTGCCATTTTTTTAACCGCTAATGGAATTTCAAATGCACCGGGAACATAAACCACTTCCAAGTCACTTTCATTCGCACCGTGACGTTTTAAGCAATCAAGCGCACCTTCTAATAAGTTTTCAACGATAAAACTATTCCAACGCGTGATAACGATGCCAAAGCGTGAACCTTTAACAACCATGTCGCCTTCGATCTTTTTAATGTTATTCATCTTTTATACCTAATTAAAAATTATTCTACTAATGTCATTGCGAGGTAAGCAACGCGAACCGTGGCAATCTCTTGATTAATTGCAATTTTCCGGTCACGGAACAGGGATAGTTAAATCAAGACTCGCAAAAGATGCCATCCATGGCCGCTCGACTGCAACGTCCTGTGGCAGACGGTCTTAATTTAACTATCCCTATACCATTCCCTAGTTATGTTCCTGTGAAAATATTAGAACCACATTAAAAACTTGCAGGAATTTTTAGCTATTTTTTATCGTTTACGTATTCAACAACTTCTAACCCAAATCCTGAAAGTGCGTGTAGCTTTTTCGGCGCACTCATCACTCTCATTTTACGCACACCTAAGTCCGTTAAAATTTGCGCTCCAATACCATAAGTACGTAAATCATCATCGTGCTTAGAATTTGAGTGGTCTTCGCCTTTATCATGCTTGTCGTAATGCTTAATCATATTTACCAACATATTAGATTCTTCAGCAAGACGCAAAATAATAATCACACCTTCACCTTCATCTGAAATACGTTTCATGACATCACGTAATGGCCAACCACAATCATCACGTTTACTGCCAAAAATATCGCACATGCTGTTTTCAACATGCACACGAACCATGATTGGTTTCTCAGGCTCTGGATTTCCTTTCACTAATGCCAAATGAACTTGTCCATCAATCGAATTTCGATAAGCATGAAGTTTAAAATCTCCTGCTTCTGTTGGCATATCGCAATCAGCGGCACGCTCAACTGTTTTTTCATTTTGTAAACGGTATTGAATTAAGTCTGCAATGGTACCAATTTTCAAATCATGTTCTTTAGCGAATATTTCAAGATCGGGACGACGCGCCATACTACCGTCTTCTTTTAGAATTTCGACGATAACAGAAGCGGGTTCTCTTCCTGCAAGACGTGCAATATCACAACCTGCTTCGGTATGCCCTGCTCGTGTTAAAACACCACCCGGTTGTGCCATTAAAGGAAAAATATGACCCGGTTGAACAATGTTCGCAGCCGTTGCATCTACCGCAACAGCGGCTTGAACGGTAATTGCTCTGTCGCCTGCTGATATACCTGTTGTTACACCTTTTGCGGCTTCAATACTTACCGTAAAATTAGTCGCAAAAAATTCATTATTATCTTCTACCATTAATGGCAGCTTTAAACGTTCACAACGATCTTTCGTTAAGGTTAAGCAAATCAGGCCTCTACCAAACTTTGCCATGAAGTTAATGTCTTCTGCTTGCACACAGTCCGCTGCAATAATGAGATCGCCTTCGTTCTCACGATCTTCATCATCCATAAGGATGACCATTTTACCTGCAGCTATATCTTCAATAATTTCTTTTGCGCTATTAATCGCCATAATCGAATCTTCTATAATTTATTTAATAAAACCATGTTCACTGAGCATATCCATACTAATGCCAGAGGTTGTTGCATCAGCTGCTTTGTTACCCAAAATTAATCGTTCAAGGTAACGTGCAATAATATCCACTTCCAAATTTACTTCTGTGCCCACTTTAAATTGAGCCATCGTTGTTTCTTGTAAAGTATGCGGCACAATATTGAGTTCAAACACCGCGCCTTTTACAGCATTTACCGTCAAACTAATTCCATCAACACACACAGAACCTTTTTCGGCAATGTACTTTGCCATCTCGTCCGGCGTTTGAATACGAAAACGCACTGAACGACCATCGTTAAAACGTTCAACTACTGTACCAATACCATCAACATGGCCACTAACAAGGTGACCACCTAAACGTGTTGTTGGCGTTAATGCTTTTTCTAAATTTACTTTAGTACCAACGCTTAACGATTTAAAAGTCGTACAAGATAATGTCTCACCTGAAACATCAGCCCAAAAACCATCTCCTGGTAATTCGACTGCGGTTAAGCAAACACCATTCACTGCAATGCTATCACCGAGTTGTACATCCGCTAAATCAAGCTCATTGGTTAAAATACAAACGCGTGCATCGTCCCCTTTTGCTTCGATAGTGGCAACTTCACCAACAGACTGAATAATTCCTGTAAACATTTTTAGCTTTAGTACTTCCTAAATATTTTATCGTTTTTCCCTGTCATTGCGAGGGAACAAAGTGACTGCGGAAATCTCCAACTACAGTATTCTCATTATGAGATTACCGCGTCATTACTAAAAAATACTTTTTTAGTAACTCCTCGCAATGACAGCATTTAAATTAGTTACGATTTAATCGAAACTCTTGCGGTTATCCGAATATCTTTTCCTACAACGCGCGTATCTGTTATCTCAAGTTCTATCTTATCTTTCATTTCATCTAAACCGGGCAATGCAAATAAACCACGTGCATCGTTACCCATTAAAACAGGCGCCATATAAATAATAATTTCATCAATTAGTCCGGC
Organism: Woeseiaceae bacterium; assembly: GCA_045046865.1. Taxonomy (GTDB): domain Bacteria; phylum Pseudomonadota; class Gammaproteobacteria; order UBA6429; family Thiohalophilaceae; genus JAGLTQ01. The sequence goes on along the minus strand of JASFYW010000149.1, from coordinate 9,397 downwards.
TTGTAGCATCGCACCGCTTAGGGTTGCTCCGGTTTCAAGTAACACGTCATTAATCTGCATGTCACTTAACTGTTGTAATACTGACGCTAAATCCACATTAGTATTACAAAAAGGCATCATGTGTATCTCGGCGCCTGCGTCTTTTAATGCTTGAGCAACACCTTCATCAGCACTACAGGTCATTAAAACGGTTTGACCTTTTTCTTTTAACATTTTTGCATCTGTTGGCATACTAAGGTTTGTATCAACCACGACACGTAAGGGTTGAGACTCAATGCCATCTAAACGAACCGTCATAGATGGATCATCAGCTAATACCGTTCCAACGCCGGTTAAAATAGCTGAACTCTTTGCCCGTAATCGTTGCACATCTTCACGTGCTGCCGATGAAGTTATCCATTTACTTTCACCTGATGCCATTGCAGTTCTGCCATCTAAACTCATGGCTAACTTACAACGCACATAAGGCAAACGTTTTTGCATACGTTTTATAAAACCTAAATTTAACTCTTTAGCTTGTTCTTCTAACAAGCCCGACTCTACAATAATTCCCGCAGCTTCTAATTGCTTTAAACCTTTTCCTGAGACTTTACTGTGTGGATCAACCATTGCCGCAACAACACGAGCAACTTTTGCTTTGATCAACGCATCACTACATGGTGGCGTTTTACCTTGATGACAACAAGGTTCTAAAGTGACATAAGCCGTAGCACCTTCTGCTTTATTACCCGCTTGCTTTAAAGCATTAATTTCCGCATGTGCTTCACCGGCTTTTACGTGCCAGCCTTCACCCACCACTTCATTGTCTTTAACTAAAACACAACCCACATTGGGATTCGGTGCCGTCGTATACAAACCTTTTTTTGCTAATGCTAAGGCACGAGACATGTACTTATAATCATTAGCAGAAAAAGTCATCACATTATTCTTCTTCTGGCAGCAGTGATTTTTGCTGCCGCTTCACTTCTGGAGATGGACTTTGTTTTAGCTTTTCAATTTCTTCTTCAAAAGCACTCACATCTTCAAAACTTCTATACACAGAAGCAAAACGTACATAAGCCACTTGATCTAAATCGCGCAACTCATCCATAACATAACTACCGACAAGATCAGCTGCGACTTCTCGTTCAGCTGTGGCGCGCATACGCTTCATAATGTGAACAATAGATTTCTCGACATTGTCCGTACCCACAGGTCTTTTTTCTAATGCACGCAGGATACCGGAACGAAGCTTATCTTCATTAAAAGGTTCACGTTGTCCACTTTGTTTAATGATGTAAGGCATCACCAGTTCGGCAGACTCAAACGTCGTAAAACGTTCTCCACATGCTTGGCATTCTCGACGTCGTCTAACCATTGCACCTTCATTGGCTAAACGAGAGTCAATGACTTTTGTATCATCAGTACTGCAAAATGGACAATGCATATTTTATTTGTAAACGGGGTTCTTTTTACAAACGACTGCAGCTTTAGCTTTCACTTCGCTGATCACTTTTTCATCACCATTTGAATCAATAATGTCACACATCCAACCGGCTAAATTTTTACAGTCGTTTTCATCAAAACCACGTGTCGTCACTGCTGGCGTACCTACTCGAATACCACTGGTAACAAAGGGTGATTGAGGATCATTAGGCACAGAGTTCATATTGATGGTGATGTTTGCCTGACCTAACCATGCATCAACCGCTTTACCTGTTAAACCTTTAGCAATAAAGCTTACGAGGAATAAATGATCATCTGTTCCGTTTGAAACAACATCATAACCACGTTCAATAAATACCGTCGCCATCGCTTGTGCATTTTTGATGACTTGTTTTTGATATTCTTTGAATTCTGGTTGTAATGCTTCTTTGAAAGCTACCGCTTTTGCTGCAATCACATGCATCAAAGGGCCGCCCTGTGTTCCAGGGAAAATCATTGAGTTTAATTTTTTCTCAATTTCAGGATTTGATTTAGCAAGAATAATGCCGCCACGTGGGCCGCGTAATGTTTTGTGTGTTGTTGATGTTGTGACATCAGCAATACCTACAGGACTTGGGTAAACACCTGCCGCAATTAAACCGGCAACATGTGCCATATCAACCATTAAGTAAGCACCCACGCTATCTGCAATATCTCGGAAACGTTGCCAATCTACTACGCGAGAGTATGCAGAAAAGCCTGCAATGATCATTTTTGGTTGATGTTCTTTCGCTAGCGCTTCAACCTGTTCGTAATCAATTTCACCTGTTTCTTCATTCAAGCCATATTGAATTGCATTAAATAATTTACCAGAGAAGCTAACTTTTGAACCATGTGTTAAATGACCACCGTGTGCGAGACTCATACCTAAAACCGTATCACCCGCTTTCAATAATGCAAAATAAACAGCGGCGTTGGCTTGTGAACCTGAATGAGGCTGTACATTGGCGTAATCTGCACCAAATAATTCTTTTACGCGATCAATCGCAAGTTGCTCTGCAATATCAACAAACTCACAACCACCGTAATACCGTTTGCCCGGATAACCTTCAGCATATTTATTGGTTAAACCTGATCCCTGCGCTTCCATTACCCGCGGGCTGGCATAATTTTCTGATGCAATTAGCTCGATATGCTCTTCTTGACGAATCTCTTCATTTTTAATTGCTTCTGCTAATTCGTCATCAAAACCTGAAATGGTCATGTCTTTATTGAACATGGGTATCCCCTAGAAAATTGTATTATGAAAATTTATATTAAAATCAATCAGTTAAAAGCTCTATAACGCCGCTAATCTCGTCAACATTATTCGATATAAGCTCTTAAAAAAGGTCGCTAATATTAACCGATTTATCACGAAAATGCATTGCCACTTCGTCTGCTTAACAAGAATAAGCTTTACACCAATACATTTCTTTACTGCGTCCATAATCAATAGAATATGGATTTAGCGCAATACATTAGATCAGTTCATCAAAGTGAAATAACAAAAGTATGGGCAATAAAAAACCCCGCCAAAAGGCGGGGCTAAAAGTACAACATATTCTTTTTACTACTTATTCAAGCAATTTATTCTTCAATAAATTCACCGCCAACAGCAATAGTCAATGCTTCCTGAATAGCTAAAGGCGCACACATAATTGACATAAAGCTATTGCTCCCCATCATTGATAAATCGGGAAAACTTATTGCAATACGGAATTCAGCTGGCAAGGTATAAACCTTCCCCTTTGAAATAACAATTTCATACGGTAAATGACCCGTTGATTTCAGTTTTTTGAAGTCAATGTTATCCATGATGTATTTATCACCACTGCAATCTAAGTTTCCTGAGCCAGACATACTGACACCAATTACACTCTCTTCTTTACCAGCAAGATCAATACGGTATACTTTTTTAACACCGGCTTTATTATTACCTGCCAATAACTCTTCTACCTTAGTTAGTGCAACCTGTTGACTACCATAATCAGCAAGTTCTAAAGGGTCATCAAAATAAGGCATTAACCATTTATATTGATAGTCACGCAAACCTTCTGCGGTAACACCTTCATCTGGGCCAAAACTTCCTTGGTCGCCTAAAGCTGATTTTAATTGAACGCTAGCTGACTTTAAATCACCTTTCATTCTATATGCGTGTGACATATACGTTGGGTTAGTAAAAGCAACTTGAACCTCGTTACCCACTTTGGTAATTGAAACACGTTGCGCAGCACCAAAAGCACCAAACTCTGAATTAGCTGCATTTGCTTTAAGCGCTGAATTCGTCACGATTAAGATGGTTGCAGTGCTATAAGGTGAATATTCACCCACCACATCAAACCCTGCTTTTTTTAATTTTGCTTTTGTTACTGCTGCGACTGTTGCAACATCACCGGCTGTTTTTTCAGCCAAAATGAATGTTTTAAGCTTTGCATCTGCTGCGATGGTTTGTGCCGAAAAAACAAAACAAAGCCCAAGCATTAAAAATTTAATTAATTTCATTGAAAAAATTCCTCAAAAAGTAATGTATTTTAAAAGAGAAAAAGGGCCATGCATTACATGACCCTTTTAATTTCTAGCTTATTAACAAACTAAAGTTTGTTTAAAACTTCCAACCATAAGCAACACCAAGTGAAGTTTGGGACATTGCTATATCACCATGACCTGCATCGCTGAAACCGGCTGGAGAAGAGCCTATAACTTCAACTTCGGGTGCATACATATACGATACAGTTAGTTCAGACATGTTCGCTAAAGTCCAAGTAGCACCCAATGTATAGTGGGCTTCCACTACACCCGGTGCTAAAACATTAAATGCTGTTTCAGTGCTAGAAATAGGTTGTTCGCCGTAGTTATAACCACCACGTACAACAAGCTTATCACTCACTTTATAATCCACACCTAATTTATAAGCAGTTACATCATCCCAACCAAAACCTGGACCACCTGCATCACCTAGGTCACAAGTTCCTGGATGAGCAACGGTAAAACCACAGTCTTTATTTGAAATTGCCGCAATATCTGAATAGTTAATTTGTTGAATGTCAAAAGCAATATTCATTTTTGGTGATGCTTTAAAGGCAAGGCCAAATGCATACGTTGATGGGATATTAAACTCTCCATCATTTGCAAATAAATTATTGTAACTAGAGAATTTACTCATTTTAGTTTCAGGCTGGTATGTAAAACCAAGAGTCAAAGAATCACTTACTTGCCCTGTCCAACCTAATTTAAGACCTATACCTGTTGAAGAATCTACCCCTTGCCCTGTTAATCCTGCTTTACCAGTTGAAGGATCTTCTTTAAACCCAATGAAGTTACTCAAACCGTTTGCTTCAAAAGTCTGATACACAAGGTTTAGAGACACACCGATCGAGTGTGTTTCATTTAATTTTTTAGCATAAGTTGGAGCGATAAATAACTGCTCTAAATTTATACCTGTTGGCGTCTGATCGTTTAACGCGCCAGGTTGAGCCGATGTTGAATAAATACCTGTTTTATAGTCAGTATTCATTCCACCGTTACCATATACAACTACAGCCCATGCACTGCTATCATCAATTTTCTTTGAATAACCAAATTCAGGAATAAAGAAATTAGCTGTTTCATTCCCATCGCGCGCAACAGTGTAAACTGTAGCTGAGCGATCAGGAATAAAAAGATCGACACCAAAATCAATACGGTCATTGACAGCAGTGATCCCCGCAGGATTTGTCGCTGCAGCCATTGCATCTTGAGCATACGCAACACCAGCACCGCCCATACCTTTCGCTTTCATACCATAGCCATGAGCAAAGTAACCATTGGTTGCCATTGCGGTCATTGGTATTGTTAATGCTGCTGTTACTGCGCAAGCGATTAAACGCTTATTTATTGTTTTCATTTTTGACTCTCTCCTATAAACACATTTAGATTTAGATTTATTTTTTCTTTTATAATTATTATTCAGTTACTCGGTAAAACATTTTTTCTTACATAAATAATGATATATCTGCTTCGCCAGCAAATTCAAAGAATAATGCTGCTCCGCCAAATTCAATACCATCAACAAAATCTTTTGGGTTCATGTCAAATAAATCTACCGTCATTTGGCACGCTATGAAACGTACCTCAGCTTCTTGGCAAAGTTCACGTAATTCGCTTAAGTCTGCAACGCCCTTAGATTTCATTTTATTTTTCATCATCATGGTCATCATGCTTTGCATACCGGGGATTGCTGTACCAATAACAGGGAACCATTTATCCATACCTAAAGGCATTGGCATACCAGGATTACCTAAGGGACTGACTTGTAAATTCATCTTTTTCTTTAATAACTGTAAGCCATAAAAGGTAAAGAAGATCTCTACTTGATAGCCTAGTGCTGACGCGGTTGATGCCAAAATAAAGGGAGGGTAGCCCCAATCTAGTGTGCCTTTAGTGGCAATAATTGCTAGTTTCTTTTCACTCATTGAGGTTTTCCTTTGTTTAGTAGATTTCTTAATAATATCAATACAAATATTGTATTATCTTGCCAAAAATATTCAGTGCGTTTAGGTACATAAAAATGAAATATTTGAATTTAGGTGGTTAACTACAAGACAAAGCGCTACGCGGGGCAGGCTCCGATAAAATATTTAATAAAACTTTAACCGGCTAAATCTTTTCGTACCTTTCCTTTACCCTCACTCACAAGGTGTAAGGTATGCTTGCAAACCAAATGAATTTTTCCACGAGCTAGCTCTATACAACGCTTATGTTCAAAGTCTTTGAGAATACGGCTGATCATTTCACGGGTTGTTCCCAGTTCATCAGCAACATCACTATGAGTCACTTTGATCGCATGTCCAGATGAACGTTCAAATTGCTCAGCCAACCAAACTGCAACCCTGAGGTCTAAACGATCAAAAGCAAACCCAGAAATAAGGTCAACCATATGAGATAAACGCCCGGTTAAGGTGCGTAAAACGTAACTTCTAAAGCTAGTGGATTCAGCCAACCCTTTATTAAAAGAAGCACGAGGAATAACCAGCCCTTTCATGCCCGTTTCAGTTCTTGCCATCATCGGGTATTGAATACCATCAACCAAATTATTAAGGTTATGAATACACAATTGGCCGGGCTCAACTCTATAGAGCGTCACTTCACGCCCTTCACCTGAGTCTTTAAATACACGAACGCAGCCTTCGACAATAAGCATGAGGTGCTCACACACCATGCCTTCTTGAAATAAAATGGTTTTAGCATCGAAACTGTGTAATTTGGCATCATCCAACATATCCCAACACTGTTGGTCTGCATCTCTCGTCAGCTCGGGGTAATCTGATAACAGTTTTTTTAAATCAGAAATATCTAATTTATAATTTACTGGATGGAAGGGGCTCACTACGCTCATGGGGAATCCTTGTCGTAACCTACGTTTATCTTTAAAGTATCTGCTTATCCTAAGAAAAGATAACCTTACATCAATAACAGAAGTCTCAGTTATTAAGGTAAAGCTAGAATATTAGCTTAACAGTAGATATTAATCTTAGCTAAACCAATACGAAATACAAGCGTATTTAGGGTTAATTTACCTAGCTGAAACAATTCATCCCTCGATGAATTCCCCATCAAATAGAGCTTAAAAGTTCCAGTTCATTTGTGCACTGAAGATATCTACATCCACTTTATAACTTCCTGTCAATGTATGCCCGACTACAGGAATAGTATTATTAATAGTAATATCATCAAAAACTAAATGTGCATAGCCTACGTCAAAACCCAAGGTATCTGACAATTTGTGCCCTAAACCTAAACTCAACCAAATGCGGTCATTATCGGGGATTCGAGCGGTAACATCTTCGGCCGTTGGAATGGGTGTTTCATCCAAGGCAAGGCCTGCACGATAAATCCATTTAGAATCTGGTTTATAATTCACCCCAAAGGAATAACGCATACTGTTTCCCCAGTTTTCTGGGGTAGAAGAATCAGTCTGTAGGGGATCACTGAAATCAACGTCTAACGTATCAAAATTACTCCATTTAGTCCAAGTTGCATCTGCTAAAATACTCCATTTAGAATCGACTTCATGATATAAACTTAACGATAATGATTCCGGCAAATCAATGCCTGACGATATTCCTGTGCTCGTAAATGCCGTGCTTGTAGTTAATATTAAGCCTAGGTTACCGCCACGAGTAAAGTCAGCAGTCCCTGACAAACTATGTTTAACATTAGAACGGTAAGCCAAACCTATGCGTGTCGCGTCACTAATGTCGTATAATAAGCCAATATTCCAACCAAGACTCCAGTCATCGCCGTTTAAAGATACGGAACTATCCGTCGTTACGTCACCAATAGTCCCCAAACCTATAGGAGCACTACTACAAGTAGCATTCGCCGCAATCACAGCATTAGCTTGAGTAGCGCCTCCAGCAATTTGAGCTTTAGTAACTGCCCCCTTACAAATAAGGCTACTATCTAGCTGATTCGCCAATGTTGCTTCGATATATTGTACATTTACACCAAAGCCAACAGACAACCCTTTATTGACCTTATATGAAGCAGAGGGGTTGAAATTGATGGTTGTAATGTCCGACGTTGTCGCGTGATAACGCCCTACCCATGTATCTGAATATTCTGATGCGTTACCAAAGGGTGCATTTATACCAAAACCTAACGTCCACCTTTCATTCAACTCTTTTGAATAATAAAAGTTGGGGATAAAGGGCGTGGTACTTCCATCGTCATTACTACCTGACAGTGCTCCCCCCGTTCCAAATGGGACGGCAGTACTAAGTGTCGAACCATTATTAGTAAAAGGCGAAGAAACCACAACAATATGGCCAGCGACAACAACTTGCTCGCCCTTTAACTTACTCAAGCCCGCAGGATTGAAATAGGTCGTACTGGCATCTTCGGCGATAGCTGAAGCTCCGGCAAAGGCACTACCCAGCCCACTTGCGCTGTGTTCTGCAACAGCAAAGCCTGAAGCACTTATATTGGTCGAAATTAATGATGTGAGTAGTGAGATTGCAAAGACTTTTTTATTAAGCAACATATTTTTCCCCTTAAGCTACTTTTGAATCTGTTCTTATATTTTTTTTTTCGATTTTATTTTTATTGTTTTTCTTTTACGGCTTTACTATAGCCCCTACTCCTTAAAAACAAAACCCATAACATTTATATTGTTTTTAAGGCAAAAAAAAGCCAGTTAAACATACGTTTAACTGGCTTTTTTGGCAAAAAACTAAAACTTAGTTTTTTTGCATTAAGAAAACGAATTTACCGCCTTCTTCTTTTGATTCTTTTAGCGTGTTGCCTGTTTGTTTAGCAAAAGCTTCAAAATCTTTCACTGCACCTGGATCAGTTGCAATAATATGTAGTATTTGTCCTGCTTCCATTCCTGCTAATGCTTTTTTAGCACGTAAGATTGGAAGTGGGCAATTTAAGCCGCTTGCATCAAGTTCTTGGTCGAAATCAGCCATCTGATATCTCCTAATTTGTAAAAGTTAAAATGTGTTGAAAGTGTATTGCAGAGCATATAAGCAAACAATTCTTTACTGATTATGCCATTTAGAATTAGAAAACAACAGGAAAATACAACATCAAGTCGATTATGCAGGACTTGCTCCTAATTACCCCCATATAATAGTGAAATTTTGCGGCTTTGCAATCCTTCATTTAGCTCATACTGTAGATACATCAAATAAAATTATCGCCAGAAATACGTTAAACTCTTATGAACTCTTGCTTAAAGCCCCTGTCTTGATTAAGAATAATAAACTTAAAAAAAGTGATCATTAATAAAACTATGTTTAAACCTTTCATCTTGTTTAGCAGTACCTTCTTATTGATATTGAGCCTCAATAGCCATGCTGCGCCCATTGTTTTACCTGATATCGGTGATAATGCAGGCGAAGTGTCGAAAGCTAAAGAATATCAAACGGGAGAGGCCATTATTCGTAATATTCGACGCGCAGGCGGCATT
>JASFYW010000148.1:0-5053 GCA_045046865.1 Woeseiaceae bacterium | reverse complement strand
AATGACAAATAAAGTAGCACTTATAACAGGTATAACGGGACAGGATGGTTCATATTTAGCTGAATTTTTACTGGAAAAAGGATATGAAGTACACGGCATAAAACGGAGAGCTTCCTCGTTTAATACTACTCGTATTGATCATCTTTATCGTGATCCTCACGAAGAGGGAGTGCGTTTTTTCTTGCATCACGGCGATATGACCGATTCATCCAGCTTAATCCATATAATTCAGAAAATTCAACCTGATGAAATTTATAATCTTGCTGCACAAAGTCACGTAGCAGTTTCATTTGAAGAACCAGAATATACCGCAAATTCAGATGCTGTAGGTCCACTAAGAGTATTAGAAGCAATTCGGGTTTTAGGTTTAGAGAAGAAAACACGTTTTTATCAAGCATCAACTTCTGAACTTTTTGGGGATGTTCAAGAAACACCTCAGAAAGAAACAACACCTTTTTATCCTCGATCACCATATGCTGTTGCTAAACTATATGCTTACTGGATTACGGTTAATTACCGTGAAGCATATGGAATGTATGCTTGTAATGGTATTCTTTTTAATCACGAATCTCCAGTTAGAGGAGAAAATTTTGTTACACGTAAAATTACTCGTGCTTTGGCTCGTATTAAACTAGGTCTACAGAAACACCTGTATCTAGGTAATCTTGATGCAAAGCGAGACTGGGGTCATGCAAAGGATTATGTTGAAATGCAATGGCTGATGCTTCAGCAAGAAGTTGCTGATGATTTTGTGATTGCTACAGGTGTGCAATATAGCGTTCGAGATTTTGTCAATGTAGCTGCGGAAGAACTTGATATTACGATTACTTGGAAAGGGAATGGTCTCGATGAAAAAGGTTATGATGCATCGGGCAATTGTATAGTCTCTGTAGATTCTCGTTATTTTAGGCCGACTGAAGTAGAGACACTATTAGGTGATGCGTCTAAAGCAAAAGAAAAACTTGGATGGGTTCCCCAAATTACATTTGGTGAATTGGTTAAAGAAATGGTTTTTGAAGATTTCAAGTCTGCACAGCGTGACGAACTCATGAAAAAAAGTGGATATAAAACTAATGATTTTCATGAGTAAATACAAATGGCTGAATGTAAATATAAAATATTATGTCGCCGTTTAGCTATCAGTATCATTTTGTATCGATAGTTTGTGAACACATATTTTTAATATAAATTGATGTTAAATAATATCCCCTCTGCACTGATCACAGGCATTTCAGGTCAAGATGGCTCCTACTTGGCTGAGTTGCTACTCACACAAGATTATCAAGTTATAGGTACTACTCGAGATATAGAGAGAACAAAGGTAAATCTCCCTGTTCCTTTAAAGGATAGGGTTAAATTGGTTGAGTGGGATTTTTTAGACCAACAACAAATATTCAATATAGTTGAAGACAATCAACTTACCGAAATTTATAATTTTTCTGCTTATTCATCGGGTTCAGGAATGTTTGATGACCCAATCGGCATTAGTAAAGTTAATGGACTAGCTGTGACAATGATTCTTGAAGCTATACGAACTATAGATCCAAGTATTCATTTTTGCCAGGCCTCTAGCAGCGAATTATTTGGCATGGTGGATGTCAGCCCTCAGTCTGAAACTACTTCTTTTAAACCACGTAGTCCATATGGTGCTGCCAAATTATATGCGCACACTATGATAGATATTTATCGACAACGATATGGTTTATTTGCATGCTCTGCAATTTTATATAATCATGAAAGTCCACGTCGCGGACTGGACTTTGTCACAAGAAAAATAACTCATGGAGCAGCTAAAATTAAACTGGGTCTAACTAAAGAGTTAAATTTGGGTAATTTAGAGGCTCGCAGAGATTGGGGTTATGCGGCAGATTATGTTCGTGCAATGTTTCTAATGACAAAGCATATAGAAGCTGGGGACTATGTAATAGCAACAGGACAAACAAAATCTGTAAGGGAACTCTGTGAAACTACATTCAATTATTTAGGGCTTAATTATCTCGATTATGTTCATGAAGATAAATCAGCCTATCGGCCTGCTGAATCATATCAATTAGTAGGTAATGCTGATAAAGCGAAACAAGTATTAGGTTGGGAGCCCGAGATTGATTTTCAGAATCTTATACATATGATGGTAGCTGCGGATTTACAGTTACTTAGTAGTAATACGTAAAGAAATTATAGGATATAGACAGATGGTTACAAAAATTGATAAATGCAGAATTTGTGAATGTAAAGAACTAGAGTGTGTTTTAGATCTAGGCGAACAGATGCTGACAGGTGTTTTTCCAACTAAAAAGAATACGGATATTACAGTAGGTCCACTTCGACTAGTAAAGTGTATGAGTGAAGATGGCTGTGGATTGTTACAGATGGAACATTCATATGATCTAGGCGAGATGTATGGTGAGAACTATGGATATCGTTCAGGTCTGAATGCAAGTATGGTTAGTCATTTAAAAAATAAAGTTAAAAATATTCTGGCTTTAGTTTCTGTATCAGAAGGTGATTTGATTGTTGATATTGGAAGTAATGATAGTACAACATTACAGGCATATCCTGATTCAGGACTTACCTTGGTTGGTGTAGATCCAACAGGTATAAAATTTCATGAATATTATCCACCACATATTCAGCTTATACCGGAATTTTTCTCATCAGCTTTGTTGAAAGAACGTTTTCCGGATAAAAAAGCAAAAATAATTACGTCCTTTTCTATGTTTTATGATCTTGAATCTCCACTACAATTTATGCAGGAGGTTTATGATGTTCTTGATGATGATGGTATTTGGGTTTTTGAACAAAGCTATATGCCTACAATGTTAGAGAAAAATTCTTATGACACTATTTGTCATGAACACCTTGAATTTTATGGATTGTATCAAATAAAGTGGATGGCAGATCGTGTTGGGTTTAAGATAATTGATGTTGAATTTAATGATGTCAATGGAGGTAGTTTTTCTATAGTAGTAGCTAAATCATTAGGTAATACTTTAGTAACACCTGATGTTCAAAAAATTCTCGACAATGAAAATTCTTTAGGTCTTCATACTCTTACTCCATACCATGAGTTTGCAACGCGTGTAGCAAATTCACGAAATGAATTAATTAACTTTATAGATGAAGCGGTTGAAAATGGAAAAACTATTGCTGCTCTTGGAGCCTCTACTAAAGGAAACGTTTTATTGCAATATTGTGGTTTGACTAGTGATAAAATCTCATATGTTGGGGAAGTAAATTCTGAAAAATATGGATGCTTCACACCAGGCACATGGATTCCTATTATTTCTGAAGCAGATTTATTATCAAAAAATCCTGATTTTTTAATCGTATTACCTTGGCATTTCAGATCGTTTTTTGAGAATAACAAATTGTTTTCAGGAATGAATTTAGTCTTTCCTCTGCCTAATCTTGACGTAGTCACAAATGCCTAATACAGAAAAGTATTATATTGATAGTTATTCATTGTCAGTTTCGTCGAGCCTCAATGTAAATGAGTAATTTTTTATTTTTTTCTACTGTCATCTTTTTTTCTTTTCTTCTTACAGAGTTGATTTTCCGATATTCATTAAAAAACAACATTCTTGACTCGCCGAATGAACGCAGTTCACACAGCGTTGCAACGCCGCATGGTGGTGGTATTGCGATTGTGTTTTGTTTTTTAGTGGCGATTGGTTTTAGTGATTTATTACCAAATAATATCGTTTATGCATTTATGGGAGCGAGCACTCTAGTTGCGGCGATTGGTTTTTGGGATGATCGTTTTGAGATCTCTGCAAAATGGCGGTTGTTATCACACTTTATTGCTGTGGCCTGGGTTTTGTTTTGGTTAGGGGGCTTTCCTGAGTATTCTTTTTTAGGTTTTACGATCACTGCCGGCTGGTTTGAAATGGTTGTGGTAGCATTTCTTTTTGTTTGGCTGCTTAACCTATTTAATTTTATGGATGGCATTGATGGCATTGCGGCTTCAGAAACTATTTTTGTCACCGTCGCAGGTGCTTATATTTCTTGGTTAAATGGTATTGAATACCTTAGTTTTATTTCACTGGCTCTTGCAGCATCGACTTTTGGTTTTTTGATTTTAAACTGGGCACCCGCAAAGATTTTTATGGGGGATGTCGGCAGTGGTTTTCTTGGCTTGGTATTAGGCATTATTGTTTATACAAATATTCTGGAAGGCAGCTCAATATGGCCTTGGCTAATTTTGTTAGCGGTTTTTCTTGTCGATAGTGGTGTTACTTTACTAATACGAGCCCTAACGGGTGATAAATGGTATGAAGCGCATTGTAGTCATGCCTATCAACATGCGGCGGGGAAGTGGGGGCATAAAAAAGTAACATTGAGTGTGACTGGGATAAATTTAGGTTTTTTATTTCCTACTGCATTACTCTCGCACTATAATCCAGAGCAGGGTTTTGCGTTAACATTGTTAACATTTATCCCTTTGATTGTAGTTGCATTAAAGTTGAAAGCGGGTATAAATGATGTGTAGGCTTGGTTTTAGTGGTTTGTTGATGAGATTGCCGCGCTACGCTTCGCAATGACAGGAAATTATAGAGAAGGATGTTTTGAATAAATTTGTTAGACAATTTTTAAATTTATCACGGTTTCATAAGCAATTAATCATGGTCTTTGCAGACGTGGCTATGCTGCTTTTTGCGTTGTGGGCTTCCTTTTCTTTACGCTTAGAGCAGATTTCACTCCCAGAAAAAATGGAAATATGGCTATTTTTTATCGCTCCAGTTATTGCCATCCCTCTTTTTGTTAAGTTGGGTCTATATCGCGCGATTGTTCGTTATATTGGTTTTAAAGCTCTATGGACAATTGTTAAAGCAGTCAGTTTGTATGCTGTTCTCTGGGCTGCATTAGTTTTTATTTCAGGTGCAGATGGCGTTCCTCGTTCAGTTACATTAATAAACTGGTTAGCGGCTATCTTGCTGATAGGCAGTAGTCGAATGGTTGTTCGCTGGTGGTTTGCGGGTGTTGAGATTGCTAGTGTACAGAAAAAATTAAAGCGTCATGTTGTTATTTATGGGGCGGGTACTGCAGGAATACA
>JASFYW010000147.1:0-8909 GCA_045046865.1 Woeseiaceae bacterium | reverse complement strand
ATAGATAAATATTGGGATGACAGAGTCAATGTACTCAATCAAAAATTAGTCTTTAAAAAATTGCCGATTAAAATAGTTAATATGGTTTCTGTATGGACAATTTTATTTACACTGCCGAGTCGCTACAATTGGATGTATCAATTTTATTTACGTGCACAAGGACTTGCCATTAGTTGGGTTGGTAGTGGCCGTATTATTATGAGCCATGATTTTTCTGAAGATGAATATGCTGAGGTTATGCACAAAATAATAACCGCAGCAGAAAATATGGAAAAGGATGGTTGGTGGTGGCAAAGTAAAGCGATAACAAACAAGTCAATTAAACAACAAGTATTACGTGAGCTAGTGACGAGCTTTATTGGTAGATAATACTATATGTCAGCAAGAATGCCATTTTGACCTAAACTAATTATTTTCTTTTTGCTGCAGTTATCTATGTATGAATAGTAATAGCTAATAGCCTAAGTCCCCAATATCTGCATACACCTTATATATGACTCTGAATTTAAGGGCATGGTAAGTCCACCATTTTCGAAATTCGAATATTATTCTATTTCTAAAAAAATCCCAAAAAATCCAGTTGACACAGAATGTGACCAAAACTAATAATCAACTGTTATAAAATCTTTTTTAACTCGCCAATTTTATCTAGTGCTGAAGCTGTGAGTTCTTGAGCAGTTAAAAAAAGTTCTTCATTGGAGGCATTTTCTACGATGGAATCATAGAAAGAAAAGCTACGATCACAGCACGACCAAAGTCGTTGTATCTCAATATCGGGGCTATCATTATTAGTGTCTTCATTTTCTCGAAACTGCTGAAGTTGAGATATATTATCTTTGATATCTTCACTTGGAGGTATCATAGTTTTTAAGTCTTCTTCTAATTTATTTGTTTGTTGCTCTGTTTTATCTGCAAGAGTATTTATTTCAGGATTTTTTTTGCGTATGGATTGCATTTGTGTAAATAAATAGTGATTGATATGAATAGCCACCGCTAATAAATCAGCCTCACTTTGCACTGCTTGAGGATCTAACCTAGGTTCTTCTTTCTTTTCTTTACGTTCAGCATGATAAGCATAGCGACGTTCTGCTCTAAGTAAAGCGGCATGACCGAGTTCTTCTTTAGCTAAAATTTCAGCATATTTTCGTACGGTTTCATTATCTGAATTAGCGGCAACATGAGTATAAAAACGAAAAGCAATTTCTTCATTATGCACAGCAAAGGCAAGCGCTTTATAAGGTGAGCTAAAAAAAGGATCGTGTGCTTCATCGTTATATACAGTAGAAACATTTGGATCACTCCACTGAATTGGTTCTATATTAGGGTTTACATCTATGTTTTCTTGTTCCATCCACTTAAGCAGCAGGCGTTCATGTTCTTCTTCTTCAATCACCATACGCTCAAATAGGGCTGCACTTGATTCGTTGTTGCCTTTACGCATCATGGCAACAAGTTTTGTATAACGTTTTATTGCTTCACGTTCTGCCTCTAGAGCAATAGACATCAAGTCACTTGTTGTTTTTACATTGGTTGACAGCATATTTGTAAATACCTGAGGTAATTGAAAAGTGTCTTTATGTTAAATTTTTATTCTAATACTTAATTGATCTATATCAATGTAGTATATTTTAATCTGTTTGAAAATACGCGTAATCTATATAGACTGTCTTATTTCAAACAGGTAAGTTAGAGTTTCCTTATATGTTGATGGTTAATTAAGCTCTTTTATCGCGATCGTCACAATTATTGTAGGTGTATATTTGTCTATTTCTTACTATAGAATAACTTTTTCGCGCAGAGCTTATGGCAACATAATTAAAGTATTACTCGCTTTAATACTTGTCCAGTTGCTCATGTTAAGTACGGCTCAAGCAAAATCTGAATTGCCACGTTTTTTGAGCGCCATTAACAGCCAAGAAATCTTCCCTAATGCCGATAAGATAGGCAAGCCCATTGGCGATCCTTTTGTAGCCCCGGCATATGAGAAAGGCAAGCAAGTAGGGCTCGTTTATTTAACCTCCGATTATGTCAATACAATAGGCTACTCAGGAAAACCAATACACCAACTGATTTCAATTGATATGCAAGGCATTATTAAAAAGGTGCTGTTAGTTGAGCATCATGAGCCGATTGTTTTAATTGGTATTCCTGAAAAACGAATTACTCGAGTTCTTGATGATTATGAAGGCTTAGATATTGGTGAATTAGTACGCGGCACACAAAAACATCAAATTGATGCCGTCTCTGGTGCGACTGTCACTATTATGGTGATGGATGACAATATTCTTCGCAGTGCAATTAAGGTCGCTAGAAAATATGGTTTATCTGGTTTAAAGGCTAAAGTTAAACAAGCCGCAGGGCCGGTTGCTTCTGTAAACCATGATCTCAATATCGTTAAAAACTGGAAAGATCTTATTGCTGAAGGAGCGATACAACCATTAAGAATTTCTCTTAAACAAATCAATAAAGCATTTGAAGAAACGGGTAACCAGCTTGCGATTGATAACGCGGAAGAAGGTGAAGATGAAGAAATCTTTATTGAGCTTTATGCCGCTATGGTATCGATCCCAAGTATTGGTATAAGTGTATTAGGTGAAAATGAATATAAGAATTTAATGAAAAAGATACAGCCTGGCGAGCAAGCAATCGTACTAGCGGGGAATGGTCGTTTTTCATTTAAAGGTTCGGGTTATGTACGTGGCGGGATTTTTGATCGTTTTCAAATTATTCAGGAAGATACCTCGGTACGTTTTCATGACCGTTACCATAAACGCCTAAGAAAGATTGCTGCAGATGGCGCGCCTGATCTTAAAGATGTTGATTTATTTAGAACGCCAGCAGATTTAAAGTTTAATGCAGCGTTACCTTGGACTTTACAATTATTGGTTGGTCGAGAAGTTGGTCCAACTAATAAAGTATTTTTAACTTTTGATCTTCATTATAAAGTACCAAAGACATACTTAAGCTTTACTGAAGTAGACGTTACAACAGCTATAGATACAGAAAATGAGTTCTCTCAAGCCTCTGCTCCTATATGGAAAAAAATGTGGGATTTGAAAATAGAAGAAGTGGTGGTTCTTTCCCTCGCTCTTATTGTCTTGACCTTTATTTTCTTTTTTCAAGGTTGGTTGGTTAAGCGACCTGTACTTAATGATCGTGTTCGCGTTGGTTTTTTAATCTTTACGCTTGTTGTGTTGGGTTGGTATTTCAATGCTCAGTTATCCGTTGTAAATATTTTGGCGATGTTTAATGCCTTTATGACTGGGTTTGATTGGAGCTATTTCTTAATGGAGCCCTTAACCTTCATTTTATGGGGCTCTGTTGCATCAGCATTACTCTTTTGGGGGCGTGGACCTTATTGTGGTTGGTTATGCCCTTTTGGTGCATTACAAGAATTAATTAATCGCATTGCAAAAATGTTTTCTATTAAACAAATTACCGTGCCGTGGGCAATTCACGAACGCATTTGGACCTTTAAGTATTTAATTTTTCTTCTTTTGTTTGGTTTCTCTTTATATTCATTAGATTGGGCAGAACACTTAGCAGAAGTCGAGCCATTTAAAACTGCGATAATTTTAAAATTTATGCGTGAATGGCCCTTTGTTATTTTTGCTTTAGCCGTTTTAATTCCCGGTATTTTTATTGAGCGTTTTTATTGCCGTTATATTTGTCCTTTGGGAGCAGCCTTAGCTATTCCCGGAAGGATGCGTATGTTCTCATGGCTTAAGCGCTATAAAGAATGTGGTTCTCCTTGTCAGCGTTGTAGTAATGAATGCATGGTGCAAGCTATTCATCCTGAAGGAAATATCAATGTAAACGAATGTTTATATTGTTTACATTGCCAAGTTGTTTATTCAGATGATCATGCCTGTCCAGTGGTGATTCAAAAACGTTTAAAAAGAGCAAGGCAAACGGCACGAGCAGAAGCGTCTGTATTAGCTTCATCAGAAAAGAGTGAAGAAATATCTGCAATTAAGATAGAAATAAATAAAGAGAAATAAGTATTTAGTGATGAATAGTTAAGTAGGTAAAAGAGAAGTGGTTAATCATTTAGTAAGAATAAATACGCAATAACAATAAAGGAGAGTATTATGAGTAAGCATGATGATAAAGAAAAAATTAATGTATCTCGTCGCCAGCTATTAGGTGGCTCTACCAAATTAGCTGCAATAGCCGGTGCGGCAAGTGTCGGTGGCATTGCAGGTATGGGGATTATGACTCCGAAAGCCGCAGAAGCAGCGATAAAAGCAAAGTACAATGTTGCTCCGGGTGATTTGGATGAATACTATGGTTTCTGGAGTAGTGGTCAAGCAGGTGAATTACGTGTTTTAGGTATTCCTTCAATGCGTGAATTAGTTCGTATTCCTGTTTTCAATCGCTGTAGTGCATCAGGTTGGGGTGCTACCAATGAAAGTCGTAAAATTCTACGCGAAGGCTTGTTGCCTGAAACGAAAAAGTTTCTTGACTCAGGTAACCGCGGTGGTGTTTGGTTAAATGGTGATTTACACCATCCGCATATGTCATTCACAGATGGTACCTATGATGGTCGCTATTTGTTTATGAATGATAAAGCGAATACTCGAGTTGCTCGTGTTCGTTGTGATGTTATGAAGTGCGACAAAATTACTGAAATTCCAAATGCATCAGACATTCATGGATTACGCCCACAAAAATATCCTCGTACAGGTTATGTCTTTGCCAATGGTGAGCATCGTGTACCCATTCCAAATGATGGTAGCATTCTTGATGAGCCATCAAAATACCATGCTATCTTCACTGCACTAGACGGTGATTCTATGAAAGTGGCATGGCAAGTCATGGTTGATGGTAATCTAGATAATTGTGATACGGATTATCAAGGTCTTTATGCTTTCTCAACCTGCTATAACAGTGAAGAAGCCGTTAACCTTTCAGGTATGATGGGTAAAGAGCGTGACTGGGCGGTTGTCTTTGATCTTAAAGCGATTGAAAAAGGCGTTAAAAAAGGTGACTTCCAAAGAATTAATGGTGTGCCAGTACTTGATGGCCGCCATGGTTCAAAATATACGCGTTATATTCCTGTTCCAAATAGTCCTCATGGTTGTAATACAGCACCTGATGGTAGACACGTTGTCTTTAACGGTAAGTTATCGCCTACAGTAACGGTTATTGATGTGAGACGCTTACCGGATCTCTTTAAAGATAAGATTAAGCCGCGTGGTGTTGTTGTTGCAGAGCCAAAGCTTGGTTTGGGACCACTTCATACAGCGTTTGATGGTAAAGGTAATGCCTTCACTACTTTATTCCTTGATAGCCAAGTGGTTAGCTGGAATATTGAAAAAGCAATTCAAGCTTATAATGGTAAGAAGGTTAACCCAATTATTGATAAGGTCGACGTTCATTATCAACCGGGTCATAACCATACTACAATGGGTGAAACCAAAGAGGCTGATGGCAAGTGGCTAGTATCATTGAATAAATTCTCTAAGGATAGATTCATTAATGTTGGGCCATTAAAGCCAGAAAATGAACAATTGATTGATATCAGCAGTAAGAAGTTGAAAGTTGTTCATGATGGCCCTACTTATGCAGAGCCTCATGATGTCATCATGGTGCGAACAGACATCGTTAACCCAGATTCAATTTGGACTAAAGGCGATCGTATGTGGGCTGATGCAAGTGCCCAAGCGAAAAAAGATGGTGTTAAATTAACAGAAGAATCTAAAATTATTCGTGATGGCAATAAAGTGCGTGTCTATATGACCTCTGTAGCACCAAACTTCAGTATGGAGAAGTTTACGGTTAAGCAGGGTAATGAAGTGACGGTCTATGTTAGTAACAATGATGCGATTGATGATTTAACGCATGGTTTTACTATAGCTAACTACGGTGTTGCTATGGAAATTGGACCACAAGCAACATCATCAATTACCTTTACTGCTGATCGTGCTGGTGTGCATTGGTTCTATTGCCAATGGTTCTGTCATGCATTACATATGGAAATGCGTGGTCGGATGTTGGTTGAGCCAGCATAGTTATATTTTGTTGTTTAAGCAGAAAATAAATAATCCACTTGTTGGCCAATGGCTAATCGGTGGATTGTTTTTTATATTATCCACATTTATTTCTTTTTATGTTCAAGCAGAAGAAATTAAAGTTACTCCTGGCCATGGCAAGTTACAGGCAGCCATAGATTTAGCCCACAAAGGAGATACTCTAATTCTGGATGCAGGGATATATACAGGCTCGATAAATATTGATCGTAGTTTGACTCTTATGGGGAGCAAGGACAGTATTATTGATGGCGAAGGAACAGGCCATGTTATTGTTATATCCGCAGCTAATGTTGTGGTGAAAGGTTTAAGTATTCAGCATTCAGGTAATAATTTGAATACAGAAGATAGCGCTGTTTTTATTACAGATAAAGGTGATAACGCGCTGATTAAAGGCAATCATTTTCAAAACAATCTTATAGGGATTTATCTAAAGGGCCCAAAGTCTGCGATAGTCGATAACAATACAATTATTGGTAGTCGTTTTCACCGTGTTAATGACCGTGGCAATGGTATTTATTTATGGAACACGCCGGGTTCAATTATAAAGAACAATGATATTCGTTATGGGCGAGATGGGATTTTTGTTAACGTAAGCCATCATAATGTTTTTTCTGGTAATCGCCTAAGTGATTTACGTTTTGCAATTCATTATATGTATACCAACAATAGTGAAATCAGTAATAACATTTCAATTAATAATAATGTTGGTTACGCCTTGATGTTTTCTCAGTATATTGTTGCTAAGAACAATCAATCGATTGGCGATCATGAGCGCGGCTTATTTTTTAATTTCACCAACTACTCAACGATTGAAGGTAATAGTGTCAGTGGTGGCACAGAAAAATGTGTCTTTATTTATAATGCTAATTTCAACAGCATTAATAATAATTCTTTTAAAGACTGTAATATAGGTATACATTTTACAGCCGGTTCAGAGAAAAATAAAATTTATGAAAATTCTTTTATTAATAATCGCACACAAGTAAAATACGTCGGCACACGTTATATTGAATGGTCAGCTAATGGTAAAGGAAATTACTGGAGCGATAATGCTGCATTTGATATTGATAATAATGGTATTGCTGATCAACCGTATAGCCCCAATGATCTTGTTGATCAAATTGTATGGCGTCATCCGATGGCCAAGTTATTATTGAATAGTCCATCGGTACAGGTATTAAAATGGGCGCAATCAGAATTCCCAGGGCTTCATCCTGGTGGAGTGACAGATAGCCTGCCGTTAATGTCAGACCCAAATAAAAACAATATTATAAAAGAAAAGAGAAAAGAAGATTTGCCTAATGGTTGAGGAAAAAAAGACATCAGATAATATTATTTCACTACAGTCGGTAACTAAGCAGTATGGTAAAGATACTGTTTTAAATGATATTAATTTTAATGTGCAAGCGGGAGAGTGTATTGTTTTAGTCGGCCATAATGGTGCAGGTAAAACAACATTAATGAAATTAATGTTGGGGCTAACACGTCCGACATCTGGCAAGGTTGAAGTATTAAAAGGTAACCCTGTTTTGAGCTCAGCAGTAGAGCAGCGTCTTTCTTTGGGCTATTTACCTGAGAGCGTGGCTTTTTATGATGCGATGACAGGCCAAGAAGTATTGAGTTTTTATGCTGATCTTAAAGGTTCGTCAAAGAGTGAATGTCGCGATTTATTAGAGCTAGTAGGCTTAAGTGATGCTTCTAAACGAAAAATTGGCACCTATTCAAAAGGCATGCGACAACGATTAGGTTTAGCGCAGGCAATGTTAGGTTCACCACAGTTACTTTTTCTTGATGAGCCAACAACAGGGCTCGATCCTATGTTGCGGCAACAATTTTATGAGTTGATCGATCAAATGCATAAAAAGGGAGCCACATCTATTATTTCATCACATGCCTTAAGTGAAGTAGAAGCAAGAGCGAACCGTTTTGTTATTATGAAAAAAGGTGTCATGGTAGCTTGTGGCACACTAGATGAACTTTACCAACAAGTTAACTTACCCGTTCGTTTCCAATTAAAAGTGCAAGTAGGGCAGGCGTCTGTTATTGCAGAACGCCTAGGTTCTAATGTTAATATCCAACAAGTAACGGAACAGTTTGTTGAGCTATCCTGTCTTAAAGAAGAAAAAATGCCACTGATTCGTCATATCAGTGGCCTTGGTGAAATTGTGCAAGACATGAAAATCACACCGCCCCGCTTAGATGAAATTTATAATCACTTTATGAGCGAAGAAGCATTATGAAAATAGTTTGGATTCTCGCGCTTAAAGAATTACGTGATGGATTACGTAACCGTTGGATAGCCGCAGCCATTATTTTGCTTGCAACACTATCGATTGTTTTATCGTTAATGGGCTCGGCACCAACAGGTTCAGTTAAAGTAAGTGCGCTTGATATTACTGTTATTAATCTAGCAAGTTTGAGTGTGTACCTAATTCCCCTTATTGCTTTAATGCTCTCGTTTGACGCTCTCGTTGGTGAGTTTGAGCGAGGCACAATGTTATTACTACTGACTTACCCGGTGACACGTTGGCAAGTCATTATGGGTAAGTTTGTCGGTCATGTATTAATTCTTTTTGTCGCTATATTTATAGGCTATGGCAGTACTTTATTTTTTATGGTGATAATGACTGGCGGAAACATTGATGGTTGGCAAGCTTACTTTATGATGATGATAAGCTCGCTATTACTTGGTGCAGTATTTATTGCTTTAGGTTATTTAGTCAGTATTTTAGTTAAAGAAAGAGCCACAGCAATCGGAAGCGCAATTGGTCTCTGGTTAGTTTTTGTTGTTTTGTATGATTTAATATTATTTGGTGCGCTAATACTAGATAAACAACAAATAATTGGGCAGAAATTATTCTCTATATTAATGCT
>JASFYW010000146.1:0-5570 GCA_045046865.1 Woeseiaceae bacterium | reverse complement strand
TCTTGCAGAGATAATCCGAACCTTTGTTTCTTTTTCTCTAAAGCAGTGACAAACAACTAGGGTTTTAGATTTAAAGCTTGTGCCGAGTAAAAGAAAGCGCTCTTCATCTTCAGAATATTCTGGATCAAAGAATTGAATTGCATGTTCATCAAAAAAGACTGTTTGAGCCTCCTCAAACGTAACCCCATGTTTTTTGATATTTGATTTATCTTTCTTTTTATCCCACTCGAATTTAAGCCTACCCATATGTACATTGTACTTATGAATGTCGAGATATCAATATTATTGGGATTTTGAATTCTAACGCTTTGCTCAGTGGTATTTTAGGAGCCGTTTGTATTGTGAAAAAATGGTCGAGTAGGCCGAGGGAACCTCCCCCTCAGCCTCTCACAGAACCGTACGTGAAGCTCTCGCTTCATACGGCTCTTCATGTCCCCCACAAAGTACCAAGTTTGCATAAGTCGCTGGCCCCTCCCATTGCTGGTTGACCAGAAACCTATTTTGGACATGTCAGCCCCTTCGCTCCATTTCCATTACAGAAATTTCATCACCACTACGAACTGATCCACCCCCGTATCCTGCATCGATACTCTCGCCTCATGGGGTTTCCACTTGCGCTTCTCTCTTAACATCAGACGACAGGTTCCCAAGTTCCATACTAAAGCCTGTTATTGTGTTCATGCCCTCTCTACACCGACTGCCGCCTTGCCTGTTAGTCCAGTTCACATCAAGGCTTATCCCAGACTCACGCTCATAGCCTGGTTTTGACAGCATCAGGGTGCTTTTCGATGCTTCATCAAGGGTTCACTTACGTTCATCTCCACAACACATACCTGACCATTCTTGATGGCCTTTTCCACAATCGCTCACGACCACTGCTCTTTACAGCAGCCGCATTGGGCGGTTTGATTCCAGCTTCTGGTCGCCGAAACCGAGAGACCTACTCTCATCTTTAGTACAGCATGAATGTCTCACGACATTCTTCTTGGCACACAAGCGCAATGCACAATACAAACGGCGTATAAAACGTCCACTGGAGCAGATTGTATGAAGTTTTTATTTGTGATGTGCCACATATTCTTTAAGAATACTATCTATACGGCCTTGCCACCCCTTACCTTTGGCTCGAAAATAATCAGCAACCTCAGGACTAACCCTAAGACTAATAGGTATTTTAGTTGGAGATTTTTGTGCACCCCTCTCGCCAACGCCTTTTCTGATTTTTGCATAAAGTGCGGGATTAGCTTCTGATAGGGGTTTAAATTTTTTAAGGTCTTCAGCGGTTAATTCGCGAACTTCCCCGACTTTATCTACTAAGGGTTTCTTGCTCATATCGTTTTACCTCTCTGTTATTTGCTTTTCGAAATGAAATAATACGGATACCATCCTTTGTTTCTGTGAAACAAACAATGTGAAGCCGTTTATCTAGCATGCTGTATGCAATAAAGCGTATTTCGTTATACTCATTGCGATTGTCTTCATAAATCCATGCATTATCCCAATCTAAATCAGCAACTCGGTCAAAATTGAGTCCACGTAGATCTATATTGCGTTTATTTTTATTAGGATCGTACGAAAAACTCATAATTTAATTGTACATACAAAAAGGCATTAGTCAAGGTATTTATTGTATATACAATTTATTGAGGGCGATATTTATATTTTGCACTTCTAACAGTTAATTATATTCATAATTATGCCGGTATAAAGTCAGGAGTATGCTCGGGTTGCTGAAGAATTACATACCGAATTATTCCTTTTTTTAAACATTCATCAATACCAGCACGATAGTTGCTAATATCTCAATTGTGGCATCATTCCCTAAGTGTTGTCGCTAATGAATGCCGTCGCCTTCTTTTAACCTAAAATTTAAAATATCAACTAATGCCATATGAGCAAAAACGCCATGTGGCTATTTGCAAACAAAATTCTTGACTATATGTGTATCTGTATGTGTTTCTTCATCATCTAAAGTACCCTACAAATTCATAACAATTTTAATAGGTATACTGTCCCCGGATTCTCGTGGATTCTCGATTCCAAAACAAATAATTTCTTACCGTCAGAGACGGTTTATCTTTATTAAATACAGGTATTTGTATTTATATACGATAAGGTTCAACAGCACAGCACCATTCGTATACATTTTTCCCAATATTTAACCAGTTACTACAGTCCTTAATAGTTTCAGCTGACTTGTGAGAAGACCGTCTATCTAACCATGTTAGGTAATGGGTCGCAGCATTAGTTAACCCTGTAAATATATGACATGTACAAGCATTTTCATTTGAGCAACTTGCGCTTCCAAGACAATCAACGTCAACCCTATTTCGCAACGATTCATTGCTTTGTATATGGTAAAGCCAATACTCTCTAGAGCGTTGATCCCTCTCAGTTTTTTTACAAATCCATTGAAATGTTGTTCCATTTTTAATATTAATATATTGATACACATCAGGAGCATCAGAATATATTGCTTCTTGCTCAGTAATATTACTTTCTAATTCAACGGGAACGCTCTCTCTTAAATGTCTAATCGGTAGCACATTCTCAAGCATCCTCCCTTCCAAACAAAAAACTTTAGATACCCATTCATTTGTCGGCAGCGACAGACAAGCTTGTGCCGTATCGCCATAACAGCAATACGGGGAATGTTTATCACTATCAACAATGGTTAGGCACATCTCATTTTGTGAATTAATTATTTGCTCTAGAGCATCAGATGTTGTACTTCCCCCGCCCCCTCGTGGCTTTAGTGAAAGAACCGTTCCTTGATAGTGGTTCAGAATTCTATAGTGCTCACCCGAATATTTATATATTTTTGCATCATCCAAGTTTTCACCTAGCAACACAGTAGAGTCACTTAATGTTCTATCTTCAAATAAAACTAACGGTACATTAATTTTACTTCCATCATGTGACACATCATTAATGTTAGATTGTATTATTACTTTTGCATCAATTGAATTAGCCAAACTTGCTTTTTCAGGGTAACGCGCGTCCAACCTACCAACTACGGCACTTGCACGACCACTAAATAAAATAATATTGTTTTTTAAAAAATCGATTATATTTTGTTCTGCAAATACAATATTCTTACCTTCAAATTCAGACAAAAGTATATTATCGAGAGCGTAAACACTATTACGATCTCTAGTTAAATCTATATTTTCTATGGAATTCCCTAACTGTAGTAGCATGCTTAATATTCAAAGAAACCATACGGCCAGTTCTTAAGCACACCGTTTTCGTCAAATCCAGCCTCATGTATTTGACTACCATTTTGCTCATCATGTTCAAATAATAATATATTTACACTACTGCTACTAATAACACCATCAGCAACTAATTTCCCTATTCGATTTACAATACTTGGACTATGCGTTTCTACTATTACATTTAATTTATTATAATTATCACTCATGGTTATCGCACTGACCATGGCCTCAGCAATTTTAGCCTGATACTCTGGATGAAGATGTAATTCTGGTTGCTCTATAACAATCGTTTTAACTTTTCGAGAGACTCCCCTGCGCCTAGGTACTTGAACATGATATGAAGCCTGCCAGAGTTGCACAAGGATTGGCAATAGCTGGGACACACCAAACCCTATATCAGCTATATTTGTTGAGTAACTATTACCTTCCTTTTTCACTTTAAGAGCTATATGCCCCCCCTGTCTTTCTGCGATTATTTTCTCATTGAATAATTTATTTACCCAAGCATCAAAATGATTTTTTTCATTTCTTGAAAGGCTGTCTAAATAAAATGCAACATTGGCTCCTTTAGAATCAATACTACTAACAGATAACTCTTGTCCACGATAGTACCTTTGAGCAGTGGCTCGAAGAGGCTCAATATAATTAACATTTTTGAAATATTTTATAAGTTCATCATTCAAATAATCCATAAGAGGAAATAATGAATTTGCTATAACATGCCGATAGATATTAGATAGAACCGTACTTTTCTTATGTGTTGCATAACCCTTGACCGCGTTAGTCCACGATGCCGGCGCTCCATAAATTGATTGAATTTCACTAACGAAAGATTCAAATGGACATAATGGTAAATTATGTATTAAGCGATTTATTCTATGATCACTAGTGTTGGCATGTACAAGCTTTTTTATCGAATCAAATAGTTTTTTATCAAAAGGATCATCTGCCACCCACCTAATCACAGTTCCTTCCTCAGGATGCTGCATCTTTCTTCTTTTGATAAAGTTAATTTTAGGCAAAATCCCGTTGGTATGGGCGTTTAATGCTCGTCTATCATCTGTTTTTTCCCAGTACAAGACGTTATCTATAAAAATGCTTGGATTGCCCGAATGATCGTAATCGATTCGACAATCTATTCCAAAGATCTTTAAATCAATCCTAGAGATTTTAGTGGAATCTTTATAATTCATGCATATTGACAAACTTAACAGATACCTTTCAGAAGCATTAGAAGTTTTTTCATGACTAAATTTTCGATAAATCCTATCGTAGTACGTGAAATCATTCTGACTAATGTATCGCCCTAGTCTTTCACTGCGAACCTCAAAGTCAAATGAGAATTCAATATTTGGTGATTCGGTGAACCTTGATTTAGATGTAATAAAATCACCAAAATCAACTAGGCGCCCATACCATAAAATAGGCCCTTTAGTAGCTTCTTCTATACTCTGCCTTAGTAAAGGAAATGTGCGTGCAAAAGTGCTTTTTCCTGAACTATTTTTACCAACAAGAACTGTTAGAGGCTTAAGCTCAATACGACCAGTATCAACTAGACTTCGAAGGTTTTTAATACGAATATTTTTAATCATCGTGGTTACTTTAGAGTGTGTTTAGCGAGGAGACATAATTTAAATCGCTGAAAAACGCAACAATTAGAGATTGACATTATCATGCGGCATAATCGTCTCTTTCATATATGCTAATTCAGATTCAAGCTCAGCAATTCTAGCGTTTATACCTTGTTCTAACGTTGATGAGTATATTAGTGGCTGTATCGTACCGCCTTCGTAGCGAGAAGCAAAAAATGCTGCGTTGAGTTTATTGAATTCACCCCATACGGTAAATATTCTATCAAGCTCTATCTGCTCATCAGGGGAATAAAAAAGTTTTGTTTGAACAATAATTTCTTGAAGCTTCTCCTCCGACTTTTGGTAAGAGTCGCTGGCTGCGACGTTCACCTCCATCCGAGCATGCATCAATTCTATTTTTTTTATTTTCGCTATTTCTTTTTTATAGGAAGCACTCATTGTATCGGCAGCAGCAGCCCTTTCCATCAATTCTTTTTCAAACTGCTTTAGCTCTTTTATAGTATACCCAGTTGCATCCATTTCCTTTTTTATGGATATTAGCTTCTCAGTTTTTTGAAGTTTCTCAAAAGTAGGCCTTTGCTCTACTTTTCGAAGCAAAAAAACCACGCAACAGTTCCAAGTACGCCTAATACTGAAAACAATAAACTCTGGCTTAACTCTATCCATTCCATACTATTTATATTGACGCGACCTCAAACAATTAACAGGCATCCTAATTACCCTCACCATATTGCATGGCGGTTTAAACTACATTGACGTT
>JASFYW010000145.1:0-3885 GCA_045046865.1 Woeseiaceae bacterium | reverse complement strand
TTTCCAATGAACCGCGGCATCAAGGCATTTAACACAGTATTGAATTGGTTTATGATTAAAACATATTCACATAACCTAATATTACTGGCATTGTGAATCGCTAATTATGTATGTTATGATCTTATGAAACTAATGGTTTATATGCTTAAAAATTGTGAAAATATTAGAAACTGAAGATATTAAAGAGATCATTAGCCGTAATACAACGGATGATTTGGGCCCAAGAAATGAAGCCGCCTTATTGATGGCCACCCTGCTTGGTTTAACCGCTAGTGAGCTTAGCCAAGTAACTGTTTCTGACATGCTTAATGCTAGGGGGGAAATTAGGAAGACTCTGGTTATAACGCCAGGTATATCTTTCAATGGTAACGAGAGAGATGTACCGATTAATCACTCAAGGCTAATTGAGGCACTGGAACGCTACATTGTTATGTTAATAGCGAGGCAGTGGAGCATTGTGAAAAGTAAGCGTTATAAGAGACTCGACCCGAAACGAGAATTTTTATTAAATGATATGGGCAAGCCTTTTGCTATGTCCCTAAGAAGCAAAAACTCTAGCAAACGACAACCAACGGGTATGAATACTCTGTTCCGAAACCTTATAGGTCGTACAAAGTACAAAGGTAAAGTGACTTACACTGATTTTCGTAGGTCTTATATTGTCCACAGAGCAAGACCAGATGAAGGTGGTTTATCTATACGTGATTTAATGGAAGTGTCTGGAATAAGGGACTATCACAGTGTTAAAAAAATTGTTGATATGGATACCCGCACTATAAGAAAAGCTGTTAAAGGTATTTATAAAAGGCTGTAAATGAGAGAAATTATGTTAGATCTTAATAAAAAAATATCAATGGAAGTTCAATAATGGAGTCTTTTTACACCAAGGAAGATGGAGAAATTTACTATTATAATTTACGAGAAAAAAATGGCCCCGATACTATATATGTATCAAAATTGACAGAATTTAAAAATAGCATAAATAACGAGATTAAGAGTAAGCGTGATATTAGAAAGGTTTTTGGTGAGCAGGAGTCGTGCGAAATTGTAAGGGTAAACGGAGAGTTTATTCTTCGATGCTCACCAACAGGTAGAGATCAAATAAAAATTATTGTACATGAAAATGATAATAATAAAATTGGCTTTGTGCTTCAAAAATTTAGAGGAAAGACTGGAAACCCTGTAAAAGAGACAAGCTTCAGCTTCTATGAAAATGAATTTCATGAGTTGTTGGAGTTTCTGAATCTTGTGCGATTCATAGATTTATCAGATACATCTAACTTCAAATTAAGTCTTACGAATCTTAGAGAAAAAGTACTAGTAGATAAAGAAGATAAAGAACTAATAGATTCATTAGGAAAGCTTCATGGTAAAGATCGGATTAGCTTTCTTGAAAAAATGCGTGAAAGTGATCTTACAAAGCAAGATCTAGATATTTTGTCCGGCAGAAAAGCCGGTTTGTCTCTTTTTAAGCAAAAACTGTATGTAGATCAAGATTGGATAGAACCTCAGTGGCAAAAATTCTTTGCTGAAAATAGCTGGATCTTCGGCTATGGTCTAGATTACAGGTTCCTCTCAATATTGCAGAAGGAAGCTTCTGTATCTGATGCAGATCTCGATGGTAAGAACACCATAAATAGTGACTTTCTTTTAGGTAGCACCGACTTTACTGTTTTAGTTGAATTAAAGAGGCCTGATACCGCACTTTTTGAATTGAGTAAAAATAGATCGCGTAGCTGGAGATTGTCTCAATATTTAATCCAGGCTGTATCTCAAATATTAGCTCAAAAAGCTGAATGGGAAATAAAATCATCACATACAAATTATAATGAAAAGGGACACCCTATAACTCAAAAAACTAGTGATCCCAAAGCGATCCTTATCATAGGAAGAAAAGATAATGTAATTGGAAATCCACGTGATTACGAAATTAAACAGAAAACATTTGAGTTGTATCGAAGAGATTCTCGAAACATAGAAATACTTACTTATGATGAGCTATATGAGCGAGCATATTATATAGTTAATCAAAGTTTACCAACAACAGATAAATGATATGTTATTGGGACATTTATAATGAGTGAATCAGCACCACTAAAGAACATGAGAAAAGATGAGCTCCTTGCCCTAAACGTTATATTTCACGGATAGTTATGAAACTCGAATCAAGAACTGTTTTTATTGACACTCAACCCTTTATGAAGATGGGGCTGAATTTTAATCACCCTGCACTGCAGTCATTTCTTGAATTGTGTAAAGAAAATAAACTTTCGTACCTAACTACGTCCGTAGTAAAGAGAGAAGTTGAATCAAAGATAAGAACATCTATCGAGGAAGCATTAAATTCATTACAAGGATTCAGAAGAAAAGCCCGTTTATTGGAAAATATCGATGATAAAAATATTAAGGAATTATTCAATGAGATAGAAGTGGAGGGAGTTCACAAAAAAGCTATAGCGGTTTTTGAAAGTTTCCTTGCTGATTCCAACAGCAGGATATTGGATGCCAAATCTGTTAATACAGAAGAAATATTAGAACTGTACTTCAATAAAAAAGCACCATTCGGGGATGGCAAGAAAAAATCAGAATTTCCTGATGCAATTTCTATTCACTCTTTATTGAAAGAGATTGGTGAAAACAAAGCATATGTCATATCTGATGATCAAGATATGAAGAACGTTTGCAAAGAAAGTAAATCGTTAATCAGTATTGATACATTAGATAAGTTTCTCGATATTTATAACGAACATCAATGCACAATAACCGATCTTGTTAAAAAGCATTTAGCTACTATCGATACATATGTAAAATACAAAATCAAAGATGAAATCAACGATTCCCGTGCCTATAATGAAGCGCCATGGGAAGATTCAGAGGTTGATGAGTTTAGAGCGATAGAGGTTTATGATTATGACCCAAATGTTGTGTGGGTTGACGAAGAAGAGTGTTTAATAACTTTTGATGTTGATGTAGATATTGAATTTACTGTTTCTGGTCCAAGCTTTAATAGCGGAATATATGATAAAGAAGATGGTAGAGTGTATACATTTGGCACTACAAACAATAGTGGTGCAACAACAAACACATACACAATTGAGCTAGGATATTCCTATGACCTTGTGGACGGAGAACTTAAAAATATAGATGAAACAGAATTCTACATTTCTGGCTTGTCTGATGGCGTTGAAGTCTATATGGAAGAAAATGGTGACGACTGGTAACATTTTACAAACACATAAATTCATTCGCATTGGCCTACCCTGCTCTATTTAACTACAAATAAATGATAGGAAAAACCATATGAAAAAAGATATTAAACAAATATCAATAGAAACCACTACCACTGGTACTGTTGAGATAAAACAGGAATGGAACGATATGAATTTTGATGATCCAATTATTGAAATTGTTCCAGAGCAGATAGATATACTTATCTCTTGGCTTCATGAGGCAAAAAAGAACTGCTAAATGTTAATGATGATAATGTCACTACGCTGAAATAATTGTATTGGAATAAAGTTAAAGCTAAGTAGATATATAGGAAAAGATAAGGATATAAAATGTTATACATGTTATTCACAGTCATATGGGTGATAATTAATATAGTTGTATTAACAATACCTGGGAGTGAATTTGAATTAGTTGTAGTAGCGCTATTATTAATGTCACTGAATTACATTTCACTAAATTATGTTCTTTCTTCTATCTCCTCAAGTGAGTCATCAGTATTCAATGATGATGTGATTGCAGGAATATTGGCTAGTAATCTGCATGTTATTCAATTTCTTATAATTAATATTGCATGCTATATAGCTCTTTTTATTGCGATATTGAGACATTACCAAATTGACTTGATTTCTATAATAATTAATTAATGGGAAAAGA
>JASFYW010000144.1:0-7118 GCA_045046865.1 Woeseiaceae bacterium | reverse complement strand
GGAAACTTATGTTTTCGAGCAATTTTTTCTGCTGCTTTATAAAGTATTGCTTTAGCAATCAGCTGCTTATAGAAATCACTGTCCGGTGTAAAATCTGGATGATCTTTTGCAATATGAGTCATAAAATTTACAAAATTCTTCTGAGTACCTAGTCCCACTATATGTGGTTTCTGTTCCCAGCAATTATAAAATTTAGCTAAATCAGTTTTGGTGATTTTATGGTTTTTTGGTGTTTGTTGGTCAAATACACGACGCTTAGCCACAGATGTACCTGCAACTCGATTACGTGCCACATCATATTGGCCTCGTGCTCTCTCATAAAACCATCGTGATTGTTCACCTGGTGCCCAAATGCTATTCGATAATTTTTCTATGGAAATATGGAATGGATCATTCGAAGCAAAATCTGCTTCATTTACTGTATTTTGCGTGTTTGAATATCGGCTTATCTTTGGCACTAGCTCATCAAGTAAGCTAGCCTTCACAACGCTTATTTTTGACTGTACTGCCAGCTTATCTAGATGATCACATTTATCAATTTTCCTAGCTCGATTGATTGAAGCCACTGTCTGGCCTCCATTCACTATTTGCAAACCTTTTATACTTTGAATAACCAGATCACCTTCCGCTGTTCTTTCGGTCTGTATTTCTTCCGCTGTTGCAGAAATACCGTTATTGTAAGCAAGAAAACGATCAGGCTCATTTAGAATTGTTTCACGTATACCTCTATTTACTTTACCTCTCTGCTGTAAAAAAGAACGAACATTCAATTCCATTAGCCTTGAACCATATTCTTCATACAATGAAGCCAATATATCGCCAGGGATTATTGCCAGATATCCTTTATACTCATCTGTATTAGATGGCATTGATAAACAACTAATATTTACTCCAAACTTTTCCTTAAAGTTTATTTCAATCGACTCATACTCACGGCCTGATGAAACAAGACGATATAAACGTTCAATATCCCAATAACTGTAATAAACTGGAATATCCCCCATTTTAGCTCGTCCATCACCCGTCTTTTTAAGATGCCCATCCGTCAAATAATAAATTCTTATCTGTGATATATCATCAATAGACTCTTTAATTGTACGAAGCATTGTATATTCACATGAAGCGGGCTCAAGTGCCTCTATATCAATTTTCTTAGCCAAAGAGTAAACACGAGCAGCCTGTTTGACTGCCTTCTCAACGTTCTGCTTTGCTACTGGTTCGACTTTATCGGTATCACGAAAATCAGTTATAAAGAGTGAAAGCCTTCCTTCTTCATCTATATCCCATGCATTTGAAATGACACGAGCTGAGCCCATAGGTTTATCTATCGTACAAATATTTGCATCTGTAATAATACCGAAGTCACCAAGATAGTTAATAAAAAACTGAGTGAATCGATCAACACGATATCCGACTTCAAGCGTCTCTGTTGTATCATCATTTATCTCTGATCTAACAGAACTATAAAACTCTTCGAATTCCAAGTTTTCAATCACAACACAACCTCACTGCCTCAATTACTTTTTCATTATCTATTTTAAATTCTTGGCATGCATCTAACGCTATTTCATAAGAAACTTTAGTAATACCTTCAGGCAAGTTCTGCACGAGGATACGAGGAAAACCATCTATTACCATGTAAAAAACAAGTTCTCTTTCTGAATAAGTACGATTACTATACTGCTCCTTATGCTTATCCTGGTAACCTGCAGCTAAAAGCTTTTCTTCAAAATCGAGACTCGCCTCAGGTGAGCTTTTCTGAATATTCATTCTTAGTGTGTCTATTAGAACGGGCAATGTTTGTTCTTCGCCTTGCCTGGCATCAAGTAACACCCGAGAAAGAAAAAGATGAATCAGCCCCGTATCATCAAGCTGTCTTGAATTTGTTATATTTACCCTGCTTGAATCAACTGCAGAAGATGATTTCACTTCAACGGCAACTGAACCAAACTCGTAATCCTGACTTGTTTTCTTACTACCTGTCCATGCTTTAATTGTTTTCCCTAAATTCAAACCCGATATCATAAAATAATGTAATAGATAAAGCTCACCATATAGACCTGTTTGCCGTTCATCACTTAATATATCTGAACCACCGGCAAAGAACTCTTTCCATTTTTCTATTAGTGCTATAACAGCCTTTACAGCTAATTCTGGTTTTGAAATAAAATCTAACTCTTCACAAACTCGTGTCACAAAAACTGAAAACACATCTATTGCTTCAATTTGTTGTAACTCCAGCAATAGCACTACATCACTTTCTGGTGTTTTTTCTAATAACTTTAATGCAACGCTTATTCCTTTTATCCTAGGCTTCTTAAAACCCTGGGGCAACCAGGCATTTTTAATTGGACCTATTTCCAACATAAGGTTCTTATTTGGAAACACACAAGCCGCATGTATCTTAATAGGTGCAGTAAGGTCTATACGTTTATGTACACGCTGGCTAGCACTTCCTTTAGTTTTCAATAATTCATCAAAAATAGATTTTATACTTTCCTGCCTACTACTCATCCATTTGTCCTTGATAAACTTGATTAACACGATATTTAATTGGAATAGCTTTTTTGTTTCCAGGGAAACTGATAGCAAAGCCTATATAACATGCATCTGTTTTTTCATCCGGGCCTGACCAATCATTTGCTTTAAGTGGGTAAATTATTAATAGTGCATTAGATTTTTCTCTTTCAACACGCAACTCTTCACCACCTGGCCTTGTAGGATCTTTTCCGGTTTTCGATTTTCGATCAGGGTTTCTCAAGGTTAATTCGAGTGCATTATTATATTGATCATCAGTTAAATCCCAGGACTCATCAGTGGGACTAACTAAACGTCGTATTCGATATACCAGAGGATCACTTTTAGACTGTTCAGTATGTTTAGGATGATCTGAGCGATATAACGGTTCTGTAAGGCAACCTGAAAAATCTATTACATTACTACTAGGAGCTTTACCAGCTATTAGTACACTCCAGCAATTCAACTCATTTTCTATCTGTTTTTCAATATATTGTGCAAGTAACCCTGTATTAACAGTTCGTACATGCTTAGAAGGCGTTTTATACTCTTTTAAAAATTCAAGAATATCTTCTGACGCAACACCACTCCACATATACTTACCGGGTACATCTTTAGAGCTCTTTGTTCGCAATGGCCTTCCTGTTACTTTTGTATAAGAGCTAATTTTTTTTATTAGTGACTGTGTTGCATTAAAGTTCTGCTCTATATCTGATTTTTTACGTGAATACACAATTGTTTCGGATATTGACCCTTGATAACTACAGGTTAATTCTGTTGTATAACGCATTTTAACCTGCGAAGTCACCATTAAAACAGGATGAGTCTGAACTCTTTGCCCAAAAGATGCGGGAGTTTCACCCAGTTCACACATCAATGTGAACTCACGTTTTAATTGATCACTAGCATCTGTAATGTGCTCAAACCACTCAACTAGTTTATTAGGTGCATAGAGTCTGCATATATCAATAAAGCCATCTCTATATCCAAACCAACGTCCCATTTGCATTAATGTATCGTACATTTTTGTTGGTCGTGTAAAGTAACTCACAATTAAGCCTTCTAGTGTTAAACCACGAGAAAGCTTATCTCCACCTATCGCTATGACATTTAAACCTGATTTTTTATGTTTTTCATAATCTAAAACATCACCTGCTGAGCCATTTATTCTTCTTACTTTGATTGATTGGGCAGATAATAATATTTTCTCACTCACTTCAGCCCAGGTATATATTGGACATAGCTCATCATTTATTGACTGATTTGTTGTTACATAATCAGCTACCCATAATTCATCCATTTCTTGTAATAATTCATCTTTAGAACCTTCTTCACCGTACAATAATGATTGCTGAAAATCTTTTAATACATCATGTACCTGTTGATAAACATTTTCCTGAACATCGATAAAACGAGTAACATGAATAAGCATTGAGTTATGTTTTTTTTCTTGCCCTCTTAGTATTCGAACAGCACAACCAATAATAAATGAAATTACAGCTTCCCTTAAAGAAGGTGGGATTTGGGCTTTACCCGCATAACGAGGTATATGATTTTTATCATGTTTCGGTGGCATCCAGCCATCTCGCTCATCCAGTCCTGCACTTTCAGCATAATCGTCAATTACTCGAATTATTGGCAGTCCACTCTCTCTTGCTTCACCATCCTCATCCATTAGACCAAATACTTTATCAGGTCCAATATAATTACTTGGTGTTGGCATAACTGTAATAAAACTTCTTGGGAAAAGATCTTCGCCATACTTTGCAGACTTTGCCTGGTCGTGAATAAATATATTCGCAAATGGTGTTGCTGTATAACCCACGTAAGCAGATTGCGTAAAGATATATAATATTTTTCTTATAAGCCTATTTATAGTTGTTGGATCATGTTCAGGATCGGGTGAGCCATCTGCATCTAAATCCATTTTTTTAGTATCGACTGAACCTTGATCTGCTTCATCATCTATAAGTAATAGCGGAATATCACTAATAAAATAATTTCCATCTTTATCTTTATCACTGTGTACAGACTCAAGGTACTTAACAAGATTTTTAAGGACAGAGGCATTCTTCTTAATTACAAATACAAGTGGCAATCCACCTGGATTCATTCCAAAGTTATTTGCTACTGCTCTATTAAAGTCTCCTTTTTCAGAACGATTAGTTATTGTATCTACTCGTAGAGATGGGTCAGAACTAATTACTCCGACACCAATTGGTGCACGCGCATTATTATCATCTGATGCAGTAATATCATATCCAATAAATGCTTCTTCAAGTCTTATTTGTGTTTGGGTTCTCAGGTTATTATGAAACCCAGTCAGTACAATTATTACTTTATACCCAGAGTCAACAGCCTTACAAATCAATCCTGCATAATTTGTAGTTTTACCCGACTGCACATTACCTAGAACCATACCGCGCCTATCCCAAGCACCTTCAGCAACAGGATTTGTGAGATTACCTAGGGTTTCATCTGTAACTTCATCAACAGCATCAACAACTGGCTTAGGTAAGTTTTGCTGTAACATATAATTTCTATATCTTTCCCAAAAGTTCCATGTAATATCGGCTTTTGATTTTTCTAGCCATGGCTCCCAACCATCTTCTTCTGATTGAAGCGTTAATACTTCATTAACATATGTATGATAGTCACGTTCAAACTTAGATATTAATGCATCTCTATCAACCACGTCTGAAGCACCTGAGACTAATCCCATAG
Source organism: Woeseiaceae bacterium (assembly GCA_045046865.1). Lineage (GTDB taxonomy): Bacteria > Pseudomonadota > Gammaproteobacteria > UBA6429 > Thiohalophilaceae > JAGLTQ01. The sequence goes on along the minus strand of JASFYW010000144.1, from coordinate 1,877 downwards.
ATTGATCTACACACTTTTGTATTATTTCGAGAGTTAATTGATTTCCTGCTTCAATTCTAGCCTGTTCAATTAAGCCCATAGCAATTGTTTTAATATTTGATTCTGTACTCAATTATCTACTCCTAAATATTTAGCTCTTATAACATCTGCATAGTTTATGTATGCTTCCATATTACAAATAAATTCTATTGTAATGACACTGGGTTTTCTTCCCTTCCCTGTCAGACTTTTTACCGTAGTATCAACTAAATCCATAACCTGTTTTTCAGTCAAACCACCCATTGGTTCATTGCTTCGCTCTGAGTGTTCAGCCATATCAAGCCAAATTTTCTGAACTGGTACAGTTTCTTCAAGAAGACGAAAAATCACTTCAATTTCAGACTTTAAACTACCAGCGCGATTTAATAGCTCACTAATTAATTTATTATCTCTATCTATTCGATATATTTGACTACCGCTACGCATAGATGAAGTCCATAGCTTTGATATTTCATTAGATTTTTTTCGGTTACCATACTGACCTCTGTGTGAAAATACACTACGAGCCTCTTTCCTTACTTTTTCTGCATACTCTTCTAACCATTTACCAGCCAATGCTGGCGGCATAGCAATTGATTTTTTAACATCTATTTGCCATGTCGAATCCATACAATTAGGTATGTCTATTTTTATACGTGCAAGTTTATAGTGTTCCTCCTTAGTCCAACCATGTCGACGGCCACCAAGTCCTAACCATGAGCCTGCAACAAGTAATCTTTTATTACGATACACATAGAACCCTTGTTGATCATTCCAGCCATTTGGGCCTGCAGCTAGTCCGTGATCTGATGCACCCAATTTATCTTTATGTGGTAGAACATATCCTTCAACTTCTACAACTCCATCATAGAATTTTTTTCTTTCATCAGGTTGTTTTTGTGTCGCAATATGATTTGATAAAAATGGATCCCATGGCTTTATCTTATGTGTTTCATCTTGACCATTAATATAAATATTAATACCATTTCGACTTTCCAAAAATCGGTGAAACACCATACTCAAATGTAATTTCAAACTAGATATACGATCCATAAATTTACGACGAGATGATTCATCAAATTTATTTTGACCTGCACAGACCCTATCCATATTCTCTAAAAGAACAATTGACCCATGCTCTAACTCTCCCAGTTTCGAGAATAGCTTTTCTGAACCACTTCTTGTAGTTTTTAAAAGTCTCCACTGATTATGCTTGCCAACATAATCAAGGTCCCATCTTCTATAATTTGTTTCTCCACCACTAATATGAGATGCAACCGTTAAGCTTCGTGATTGTGAAAAGGACGCCGTTTTCAATCCAAGACCGAATCGACCTAAATCATCTTCTGTTCTTTCATCCAGAGGATTTTGGCTACCTGGTCGCATTGCATTGATCAATGTTTCCTTATCCATGCCGCAACCATCATCAATGATAGATAGCCATGAAGCATCACCTTCCCAGTACATATGTATCCAGATATTTTTAGCATGTGCGGTAATACTATTATCAAGCAAATCGGCAATAGCAGTGTTTAATGAGTAACCGTATGCACGCAATGACTCAATCATTGCTGAAGCACCAGGGCTTACAATATCGTAATCGTTATCAATAACAGCCGTAACCATCTAACAAGTTTCTCCAATATTTGGATGACATAAAGAATGCTTTATAGGAAAACAATAAAACATCATACATACTCCGTATATTTCTTAGTACTACCCTTAGTTTTATCCACAGGATATCTCTGCTCATTTACTTCAATTTTATTATTAGCCGCTGTGATTAAATCAATATCAAGTTTATCGGCAAGACGTACGAGGTAAATTAAGGTATCGGCCAGCTCTGTTTCAACTTCAGC
>JASFYW010000143.1:0-16398 GCA_045046865.1 Woeseiaceae bacterium | reverse complement strand
GGCAAGAAGATTAAACGAACGACCAAGAAAGACGTTAGACTATAAAACACCAGCACAACGATTTAATGAATGTGTTGCATTGACCGGTTGAGATCACCAATCAATGCAGTCTTTTAGCGACATCAAATATTAACCATTTCCCACAGGCGGTTTTGCTCCTAATCAGACCTTCAATGCATTAGTACTTACCCTAATAACCTATTCGGGTTATATAGACACAATTATAAATGTTATTTTTACAAAAATAAGATGACGGATATATTTTATTCGCAAGTTATATTTTTATTAGGTGTATTAATTATCAGATGATATGGAGTGTATAGAATTTAGTTCGTTAATTTTATAAATATCGCTAAAGTAAATTGCTCATCGTACGATATAACCTAGTGAACCCATCAGGTATAGATTAAAGTACAGATTATGGAACAAATAAAGAAAAAGGAAATTTTTCAAGAGTCAGTAAAAAAGTTACTTGCTATTAAAGTAGGTGATTATGGGTTTGCTATTGCAATTGATAAAGTTCGTGAAATTGTTTATCACAATAAGATTAGTCCGTTACCACAGTCACCAGATTTTGTTCGTGGCATAACAAAGATAAGGCAAGAAACGGTTCCTGTTCTTGATCTTAATATGTTATTAGGAGACAAGAAGTTAACTAAAATTCATTCAGAAAGCTGTTACATAACAATTTCATTGAATGGTGAAAAAGGAAAAGAGTCTCAAGTCTGCTTATTAGCCGATCATGTTTTACAAACATATAAAATTGATTTTAATGAGATCGATGATCCACCAGTTGTCGGTGGAAAAGAAATTGTTACCTATATACAAGGAATATTTAGAATTGATGAGAAAAGTTTTATAATTATTGACCCTGTCAATCTTATATCACCTTTTGTCAACGAGGTTAGTCGTTGTCTTTCTGAAAGAAAGATAAACGAATCAGATCCAGAAGAAAATATATCAATAGAGTTAGAAACTGCAAAAGTTAAAAAAACAAAAAATAAATATTTGTCAGTTTATTCTAATCATGGTGAAAATGCTTTCCCTCTATCGATGGTTAATCAGATATCGAATAAATCCACTTTAAACGATTATGTTGATGGAGATATCCCTTCATTTCTTTACGCTGCAACAATTATAAATGATAAACCTGTTGCATTGATTAGGTTAAATGATTTTTTTCAGTCTAAAGAAAAAAGTGAAGATGAAAAACTGGATGAGAGTAACATTATATTAAATGATGATTCACCTAAAACCAGAGAGGTAGTGGTCTTAATAGAATATCAATCAGGGCTGCTTGGTATTGTGGTCGACAACATAGGTAAAACTTACGATGTTGATGGCGAGTTGAAACAAAATTATTTTTGTAATGAGGTAGAACGAGACAGAGTTAAAAGCCTAGGGTTTATTGACTATGAAGACAGTAGCATTGAAGTTATTGATCCAACAAACCTTTTTATAGAGCAAGAACACAAAGAAGTAAAATCTTGGATGAAATGTGTTGAAACTTTAATGAAGCTAGCTAAGCCTTCACAGGATACAACTGTAAAAGAGAAAGTAGATAATCCTTACGTTCAATATGCAGGCTCTTACCTTGTTGTTCAAGTAGGGAATATTTTTATTGCTTTAAAAAGCGATGATGTTGATGAAATACTAAGTTATGAATCATTAATCCCCATCGCGGGTGGACCAGAGTGGTGTTCAGGCTTGCTAGACCTACGTCAAAACACTTATCCAGTGATAGATTTACACAATAAGCTTGATATTGAAATCAAAGAAAATTTATTAGAAGAAAGAAATGTGCTTGTTATGATTGAGTACCAAAATAAAAAATTAGGTTTACTTGTCGATAAAATCATACAAGCATTACATATTTCACCTAAAGAATTGAGCGGGGATGAAAATTCAGAACTCTTCGTGAATTCATCAGTAATATTTGCGACAGCGCATTGTGAATGCGGTTTAGTCCACATTATCAATATAAATGAAGTAATAGAAACTGATGAGGTTTCAGCAAAAAGATTATTAAATGAGTTAACTAAAAATAATAATGAATTAAATTTGAATAGCGGAAAAATCACATAGAAGGTGTAATCATGGAAAATTTAACTATTAAATTAAGACTTACCATTTTGGTAGGCTTGCTAGTCGTCATTACGACGGGAGTTGGTATATTTGGTATGGTAAGTACACATAGTATAATTGAACACCTTGAAAAAGATGCACACAAAGAACAAGAGTTTGCGCACATATTGGAGTTGGCAGAAGTAACTGAAATAGAGTTCAAAAGCCAAGTAATAGAATGGAAAAATATTCTTCTACGTTATTCTAATAAGGAAAAATATGAGACACATAAAAAAAGATATGATAAAAGAGTTGAAGCTGTAAAACATGAGTTTTCTGAGCTTGAAAAAAAATATAAAAAATTAGGCATTGATGCCAGTGAGGCAGAACAAGTTAAGGAAAAATATTTAAAGCTTAATGAAATATATCGAACAGCATTTAGCAATATCAATACAAACAATCCAAATAGCGGAAAAATTGTTGACCAACTAGTTAAAGATATTGATATACCGGTGGCAAAAGCATTTGAAAAAATGGCTCATCATTTATCTGAAGAAATAGATATTGTTGTTAAACAGTCTGAGATATATTCCGCTGAAGTAGAAAGTAGTACTAGAACAACAGATATTATACTTATTGTTCTCGCAGCAATTATTGGAGTCACGTATGGACAAATTATAATTAAAAGTATAGTTAAACCACTCAATAAGTTGATTGAAGTAACCGAATCATTAGCAAAGGGTGATATGACTGTTAGTATTAAAGTCATTGGGAAAAGTGAAATTAGCCGACTACAACAATCCTTATCAACAATGAATAAAAAACTAGGCGGTGTTCTTAAACAGGTTAGATTGGGTGCTGACAGTGTTCGCACGAGTGCAGATGAAATATCGGGTGGTAATATTGATTTATCGAGCCGTACGGAAGAACAGGCAGCTTCAATTGAAGAAACATCTTCTAGTATGGAGCAGATTACAGAAAAAGTTAAAGAAAATAGCGATTCGGCATTGCAAGCAGCTGTATTAGCAAACACCGCTACTGAAAAAGCAGAGCAAGGTTTAAGTGTTGCACAAAGCGCTGTTGATGCAATTAATGAAATTAAAGATAGTAGTGAAAAAGTGGCTGATATTATTAGCGTGATTGATGAAATAGCCTTTCAAACGAATCTTTTAGCTTTAAATGCTTCTATAGAGGCAGAGCGCGCAGGCGATCAAGGAAGAGGGTTTTCCGTAGTTGCAAATGAAGTTCAAAAACTTGCACAACGAAGTGCTGATGCCGCAAGCGAAATTAAAGCGCTTATTAAAACTAGCTCAGCAAAAGTAGTAGAAGGGACTGAGCTCGTAAAAAGCTCAAGTGCTTCTTTAGAAGAAATCGTTAAAACATCATCTGAAACAAATGATGTAATGAATACCATTTCTGCAGCAAGCCAAGAACAGTCATCTGCTTTGAGTCAAGTGAATGTCGCAATCACACAAATGGAGCAAACTACTCAGCAAAATGCAGCTCTAGTTGAAGAGACTTCAGCAGCTAGTATGTCAATGAGTGAGCAAGCTAAACAATTGAACAAGCTTGTTGCTTTCTTTAAGTTAGATAACGGTGAAAATAACTCATCTATATTTCAGGAAGAAGAGAATACAAATAATGTATCATCAAGTTCTTCAAACAATAAAATAAAATCCATTACTAGTGGCACCAAAAGCACGACAAATGATAGAGAAGAATGGAATGAATTTTAGATAGAGTATAGTAAGCATAAAAAATGTTACTCCTGCTATTAAATTCAAAGGCAAGAGTATATGGTTTGTTTATAGTATATTAATTCAATTGTTCAATGTCTGCTTTCAGTAAATTATCACGAAGTATTGCTAATTATTGATCGGCTATTTCTAGCCGAAAGCTGACAGTGTTGATTCGCTAGCTGGTATAATGCAAAATGCGGCCAGAAAACATCAAACTATACCCGTATTTATACCGTTCTTACCTCAAATTGGAAAAAATAGCGTTCTAATGCGCTTAAAATACTATGGATGAAAAACTTCAAAAAGTTTTAGCTCGTGCTGGCATCGGCTCTCGTAGAGAGATGGAACGCTGGATTGAGCAAGGCCGCGTAAAAGTTAATGAGCAGGTTGCCACCATAGGTGATCGTGTTACTGATGAAGATAGAATTAAAGTCGATAATAGATCGATCAGTCTTTCTCGTACTCAAGTAAGCCAACGTGTTATTGCTTATCATAAACCTGTGGGTGAAGTGTGTACGCGTGACGACCCAGAACATCGCACGACAATTTTTAAATACTTGCCTAAATTAAAAGCAGGGCGGTGGATCAGTGTCGGTCGCTTAGATTTAAATACCAGTGGTTTAATTTTATTAACAACCGATGGTGAATTAGCAAATAAACTGATGCATCCTTCGAGTGAAATTGAGCGTGAGTATGCCGTCCGTATTTTAGGTGAAGTATCTCCAGAAATTATAGCGGAACTTAAAAAGAATGTTCCGTTAGATGATGGTGATGCACACTTTGTTGATGTTAAAGATGCCGGAGGACAAGGTGCAAACCGTTGGTATCATGTTATTTTAAAAGAAGGGCGAAACCGCGAAGTGCGGCGCTTATGGGAATATTTTGGTTTTGCAGTGAGTCGGTTAATGCGTATTCGTTATGCTGATATTACATTAGAAAGAAAGTTACGGCCTTCAACCAGTATAGATTTAACAGAGAGCCAGTTAGAAACAATCTATCAATCTGTTGGTTTAGAATATAAAAAACCTGAAGGTAAAAAAGATAAGAGTCGTTTTAAAGCAAATAGAAATCCAAACACTTCAGTTTATAAGGGCAGGTCTTCAAACAAACGTCGATAATATTTATCCCGTTTCTTTCATTTGATGTTTAGAACGAACGACATAAGGTATTAGTTGAGAGGGAATATCAATTTGTTCCGCTACGATAAAGACAACTTTATGTGAATCGCCTGTCGCAATATTAATTAAATCTTCAACCAAATCGTCATCTTCCAAAATTTCATCGTGATTTTTTAGTATATAAATTCCAAAATGCTGAGTTGCCTCGATGTGTTCCAATAAATCTTGGCTTGAAATCGTTTTAGGTATACTGATGTGTGGGGCACCGAGACGATGCATCGCTTGGTTGGGTTGCGCAAGATAATACGGGTTTGAGCTAAGTCGGCTGAGATTGAGTAACAAATCACAAACACGTTCAACTTCATAGGTTTCCATCGTAATAATACGATGGCTGCTTTCTAGTATTTTTTCTAACTGATTTAAATATTCCATTGCTGTATATACACTGTATTAGGGTTAATACAGTCATTATAGTCACCATCAGTATGACGTGCTGAAATAAATGTGAATCAGTTCATAATCTGATTCAAGATATTGAGATTATGAATTAACCACGGCGGCTTTTGGGGTATCTTCAGCTGTTAGAGCAGGACCTTCTGAGAAAGAAACACGGTTACGTCCCGCATTTTTAGCAACATATAAGGCTTTGTCAGCGCGATCTAGGAGCATATCTGCAGTTTCTTGAGCAGCGATACTAGCTGCGCCAATGCTAATAGTGACCGGTACGGTGCTTTCACGGCTATTAAATACGTGCTTTTCAATTAAACGGCGTAAACGTTCTGCCGCAAGTGCAGAGCCTTTGGCATCGATGCCAGGTAATAAAACAACAAACTCTTCACCACCATAGCGGAAGAGTAAATCACTGCTTCGTAACGCTTGATTCGCACATTGAACGCATTCTCGTAATACATCATCTCCAACCATGTGGCCATAGTTGTCATTAATTTGTTTAAAATGATCAAGGTCAAACATGATGACCGATAAAGCGGTGTGGTGACGCTGCGCTAAGTCTACTTCGCGCTCTAGCATTTCATCTAAGGCTGCACGGTTGTGCGCGCCTGTTAAATTGTCTATTTTCGCAGCTTGAAGTGCTCGCTGGTACCAGATGGCATTTCGTAGAGGGAATATGAGTTGGCCCATTAAGTTTTCAAGCTGTTCCATTTCTTGTTCAGCAAAACGGCGACGGCGTGTGAAGATAAGTTCACCTAAAAATTCGCCGGCAAGACGTAACCGGTAGGAACAACGATGCCGTTGAGTTTTGCCGTACTTAAGGTTTAGCTTTTGTTCTTCAAAGCTGTAGTGCGCCGCGTCAAAATTAACAATTTGTTGCGCTGCTTGAAGGAAAAAATTCAAGACGTTGTCAATTTCAAGCGAGGTTTGTAATAAACCTGCTAGTTTAAGCGTTTGCTGGAGTTCTGCCGGTGCAACACCAAGCTGTTCTCTAGTTGCTGTAGGGTTAATGTATTGGTCTATATTATCCATGATAACTCCGCTCTACCTCAAGATTGTTCATAAAATGCGGTCACGGTTATTAATGCGAAATATATGCCAAAACCATAAAAATAAATTAATCTATATTTATCAATAAGATAGACTTTTATTTTTAATTGTTGTTTGATAAATGCCAAATTTATGACGGGTTAGTTTTATTTTGTAGTAAAATTTTCATTAGATTGGTCGTATATATGAAGAATATGACGAATTTAAAGCTATGCTTTAACCATGATGATTTTAGGAGGCACAATAATGCAGGTAAATGTTAAACATTCAGTAAATGACTTCGGGGTTCTTTTTGCTATTACGTTGCTCTTATTTTATGGGCAGCTACTTCAGGCAGAAGAACTCAAGCCAGTAACAGATGCGATTCAATCTGATTTAGTTAACCCCGGATATCATGAAAAGCCAACTTGGTTTAAATCATCATTTTTAGATCTACGTGAAGATGTGGCTGAAGCGACAGAAAATAAAAAACGTGTCTTACTCTATTTTTATCAAGACGGTTGTCCTTACTGTGCAAAATTACTCCAAGATAACTTGGGGCAGAAACACATTGCAGATAAAACAAGAAAAAACTTTGATGTTATTGCCATCAATATGTGGGGCGATAAAGAGGTAACAGACTTAAAAGGTAAAGTGACAACAGAGAAATTGTTTTCAGAGTCAATGAAGGTAATGTATACCCCAACATTAGTTTTTTTAACCGAGTTAGAAAAAATAGCGTTGCGTGTTAATGGTTATTACGCCCCAAATAAATATGTCGCAGCTTTGAATTATGTCTCAGGACATCATGAAACAAAAACGTCATTTAGAAACTTTGTTAAACAAACCATAAAACCCTCTTCAAGTGGAAAAATACACCGTGAAAAATTTATTTTAAAGCCACCTTATAATTTAAAGACATTACTGGCCTCAAATAAACCCTTGTTAGTATTATTTGAACAAAAAAGATGTCTATCTTGTGATGAATTACATAATGATATTTTGAAACGAAAAGCTACGATAGAACAGTTGCAGCGATTTAATGTGGTTCAGTTAGACACGTGGAGCCACAATGCATTAGTAGGATTTGATGGGGAAGAAACAACATCTAAAAAATTATCGCGTAAATTAAATGTAATGTATGCACCTAGTTTTGTGTTTTTTAATAACAAAGGTAAAGAGGTGTTCCGTATTGACGCTTATCTAAAATCGTTTCATGTTCAGTCTGTTTTAGATTACGTTGCATCTAAGGCTTACTTAAAGCAGCCAAATTTCCAGAGGTACATTAGCTTAAGAGCTGAAAGTCTTGAAGCTAATGGCGTGCATATTAACTTGATGGACTAGCTCAATTGTTACCAGCGCTACAATTAAAAAATAAATTAAAAAAACTTTGGCCGCGTAAGTTAATGATTCAATTGGCGTTGTATTTTTCTTTATTGCTAGTTGTTTCATTGTCCATATTTGTTTGGGTAACAATGGAAGAACAAATCAAGTTCACAACGAAAAACCTTCAGTCGCAAGCTATAATATTGGCTAATAATTTGGCGTCAGTCAGTGGTGAATATTTATTAACACATGATTATCGTTCACTAGAATATCTCCTAGAAAACGCGATAAAATTTCCTGGTGTTTCAAAAATTCAAGTTTCAAATGCCCAAGGTAGATTAATAAGTGATGTTTTTCGTGAGACTGGTAAAGAAGCTGTCATTAAGTATGCTCAACCTGATCTAATCTTACCCGTAAAAACTGAGCCTTTAGTTATGTTTATAAATAACCATATGGTTGTTTGGCATCCCGTTATACTAGGAGAGTTGATTGGTTGGGTGAAAATAACAAACAGTCTTGAACATATATATGAAGCAAAAGAAATAAAAATAAAAGAATTCGCAATTCAAGGCATCATTATTATTTTGTTTGCTGCAGTTTTATTATATCTCTATACAAAAAAATCAGTTAGAGCGATTAAAAGTTATACAGAATTTGCTGAAGATTTGGGCAGAGTAACGGGTCAACAAGTTTTAGTCAGTGATTCTTCGTATGAGTTAGAACATCTTGGGGGAGCGCTTAACCAAGCATCTAACAACCTCTATTCACAGCATTTACAAATTCAAAGCACAATGAGCGAAATGGAAAGGTTGGCAAGTTTTCCAGAAATGAATCCAGGGGTTGTTCTTTCCATGAATAAACAGGGTGAAGTGAAATATTTGAATCCTTTTGGTAATAGCCTGATTGATGAATTGAATGTTTTACAGTCGCACATGAGTGTTTTGCTACCTGATGATATGAAAAGTATTATTTTTAACTGCATACATCAAAATGAAAGCGTGCATGATATTAGTTCGGTTTACAAAGAACGGGAATTTCTATGGACTTTTTCACCCGTTACTTCACAAGAGCTAGTGCATGGTTATGCATTGGAAGTGACACAACACAAAAGAGATTTAGAAGCAGTTCAAAAAGCAAAATTAGAAAAGCTTGCTGCGGAAGCAGCTAATACTGCTAAAAGCTCTTTCCTTGCAAATATGAGTCATGAAATAAGGACACCATTAACTGCAATCGTTGGTTTTTCAGAAACACTCTTAGACACAAGTCAGTCAATGTCTGAGCGCATTGAATCGATCAATACCATCATACGAAGTGGTCATCATTTAATGCAGGTGATTAATGATATTTTGGATTTATCTAAAGTCGAAGCGAATAAATTAGAGGCAGAGACAATAAAGTTTTCTCCTTTTGAAGTGATGTCAGACGTATATTCTTTAATTATTTTAATGGCAGAAAATAAAGGTTTAGAGTTTGCCGTTGAATATGAATATCCAATTCCCAAATTTATTAATAGCGATATGGTTCGTTTAAAGCAAATTATCATTAATCTTTGTAATAACGCAGTAAAATTCACGGCAGCAGGTAGTGTGAAAATAATCGTATCGTGTGATGTTGCTAGGCAAGAAATATTTTTTAATATTATTGATACAGGGATTGGTTTAACAGAAGAACAAATTACTAAAATTTTTAATCCCTTTACACAAGCTGATGTTTCAACAACTCGAGAATACGGCGGGACAGGTTTGGGATTACATTTGTCGCAAGAGTTTGCTCGAATACTAGGAGGAGATATTGTTGCTCAAAGTACACTTGGAAACGGCAGTTGTTTTACCGCATCGATAGCAACGGGTGATTTAAGTGCTATTGAAATGTTAATCGCTGAACCTAAAGTTTCACTTAGTTCATCACAATCTATTGTAAATGCCGTTAAAGCGAAGGTGTCAGGCACGGTATTACTTGCAGAAGATAATATTGATAATCAACGCTTAGTGACTATGTATCTTAAAAAATTAGGTGCTGATGTTATTATTGCAAATAATGGCAAAGAAGCCATTGAAATATCAAAAGCTCAAAATGTTGATTTGATTTTAATGGATATGCAAATGCCAGTAATGAATGGCTTAGAAGCAACCAAAATATTACGAAGTACAGGTTTTACTAAACCTATTATTTCACTGACTGCCAATGCAATGAAAGAAGACGTTGAGGCATGTTACAAAGCAGGGAGTGATGACTTCGTACAAAAACCTATTTCACAACAAACCTTTATGAATGTTATCACTCAATATCTAAATGTAATCGACGTGTCGCAAACTTCGAGAGAACCTATAACCTCCTCAGTATTGATAGACGAACCTGAAATGCTAGATCTTGTTGTAAGATTTATTAGTAAAATACCGGAGTATATCAATGCGATTGAATTGAGTATGAACGATAAGAATTGGAAAGCATTTAAACAAGCAGTGCATGATTTTAAAGGTACCAGTGGTAATTATGGCTTTGAAGAGTTATACAAATTGACTATGGATATTGAGTTTGAACTAGCAAAAGAAAATTATAATGTTCTGCTTAGTCATGTTAATAGTTTAATTGAAGTTTATAAGCGTATTCAATTAGGTTTAGAAAATGGCTAAAATTAAAGTTGGCGAAGGTAAACCAGTAATATGTTTATTTCGTTCTTTTCAGCAAGTTATTACATTTTAGAAACAATCTAAATAAAATATCAGAAAAATAAGTTATTTATTAATGTTTTCAATAGGTTAGTCATGGTTTCAGCCGTTTATCACGGTTATTCAACATCGAAGTGATTAAACGTTAACCTATTCACTTTGAGAGAGTTTCACTTGAGCTTTGAAGTCGGTATACTTCCGGCTCAAATTTATGCGGATGTGGTGAAATTGGTATACACGCCAGATTTAGGTTCTGGTGCCGCGAGGCGTGAGAGTTCGAGTCTCTCCATCCGCACCATTTTTTCTGAAAATTTCTGATTGAAAAATAGAGGGTAAGTTAATGCAAGTTTCTGTGGAAACCACTGAAGGCCTTGAACGTAAAATAACGGTTGATATCGATGAAGACAAAATTTCGACGGTTGTAGACGGTCGACTTCAAGATATGACTAAAACGGTAAAAGTGAAAGGTTTCCGTACAGGTAAAGTGCCTCTTAAAATCGTCAAACAGCAATATGCTCAGCAAGTTCGTCAAGAAGTCGTGGGCGACGTTTTACAATCAACATTATATGAAGCCATTGGCCAAGAAAAGCTGATGCCAGCTGGACAGCCACGTGTAGACTCCGTTAAAAGTGAACCGGGTCAAGGTGTGCAGTACACGGCTTTATTTGAAGTATACCCAGAAGTAAAGATAGGCGATTTAGCGAAAGAAAAAATTGAAAAGCCTGTAACAGAAATTACTGATGCTGATGTCACTGAAATGCTTGATACTGTTCGTGCGCAACATAAGGAATGGGTTACCGTTGAACGTGCTGCTAAAACAGGCGATCAGCTTAATATCAACTTTAAAGGCATGATCGATGGTGAAGTTTTCCCTGGTGGAGAAGCGAACGATATGCCGATTGAGTTAGGCAGTGGCCGTATGATTAAAGGCTTTGAAGAAGGTTTAGTCGGCGCTAAAACAGGGGCTGATCTTACTTTAAACGTGACCTTTCCAGATGATTACCATGCGAAAGAACTCGCAGGTAAACCTGCTGCATTTGAAATACTTGTGAATAAAGTTGAAGAAGCGACATTACCAGAATTGAATGATGATTTTGCTAAGAAACTCGGTATTAAAGACCCGAGTATTGAAAATATGCAAACCGAAATTAAAGCCAATATGCAATTAGAGCTGGATAACCGCTTAAGTGCAATGACAAAAACAGCGGTCATGGATGCTTTGATTAGTGCCCATGATTTTGATGTACCAAAATCGTTGGTTGAAGAAGAATCAGAAGTCATTAAAAAGAACATGATTGAAAATCTTAAGCAACAAGGCATGCAAGATCAAGGCTTACAAATTGATGCGAGCATGTTTGCAGACCAAGCTATTCGACGTGTAAAGTTAGGCTTAATCATGTCAGAAATCGTCAAATCTGAAAAAATTGAAGCTGACGATGCACGTGTTCAAAAGAAGATTGAAGACATTGCTGCACCTTATGATCAGCCACAGCAAGTACTTGATTGGTATAACGGCGACAAACAGCGTTTAGCAGAAATTCGCGCGTTGGTAACGGAAGAATTAGTTGTCGATTGGGCTATGGAAAAAAGCGTCGTGGCCGATAAGAAAATGACTTTCAAAGAAATTATGGAATCAGACAAAAAATAAGCAGAAACACGCGCTAAATGTGCAAAAGTTTCAAATAATTAACAAATTAACCTTAAGGATAAGTTTTAGTGACCGATAAAACTACTACAGAAATTATGAATCAGCTCGTTCCGATGGTTGTAGAGCAAACTTCACGTGGTGAACGTTCTTACGACATTTATTCACGGTTACTTAAAGAAAGAATTATATTTCTGGTTGGGCAAGTTGAAGACCACATGGCGAATCTCGTCGTTGCTCAGATGCTTTTCCTAGAGTCAGAAAATCCGGATAAAGATATCTACTTGTATATCAATTCACCGGGTGGTTCTGTCACTGCGGGTTTATCGATTTACGATACCATGCAGTTTATTAAACCTGATGTGAGTACTTTGTGTATTGGTCAGGCAGCAAGTATGGGTGCATTACTTCTTGCAGGTGGCGCATCAGGAAAACGTTATGCATTACCGCATGCTCGTACCATGATTCATCAGCCATTAGGCGGTTTTCAAGGGCAGGCAAGTGATATTGAGATTCATGCACGTGAAATAATTGAAGTTCGTGAACGTTTAAACAAAATTTTATCTGATCATACAGGTAAGACGATGGATGAAATTAAAACTGACACAGACCGAGATAACTTCATGAATGCAGAGACCTCAGTAGAATATGGGCTCATTGATTCTGTGATGACTCAGAGAGATAAGAGTAAAGAAGACTAGGTAAAATACGATACCCTTAAGGTTGACCTGTTTTGAGTACGAAGTTGACAGGAAAATCAAGGTAAAAAATGTACAGTATGGACTTGAAAATATTCTCAAAACTGCGCATGGTATAGAGAATATAATGTTCATGATGAGGCGAAGGACATGAGCGACGACAAAAGCACCGGAGACGGTGGAAACAAATTATTATACTGCTCTTTTTGCGGCAAAAGTCAGCATGAGGTACGTAAACTAATTGCAGGTCCATCTGTATTTGTTTGCGACGAATGTGTTGAATTATGCAGTGATATTATTCGTGAAGAAATTCAAGAGCAATCCAGTAAATCAGATGGCGACGCACTTCCTACGCCACATGAAATAAACGATATTCTAGATGAATACGTGATTGGTCAAGAAAAAGCCAAACGTGTTCTCGCTGTCGCGGTTTATAACCACTATAAACGCTTAGAGACAGGCTTAAAGAAAGACGATATCGAATTATCTAAAAGTAATATCTTGCTTATTGGACCTACCGGTTGTGGTAAAACATTACTGGCAGAAACTTTGGCGCGCTTACTTGATGTACCGTTCACCATCGCAGATGCAACAACACTAACCGAAGCCGGTTATGTGGGTGAAGATGTCGAAAACATCATTCAAAAATTACTGCAAAAATGTGATTATGATGTAGAAAAAGCGCAAACGGGTATTGTCTATATTGATGAAATTGATAAGATTTCTCGTAAATCAGACAATCCATCGATCACACGAGATGTGTCTGGTGAAGGCGTGCAACAAGCCTTATTGAAACTCATTGAAGGTACGGTAGCCTCGGTTCCACCACAAGGTGGCCGTAAGCATCCACAACAAGAATTCTTGCAAGTCGATACCTCAAACATCTTATTTGTTTGTGGTGGTGCATTCGCAGGTTTAGATCGTATTATTCGTGACCGCTCTGAAAAGGGTGGTATCGGTTTTGCTGCAGAAGTACAAAGCAAAGACGATAAGAAAACATTGAGTGAAGTGATTCACAGTGTTGAACCAGAAGATTTAACACGTTTTGGTCTAATTCCAGAATTTGTTGGTCGTTTGCCGGTTGTTGCGACATTAAGTGAGCTAGATGAATCTGCATTAATTCGGATTTTAACAGAACCCAAAAATGCACTGACCAAACAGTATCAAAAAATGTTTGAAATGGAAGGCAGTGAATTAGAGTTCCGTGAAAGTGCTTTAACGGCTGTTGCTGCTAAGGCCATGGACCGAAAAACAGGTGCTCGTGGATTACGTTCAATTTTAGAACATGTCCTGCTTGATACGATGTATGACTTACCTTCATTAGATAATGTTGAAAAAGTTGTTATTGATGACTCCTGTATAAATGGAGAAGGGGAACCGCTCTTCATTTACGAAAATAAAGAGCCATTAGCGGCTTCAGCCGAAGAATAAAATAAAGGGGTATTTTTTAATACCCCTTTATTTTGCACGGTCGAAATGCCCAAGTCTATTGACCATTTTTTGAGCGATCATATTTCTTTTTAAGCCTTGAAATACTGTAAATGAAACACCATATCTTTGTGAGAAGTATTCTTATTTTGAACAATTAATTAACAGGACAGCATTATGTCTGAAATGGTCGAAACACAGTTATCCTCAATTCCAATTTTACCTCTACGCGATGTTGTGGTTTATCCACACATGGTTATTCCTTTATTTGTCGGTAGAGAAAAATCCATACAAGCTTTAGAAGCTGCAATGGATAACGGAAAACAAATTTTATTAGTGGCACAAAAAAGTGCGGCTAAAGATGAACCAAGCCAAGAAGACTTATATGAAATTGGTACGGTCTCAAGCATATTACAATTACTAAAATTACCTGACGGCACCGTTAAAGTTCTTGTAGAAGGGAATAAGCGCGCACGTATTGTTCACTTCCTTGGCCAAGAAGAATATTTTACAGCTCAAATTAAAGAGCTTGATGATGAAGTTGTTGATGACCGTGAATCAGAAGTTTTAACGCGCTCATTAACTACTCACTTTGATCAGTATGTAAAATTAAATAAAAAAATACCGCCTGAAATTTTAACATCACTTTCAAGTATTGAAGAAGCAGATCGTATGGTAGATACCATTGCTGCCCACATGTCTTTAAAACTTGAAGAGAAGCAGAAAATATTAGAAATTGTAGATTTACATGAGCGTGTAGAGCACCTTATGGTCTTGATGGAATCTGAGATTGATATTCTACAAGTTGAGAAACGCATTCGTGGACGCGTTAAACGCCAAATGGAAAAAAGTCAGCGTGAATATTATCTAAATGAACAAATGAAAGCCATCCAAAAAGAATTGGGTGACATGGATGACGTGCCAAATGAAATGGATGACCTCGAGAAAAAAATCGAGAGTGCCGGCATGTCTAAAGAAGCACTGAAAAAATCCAAAGCTGAATTTGCAAAATTAAAAATGATGTCTCCTATGTCTGCAGAGGCAACCGTTGTCCGTAATTATCTTGATTGGATGGTGGGTGTACCTTGGAAAAAGCGCAGCAAAATTAGAAATGACTTGTCTAAAGCAGAAGAAGTTTTAGAAGCCGATCATTATGGTTTAGAAAAAGTAAAAGAACGCATATTAGAGTACTTAGCTGTGCAACAGCGTATGAAGAAAATGAAAGGCCCTATCCTTTGTTTAGTGGGACCTCCAGGTGTCGGTAAGACCTCAGTAGGTAAATCGATTGCACGTGCAACAAACCGTAAATTTATGCGTATGGCATTAGGTGGCATACGAGATGAAGCTGAAATACGTGGTCATCGTCGTACTTATATTGGTTCGATGCCAGGTAAAATAATTCAAAATTTATCTAAGTGTGAAACACGTAACCCACTATTTTTATTAGATGAAATTGATAAAATGGCAATGGACTTCCGTGGTGATCCTGCATCAGCACTATTAGAAGTATTAGATCCTGAGCAAAATCACACATTTAATGATCATTATATGGAAGTGGATTATGACTTGTCTGAAGTGATGTTCGTTGCTACTTCAAACACAATGAATATTCCTGGGCCTTTATTAGATCGTATGGAAGTGATTCGTTTGTCGGGTTATACCGAAGATGAAAAATTAAATATCGCTATGCGTTATTTAGTTAAAAAACAAATTGAGAATAATGGACTTAAAGAATCTGAAATCACCATTGGTGAAGATGCGGTTCGTGGCATTATTCGGAACTATACGCGAGAAGCGGGTGTTCGAAATCTAGATCGTGAAATTGCAAAACTTTGCCGCAAAGTGGTTAAAGAAATTTTACTTGATAGTAAAATTTCAAATGTAAAAATCACTGAAAAGAATCTTGAAAAATACCTTGGCGTTAAACGTTTCCGTTATGGTGTTATTGATGAAAATGATCAAGTTGGACAAGTTAATGGTTTAGCTTGGACTGAAGTGGGTGGTGAGTTATTAACCATTGAAACCGTTGTGCTTCCCGGTAAGGGTAAGAACAGTGTAACGGGGCAACTTGGCGATGTTATGAAAGAATCTATACAAGCGGCGATGACCGTTGTGCGCAATAGAGCAGAAGCCCTTGGTATTGAAGATGAAGTCTTTGAGAAAAAAGATATTCATGTACATGTTCCTGAAGGTGCAATACCTAAAGATGGTCCAAGTGCTGGTGTAGGCATG
>JASFYW010000142.1:0-33975 GCA_045046865.1 Woeseiaceae bacterium | reverse complement strand
CTGACAGATAATATTTGGTTGTACGGTGGTTCAGCAGGAATCATTGCTCAATCTATTGCTAAAGGTCGCACGGGTGTTATGCCTGCACATCGCGACTTCCTTGGTGAAGACAAAGTACATTTGTTATCTGCTTATATTTACAGTCTCTCTACAAATAAATAACAACTGTAATATGGACAGCAGGCATTTATTGCCGGCTGTCTTTTTTTTTACTTTTCAGGAGTGATAATATGATTTTACTTGATTTATTATTTGGCACCTGGACAGGACTTCTGAGCCTGTTCACTATAGTATTCATGATTGGTATGTTTGTTTTTTTTATACGTCTTTTTATAAAAAAATCAAAAGAAGAAGAAGAATAACGTCTTCTTTAGTTTAATTTTTATTAACTTCTCTCCTCCCTTTTTTCGGTGGAAGTATTTTTTTCCTTTAATAATTAACGAGAAAGTACCACATGAGCAAGAAACCCCAGACTAACCTTAAACCTGAGCAAGACGACTCCGAAGAATTTTACGCAAAACACAAAAAAGTCTACCCGCGTAAAGTAAGTGGGGTCTTTGCACGCTTACGTACTTTAGGTGTGTTTATTTTATTAGGTGGTTATTATTTTGTTCCTTGGTTACGTTGGGATAATCACCAAGCTGTATTATTTGATTTACCTGCGCGAAAATTTTATATCTTCGGTTTAACCTTCTGGCCACAAGATTTCTTTTATCTTGCTGCATTACTTATTATCGCGGCATTATCCCTCTTCTTTTTTACTGCCCTGGCAGGGCGTTTATGGTGTGGCTTTGCCTGTCCACAAACTGTCTGGACAGAAGTCTTTTTATGGATCGAACGTAAAGTTGAAGGCAGTCGTAATCAACAAATAAAACTTGATAACAGTGACATGGATTCACGCAAGTTCTCAACCAAAGCGCTTAAACACTTTATATGGCTTACCCTCTCTGCCTGGACAGGCTTCACCTTTGTCGGTTATTTCACCCCCATTATTGATTTGGGGCATGCATTATTTCAGTTTTCACTAGGCCCCTGGGAAACCTTCTGGATCATTTTTTACGGCTTTGCCACCTACGGTAATGCCGGCTGGATGCGTGAACAGGTTTGTATTTATATGTGCCCTTATGCACGTTTTCAAAGTGCCATGTTTGATAAAGATACCCTGATTATTTCCTACGACGATAAACGCGGTGAATCTCGTGGCGCGCGTAAAAAGAGTGTTGACCCAAAAGAAAAAGGATTGGGTGATTGTGTCGACTGTACTTTATGCGTACAAGTATGCCCGACAGGAATAGATATTAGAGATGGTTTACAGTATCAATGTATTGGTTGTGCTGCCTGTATTGATGTCTGTGACGATGTCATGGAGAAAATGAACTACGAGAAAGGGCTCGTAAAATACACGACACAAAATCGTATCGATGGCAAAACAACACACATGCTTAGACCACGAATCGTTGTCTATGCCTCACTGCTTGTTCTTATTTCACTCGCATTGGTTTATAGCATAGCAACACGTATTCCTTTGGAACTGGATATTATTCGTGACCGAAATGCCTTATACAGAGAAACAGTTGACGGTTTAGTTGAAAATATTTATACCTTAAAGTTAATAAATATGGACACAAAAGATCATCAATACCAATTACACGCTGATGGATTAAAAGAAATGCAGTTCATTCAACCAAAAGCTGAAATAAAAATACAATCAGGAGAAGTGGTTAATCTTGCTGTTCGTATTCAAATTGATCCTATTAACTTGTCCAAAACTAGCAGTATCGTGAATTTTTATTTGAAATCAACAGATCAGCCCGATCTTGCCGTCACTGAACAGGCACGCTTCATCGGGCCTTTAACAAAGTAAGGTTACCAAATGACAAATACCACAGAACCAACTTCAACTTCTCCGTCGCCACATCCCCCATGGTACAAACAATTTTGGCCATGGTTTCTAATATTCTTTCCTGCCGTCGCAGTTATTGCAGGAACAGCAACAATTATTATTGCGGTAAAAACTGACGATGGATTAGTGAACGATGACTATTACAAAGCAGGGTTAGCCATTAATCAAACGCTTGAACGCAAACAAAAAGCACATGAATTAAACTTAAATGCTGCTGTTAACTGGGATAAATTAACCCAAACAATTACACTGAAATTAAGCGGTGAAATATCAGAACCACCACCGCGCTTAACTATGCAGCTGGCGCATACAACCATCGCAAACCATGATCAAACAATTACACTATTTTTAGCACCTGATAATAAGAGCTATACGGGTAGAATAAAAAAGGTGGTAACGGGTAGTTGGATAATAATTTTAGAGCCCGAAGAAAAAAGCTGGCGTATAAATGGGCGAGTAACACTACCAAAACAAACTCAATGGCAAATGGACTCACAATAATAATTACAATTAAGGAGAGGTTCCACCTATGACATCATCACAGCAAGATATCCCTACAATACAAAAAGTTATCGCTATTCTCTGGCCGTCCTTTCTTACCGCTGGTGTCGCTACCATTTTATTTTTTACCGCGTTCGACCCTGAACTCCTCATGCTTGCATCCGGTTATGAACCAATTACGCGTTTAGGTGGGTATACTATTGGTTTTTTCTTGTTTTGGTTTTTAACTGCAAGCACATGCGTGTTAACCTGCTTTTTCCAACGACCTTGCCATAATCAAACTGAGTAAAGTGATAAAATAAGATGCACACGTTAAGAAATAATTTATTTATTTTATGTCTTACTTTTATTACTCTGCTTACTCCTTTCTTTGTTTCTGCAGAACAAATAGATCCTCTTATATTTGATGATAAACCACTCGATGAGCCCTTGGTATCACCCGAATGGTTTAAGTTGAGTTTTTTAGAAATTGCTGAAGATATTAAGGAAGCGAAACTACAAAATAAAAAAGGCCTAATTATTTATTTTGGCCAAAAATATTGTCCTTACTGCAAAGCCCATATGAAGAATAACTGGGGTCAAGATGACATAAAGAAATACACACAGCAAAACTTTGATGTCATTGCCATTAACGTAAAAGGACAACGTCCTGTTACAGATATTGATGGCAAAGCATATACTGAAAAATCTTTTTCTGCCCTTAAAAAAACCAACTTCACACCTTCTATAATTTTTTATAATGTAGAAGGAAAAGAAATTTTGCGCTTACGTGGCTATCGCCCACCATACCAATTTCGTGCAGCATTAGAATACGTAGCCGACGCACATTATAAAAAAGAAACATTCAAAAACTACATGGCAAGAGCAGAAGCCGCAATGAGTTATGGCAGTCTTGAACTCAATCAAAACAGCTTGTTCAATAAACCACCGCATTTACTCGCACGCAATCACATCGCCGCAGAGCAACCCTTAATGGTGGTATTTGAACGCAAACACTGCCATGCCTGCGACATATTACACGCAGGTCCCTTTATTAGAAATGAAATCGAAACAGAACTATTAAAACTTGAAGTGATCCAGCTTGATGTAAATAGTGAGCAACGCCTGATTACACCCGCAGGTCAAAAACTCATGACAAAACAGTGGGCAGAAAAACTAGGCATTAATTACAGCCCAACAATTATTTTCTTTGATGAGAAAGGAAAAGAAATTATAAGAATAGAATCGGTGGTGTGGTTTTACCGACTACGTAATGTTTTGAAATATGTTTTAAGCGGCGCATATAAAAAATATTCAACCTTCCAGCTATGGCGTCAAGCTGAAAATATGCGCTAACATTATCTATTACAAATAGTCTGAATAGGATTTTTCTTCAATTAAATCCGAGCCCAGCTTTACATTAATCACGCGCTTCACCGCAGCACGTTTGTCATTTGTTACATAAACGGATCTTGCTAACTCAATAAAATTTACATCAAACTCTTTTGCTTTTTCTTTATCACGAATATCATCT
Organism: Woeseiaceae bacterium; assembly: GCA_045046865.1. GTDB lineage: Bacteria > Pseudomonadota > Gammaproteobacteria > UBA6429 > Thiohalophilaceae > JAGLTQ01. The sequence goes on along the minus strand of JASFYW010000142.1, from coordinate 30,058 downwards.
TCAATATCCCACAAAGCTTCATTTATGCTTTTTAACTCTACAATCTCTTGTTCAATATCGATATTAGAGTTTTTATCAGCCTGCCAAAGTGCCGTTAATAAACTGAGTTCTTTTTCAACATTAGAAACTTTAGCTTTATCCGTCATTCGTTCGCGTTTAATCTGTAATATAGTGATTTTATCTAGCATTTCACCATACGAAAGTTCTACTTTAATCGTCATAATTCTTCATATATAGTTAGCCATTCGGTACTGCATTTTATCGTTTGTCGCATAGCAAGGTCAAACACATATGTTACTTAACTAAGATTAAATTTAAATGAAAACACTTGTAATTCGCATTGGACGAGCAGGTGACATAGTTATGATCACTCCTGCGCTCTCGGCCATTATTCACAAGTCCCTGTCAGAGGAGATAAGGATAGAATCGGTGGTGTGGCTTTACTGACTACGTAATATTTTTAGATATACCCCCTCTAGCTACTCATAACTTGCTTTGTAAGATACGACGAATAATTTGTTTAGGTTTAATTTCTTTCATACATTTATTATCCTGACACGTGCGCATTTTCTCTGTGTGATAACATGGGCTACACGAAACATGGCTACTAACGATAGTCACTTTATTTGTTTTAGTTTGGTAAGGCCCGGTTCTTTTAAAGTTTGTCGGACCAATTAAAGCATACACAGGCGTATCTACAGCAGCAGCTATATGTGCTGGCCCTGTATCAGTCACAACAAGACTATCTGCATGATTAATTAATCCAATAAGTTCAGGGAATGTTGTTTTTCCAACCAAAGAAATAATATTTTTTGCGAGCTTATCAAATTTATTAAAATAATTACGTTCAGACTCTGAACCTACCATGACTGCATTAATATTATTTTTTTCAAGCAAGTCAAACAATGTTTTCCAATGCTCTATTGGCCAAGCGCGTAAATTAATCGACGATTTTTTATTGTGATGACTATTGCTTGGCGACAAGATGATATATTTATCTGGCAAATCAAATTTTGAATTTAATTCCATAAGGCTTGAACCAATTAAAGATGGCTGCGCAAGCGCCATATCATCTTGATTCAAAAAAGATTCATATATAAGGTGTAAATTTTCTACCGCGTGAGTTTCAGCAGGCTCAGTAAAATGCCTATATGGCATGCCTATTTTATGTTTTGCTCTAGTTAGTCGCACAACATCATTAAACATTGATCCCAGCTCTAAATTAATTACGTAATCATATGGACTAAAAAGAGCAGAAAGAATAATTTTCTGTTTAACTGAATTAATAAAGAAGGGCGTTTTTCGTGTTTTAATATCAAAAACCCGATTCACTCGGGGATCGTTTTCGTAAATTTTTCCCATTCCTGATTTAGCAACCCAATCAATGATGGTATTTTTTCCAAAATGATTTAGCAATGGATTTATTATGCTGGTAGCAAAAACGGTATCACCTAATTGACCCGCTCGAATCACTAAAATTCGGATAGATTTTCTTGTCACAGACATAATAAATATATTAAATTAAAATTAAGCCTTCTTTTCATAAACAGCATTTATTCGCCACGGTAAATTCGGCAACAGCTTGTGACGTAAAAATATATTTTTATTTTTTTTATGAGCTGCAATATTTTTTTTACATATATCAATAGCTATTGGATTAGGTTCGAATATATGTAGCGCCCCGGCTTCCAATTGTTCATAAAGATAAAGGCAATCAATTGCATCTCTACTTCCAATATCGGCAATTATGGGATTTTGAATTTTGTTCGCATAATTAATAAATTCTTGAGGTACTTCATGTATTGGCATTTTTTCTATCTCTATTAATATTTAATAAGATTTTATGAATTAACTATACATATCATTTTTTTATCCGGTTAAGTACGGGGAAATATACCCGTCAATATTTTCATAACCCCACCAATAAAACCCACTTTTTTATCTTTATTCTGGCTTTTCTTAAAAGGCTTTGATTTAGCTGCGCTTACTTTTTCATTGCTATTTTTTTCTTTATTCTGCTTAGCTTTATTCTGTTGTGGTTGAGTATTTTTTTGAGCAGGCGTATGTTTCTTAGCTTGATCGTTTTTATGGTGATGTGGGCGACCACCTTTATGTTGTGGCTTACTTCCTTGGCTTGTTTTTTTGTGGTGCGTCTTCTTTTTACTTTTACGTTCAATTCTAGCGGGGGGATTTGGCTTAACTATCATTTCATTAGTGATTTTAGACACTTCAATTTTATGCCCAATGTATTTTTCAATATCCGGTAAAGACATGGCATAGTCTTCACAAGCAAAATTTATCGCCATACCACTTGCGCCAGCTCGACCTGTTCGACCAATACGATGCACGTAATCTTCTGCTTCATTGGGTAAGTCGTAATTTATAACCAAACTCACATCTTCAACATGTAGTCCACGTGCAGCAACATCTGTTGCGACCAAGGCACGAATTTTACCGCCAGTAAAATCTTCCATAATTTTTAGACGTTTATTTTGTGGAACATCGCCAGTAAGCATTGCACCATTAATATCATTGGTTTTAAAGAAAGCATCAATTCTTTCCGCGACACGTTTCGTGTTGATAAAAATAACGATCCGCTCATCACTTCGACTTGAAAGCAAGCCCAGTAACAGGCCAATTTTCTCGTCCATTGCAGGGTAGTATACGGTTTGTTCAACGCGATCTGCGGTGACTTTTTCAGACTTAATAATCACTTCTACAGGATCATTCATATGATCATAAGCAAGTTCTTGCACACGATGTGTCAAGGTGGCTGAAAACAACATGCTCAGACGTTTATCTGCATCAGGCATTTTGCGAATTAAATAACGAATATCATCGACGAAACCAAGGTCAAACATACGATCGGCTTCATCTAAAATTAAAACTTGAATTTGTTTTAAGTCGTACACGCCTTGTTTGAAATAATCGATAATTCGCCCAGGCGTACCAATTAAAAAATCAACACCATCAATAATCGCTTGTTTTTGCGTGTCATAACCTGTGCCACCAAAAACAGCGACATGCTTTAGGCCGGTGTATTTACCCAGAGCCTCTGCATCTTTATGAATTTGTACTGCTAGCTCACGCGTCGGCGCGAGAATAATACAGAGTGGTTGATTCTTTTTTCTTGTTTCAGGCGCGGGTGCCTTTAATATATGCCCATAAGCCCCTAGTAAAAACGCGGCAGTTTTACCCGTCCCCGTTTGTGCTTGGCCAGCAATATCTTTGCCCTTTAAGGCAAAAGGCAGTGACTCTGCTTGAATGGGTGTGCAATAAGAAAAGCCTAATTCATCAACCCCACGGAGAACCTCTGCAGGCAAATCAAAGCTGGAAAATTTAGTGTCTGTTAAGTGTGTTTCGCTCATGGCGCGCATCATAACAGATTGCAGGTAAAATTAATTGTTGAACAATTTTGCTGTATACACTCAAATTGAGGTGTCGTTTTACTTATAAAGCGACTACAATAAAATTTCAGAATGTCATTAGGAGACACTAAATTGAGCGACAAGATTGTATATGCAACAGACGACACTTTCGATGCTGAAGTTGTAAATGCTGAAGGCCCCGTACTCGTAGATTATTGGGCAGACTGGTGTGGCCCTTGCAAAATGATTGCCCCCATACTTGATGAAATTGCAGAAGAATATGCCGGCAGACTAAAAATTACCAAACTCAACATTGATGAGAACCCTGCGACACCTCCAAAATTTGGTATTCGCGGTATCCCAACATTAATGATTTTCAAAGATGGTAATGTAGAAGCCACTAAAGTAGGCGCTGTTACTAAGTCTCAACTCGCTGCATTTATTGACAGTAATCTGTAAATTGTTGTTTAATTTCCAGCGCAAGCCTATTGCGCTGGACGTTTTTAAATTTAAGTGCTAATGTTCGCTCACTGAAATATATTCAAAATAATTTAAATCGTTTAGCTAATTAAAAAGAAGCAAACGGCCAAACTTCAAAAAACAAACTTTAAAACCCGTACGTTGTCACTTTGCTTTCTCGCAACTTCGCCTCGTATTCATTTAACTTCAAATAATCTAAAAGAAACCCTCAATATGAATCTATCTGAACTGAAACAAAACCCTGTTCCTGCTCTTATTAAAATAGCCTCTTGCATGGGCCTCGAAAATCTTTCTCGCTCTCGCAAACAAGACATCATTTTCTCCATTCTTAAATCTCACGCAAAAAGCGGTGAAGATATTTACGGTGATGGCGTTTTAGAAATTTTACAAGATGGCTTCGGTTTCCTTCGTTCAGCAGACAGTTCTTACCTCGCAGGCCCAGATGATATTTACGTTTCACCTAGCCAAATCCGCCGATTTAACTTACGTACTGGCGATACCGTTGCTGGTAAAATTCGCCCACCTAAAGATGGCGAGCGTTATTTTGCATTATTAAAAGTCAGTGAAATCAACTTCGACTCCCCAGAGAATGCTAAACACAAAATTTTATTTGAAAATTTAACACCGCTTCATCCAACAGAACGTTTACAACTTGAAGTGGGTAACGGCAGTAGCGAAGACATGACGGCGCGTGTTATCGACCTCACCGCCCCCATTGGTAAAGGCCAGCGTGGTTTGATTGTTTCACCGCCAAAAGCAGGTAAAACAATGATGCTGCATGATATTGCGCATGCCATCGCTCACAACCACCCTGAATGTCATTTAATCGTATTACTGATTGATGAGCGCCCTGAAGAAGTAACCGAAATGTCACGTTCTGTACGCGGCGAAGTGGTTTCTTCAACCTTTGATGAGCCTGCTAGCCGCCATGTTCAAGTAGCTGAAATGGTTATCGAAAAAGCCAAACGCTTGGTTGAGCATAAAAAAGACGTGATCATATTACTTGATTCCATTACCCGCTTGGCTCGTGCTTATAACACCGTTATTCCATCATCAGGTAAAGTGTTGACCGGTGGTGTTGACGCTAACGCATTACATCGTCCAAAACGTTTCTTTGGTGCTGCACGTAATGTTGAAGAAGGTGGTTCACTGACTATTATCGCCACCGCATTGGTTGAAACCGGTTCTCGTATGGATGATGTTATTTACGAAGAATTTAAAGGCACGGGTAATATGGAGATTCATCTTAGCCGTAAAATTGCTGAGAAACGCCTGTATCCTGCGATTGATATCAACCGCTCTGGTACGCGTCGTGAGGAATTACTTACTAAACCAGATGAATTACAAAAAATGTGGATTTTACGTAAAGTTGTTCATGATATGGATGAGATTGGCTCAATGGAATTTCTTCTGGATCGACTCAAAGCAAGTAAAACAAACAACGACTTCTTTGATTCAATGAAAACGTAGTTTTTACTAAAAATCTTAAACTCTGTCGCGCTGTAAGCTAAAAGCTAAGTCAGAGCATTAATAAAAAACCAACACCTTAATGGGCTGTTGGTTTTTTTTTGAATAAAGTTGAGAGTGGCTAATAACAGCCTTTTTAAAGAGAATTAACAAGATAGCCCATTATCCTCAAGTATTTTCTAGATAAAATGTAAGTGTATTTTGACAAAAGCTCAAAAACCGAACATTCTTACCTTATGTGATGTTTTTTTAGTCAGCGAGGGAAGTGAGTTATGCCATCGAACTCTATAAATAAGATTGATTTTGCACATTGGGTCAATCTCGCCAGCAGTGATCCTAAAAAATTCGAACAATTAAGACAAGATAATATTTCTGCGTTGATAGACAGCACCTCAAGCCGACACAAACACCGTTTACAAGGGCTGCAATGGCAAATAGACCAAGTCCGAAAGCAACATAAAAACTCTTCAATTGGTGCCTGTCTCGCTATTTCAGAACTGATGTGGGAAACCTTGGATAAGCTATCTGGACGGCTCAAATTTCAGGCTAAACCTAATTTAGCACCCCCTATTCCTGTTAAAAATGCTGAAATTATCGCTTTCCACGCACAAACTCAAAGCTAAACTTGTTTTTATCATTAAAACGATAAAGATCTCGATAAATACTTGCTGTAACGCCGCCTTTTACGTATTATCGCCCGTCCCATATTGTGCATGGTGCCTAACTTAAGGTCGCGATGTTCTGAATAAACTAGAGGTCTTTAAAATGAAAGCTGATACCCACCCAGCCTACGAAGAAATTACAGTTACTTGCAGTTGCGGCAATGTTTTTGAAACACGTTCAGCGAGCTGTAAAGATCAAACTATTGAGGTTTGTTCTAAGTGTCATCCTTTCTTTACAGGTAAGCAAAAATTACTTGATACTGCAGGACGTGTTGATAAATTTAACCAAAAATACGGCAAAAAATAAGCCCTATGTTGTTTTGTAGTATTCGAGAAAAGGCGTCCAATTGGGCGCCTTTTGTCTTTCTCTCGTTCTCTTTTTTTACCTCATCAACATTACTCGCCGCCAACTGTAGCCCTAATACCTTTGAGGAAACCGTAACGGTTTCCTATGTTTATGATGGAGATACCATCAAGCTCAGTGATGGTAGAAAACTTCGACTCATCGGGGTCAACACACCTGAACGTGGACGCGACGGTAAAGCAGATGAACCTTTCTACCTTGCTGCAAAACAGCATCTTGAAAAAATTATTGAGTTAAATAACCATCAAGTCAAACTGATCACGGGGAAAGAGAAACACGATCGTTATCAACGCTTATTAGCGCATATTTTTACAAAAGATAATAAAAATATTTCAGAAGATATTATTCGTAATGGTTTAGGTTATATGATTTCTATCGCGCCTAACTTACATTTTTTATCTTGTTACCAACAAGCGGAGCAACAGGCTAAAAGTCAGCAACGAGGTTTTTGGAACCATTCTTTTAGCAAATCAATAAGCATCACTCAACTTAACAAATCTATCAATGGCTTTCATGTGATTACAGGCTCAGTGAAACGAATCGGTGAAAGCCGTTCTGCTTTTTGGCTTAATTTAAAGACACCTTCCAATTATAAATTTGCTTTGCGCATTGCTAAAAAGAATTTAGATTTTTTTACTCGCTTTCAACCTTCATCTTTATTAGGTAAAAATATAAGCGCACGCGGCTGGGTTTACAAAGTAAAAAATGAACAACGTATTAATATTCATCACCCTGCTTCGTTAGAAATACTAAGCACAGACTAGATGCTACTTAACTGCTACAATTAAACGGTCTTGTCTTAATCTTATTTTAAAACACATTAAAATAATGCATTTTATCATCAGCTGCACGCAAAGCGTCTAACAAAGGTAATGCAACAATGAGCAACAATAAAAAACTTTCTGCAGAAGAATTAAAAAAAGCGGCGCTTGATTATCATGCTAGCCCTGTTCCGGGGAAAACAGCCACAGCATTAACCAAGCCTTGTGATACTCAAGATGATTTAAGTCTTGCATACACCCCTGGTGTTGCTGCACCAGTGAGAGCTATTGCAGAAGATCCTGAAGCGGCTTATCTATATACAAATAAAGGCAATCTTGTTGCTGTTATTACCGATGGTTCTGCTGTACTCGGTTTAGGTAATGTCGGTAGTTTAGCGGGTAAACCTGTGATGGAAGGTAAAGCAGTATTATTTAAAAAGTTTGCTGATATCGATGTTATGGATATTGAAGTCGATGCAGATTCTGTTGAAGACTTTGTAAAAACAGTAAAAAATATTTCTCCAACCTTTGGTGGAATCAATTTAGAAGATATCGCAGCTCCTCGTTGTTTTGAAATAGAAAAAGCACTAACAGAAGAACTTAATATTCCTGTTTTTCATGATGACCAACACGGCACGGCAATCATTATTGCGGCAGGTTTATTAAATGCGCTTGAAATTACCGGACGAGAAATAGAAAAAGCACATATCGTTTGTCTTGGTGCTGGCGCAGCAGGTATTGCTGCCATGCGCATGTTAAAAAGTTTAGGTGCGAGAAAAATATATTTGGTTGATCGAAAAGGCGTGGTCTATAACGGTCGTGAAGAAGTGAATAAATATAAACAAGAATTCTCTCGTGAGTCTTCTCGAAGAACATTAAGTGATGCAATGAAGGGAGCTGATGTTTTTATTGGCGTCTCTGGCCCTAACCTATTAAAAACTGAAATGTTAGAAACTATGGCAGCAGATCCTATCGTCTTCGCTTTATCAAACCCTGATCCTGAAATTAATCCTGAACTTGCGATTAAAACACGTAGCGATCTTATTTTAGCAACCGGCCGAAGTGATTACGTTAACCAAGTTAATAATGTTTTAGGTTTTCCCTTTATATTTCGCGGCGCATTAGATGTTCGAGCAACCTGTATTAATACTGAAATGCAAATTGCGGCAGTGAAAGCATTGGCGGCTTTAACCAAAGAAAAAGTACCGCAAGATGTTCTCGATGCTTATGGTGTGGATCAGCTTGAGTTTGGTAAAGATTATATTATTCCTAAACCTTTTGATCCACGCTTAAAAGACTTTATACCTAAAGCCGTTGCTGAAGCTGCAATAGACACGGGTGTTGCTAAAGATCGTTAATATTATTTATTAATATCTCAACATCACTAATTGTCGCTCGCTTTATCGGTTTGCCATCTATCGGGCTTAACGGTATTTGTTTTTGCTTAGGCAAGAAGACGATTAATTCCACCTTATGATTATCTACCAAAAAATCATAACTGGAATAGTTTTGATATTGATCATGCATCAATTTTAAACGGCTCTCGCCTAACTGCGCAGGAATTTTATTGTCTTCTAAATAAAAGCCCACACTCTCAACTGTTTCCGCAAACACATGTATTCTTATCGTAGAATGCTCATCCGCACTTCCATTTAAAACACTGCCAACCAGTTTGGGTTTAAAATCTTTTAAGAAGCTCATCGCTTCAATGGCTATTTCACGTAAGTGAGATAAATATTCAGGCTGTGATGTTGAATGAAAAAGACGTTGGTACTCGGTTAAAGCCAGCTCTATTTCTGAATTATTAGGTAGGCTTTTTGTATCTGTCGCACCCAGTTGATGCGCTGCTTTTAATTTCGCAGCATGGAAATCTCTCAGACCACTTTCAAGAATAATTTGTGCTGTTTTTTGCGCCAGCAATTGGCGCATTTGAAGGAGGTCTCTTTCTCTTTGCGACATGGTTCAAACCTTTCGATACAATACAAATAACAAATTAAAAAATATCTTCAGTTATGTCTGATGGTGCTGTCTCAACACTGTTACTTGTACCGCTATTACCTGAAAATTCAGTTTGTGCCGAAGGAACTTGATCTGCAAGGAAGAATTCAAAAACAGCATTTTGTGTAGACGGTGTTGCCAGCTTGCCTGTCTTAGGATCTATCCGAACAGAAACCAAGCCAGGAGGTTGTTGCAATTCTTTTTCTTCTACACCTTCAAGTGAATCACGCATAAAATCAACCCACATCGGCAGGGCTGCACGCGCTCCTGTTTCTCTATCACCTAAAGGTCTTGCTTCATCGAAGCCGACCCATGTGATAGTTGCAATGTCAGGATTAAAACCAGTAAACCACGCATCACGTTGCTCATTGGTTGTGCCTGTTTTACCCGCTAAATCTTTACGTCCGATCACCCGTGCGCGTCGCCCTGTGCCATATGTAATAACATCTCGCATCATGGTATTAATTATAAATGCAGTTTGAGGTGAAAGAATTTGTTCTGCTAGTTTTATTTGAGTTGGGCCTTGTAGCACTTCCAGTTTTTCTTCTTCGCTCATTAAAGATAAAAAGGACTCACTTAAGTCTTCTGCTACAACTGGTAGTATTGCAACAGGTTTAATTAATGAAGTTTCAGAATTTTTTATTTCTACTGTTACTTTAGTGAGGGCTTCTTCATTGTTTATGGCCGGTGTATTTTCTTCTAACTGTTTTTCTACCTCAGTATCTTCTTTAATTTCTGGCTCTGGTCGACATTCTTTGCACACCCGCTCAGGCTCGTGCATAAAAACAATTTTTTTCTTTGCTCCTATCACATAGTCTATTAAGTAAGGCTTAACTCGATAACCGCCGTTTGCAAATACGGCATAACCCGCAGCGAGATCATACGGTGTTAACGAACCACTACCTAAAGCGAGTGATAAATTTCTTGGTAACATTTTTTTAGTAAAACCAAAACGTTTGATATAACGAATGGCATAACCAATACCGATGTCACGAAGTAAACGAATCGAAACCAAGTTACGCGATTTAATTAATGCGACGCGTAAACGCGTGTCCCCATAAAACCGACCACTGTAGTTTTCTGGCCGCCAAACATCTTCTAAACCCGGCGCATCAAAGACAACGGGGGCATCTGCAATAATACTGGCTGCGGTATAGCCTTTATCTAACGCGGCACTAAAGATAAAAGGTTTAAAGCTTGAACCTGGTTGACGCTGTGCTTGTATTGCACGATTAAATTTACTTCCGTAGTAATCAAAACCACCATTCAGTGCTTCAATCGCACCATCTTCAGGCGATAATGCAACCAAGGCGCCGGCCACGGTTGGTTTTTGTGCCAACCAACTACAACCTGGCTTCTTCGATGGCACGGTGTAAATAATATCGCCTTCTCTTAAACGCTCATGCGCTGACGTTAATTCTCTACCTACCTTATTATTTTCAATATACGTTCTAGCCCATTCAATATGTTTCCAAGGTAAGTGAACGATTTTATTATCTGCGGTATAGGCATACGCTTCTTTTTCATTGACTTGAAAAACTAAAGAGGGAACGAGGTTTCCATAGCTGGAAATTTTATTTAAGGCTTGTCGCCATACTGCAAACTCATCTAGTCTTTCTATTTTGGGTTTATGTATTTCAATTTGAGCATCTTCCCCCAGTAATAGTCGTTCCTTTTCTAATTTTAACGCCGTCTCTTTTTCTTTCTCGATTTCCTCTTCTGTCTTGCCCGCTAAATGAGAATCCAGATCATAAAAACCAAGATGGCCGCGATAGCCATGACGGCGGTCGTAACCCAATAATGCATTTCGTAAAGCCGCATTGGCTGCACGCTGTTTATCTGCATTCACTGAAGTGTAAACACTATAACCGCCGGTATAAGCATCAGAGCCATAACGGGCAACCATTTCTGTTCGCACCATCTCGGCAATGTAAGGTGCTTCTAGTTCAATATCTTGACCATGTACTTTTGCGATATCAACAGTGAGTAACGCAGATTGATATGTCGCTTCATCTATATAGTCAAGTACGCGCATACGACCTAAAACATAGTTACGTCGTAATAAAGCCCGTTGTGGATTATTAATCGGATTATAGCTTGATGGCGCTTTTGGTAAGCCTGCAACCATTGCAAACTCAGAGATGCTTAATTGCTCTAAAGTTTTGCCGTAATAAACTTGCGCAGCAGCAGCGAAACCATAGGCACGTTTGCCCAAGTAAATTTTATTTAAATAAAGTGCAAGAATTTCTTCTTTAGTAAGGAAGCCTTCAATTTTAAAGGAGAGAAATATTTCATTAAGTTTGCGAAGGTAGGTTTTTTCGCGACTAAGAAAAAAGTTCCGAGCGACCTGCATGGTAATGGTGCTACCACCTTGGCCTTTTTTACCGGTTTTAATTAAATGCACAACGGCACGCAAGATGCCTTGATAATCGACACCAGGGTGTTCGAAGAAACGGTCATCTTCTGCAGCTAAAACGGCATCAATAAGGTGTTGAGGAAAAGCTTCATATTCCAGCGGGCTACGCTTCATTTCACCAAATTCAGCGATCAGCTCACCGCTTTTGGCGTAGACCCGTAACGGCACTTGTAGCTGCACATCCTTTAGTATTTCAATTCCAGGTAACCGTGGGGAAAGATAAAAATATGCTCCACCGATGAATAAACTGGCTAATAACCCGCCTATTGCCATCAAAATGGTTAGATTTGTGACGGACTTCTTAAAAAATGACTTCATAAACTCACACTATATTAAGGTTGTGCGTGAAACGACCGATATAATCACACAAGAGGAAATTATATGGCTTCAATGAAAAACTGTCACCCTTATTTGTTTTTTTTCATTAGATGTCCTATAGTTGACTCAACAACCTAAAGTATTATATAACTAGTTATCGTAACCTTTTGCAAAATAACGAAAAAACACTAGCACTTAAAGTAACTTCTAGGTTACAGTAAGATACTTACAGCAAGCATTGAGATAAAACTATGGGTCTTGGCGATTTATTCAAACAAAAACAACCAATCGTATTAGGGTTGGATGTAAGCTCCACCGCAATCAAGCTACTTGAGCTTGGTATGAGTGGTGACCGTATACGCGTAGAAAGCTACGCTGTAGAGCCGCTGCCTGCGAACTCGGTTATAGAAAAAAATATTGCTGATGTTGAAGCCGTGGGCGAAGCGATTAAACGCGCCGTTAAACGTTCTGCATCACGAACTAAATTTGCAGCGGTCGCCGTTGCTGGTTCTGCTGTTATCACCAAAATTATTGCTATGCCCGCTTCATTAACTGAAGATGAGATGGAACAGCAAATTGAACTCGAAGCCGACCAATATATTCCTTACCCCCTAGAAGAAGTAAATTTAGACTTTGAAGTCATTGGCCCTTCTGAGAATGATCCAGAGCGTATTGATGTTTTATTGGCGGCTTCACGTAGTGAAAACGTCGATATTCGTATCGCAGCCATCGAACTTGCCGGTTTAAAAGCAAAAATTGTCGATGTAGAAGCTTATGCAATGGAAAATGCGTTTAACCTTCTTATTCCTCAACTTCCTGAACAAGGCATTGACCAAACAATAGCTGTTATTGATGTAGGTGCAACCATGACCACATTAAACGTGATGCATGATCGCAAAACTATTTATACCCGTGAACAAGTCTTTGGTGGCAAACAGTTAACTGAAGAAATTCAACGCCGCTACGGTTTGTCTTATGAAGAAGCCGGTATGGCAAAACGCCAAGGTGGCTTGCCTGATAATTACGGGCCTGAAGTATTAGAACCTTTTAAAGATGCAATGACACAGCAAGTCAGTCGTTCACTGCAATTCTTCTACGGTTCAAGCCAATATAATAGTGTTGATCACATTGTACTGGCAGGCGGTAGCGCCATGATTCCTGGTATTGATGAAATGATTGCCAATAAACTCGGCGTGCATACTTCCGTCGCCAACCCTTTCACTAATATGACGTTAGCCTCACGTGTAAAAGCGCAAAGCTTAAGTAATGATGCCCCAGCCTTAATGATTGCTGCTGGTCTCGCAATGAGGAGTTTTGATTAATGGCTCATATTAATTTACTTCCATGGCGCGAAGAGCGGCGTAAAGAACAACTCAAGCAATTTCTCACCATGTTAGGTTTGTCCGTGGTTCTAATGATTTTGATTATCTTAGCCGTGCATTTGCAATACAACCGAATGATAAGCGCACAAGAATCTCGTAATAACTTTTTAAGCCGGGAAATTACCGCAGTTGAAAAACAAATTCGTGAAATAAATACTCTCTCAAAAGAGAAAAAACGCTTACTGGCTCGTATGGAAGTAATTCAACAACTTCAACGTAACCGCCCCGGTATAGTGCATCTCTTTGAAGAGATGGTTAAAGTTATTCCTGAAGGCTCGTACATTAAAAGTCTTAAGCAATCAGGTAAAAACCTAACCATAAATGGTGTTGCACAATCTAATGCTCGAGTTTCTGCCTATATGAGAAACATCGATTCATCTGATTGGTTAACCAAACCTGTTTTAAATATTATTCAGAAAAAAGGCAAAACAAAATCATCCGGCGGTCGTGATTTTATATTACGCGCAGAACAACTTGCCCAACCTAAAACAGCAACTAAAAAATAGATATTTATTATGGCAGACTTCGATCTTAACAATCTAGATATTAACAACGTTGGCTCATGGCCAGTTGTGGTCAAGAGTGTACTTGTGGCCATTGTTTCTGTTGGTATTTTAGTTCTTGGTTATTTTGTAGATATTCAAGCTCAACAAGAAAACCTGGAAAGAATTACCAGTGAAGAACAGCGATTAAAAAGCACCTTTGAAACGAAACAAGCGAAAGCCGCCAACCTTGATGCTTATAAAGCACAAATGCTGGAAATGGAAGACTCTTTTGGTGCCATGATTCGCCAATTACCAAGTAAAACAGAAGTTGAAGATTTACTGGTAGATATCTCTCAAACAGGCTTGGCCAGTGGTATTGAGTTCTTACTTTTCAAACCACTTGCAGAAAAACACATCGAATTCTATGCAGAGCTACCGATCACATTAAAAATGACCGGCACATACCACCAGTTTGGTGAGTTTGCGAGCGGCATTGCAGCCTTACCAAGAATCGTGACACTTGAAAATATTTCCATTACCGGCGGTAAAGGGAAAAAAGGCATATTAACCATGGATGTCACCGCAAAAACATACCGTTATCTTGATGAAAGTGAAGTTTCTGGTAAACGTAAAAAACGCAAAAAGCGTAGATAAACAAAGCTAAAAACGTTAAACCAAATTTAAAAGCAAGGCGAAATAAACAATGGCGAATGAATTAAACAAACATTCAAAAACATCAGCATCACTGACCCCCGTCATTAAAGTGTTGTGCTTGTGCCTGCCTGTCTATTTAACTGCATGTACCAGTGATAACACCAGTGACTTACAAGAATATGTAACCAGTATTAAATCTCGCCCCAAAGGTCGCATTAAACCTTTGCCAGAAATCACACCTTACGAAACATATTTATATCAGGTGAGTCACTTACGCGATCCTTTTACTGCGTTTATCGCACAAGAAGAAGCCAGTTTAGAAATTCAAGACTCAGGATTACACCCAAATTTAAACCGCAAACGTGAAGAGCTTGAACGATATAGTTTAGATTCTTTAAGTTTCGTTGGTCATATTAAAAAGAACGGTAAGACATGGGCTTTAATCACCGCCCCTGACAAAATTATTTACAGAGTACTACCCGGAAATCATATGGGTTCTAACTATGGCGAAATTTTAGCTGTAAATGAAGACTCAATACTACTTAATGAAATCATCCCCAATGGTGTGGGAGGATGGACTGAACGCGAGGCCTCACTTGATCTGGCAGATACAAGTAATTAATTCGTGACGGAGATGCACCATGAAAAATATTAAAATAACATTCCAAAAAATTCTTCAGCAAAAATATTTTGCTACTTTTGCTAGTGCTTGTTTATTGGCCCTGAGCTCTGTCGGCACACAAGTATCTGCTGAAGAAAATGCACTCACTGAAATTAACTACTCATCACTTCCCGGTGACCAAGTGCAAATCAGAATGTCACTTGAAAATACACCCAGTGAGCCCGGTAGTTTTACTATCGATAGTCCTGCTCGTATCGCATTTGATTTTCCAAATACAAAAATTAAATTACCTGACCGCTCACTCAATATCGGTGTTGGTGTAGCCCGTAGCATTAGCACAGTTGAAGCCGGTGGTCGCACACGCGTGGTATTAAACTTATCTCGATTGGTTACCTATACCACTATCGTTGACGGTAATGATGTCATTGTGACATTAGGTGGCAATGCTTCATATGCAGCATCACAATCAACAAATGTAATGGCTAGTGGTGCAACGACCGGCAATAGCAGCATAAAAAATATTGATTTTCGCCGTGGTGAAAAAGGTGAGGGGCGAATTATTTTAGAATTATCCGATCCTAATACTGCTGTTGATTTAAAAACACGCGGTGAACAAATTACAATCACTGTTGTTAACAGTGCCATTTCTGATGAATTAGAACGTCGACTTGATGTGATTGATTTTGGCACCCCCGTCAAAACCATTGATGCCTTTAATCAAAATGGTAACGTAAAGATTGTTATTACAGGTATAGGTGAGTTTGAACAAATCGCTTATCAAGCTGACAATTCATTTACGGTTGATGTTAAACCTATCGTTAAAGAGTCTGCGGCAGAGAAGCGTAAAAAAGAGTTAGCATTTAATGGCGAACGTCTATCATTAAACTTCCAAAGCATTGAAGTTCGTGCAGTGCTACAACTTATCGCAGATTTTACAGACCTAAATTTAATTACCAGTGATAGTGTTTCAGGTAATGTCACGCTTAGACTAAAAAATGTCCCTTGGGATCAAGCCTTAGACATTATATTACGTAGTAAAGGCTTGGCCATGGTAAAAGATGGCAACGTGATTTCTGTTGCTCCTGCTGAAGAAGTCGCTGCACGTGCAAAACTTGACCAAACAATTGAAGCGCAAGCGCCTCTTCTTAGTGATAGTATTCAAATCAATTACGCAAAAGCTGCAGACTTTACCAAGCTATTAAAAACAAAAGATAACTCACTTTTATCTGAACGTGGCAGCGTCAGTGTAGATACCCGTACTAATCGCTTACTTATTCGTGATACAGCAAAAAATATTGATGCGATTACAGCGCTCATTCAACAACTTGATATTCCTATCCGCCAAGTACTGATTGAATCACGTATTGTTTTAGCAACAAATGATTTCAGTAAAGAGCTTGGTGTACGGTTTGGTGTATCAAACCTCAGTACTTCAAATGGAACCGACACAGCAGCAATTTCAGGCGACTCGACATCAGCCGAGGCATTACGCCTTGGCGGTACGCCGACTCAACCTAGTAGATATAATGTTGATTTGCCCGTGACCTCATTAGCAGCATCAGCGGGGTCAATTGGTCTTGCCCTTGCTAGGCTCCCGTTTGGAACATTAATTGATTTAGAATTGTCTGCAGCACAAACAGAAGGCCGCTCTGAAACGATATCTAGCCCACGAGTTATTACATCTGACCAATCTCAAGCAACCATAGAGACAGGTACTGAAATACCTTATGCCGAAGCATCATCAAGTGGTGCGGCGACCGTTTCTTTCAAAAAAGCCGTTCTAAGCCTAAAAGTTACACCACAAATAACGCCCGATGATAGAATTATTATGGAATTAGATGTGAGTAAAGATAGCCCCGACTTTGCAAACCTAACAGCTGCTGGCCCACCAATAAAAACGCAATCAATTCAAACAAATGTATTGGTTGATAATGGTGAAACGATTGTACTCGGTGGTGTTTACGAACAAACTAAAGCGCATAGCGTTCAACGTGTTCCTTTCTTTGGAGATATACCTTTAATCGGCTGGTTATTCCGTAGCACTTTTGAACAAAATAATAAATCTGAGTTACTGATATTTGTTACGCCAAAATTATTAAAAGACAACGCAAAACTTTAATATATTATTTGATTGGAGAGGTAAAATAACTTACCTCTCCTTTTCCATCCTCTTGGCCATCTACCCAAAATCACTGAATTTATATGGCACAATCTAAAAATATATTTCTAATCGGCCTTATGGGTGCAGGCAAAACTACCATTGGTCGTCAAATTGCCAGTGAACTTGGCCTAGAATTTCTTGATAGCGACCATGAAATAGAAGAACGTACGGGTGTTACGGTTACGCATATTTTTGATATTGAGGGTGAGCAGGGTTTCCGTAAACGTGAAACGAATATTCTTGATGAGCTCACACAGCAAAAAGGCATTGTATTAGCTACCGGTGGCGGTGCTATTTTAAAGTCTGAGAATCGTCAATTTTTAATGTCTCGCGGCACCACTATCTATCTTTACGCTGATATTGAAACCTTATTTGAACGTACCTCCAAAGATCGTAATCGCCCTCTTTTACAAACTGATGATCCCAAAACAAAACTAGAAGAGCTGTTAGAGATAAGAGATCCTCTCTATCGTGAGACAGCTGATATCATTATCGATACGGGTAAAGATAGTGTACGCTTGGCTTTAAAAGAGATTCTGGACAAACTGCAAGAAGATTAGTCTTTTACTGTCTAAAAGCACTGTATTTTGTAGAGTTTCATTTATAATCAGGCTTATTAAATTTTTCTGAGCATGTTACGCATGAAAACATTACAGGTTGAACTTGGTAAAGATAGTGAGCGCAGCTACCCTATTTTTATTGGTCAAGATTTACTATCTAACCCAGATTTAGTCACGCCTTTTGTTGCCGGTAAGCAAGTTCTTATTGTCAGCAATGAAACAGTTGCACCGCTCTACCTAGATAAAGTAAAACTTGCCTTTGCTAGTTTCGAAATAAAAGTTGTGATTCTTCCTGATGGCGAAGAATATAAAAATCTCACAATACTTAATTTAATTTTTGATAAATTACTCGATGCAAAATTTGATCGCACCTGTACATTGGTTGCTTTAGGCGGCGGTGTTGTTGGTGATATGACAGGCTTTGCTGCCGCCAGTTATCAACGTGGTGTTAACTTTATTCAAATACCTACCACCCTGCTTGCTCAAGTTGATTCATCTGTCGGTGGTAAGACTGGCGTTAATCACATTAAAGGTAAAAATATGATCGGTGCTTTTCATCAGCCGGTCTGCGTGGTGGCTGATTCAAACACTTTAAATACACTAGAAGATAATCAACTCAGTGCGGGTATTGCAGAGGTGATTAAATACGGCTTAATTCGCGATATGAACTTCACCGCTTGGCTTGAAGAAAACATGCAAAAATTATTGTCTCGCGATCCAGAAGCATTAAGCTATGCCATTGAAACATCTTGTCAAAGTAAAGCAAACATTGTTGCTGAAGATGAAAAAGAAAACGGTGTTCGCGCTTTGCTTAATTTAGGTCATACCTTTGGCCATGCTATAGAAACCAGCAGTGGTTATGGAAATTGGCTACACGGTGAAGCCGTTGCAACCGGTATGTTAATGGCGGCGGATCTATCTATGCGCTTAGGTCATATTTCTAAAGATGATGTTGAACGAGTCGATAATCTTTTAGACATGGCAATGTTACCAACTCGTGCACCTCATCATATGGACTATGAACATTTTATTGAGCTTATGGCTGTCGATAAAAAAGCACGTGATGGCAAAATAAATTTTGTATTATTCCAATCCTTAGGTGATGCGATGATCACCAATGATTTTGAAGATCACTTACTCGCGGAAACAATCGAAGCACACCGTGCTATTGATGGATTATAAAGGAACTTATTAAATGTCAGAACTTGCGCCTTTTGCTGCCAACAACCTTTCTTCACTAGGTCGTCGTCACCCTGAAGAGATACCGAAACACCGCAGTGAGTTTCAGCGTGATCGTGATCGCATTATTCACTCTACCGCTTTTCGTCGCTTAGAATATAAAACTCAAGTTTTTGTAAACCATGAAGGTGATTTATTCCGCACGCGCTTAACCCACTCTATTGAAGTGGCACAAATGAGTCGTACGATTGCACGTGCCTTACATTTGAATGAAGATTTAAGTGAAGCCATTGCACTGGCACATGATCTTGGTCATACCCCCTTCGGCCATTCAGGACAAGATGCTCTCAATGCATGCATGAAAAACTACGGTGGTTTTGAACACAACTTACAATCACTGCGCGTTGTTGATGAATTAGAAGAAAAATATGCGGCATTTAATGGGTTGAACCTAACTTTCGAAAGTCGAGAAGGTATTCTCAAACACTGCTCAATTAAAAATGCCGAACAACTCGGTGAAATTGGTTTACGTTTTATCAATAAAACCCAACCTAACATCGAAGCCCAAATGGTGAACTTGGCAGACTCTATCGCCTATAACAGTCACGATGTGGATGATGGCTTACGTTCAGGATTTATTACTATTGAGCAGTTAAGAGAAACTAAATTTTTCAACTTACTCTACAACCGCGTTGCAAAAGATTACCCAAAACTTGATAGTAAACGTACTATTTATGAAATTGTCCGCAGAATGATTGATGAGCAAATAAAAGATCTTATCTCGACCAGTTCAGAAAAAATATTTAAAGCTCAACCTCAAAATATTGAGGATATTCGAAAACTCGATGGCAGTTTAATTAATTTTAGTGATGCCATGCTCGAAATGCATCAGGAATTAAAACGCTTCTTAAGGGAAAACTTATATCGTCATTATCGAGTGCATCGCATGAGTCATAAAGCGGCAAACGTCGTTAGTGAGCTATTTGCAGCCTTGATGAATGATCTTCGTTTAATGCCCCCTGAATACCGTT
Organism: Woeseiaceae bacterium; assembly: GCA_045046865.1. Classification (GTDB taxonomy): domain Bacteria; phylum Pseudomonadota; class Gammaproteobacteria; order UBA6429; family Thiohalophilaceae; genus JAGLTQ01. The sequence continues at coordinate 10,150 of JASFYW010000142.1, read as the reverse complement.
TAAAAGCACAACGGGCAGAAGAAAAATCTGGCGAAAAAGGCCGCGCACGTATTGTTTCTGATTATATTGCAGGTATGACAGATCGCTATGCCATTAAAGAATATAAACGAATATTTGATCCCTCTGAATTAACATAAATGATTTTCAATAGAGCAAAATAGTAATACTATATGCGCGTATACATGCAAATACCGGCACTTGAAGAAAAGCCATCTCGTTATTACCAATTATTATTATTGGAAGACTTGCTTGATGGTTGGACACTTGTTCGCGAATGGGGACAACAAGGACGCTCTGGTCGCATAAAGCGCGATCATTTTGAGAACCACGATCTCGCACAAAACGCTTTGATTCGAGTACGCGACATGCAATTAAAAAGAGGTTTTAAGGTTGTTTTTATGCAAGGACAAGATCAACCTTTTTAAGTTATTTTTAAGGATGTTTTTTAATGACTTATGATCCACATAATATAGACGAACTTAATCTTGTTGGGCCAAGCTACTTAGCGTCTTACGGTTTAACCGAGCCTCCTTTTTCACCTCAGCTTAATGATCGCTTCTTATACCTTTACCCTGCCTTAAGTGAACAACTCGAACTTCTCAAACATTATACCGAATATGGCAATCTATTATTAATTGTTAGTGGTGAACATGGCGTTGGTAAAAGTAGTTTAAAACAACGTTTTATTGAATCTGCCCAAGAAGAATGGCAAATTTGTAAAATCCAATCTCACACCATGATGGATTCAAGTTTGCTTTTAACTCAAATTGCGCAAGGCTTTGGTATTACTCAACCACCACTCGAACCTTCGATTTTATTTGAAGTCTTAAGCGAACAACTCGAACGTATTAATGAAGCATCTTACATTCCAATACTTCTTGTTGATGATGCACACGAGCTTCCCCTTGATGCGTTAAAAGCTTTACTTTATCTTGCTGAACATCATTCAGAAAAAAAATCTGGTTTACGCATTATTTTATTTTGTCAGCCAGAAATTGAAGTCATGCTTGAAGATTCCTCCATCAAAGCATTAAAAGATCGCGTTACACATAATATACATATTTCAAACTTAACCGAAAATGAAACAGCGGAATATTTACGCCACCGTTTAGCCGTCGCTGGCCTTGATGGTACAAGCCCCTTCACGCCAAAATTAATTAATAAAATATTTAAAGCATCTAATGGCATCCCTGCAAAAATAAATGAACTCGCACATAAAAACCTACAAGATGATAGTGAGCCCTTTACCAAGGAAGAGGATGATGAGGAAATCTCTGAGGAAGCATCGACGTCTTCGATAAACTTCCGCCGTTTATTGTTAGCGGGCATCGCTATTCTCGCCATTGCTTCTGCTTTATATTTTCAAAATGAAATAAATCAACTTTTTGACGAAGCAAGTCCCTCTATCACTGAAAACATTGAAGAGCCCTCCATTATTGATAGGAATGAAGAAAAGCTGTCGACTTTAGATAATGAAACAGTAGCTACAGACACGACGACATTTCAAAAGGAAGAAAATATAGAGCAACAAACAATAGAAATTTCATTAGATGATAATGATAAAATAGAAACGCCCATTGAATCAGATAATAAGGAGCTCTCTAATCCTTTATCCAAACCAACATCTACAACAGTCATTACTTTAACATCCGTTAACCCAAACCCTGTTCTATCCAGTCGTCAACGGCAGATTATTTCTATTAGTGGTAAAGGCTTTCACAAGAGACAAAAAGTGAAAGTCGCATGGTCGGAAAAAGAAAAAATTCTTGCTGATACTCAAGTTCATATAAAGAGCGATACCTATATGAATTTAATCTTAAATGTGGGGACTCAAAAAGACACATGGGAAGTAACCATCATAGATCCTTTAATGAATGAAACATCGAATAGTATTACCTTTGATGTTATTGGAGCTAAAAATACAAAAGAAAAGAAAAAGAGTTTAGCCACAGCCTCTGCCACTTTAAAAACAAAAGCTAAAAATACACAAAATCTTTTTGGGCAGGTTTGGATTAAAAATCAAAACAAAAATAATTTTACATTACAGTTATTAGGCAGTTACGATAAACAAACATTATTGGCATACCGAAAAAAATTCTCTCTTAATGATGCGGCTATTTTCGAATCTACACGTAATAATAAAAATTGGTACACCTTAATTTACGGCACGTACGCAACAAAACTTGCCGCACAATCCGCAGCTAAGCAACTTCCTGCAGGCATGAAAAAAAACAAACCTTGGATTCGCTCTTTTGCCAGTATTATTCCAGCATTAAACCAAAATCCAAGCCGCTCGAGCTCACCCCCTCAAGCACCGATAAAAATAGTTAAAACTCAAAATATTTCGGTTCCTGAAAATCAAGAGGGTTGGCTATGGAGCCAAGATCCTAGCCATTACTCACTTCAATTAGCCGCAGGTACTGATAAAAAAGCCATTCAATCCTTCATTAAGCGGCATAAACTGTCTGGCAAAGTGGCCTATTTCCATCGAATTAGAGATGGCAAAAAATGGTATATCTTAATTCACGGTAGTTATGCTGGTTATTCAATAGCAAAAAAAGCCATTAGCCAGCTACCGATTGCGGTACAAAAAGCCAAGCCATGGGTCAGAACCTTCGGCGCGATTCATACAGAATTAAATTAAAGAGAATATCAAATAGTGGGGAAATTCCCTCTATTGAAATTGATAAGAAATTTAGCGTTTAACTCCTTTCAGTCTTTTAATTTGCCATTCTTAACTATCGATAACCCTTTGTTTTACAATGATTTATTAGCTGTCCTTTACCCTTTTAAAAAGCTCTCTTATTTTTAATTATTACCTTAGAATCCTCTTTTTGGATTGTAGCAACGCGCCTCAGACTGTATACTGCTTGGCCATTTTACTCAGCGTTTCAGCTGGGAATTATCAACAAAATGGAAAGAATTTAGACAGGTTGTCGCTTGGTTAACCTCCCTATTTATGGCGGTTTAACTGCGACGATACGATGACGATTATCCGGTGAACTCGATAGTGATTAAAAATACAAACAATTCAGCCCCTACGCACCCTAATTATTCAGGCATGAAAGGCGGTCTTTACCGCCCTGAGTTTGAACGTGATAACTGTGGTTTTGGCCTCATGGCACAAATGGATGGCAAACCTAGCCATTGGCTACTCAAAACCTCAATCGACGCTCTCGCGCGCTTAACGCACCGTGGTGCAGTCGCTGCTGATGGTAAAACGGGGGATGGCTGTGGTTTATTACTGAAAAAACCCGATAGTTTCTTTAAAGCTGAAGCGGCAAAATTGAAATTTGAGCTTGCTGAACTTTATGGCGTTGGGATGGTTTTTCTTAATGAAGATAAAGAACTCGCCGGTGCTGCCCGCCAACAATTAGAGGCAGAAATAAGTAAGGAAGGACTCACTATCGCTGGCTGGCGAATTGTTCCTGTTGATAAATCTGTGTGTGGTACAGAAGCCTTAAAATCTCTTCCACAAATCGAGCAAATTTTTATCAATGCCAAAGATGGCATGGACAGCACGACGTTTGAAAGACACTTATATATTGCACGTCGTCGTACAGAAAAAGCCATAGAAAATACAGATTCAACCTTTTACATCCCCAGCCTTTCTTCATCGGTTATTTCATATAAAGGCTTGGTAATGCCTGAGTCATTACCGCTTTTTTATAAAGATTTAAACGAAGAAGCCTTTGAAACATCACTGGCTGTTTTCCACCAACGTTTCTCAACCAATACTTGGCCACAATGGAGGTTAGCTCAGCCTTTCCGCTACTTAGCGCATAACGGTGAAATCAACACGGTACAAGGTAACCGTAACTGGTCTGTTGCGCGCGGCCATAAATTCGAGACGCCAAATTTTCCAATGGAAGATGTGCGTCCACTTGTTTCAATGACAGGTTCAGATTCAAACTCCATGGACAATATGCTCGAAGCATTACTCGCTGGCGGTATGGATATTTTCCGCGCTATGCGTTTGTTGATTCCACCTGCTTGGCAAAATGTTGCTCACATGGATGCCGACCTACGCGCATTTTATGAATACAACTCCATGCACATGGAATCATGGGATGGCCCAGCCGGTGTCGTCTTAACCGATGGCCGACATGCTGCCTGTTCAATGGATCGCAATGGCTTACGCCCTGCGCGTTGGATGATTTCTAAAGATCGCCACATCACCATTGCCTCAGAAATTGGTGTTTATGAATATGCACCTGAGGACGTGGCGCAAAAAGGCCGTTTAAAGCCCGGTGAAATGTTAGCCGTTGATACTGAGACCGGTGAATTAATCACACCGAAGATGGTCGATGACCGTTTAAAAGGCGCTCATCCCTATAAGAAATGGATGAAAGAACATGCGATTCACCTTGAGTCTTCTTTGGACCATGAAAATGGTGCCGATGCGATGGAGCGGGACACACTCAACGTCTATCAAAAACTTTTCCAAGTCAGTAATGAAGAACGCGATCAAATTTTACGTGTATTAGGTGAAAACGGCCAAGAAGCCATTGGCTCAATGGGCGATGACACCCCATTCCCTGTTTTATCTCGTAAAGAGCGTTCACCTTATGATTACTTCCGCCAACAGTTTGCACAAGTAACGAACCCACCGATCGATCCTATTCGTGAACAAATTGTGATGTCACTGGAAACGTGTTTTGGTCGTGAACAAAACATGTTTGAAGAAACCGCAGAACACGCCGCGCGTCTATTTGTAAACTCACCAGTGCTTTCTCATACTAAATTTACTAAATTAAAAGAACTTGGCGATAACAATATCAATTATGCTAATGAAATTATTTCATTAAATTATCCTGATGACGTTGATTTAAAATCTGCCTTACTCGATATCAACAATAAAGTAACGGCTGCGGTGAAAGCTGGAAAAGTGATTATTATTTTGTCTGATAAAGACATCAGTGAAAATACGCGCCCTGTTCATGCACTGCTTGCAACGGGTGCGGTACATCATCACCTTATTGCCGAAGGCCTACGTTGTGATGCGAATATTGTTTTAGAAACGGCCACTGCGCGTGACCCTCATCATTTCGCAACTTTAATTGGTTATGGTGCAACCGCCGTTTATCCTTACCTTGCTTATGCTTGTTTAAGTGACATGATCCGTACAAATCAAATCAAAGGCTTTCAAGCGAAAAAGCTTGATGGCAACTTCCGTAAGGGCGTTAACAAAGGCTTATATAAAATCACTTCGAAGATGGGTATCTCAACTATTTCAAGTTACCGTGGTGCGCAATTATTTGAATGCGTTGGTTTAAGCCAAGACGTGGTTGACCTTTGTTTTAAAGGCACAACAAACCGAATTCAAGGCAGCCGTTTTTTTGACCTTGAATCAGAACAACGCATACTTTGTAAACTTGCTTGGAATACACGTAAACAAATTGATCAAGGTGGTCTACTTAAATATGTTCATGACGGCGAAGACCATGCCTATAACCCTGACGTGGTACAAGCCCTACAAGTTGCAGTAAAAAGCGGCAAATATGAAGACTACAAAATTTATGCGGATCAAATTAATAACCGCCGTCCAATATCGCTTAGAGATTTATTGAAAGTGCGTGACGATATTAAAGCCATTAATATTGATGAAGTCGAATCATTTGAAAAAATTGTACAGCGCTTTGACTCGGCAGCGATGTCTTTAGGTGCACTTTCACCGGAAGCACATGAAACACTTGCGCAAGCCATGAATGAGTTAGGCGGTCGTTCTAATTCTGGTGAAGGCGGCGAAGATATTAAACGTTACGGTACGGTTAAGCGTTCTAAAATTAAACAAGTCGCTTCAGGTCGCTTTGGTGTCACACCCGCTTACTTACGCAGTGCAGAAGTGATGCAAATTAAAGTGGCTCAGGGTGCAAAACCCGGTGAAGGTGGTCAGTTACCCGGTCACAAAGTAAATGATTACATTGCTTCGCTGCGTTTTTGCAAACCGGGCGTATCATTAATTTCACCACCACCGCATCACGATATTTATTCTATCGAAGATTTAGCGCAGTTAATTTATGACTTAAAACAAGTCAATCCAGATGGCCTCGTTTCAGTAAAACTCGTTTCTGAAGCTGGCGTTGGTACTATTGCAGCAGGTGTGGCTAAAGCGTATGCCGATTTGATTACTATCTCTGGTTACGACGGCGGTACCGGCGCATCACCTTTAACATCGGTTAAGTATGCGGGTGGCCCTTGGGAATTAGGTTTAACTGAAACACATCAAATTCTTCGCGCCAATGACTTGCGTGGCAAAGTGCGTTTGCAAACAGACGGTGGTTTAAAAACAGGCTTAGATGTTATCAAAGCAGCTATCTTAGGTGCTGAAAGCTTTGGTTTTGGAACCGGCCCCATGGTAGCAATGGGTTGTAAATACTTACGAATTTGTCACTTAAATAATTGCGCTACAGGTATTGCTACGCAAGATGAAATTTTGCGCAAAAAACACTTCATTGGTGAAGTTGAAATGGTCACCAACTACTTCAAATTCATTGCGCAAGAAGTACGTGAGTTAATGGCAAGTCTAGGTTGCAAAGATCTCACTGACTTAATTGGTCGCACCGACTTACTTGAAATACTTGAAGGAACAACGGCCAAACAAAAGGCATTAGATCTTTCACCCTTACTTTCAGATGCTGGTGTCGCTAAAGACAAACCCACATTCTGCGTTGAATCTAAGAACGCACCTTTTGATAAAGGTCTGTTAGCAGAAAAAATGGTGGCAGATGCGATTAAGGCCATTGAAAATAAATCAGGCGGTGAGTTTAACTATAAAGTTAAAAACATTGACCGTTCAATTGGCGCACGCCTCTCTGGTGAAATTGCTGTACGTCACGGTAATCTCGGTATGGAGACTAATCCCATCACCTTAAACTTAACCGGAACAGCAGGACAAAGTTTTGGTGTTTGGAATGCTGGCGGTTTACACATGAACCTTGAAGGTGATGCGAACGATTATGTGGGCAAAGGTATGGCCGGTGGAAAACTTTCTATACGTCCTCCAAAGAACAGCGCCTTCATCACACATGAAACAACCATCATTGGTAACACCTGTCTTTATGGCGCAACAGGCGGAAAACTTTTTGCCTCTGGTTTAGCCGGTGAACGTTTTGCTGTACGTAATTCAGGCGCACATGTTGTCGTTGAAGGTATTGGCGACCATGGTTGCGAATACATGACCGGTGGCTTAGTGACCGTATTGGGTGAAACTGGCGTGAACTTCGGCGCTGGTATGACCGGTGGTTTTGCTTATGTTTATGATGAACATAATAAATTTGTTGATCGCACTAATCATGACATTGATGTTGAACGCATTGGTTCTGAAGTAATGGAAGCATACAGGGCTCACTTGCGTAAAGTGATTGAAGAACACGTTAAAGAAACAGGCAGCCCGCGTGGCCAATATATTCTTGATAATTTTTCGGATGAAATTTGTCACTTCTGGTTAGTTAAACCTAAAGCGGCATCAATGGACTCATTACTCGCAGATTTACAAACTGCTGCGGCATAATACATTCAGAAATACTAACGAAATAGACAGTAAAAAATATGGCTAATAATTTTCAATTTTTACAAGTTAAGCGAATCGAACCGGATAAAAAAGATGCGGCGACACGTAAAAAAGAATACCGCGAGATCTACGCACCGTTTAATGCTGATAAAGCAGCAGAACAAGCGGATCGATGTATAGAGTGTGGTAACCCTTATTGCGAATGGAAATGCCCCGTGCATAACTACATTCCAGATTGGTTGAAGCTCATTGCTGAAGGCAATATTATAGAAGCCGCTGAACTTTCGCATAGCACCAATAGCTTGCCTGAAATTTGTGGTCGCGTTTGTCCACAAGATCGTTTATGTGAAGGCGCATGTACTTTAAATGATGGCTTCGGTGCAGTCACCATAGGCTCCATCGAAAAATACATTAGTGATACCGCCTTTGCACAAGGCTGGCGTCCAGACTTATCTAACGTAAAAGACAGCGGTAAAAAAGTCGCCGTTATCGGTGCAGGTCCAGCAGGTTTAGGTTGTGCTGATGTATTAACGCGCAACGGTGTGCAAGTGACTGTTTATGATCGTCACCCTGAAATTGGTGGCTTGCTAATGTTTGGCATTCCTGAATTCAAACTTGAAAAAGAAGTGGTGCAACACCGTCGTAAAATTCTTGAAGGAATGGGCGTCACTTTTAAGCTTGGCATTGAAGTCGGTAAAGATATTCCTTTTCAAGATGTTCTTGATGGTTATGACTCTGTCTTCTTAGGCATGGGAACCTATAACTATATGCAAGCAGGTATTCCTGGTGAAGATAACCCCGGCGTGTATGCCGCACTTGATTACTTAATCTCAAACGTTAACCGTTGTTATGATTTTGAAAAAGATAAAAGTGATTACATCGGTATGCAAGGCAAACATGTGGTTGTCTTAGGCGGTGGAGATACCGCAATGGATTGTAACCGTACTGCAATTCGTCAAGGTGCTGCCTCTGTTTCTTGTGCTTACCGCCGGGATGAAGCCAATATGCCTGGATCGAAAAAAGAAGTGGCAAACGCTAAAGAAGAAGGCGTTAACTTCTTATGGAACCGTCAACCGATTGAGATTGTGGGTAACGGTCGCGTTGAGGGGGTAAAAGTTATTACCACCAAACTGGGTGAACCCGATGAACGTGGACGCCGTCGCCCTGAACCTGTGCCAGGATCAGAAGAAATCATTATGGCAGACACTGTGGTTATCGCTTTTGGTTTCCGTCCAAGTCCTGCTGATTGGTTTAAAGACTTTAATTTAGACATTGACGAACGTGGCCGTATGATTGCACCGTTAGAACAAGAATTTAAACACCAAACCACTAACCCGAAAATATTCTCAGGTGGTGACATGGTTCGTGGATCAGATTTAGTAGTAACGGCAGTATATGAAGGTCGCCAAGCAGCTGAAGGCATACTGGACTATTTAAAAGTATAAAAACTAAGCGTAAATGTACTGCAAATATTTGCGTGCATTTATTCAATATAATAAAAAATTTACGAGGCGCATCCTGCGCTTGTGTAATTAGAAATTGGTAAAAATATGTCAGAATTAAAAAATGATCTCTTCCTTCGCGCTTTATTAAAAGAGCCTGTCGAAATGACACCCGTTTGGATGATGCGCCAAGCCGGTCGTTACCTACCAGAATATAAAGCTTCACGCGCAAAAGCCGGTGACTTTATGACTCTGTGTAAAACACCTGAGCTAGCAACCGAAGTAACCATGCAGCCTTTAGATCGCTTTGAACTTGATGCGGCTATTTTATTCTCAGACATCTTAACCATTCCCGATGCTATGGGTTTAGGTTTATATTTTTCTGAAGGTGAAGGCCCGCGTTTCGAGCGTCCTCTTCGCACCAAAGCAGACATTGATAATCTTATCATTCCTGCAATGGATGAAGAGCTCGGTTATGTCATGGCTGCAGTGAACATGATTCACCGTGAGCTTGATGGCCGTGTTCCTTTAATTGGTTTTACTGGTAGTCCTTGGACATTAGCCACTTACATGGTTGAAGGCAGCAGCTCTAAAGACTATGCCAAAGTAAAAGGTATGCTGTATGACCAGCCGAAATTAATGCATCAGTTGTTAGACAAGCTTGCTGACACTATTATTAATTACCTTAATGCACAAATTGAAAGCGGTGCACAAGCCGTTATGATTTTTGATACGTGGGGTGGTGTATTAACAACTCGCGACTATAAAGAATTTTCTTTACGTTACATGCAAAAAATTGTTGATGGTTTAAAACGTGAGAATGATGGACGTAAAGTCCCCGTTGTTATGTTCAGTAAAGGCGGCTGCCAATGGTTAGAAGCGCAAGCGGCAACAGGCGTTGATGCGCTCGGTTTAGATTGGACCTTAGATATCGGTTTAGCACGCCAACGTGTTGGTGATAAAGTTGCCCTGCAAGGTAACATGGATCCTTCTGTGCTTTATGCCTCACCAGAACGCATTCGTGAAGAAGTAGCAACGATATTAGAGAGTTACGGCAAGGGCTCAGGCCATGTCTTTAACTTAGGTCACGGCATTCACCAATTTGTTAATCCTGAACATGCCAAAGCCTTTATTGATGCAGTGCATGAACTTAGCCCTAAATATCATAAATAAAAAAAGCCCTCATATGAGGGCT
>JASFYW010000141.1:0-13300 GCA_045046865.1 Woeseiaceae bacterium | reverse complement strand
GTTCCAGACCGTTTTTTGAACCCATTGGGTGTTCGCATCCGCCCATCTCCACCAATAAAAAAGGCCCCCTAAAAATCAGGGGGCCTTTTGTATTGGTGGAGGTGGGGGGAACTATATTTAGTATTTAACTATTTGATAAATATATATTTATTATCTATAGTATTCGATCAGTACTACTAACAGTACTACTAAAACAAAAAGTCATCACTATAATATCCTCATTTTATACTTAATCAGTATTCTCTATTGTTCACTCTTTCATGCTATATTAATATTTAATACAGGCTGTTATTCAAGGTGAGGCAATGGCACGAAATACATCAGTAACACTAGGCGAGCATTTTGACGACTTTGTGCTTGAAAAAATCAATGCTGGGCGCTTTCAGTCGGTCAGTGAGGTTGTGCGTGCGGGGCTGCGTAAATTAGAAGAAGATGAAACCAAACTTCAAGTGCTTCGGGATAAGCTCCAGGCGGGTGAAGATAGTCCATTGGTCGATGACTTCAATGGTGAAGCCTTTATTGAAGGCTTACATAAAAAACATCTTAAATAACATTCAAATAAAATACATAAAATGACAACAAAGTACCGCATAAGGGCGCTTGCACAGGCTGACCTTGAATCTATTTGGCTATATACCTGTGAGCAATGGGGTGTTGCCCAGGCTGATACCTATCTGAATGCACTTATTCAGCGATTTGAGTGGTTGGCTGAAAACCCTACATTGGGCAAACCACGGGATGATATTAAAAAAGGGTATTTTTGTTTCCCCGAAGGTATGCATCTTGTTTTCTATATTATAAAAAATAGCCAAGTTGAAATTATTGGCATACCTCATCAACAGATGGATATTACTGAGTATCTGGCGTGAATGAATTGAAAGGGAAATTTAAAGCATGAAGTTCAACGAAGATTCTAGGGTTAAAATACCCACTATCTTGCATTTAATGCGTTTAGGCTACGAGTACCTCTCTTTAAAAGACCCAAAGCTCAAATGGGACGAATCAACGAATATCTTCACTGATATTTTCCATACAAGCATAAAGCGCATCAACCCTGAACTAAGTGATAGTGAAGCCAAACAGTTTTATGATGAAATTTCACTCTGCTTAGAAAACGAAGACTTAGGCAAAGCCTTTTACCAGAAGTTAATCGACAAGTCAGGCACGCGCTTAATTGATTTTGAAGACTTTAATAACAATACCTTCAATGTAGTCACCGAGCTGACCTACAAAAAAGACGATGATAATTTCCGCCCAGACATCATTTTACTGATTAACGGAATGCCACTGGTGTTTATTGAAGTAAAAAAGCCCAATAACCAGGATGGTATACTGGCAGAACACAAACGCATTAAAACACGTTTTCAGAACAAGAAATTTAGAAAATTTGTCAATATCACACAGTTGATGGTATTTTCAAACAATATGGAATATGACGATAGTTCACCTATGCCCATAGAAGGGGCGTTTTATGCCACAGCAAGTTATCAGAAGCCCGGCTTTAATTACTTTCGTGAAGAAGAGCGGTTTGATTTAAGTACATTACTAACAACGCTAGATGATGCAGCCGAGACAAAGATACTGAAAGACAACAACTTGCTCAGCATTAAACAATCTCCTGAGTTTGCAAAGAATAAAAGCCCAGATACACCGACCAATAGAATCTGTACCTCATTATTTCAACGCGAGCGTTTAGCCTTTATGCTTGAGTTTTCATTGGCGTATGTCAAAGAAAGCACGGGCTTGCAAAAGCATATTATGCGTTACCCGCAACTCTTTGCTACTAAAGCCATCGAGAAAAAGCTAGAAGAGGGCGTTAAAAAAGGCATTATCTGGCATACTCAGGGCAGCGGTAAAACAGCATTGGCATATTACAACGTGAAGTACCTTTCTCATTACTTCCAAAAGAAAAATGTCATCGCCAAGTTCTACTTTATTGTTGATAGAATAGATTTGTTGATACAGGCAGGTAAAGAATTTAAATCCCGTGGTTTAGTGGTGCATAACATTGATTCGCGCGAAGCTTTCGCCAGAGATATTAAACAAACCGCCGCTATACATAATGATTCGGGTAAGGCAGAAATTACCGTTGTTAATATCCAAAAGTTTCAAGATGACCCAGACGTTACCAAAAACAGCGACTACAATCTAAATGTGCAGCGCATATTCTTTTTAGATGAGGTTCACCGTAGCTATAACCCCAATGGCAGTTTTTTAGCCAACTTAGAGCAATCAGATCGCAACTCAATCAAAATTGGCTTAACCGGCACGCCGTTATTGGGTGAAGAGTACAACTCTAAAACCTTATTTGGCGGGTATATTCATAAATATTATTACAACGCATCTATTAAAGACGGTTACACCCTACGCTTAATTCGTGAAGAAATCGAAACCAGCTACAAACTCACACTGCAAAAAGCCTTAGAAGAAATTGAGATACTAAAAGGCAATGCTGATAAAAAAACAGTTTATGCACATTCAAAATTTGTTGAACCAATGCTGGATTATATTGTTAAAGATTTTGAGAGTGCGCGTATCGCCAATGATAACAATGACATTGGTGGCATGGTGGTGTGTGACTCGTCTGATCAAGCTAAAATGATGTATGAGATTTTTCAAGACAAATATGCTGATCAAGGCATGGTGGCAGAAGCACCTGCCAGTTATAACACTAAGAAAAAAATCAACAGCACAGTTAATACTGCTGCCGTTATCTTGCATGACATCGGCACAAAAGATGAGCGCAAACAATTAGTCGAAGATTTCAAAGAAGGTAAAATAGACCTCTTATTTGTGTTTAATATGTTACTGACGGGCTTTGATGTGCCGCGTCTTAAAAAGCTTTATATTGGCCGTGTCATTAAAGCCCACAATCTATTGCAAACCTTAACGCGGGTAAACCGTACCTTCAAAAACTTCGCCTATGGATATGTCGTCGATTTTGCCGATATTGAGAAAGAATTTGAAAAAACCAATCAAGATTACTTTAAGGAACTGGAATCTGAGTTGGGCGATGAAATGGAGCATTACAGTAATCTGTTTAAGTCACGGGAAGAAATAACCCAGGAAATACAGGAAATTAAAGATGTTCTGTTTCACTTCGACACCAAAAATCCCGAAGTCTTTTCTCAGCAAATCACTGAAATTGACTCACGCGGTGAAATGTTAAAAATCACCCGTGCCTTAAATAATGCCAAAAGCCTGTATAACCTTATTCGGTTGTCTGGTGACTATGAAATGCTCGACAAACTCGATTTTCAAATGCTCACTGTATTGTCCAGAGAGGCCAATAATCGCCTGGCCTTAATCAATACAAAAGAAGCCTTAGAAAACAATCTAGACAGTACCAACTTGCTTAATATCGCATTAGAAGATGTTATCTTCGCGTTTACCAAAGTAAAAGAAGAAGAAATGGTATTGGCTGATGAGCTAAAAAATACCCTGCAAAAAACACGCGAAGGCTTAGGTGCTAACTTTGACCCCCAAGACCCCTTATTTATCTCACTAAAAGAAGAACTGGAACGGCTGTTTAAAAAGAAAAAACTCAATGAAGTCACCAAAGAACAAATGGAAAGTAACATCAACGCCTTAAATGATATTTACAATAAAGCCAAAGAGTTAGAACGTAAAAACCAGTTATTAAAAGCCAAATACGACAACGACGAAAAATACGCCCGCTTGCATAAACGCCTAATGGAAAAAGACCCATTAACAGACAGCGAGAGCAAACTATTTGAAGCCTTAAGTGGATTAAAGGCAGAAGTTGATAAACAAATTGAGCAGAATGCAAAACTACTCGAAAACGAAAACTATATAAAGCAGTTAATACCCCCTATCATTTTCGATGTATTTGAAGAAAAACAAGGCATCGACCTTGAAATAGAATCGGTCGAAATGATTAATCAGTTAATTGTTAAAGAGTATTTAAACGAATATAACGGCATAACGGCTTATTAATAGCCGTCACTATAGAGAGCAGAATGAATAATACACCGCAACTAGCCCAGGATTTTACAAAGCAAACCAAAACATTAATAGATGATTTAAAAAGCGTCTGTGCTAATTACGGCTTAGGCAATGATGGCAATGAATTTAAAATTATCACACAGGTGTTTTTATATAAGTTCCTTAACGATAAATACATTCACGAAGTTAAGAAAGTAGACAGTAAAATAGCCAAGGCCGAAAATTGGGAAGAAGCACTGCAAGCCTACACAGAAAAAGACTTTAAAAAGTTAAATATGCGTTTAAATCCAAGTGTCGCTCGCATTAGCCCAGATCATTTTATCTCTTCACTCTTCGCTAAACAAAATCAGCCTAACTTTGCCGATATATTCGACACCACCTTAACTGACATAGCCAAAGACAATAGCGATATATTTTCTGTGTTAACCGACGGTGGTGAGAAAATCGTGCTGTTTGAAAATCTCAGTAAGTACGTTACTGATAAACGCGATGATTTTTGCAAAGCGATTGTCAATAAGCTAACGGGCTTTAGCTTTGAGCATATCTTTCATGAGAAGTTTGATTTTTATGCCACCATCTTTGAATACCTGATAAAAGACTACAACACCAACAGTGGCGGTAAGTATGCAGAGTATTTTACGCCCCATGCCGTCTCAAAAATCATGGCACGCTGTTTAGTGCATGGTGATGTTGATAATGCGACTTGCTACGACCCCTCGGCAGGTTCGGGTACATTATTGATGAATTTAGCCCATCAAATTGGTGAAGATAAATGTACACTTTATTCACAGGATATTTCGCAGAAATCATCGGGGCTATTACGCTTAAACTTAATTATTAATGGTCTGGTGCATTCCATACACAATATTATTAAAGGCAATACCATTCTTGAGCCGTATCATAAACAGGCCAGTGGCCAAGATATAGGCAAGTTAGAGAAGTTTGATTACATTGTTTCCAACCCACCGTTTAAACTCGATTTTTCAGATTTCAGTGCAGAGTTAGACACAAAAGAAAACCACGACCGTTTTTTTGCCGGCATCCCCAAAGTACCCGCCAAAAAGAAAGAGTCTATGGCGATTTATTTAATGTTTTTACAGCATATAATTTATTCGCTTAAAGATAATGGGAAAGCCGCGGTGGTTGTGCCCACGGGTTTTATTACCGCGCAAAGCGGCATAGATAAAAAGATTCGTCAGAAATTGGTCGATGAAAAAATGTTGGCGGGTGTAGTGAGTATGCCGTCTAATATTTTTGCTAATACCGGCACTAATGTTTCTATTTTGTTTATTGATAAAGAAAATACAGAAGGTGTTGTGCTGATTGATGCGTCTAATTTGGGTGAGAAAGTTAAAGAAGGTAAAAATCAAAAAACCGTTTTAAGTCATGACGAAGAAGAGCAGATTATTCATGCTTTTAATAATAAAGAAGTGGTGGATGATTTTTCTGTGGTGGTGAGTTATGTCGATATTGAAGCTAAAAATTACTCGTTGAGTGCTGGGCAATATTTTGATGTTAAGATTGAATATTCTGATTTGTCACAGGAGGAATTTTCAACAAAGCTAATGAAATTTGAAACGAGCCTATCTAACTTGTTTGAGGAATCAAGTGATTTAGAAGGTGCTATCAAAAATAACTTTAAAGAGCTCAAGTATGGGAAGTTATAAAGATACATTTCATGGTGAGGTCGAACAGCTTAAAAATTATTGTAAGTCCATAACTGACTGTCATCACTCAACGCCTGCTTACATACAAACAGGTAAATTAGTAATACGTAATTTCAATATTAAAAATGGAAGAATGGTTTTAGATAAAACTTATTTCACAGATGAAGATAATTTTAATCAACGCACATCTAGAGCTAAGCCAGAATCCGAAGATTTGATAATCACTCGAGAAGCGCCAATGGGTGAAGTATGTATTATTCCAGAGGGCATGGTGTGTTGTTTAGGTCAACGTATGGTTTTGATAAAGCCTGATTTCAAAAAAGTCGATAATAAGTATCTGTTATATTCTTTGTTGTCAGAGTACACACAGATTCAAATTGGAAAAAGTAATAATACGGGATCAATAGTAAGTAATTTAAGAATTCCATTACTTAAAGAGTTATTGATACCAAAAAATGAACTTGCTACACAACAAAAAATTGGAAATATTCTTGGTTCTATCGATAAAAAAATAGAACTAAACAACAAAATCAACACCGAGCTAGAAGCCATGGCGAAGCTCATTTACGATTATTGGTTTGTGCAGTTTGACTACCCCGATGCCAACGGTAAGCCCTATAAAACATCGGGTGGAAAAATGGTTTACAACGAAATACTAAAGCGCGCAATTCCTGATGGTTGGGAGGTTGGGACTTTATTAGATATAGCAATTTTTACTAATGGGATTGCCTGTCAAAAATATAGACCAGATATAAATGAGCCTTATTACAATGTGATTAAAATTCGAGAAATGGGTGCCGGATTTACTGAAAAATCAGAATTTGTTTCTCATGAAATTCCTGACAAGGTGGTTGTAAATAATGGAGATGTACTGTTTTCATGGTCAGCTACTTTAGATGTAAAGATATGGACAGGTGGAACTGGCGGTTTAAATCAGCATATTTTCAAAGTAACATCGAATAACTACTCTAGAACATATTATTATTTTGAAGTTTTACAATATTTGCAACACTTTAAAATGATTGCTGAACTAAGAAAAACCACGATGGGTCATATAACGCAAGACCATTTAAAGCAAAGTCGAATTTCTATACCACCAGTTAAGTTGATTGAAACGTTACATAAAAAAATTGACCCTATCTTAAACAAAGTTATCAAGGGAAAGGAAGAAAATCTAAAACTAGCTGAATTAAGAGACTGGCTATTACCCATGCTAATGAACGGCCAAGTCACCGTTAAAGATTCATTTAATTGAATCGTAGTGTGTAACGGCCGCAACAATACGGTCTAATAATGGTTTTAAACCGTTAAAGTCAATATCGTTCTTTTGCGCCTTAATAACTTTTTGGGCAAAGACTTCTTTTGAGTACTCCTTGTCACTATCTCTTTTCTTGTCATCAGGATTGAAAGTTTTTCCAGATATGGGTATTTTTCTGGTTTTATCATCAAACAAGTCTTCTATGGCAGTTTCTTTTCCTGAGTTTAGAGGAGTTAAAACAATATAAAGATTGTGTATTACATGAACAAAATCAGCATTACGGTAATCATCTTTTTTCAAAGTAGTGGGATATGAAATTGTTGAATCTATATTTCTGAGTTTTCCATCAATTCCTGCATCTTTTTTTCCTGAAAAGCCAGAGTCATTGTCTAATACTATAATGACAGGCTGTTGAGGTTTCGGTGCTTTATAATAAGTATACTGTTTATCATATTGGGTAATGAAATAATTTAGGTAAGATGTACCACCAAATAATTTCAATAGAAATCGAGTGCGATTTGAATGCTCAATAAAGCGAATTAGCAATTTATAAGCAACATCTATTGACTTAGAATTAGCTAAAGTTGGGTAGTCACTAGCTAATATGTTTATTGCAGATTTTAAGTAGGTATTATCTGTTTTGCCTTCACAAAGAATCGTTGGGTTAGTGTTTGCGTAAAATAAACGATAATACAAAAAACGACTAAAAGTCTTTTCTCTACCGCTTAGTAAAGGAGTAGTATTGTGGCCATGAATAGCAAGTTTATACGTGTGATTTAATGGTGGCTTCTGTCGAGAACGATTAAACCGGTCAATTTGGTCGATAAAGTTCAATTGGCCTTCTAGTTCATTGATCTTTCCTTCTATTTCACCATCAGTTACTTTCTTAGTAAAAGTGCCAGTATGGAATAAACGATTACATTGAGATTTAACAGTTCGCCAATACTCTTTTTTTACATTGGGCTTTTGATTAACGATTAAGCCGGTTACATCTTGTCTGGAGTCTTTATATTGAATGCGTGTTTTCTTCTCATTTATTTCAAAGCCAGCCTGTTTAATTTTACTTTTTAGCTTTTTCCCTGTAATAAATTTATCGTCTTCCTGTCTCATAATCTGGCTAGGGAATACAGACTTGCGAGTAGAGAAAGTCATATCATCAGCATATCTTGAATATATGCAAGAGTGCTTTTTGGCTAATGATGCCAGTCTAATATCTAAAGAGTGGGTTATTAAATTTGTTATAACTGGAGAACATGGGCTGCCTTGTGGGAGCTTGTTATCATAACAAGCTATTTGTGCAATAACTGTGGCTATATGCGGGTCTAATTTAAAGTGATTATTCTTGATAAAGAAGCCTCTTACTCGACCAAAATTAAAGCTATCAAAAAAATCCTTTAAATCAATGTTAAGTACATTCTTCTGGTTCAGGTGCATCACGGCATTGGTCATAATTGAGCATTCTCGAACAAAGCCATGTGACAAAGCGTGTTTATAGGTATATTTTTTCTTATTGGATTCGTTTATCTCATCAATACAATCTAGCAATAAAATGGATAGATTCGATTGTATGCTTTTTAGTTTATCTGATGGTGCGAAGATGGTTCGAGTACCACCACTTTTTTTAGGTATTGTGAAGGTGGTGTATTGAGTGATAGGTTTTAATCTGTATAAAACATGGGTGAGGAATTGTGCTTTTACACCAATAAGCGTTGCTAGCTGAGGTTTTGTAGTGATTTGTTTAAGTGCTTCTAGCTTACTCGTTGTTTTAATTATTTACTCCTTAAAGGTGGCTTATGGGCACTCTTTCGCTATGCGATACGTATCATCAAGTATGCATAATCACCATTTAAGGGCAATCCAAACGGATATTGTTTTCACTGATCGCGATACGCGACCCAAAATCTGCCCATAAACCGCGATCTAATCTATCAGCTTTAATAAGGTTATTAAACAAGTATCTTCACAATCCTATAAATTCCTATAAAATCCGGAAGTTGAAGGCATTAATAGGCAAAATAATTTTATGACTGATTCTTGGAAGGATGATAACTGTGCTGCAATGAAGGCACATTATGCTATTTATTCAATACCTCATGCAGCAGCATTATGGTGCGGTGTTGATGATGACCTTATAGAGCAAGTTTTAGCAGAAGTAACGCAGGTTTCACCAACTGGCTTTGGTAGAAGTGTTTGGAAGCATCCTGATGCCCCGTGTGTCGAACCAAGGAGTAGGGCAATAGCAGAAGCTATAGAGGCTGGAGGGTTGCCTCATGGTAGGGAGGATGCTCAAACACTAGGTGAAGGTGATTATGCGGCTTATGAGAGACGGCATATTTTTGGTCGTGATTTAAAGATATGGATGGGAAAAGCTTTTCCAAATGAAAAACCGGCTTTTTTATTTGATGATATAGAACAAAATTCACATACTTCTATTAGTGCTGATTCTTATCGTGTATTAAAAGCTGAAAGAGATTCTTTAAAAAAGCGTGTTGAGAAAGCAGTTGAAGAGTTTAAATCTATTCGTAAGGAGAAGTCTGTTGTAGAGGCTGAGCTTAAATTATTAAAGGAGACTATTCAAAGCACCGGTCTTTCAAATAATTCTGTTGAGGGTAATGATCTTTCTAATAGTGCTTCATGGGTTGAGCTTAATCATTTAGTTGAAATAGCTGTTAAAGAATACCCAAACTGGAGAAGCAACCAGAGAAAAGTACAAAAATCAGGAAATCTTCAAGAGTGGTTAACCAGTTCTGATATAGGGGCAAGTAACCGAGAAGCTGAATTGATTAAAAAAATTATGTCAGACTTTTTTCAAGAACTTCGTTAAATCAATAAGTTAAGTGTGTCTGTAGACTCGTCATAAACTATGACATATGACAGAGAGTGTGACGCTTTCTAAATTACCCGATATTAGTTTCATGTTCAAAAACGCTTTAGGAGGCGTAAACATGACTAATATAATTCTAAGGCTTCCTGCCGTGCTAGATCGTACTGGATTATCAAGAAGTACGATTTATTTAATGATGTCTAAATACCAGTTTCCATCATCTATATCTTTAGGTGATAGGGCTGTCGGTTGGTTAGAAAAAGACATCAATGAATGGATAGAAAACAAAATTGCACAAAGCCGTAAAAGCTAATGGCTAACTATAATCCCAATCTTGCAAAAATTAACCGTAACTATACCTTTGAAGAACTGGCGGCTGTTTTTGGTGTGCATAAAAATACGGTTTCGACATGGGTTAAAAAGGGGCTGTTTTGCTTAAAAGATAAACGGCCATTTTTAATTATGGGTGCTGATGCAAGAGCGTATCTACAAAATCAACGTAAGCGTAAAAAACAATCATGCAAAACAAATGAGCTATATTGTATGCGTTGTAAAGAACCGACTGAACCTGTTGAAAACTTTGTGGAGTACTTGCCGTTATCTACAACTAAAGGTCGCTTAACAGGCTTCTGTTCGATCTGTGAATGCATGGTAAATAAGTTTGTTGGTGTGGCTAGTTTAACGATGTATTCGACTATTTTTGATCTCACTAAACCGAAAGAGTTAGAGCATATAAACGATAGTGATAAACCTCTCTTAAACAGTGACTTTAAATAGTGAGTTAAAACCATGAAAAAACACAATGCAAATAACGAAAGAATTAAGCGTAAATATTTAACCTTTTTAAAGCAGGCTAAGGGTCAGAATGAGGCGTCTATTGATGCGGTGGCTAAAGCTATTGCAAGGTTTGAATCATTCAATAGATACAAGGATTTTAAAGCGTTTCACTTTGAGCAGGCAATACAATTTAAAAAATATTTAGCGAAGCAAACGCATCATAAGACAGGTGAAAAATTGAGCTTGGCTACTTTAAATGGTGCGGTTCGGCACATGAGGGCTTTTATTCAATGGCTGTCACAAGAGACAGGCTATAAATCGCGTATTAAGTATTCGGATGCTGAGTATTTTAATCTTTCAGAAAAAGAAACTCGTACCGCTAAAGCCAAGCGTAAAAAGCCTGTGGCAACTATTGAACAAATTAAGCATGTGTTAATGGTCATGCCAAATGTAACAGCTATTGAGAAACGAGATAGAGCATTGATTGCATTTACCTTGTTAACCGGTGCTAGGGATAGTGCTATTGCTTCATTGAAATTAAAGCATGTTGATTTTAAGGCAGATACGGTTTATCAGGATGCCAGGGAGGTTAATACCAAATTCAGTAAAACTTTTACTACCTATTTTTTTCCTGTGGGTGATGATGTGCGCGATATAGTATTTGAATGGGTGGAATATCTAAAAAATGAATGTTTGATGGGCAATGATGATCCGTTATTTCCTAAAACGAAGATGAGTCAAAACAATGATCATAATTTTCAGGTTGCTGGCTTGTTACCTGAGCATTGGAGTAGTGCTGCGGCTATACGAAAAATATTCAAAGATGCTTTTGCCTTAGCTGAATTGCCCAGTTTTAACCCGCATAGTTTTCGTAATACTTTGGCCATGTTGGGTGAGACTTTGTGCTATTCCGTTGAAGAGTTTAAGGCGTGGAGTCAGAATTTAGGCCATGACGGTGTACTGACTACCTTGTATAGCTATGGCGAGGTGCAGGAAAGCAGGCAGGCTGATATATTTAAACAATTTAAAGAGCCTCGTTTAAGCGCGGCTTCTTCTGATGTTGCAGAACTGGCTAAAGCATTGGTTAAAGAAATGACGAGTAAGCAGTAATGGTAGTTATTGACTGCTTACTACTTTCAAGCCTTTTTGCCCTGACAGACTCATATTGCCGGTGGCTGCTTTTTCAATATGATCGCTCCACCATTGCATCATCGGTTTACGGCGTTCTAAATAGATGGCTCGATTATACGCATTTCGTACTTCATTTTTACCTATATGTGCTAAAGCAGCTTCGATAATATCAGGGTCAAATCCTTCTTCATTCAGGGTAGTGCTGGCGATTGAGCGTAGGCCATGTGCAACTAGCTTGTTTTCAAAGCCCATGCGTTTTAATGCCATATTGGCTGTGCTGGCATTGGTGTGTTTTTTTAAATCACTATTAGACGGAAAGATGTATTTGCTACGTGAGCTAATGGGCTTCATTACTTCAAGTAAGTTCAATGTCTGAGTTGATAGCGGTACAGTATGAGGCTTTTTGCTTTTCATTCGTTCAGCCGGTATATCCCACACGTTATTCTCTAAATCTATTTCATCCCATTTAGCGCCGGCGGCTTCACTTGGCCTAACCATTGTGTGTAATTGCCATTCAATGACGCATCGGGTGGTAGTTTTGATGCTTGCAAAGGCGAGTGTTTTTAATAGGGCGGGTAATTGTTCTGGCTTGAGGGTGGGTAAGTGTTGTTTGAAGGGTGTTTGATAAGCTTTGCCAATACCTGCTAATGGGTTACTGGCAACCAGGCCGGTATTCACAGCATAAACCATAATTTCATTCAGGCGTTGGCATAAACGTTTAACGGTTTCCAGGCTACCTTTGGCAGCTATTGGGTCGATGATGTCTATCGTTTTTACAGCAGTGATTTTGTGAATGGGTACTTTGCCAAGGCTGGGGAATATATGCAGCTCTAATGAGCGCCATGTATCGGTG
The DNA here is from genome assembly GCA_045046865.1 of Woeseiaceae bacterium. Taxonomy (GTDB): domain Bacteria; phylum Pseudomonadota; class Gammaproteobacteria; order UBA6429; family Thiohalophilaceae; genus JAGLTQ01. The sequence continues at coordinate 824 of JASFYW010000141.1, read as the reverse complement.
GCGTGATCGGCTGAAACTTTGGCTTTTTTAACTTCCAGCCATTTAGCCGTAATATTTTCTAGTGTGTTGCTGTGCGCTACTTCATTTAAGCGATTGGACTCTTCACGGTGTTCTTTAGGGTCAATGTCTTTTGCTAGTAGCTCCCTCGCTTCTTTTCGTTTGCCTCGTGCTTCTGCAAGTGATAACTCAGGATATGAGCCAAAGCTCAGGCAGGTGCGTTTATTAGTGTATGGCCTGCGATAATCAAATAACCATAGTTTTGAGCCATTTGGTTTGACTCGTAGTTGAAGACCATCACCATCCGACAGGGTATATATCTTCTCTTTAGGTTTGGCTTGTTTCACTTCGGTATTGGTGAGTGGTTTGGTTGTTCTGGCCATTTTAGTAGTACCGCTAATTGCTGTACTGCTATGGTACTACAATGGGTACTACTAAAAAAGTGGGTTTTTATAGGAAGAGTTAGTGCGCTATAGGAGGTGGTATTGGGCTAAGTGGTTGTTTTTAGGCGTAAAAAAAGCCGTCCTAGGACGACTTCAAATACTGTATTGGTGGAGGTGGGGGGAATTGAACCCCCGTCCGCAAGCGATCTGCCGCTGGGTCTACATGCTTAGTTTTCGCCTTTTAATTTAATATCACAAACTCCGGCGATTCAGGATTTTGATCAACGAGCCCGTTTAAGTTTTAGTGTTCTGGCCTCAGGCCGATCAGATCACGATCTTGTATAAGATGACTCCCGAAATCCAACGCCTACAAGCAAGCACTGGCCGGAAGGCAATCTACTGGTGTTTAGGCAGCGATTGCGTAGTTGTCGTCGTTGGCAACTA
>JASFYW010000140.1:0-5108 GCA_045046865.1 Woeseiaceae bacterium | reverse complement strand
GCAGTACGTACACAAGGACCTGCACCACCTAAATCCCAACCATATTCATTGATTTCATCGAAGAAATGCTGAATACGACCTGAGTCAGTACCGATAAACATAATGTTACCTGTTTGACCGTGGAAAGTGATTAGACCAGAACCGTGTTTTTCCCAGCTGTCTGCTAGTTGGTTCATCATGCCCGTTGTGTAGTAGTTACCTGGAGTAGGTTGTACACGTAGAGTATGGAATTCTTTAGATTCTGGGAAGGCACCGCCAACTTCAGAAAAACGTGGAATGATACCACCGCCGTAACCGAATACTGATACGGTACCGCCTTTCCAATAACCTTTACGAGTTTCGTAAGAGTGTTCTAATTGACCCAATAAATCACCAACAACTTTGTTGATGCGTTCATCTGGATGATCATCACGTAGGCGTTTAAAACCAGTAATGAATGAAGGCCATGGACCTTTTTCTAACTCATCAAGCATTGGTGTGTCATGAATTGTTGCTTTTGACATTGCGTTCTCCTAAATCGGGTTAACCGTTAGCGCGTTACAAAATTTCAAATAAAAGTTTATTAGTATAGCTCTTATTTATATAAGAGCTAGCTTACTTCTTATGTTGCTGTTATGCCTCAGAAAGCCAAACAAGCCTTTCAAAACCACAACAAAAGTACTTTTTCAGTTGCGACGCAGTTTATGTGTGTCTCGTCGTGACGAAAATCACACTGATGGGGGGTTAGATACAACTTATTTATCCCCAAATGGGTATAAGTATCTAGCCCTAGTTCCACCACAAACGGCTTGTGTTACACAACTTTAGCCTATGTGAAACCATTAACCTTAATTAAATCAAAGGATTAGCGGTTAACACCTGCTGGGTATTCATTACTATGCATCATACATGCTTAAATTACTTTTAGCATGAGCATTGTCTATCGGAGCTACGACAATAATCTTTAATGCTTTTAGCGTTAAAACATGCAACTCGGTATAACCTAGTAAAACACTAAGGAATACCGTATAGTTCGTGGGCGTATTTTACTAGTGCATGGAAAGATTGCAATACTTAGATGGGTATAACTTAAGTTTATATAATATTATGGCGATTAATCACTTACCTTTTTCAATGTTACCTGAGGCTGAATATTCTTATCAGCAATGGCGTGCATGGAAATTATCGAACTATCCAAAAGTGCCAAGTGAAGTGATTGTTCAGATTGAAAATCCATTCGCTCTGAGTCAAAAAGAGAAATCATTAATTGCTGAATGTCTTCTTAAATCAAATATAGCGATTTATACTATTAATAATAGATCTGATTTTGCAGATAAAAAAATCGTTAAAAAGATGGGGCAAGAATTTGGTCTAAATGATTTAGACGCTAACCTTGGCGCAGATAACGACAGTATCACCTCACTACAAGTGATAGCGGGGGGACGAAAGCAAGGATACATTCCTTACAGCAATCATAAACTGAGCTGGCATACGGATGGGTATTACAATTTACCACATCAGCAGATTAGAGGGGTTATTCTACACTGTGCTTATAATGCCGTTGAAGGTGGAGAAAATGCACTTTTAGATCACGAAATGATGTATATACACTTGAGAGATCGTGATCGCGCCTATATATCAGCGTTAATGGAACCAGAAGTATTAACCATTCCAGCAAATATTGAAAATGGTGTAGAAATTCGCAGCGAACAAACAGGGCCGGTTTTTTCTATTGATGAAAATTCTGGTGCGTTACATATGCGTTATAGCGCACGTAAACGTAATATTGTTTGGACTGATAACAACATCACAACTGAAGCAGTGAATGAAATTGATGATTTTTTAGCAAGTGATTCTTCATTAATATTACGCCATAGACTCAAGCCCGGTCAGGGATTAATTTGTAATAATGTATTACATAACCGCACATCATTTGAAAATGGTGAAACGCCTGAAGAACAGCGTTTAATTTTTCGTGGACGTTATTATGACCGTTTAACAAACACCTCTTTTAGTGACGTAGTAAAAGCAATGTCACAGTAAATAATAGTCAGTAGTATTAGGAATTATAAAATATGTTGTATTTAAGTGAAGTATTAATGGAAGGCCATGCTTTGGAAAGTTTTAAAGAACTTTGTGGCAGTGTTTCAGCAAAAGGCAAAGCCGGTGAAATGTTTTTTCGCATTGATGTTAAGCCGCCTTTTTCAGATACGCCAGATAACTGGGAAGAGCAGCTTGAAGCTGCCTTTACCTCTATTTAATATTTAGATTACGATTTAAAGCTTATTGTAGGAATTAAAATGTACTGGAACGAAGATAAGAGAACAGAAGATTATTACATCTCAGATGATATTGTGGATCTGTCTTTTGCAATCAAATGTAAATGTCTCCCCTTGGAGCACATGCAAGAACTGTATGAAAGCTTAAGTGAAGTCTTACCCAAGCTTAAAAATGATAAATTCGCTGGCATCCATCCAATTAACGGTGCGGAGTCAGGAAATGGTTGGGTGCGTTCAAATGACCCAACGGAACTTATTTATTTGTCTCGTAGACAAAAGTTAACCTTAAGATTACCTAAAGAATTTTTGGCAGATGCCGAAAACTTAGTGGGTCAAACCATTAAGGTTGCCGGTTATGATATTGAACTGGGTAAAACCTCAATTAAAAAATTAAGTGACTTACCAACGACGTTTTGCCGTACGATTAAGGTAGACGGTCGTATGAGTGAAGATGACTTTTTGAGATGGGCTTTTGATGAACTAAAAGCATTGGATATTAGCGTCAATAAAATGATGGCGGGTATAGAACGTATTGTAATACTGCCTGATAATAGTGAACGTGTTACTCGTAGCTTAATGATTGCTGAAATGAAGAAAGAAGAGTCCGTTAAGTTACAACAACATGGGCTGGGTGAAGGTCGAATGCTTGGTTGTGGAATATTTATGCCGCAAAAAGACATTAAAGCAGTGAATTCAGACGAATAAAGGCTTTAAATTTACTCGGTTTTCTGGTTAAATAAGCGCCCATTAATATAGTGTAAAGTTAATAAGTATTTAATTAATGGCTACTTACAAAAAGAATTTAATAAATTTTAGATAAACTCTAGTTAGAGGACATGAAAATGGCTTTAGAAGTAAACGGAAAAACAATCGCAACAACAGATGCGGGTTATTTAGAAGATACAAACGATTGGGATTTAGATGTTGCAAAAGCAATGGCTGAGATCGATGAATTACCTATGACCGAAAAGCATTGGGACGTCGTTAAGTTTTTACGTGATGAGCACGTTAACGCAAACGGTGCAGAGCCTAATGAACGCGCAATTTTAAAAGCAATGGGTAAGGTTTGGGGCGAGAAAGTGAGCTCTAAAATAATGTACGCAATGTTTCCTGAAACGCCTTCTAAGCAAGGTCGTAAATATGCCGGTTTACCAAAAAGTACACGTAAAGGCGGTTATTAAGCCTTTATTACGGATCTAGACCTAATGGGATATAGTCTGAGCTTACTTAGACTGCTAAATTTCGTTTTATGGACTAGACTCCAAACAATTTTAGTTTTTCGACTATAATCGAGAAGCAAATCATACTGAGGATTTAAAAATGAGTGATAAAGCTAAGATAATCGCAGAAATGCTCGCAATGCAAAAAATGTTTCAAGACTATGAATCTAAAAATGGTGTTGATTCTGCAGAATATTTCGCAGCTGAAGAAGGCCATCCTTTATTCGGTTATGCTGATAAATATCAAGCATTAGCAAATAAAGTTGATGAAATGGCTCACGCTGAGAAAGGTTCAACTCGTTGGTTCCAATCTTAAGATTGTAATTCAATGATTAAAAAAGGCGCTACTGATTTTAATTCAGTCGCGCCTTTTTTTATGCCTGTTTGTCCCGTCATTGCGAGGAAACAACGTGACCGCGGCAATCTCCCAGCTACAGCGCACTCGTTATGAGATTGCCGCGCTGTGCTCGCAATGACGAGGGGGAATATCTAAAGCTCACTCCACATACGAAATAAATTTACATAAGACACGTCCACTTGCTTTGTTTCTGCATCATCAGGGCGTTGTTTGAGTAAAGATTCACGCGCTTGATTAAGCTGATATAACAGCTCACGTTTAGCGGGGTCACGAATCATACTTTGAGCCCAAGTCACCGCCACCAAGCGCGTGCCTTTGGTCACTTCTGCAACATGATGTAAGCTAGAAGAAGGATAGACAACCGCAGAACCCGCACTTAGTTTTATCTTTTGTTCGCCGAATGAAGTCGTAATAACCAGCTCACCACCTTCATACTCATCGGGTTCATTTAAAAATACCGTGGTGGAAACATCAGAACGATATTGTTGACCGCCTGTGCCCATAATAGGGTCGTCAACATGATCGCCGTAGGTCATACCTTTGTTATATCTTGCGTAGTAGGCTGCGGCGACGCGTAAAGGAATAGCGGCGGCTTTAAATTCTTCGTGCTGAACAAGACTACCCATAACAAGATTATTTAATTGTTGCATTTGTTGTTCATTGGCTGCTAGTTCTTCGTTATTTTTAACGCGTTTAGCTGCCATTCCTGCGGACAGTTTGCCATCAACAAATTGTGCCGTATTAAGAATTTGATTAATGAATGTGAGTCGCTCTTGATCTAAAATATTTGGAATGGTTATGAGCATTTATGATTACCTAATTAACAGGGTGATGTATAATAATACCCTATATATAAAGCTAAAACCTCATAGTTTGAAGGAATTAAAATGCTATTAAATATTGCAGTAGATGGTCAAAATATTGATATTAATGTGCCAGATTCAATGTTGTCAGAAGCGCGTGATTTTTTTGAAAAAGTCGATGCCGATTTAGATAATGGATATCAAATGGGGCGTTATTGGATAGAGAATCCTAATGGAGAACAGCGTTGTCAAATTGCAGCAGACAAACTTGTTACAGCCATTGAAAATGAAAACAAAAACATGGCAACGATGATGTCTGCTTACATCTTAAGTAAAGCGCCGCACATTGAAAGCATTATTGTAGATTCCAGTGATGAAATCCAGGAAATACATTTTATATAAAGCTGGTTGATAAATTTTTAAGCAAAAACAATCCACGTTGTTGCAATATACTTAACCCCTTCGTTTA
>JASFYW010000139.1:0-5102 GCA_045046865.1 Woeseiaceae bacterium | reverse complement strand
AACTCATTTAAGTAGTGCCAAGTTTTTCTTGGCTTTGTATATCTTGGCATTTCACACCTCATCTAGTTTGTTAGATTGAAGTGTCTACTTTATCGGGGGAAGTTCAAGTCCATGTTGACGCGCTTGTTATGTGTTTTTATTTTTAAATTTCAAAAGTATTTTTCTGATATTATCTCTATTTGTTGATTTTCTTTTTTCATTTAATATGAGGAAATCAACATACTGATACGAAGACATATTATTATTGCTTTCGATCTGTAAAGGGTCTGCCTTTTTAATTAAAAGAAATTCCACCAATTTAGAATCATTTAATAATATAGCGGTATGCAAAGGTGAAAGACCATCGAGCTTGCTTATATGGTTGATATCGGCACCTTTTTCTATAAAAAATTCTATTTGTTTATATTTTTCACTATCATCTCTGGTTTCGAATAAATATGATATACCAGAACTACTTTCTAGTAATAGTATATCTTTATCATCCCCTCTATAGTTATGCATATAATATTTGCAAATGCTCTTTGGAATATAAAATGCGCCTTCATCAGATGCGCATATAATTAATTGTTGAATATTTAATGTTACCATTGCATATATAGCTAACGAAACTACAACTAATGGTATAGTGAATACAAGCAGTAATATTTTTTTCACAATCACCCCCAAACTACTTTTTTCGTTTTACTAGGATCGCTGTAATTTATAAACCCAGAGTTTTTTATTTTGTTCATTGCGACTCCTGATGCGTACATATCCAACTTGCTTGAAAAGCTACGTACTAACTGTCTTCTTACTATATCGTATATTTTTATGTTCATTAGATCCTTTGCCGATGCATGTTTAAACCAATGCTTTAATGCTTTTCTTGCAAACTTCATAAACACTTTTTTAGCGCCTGCGCCTGGATTAAATACTCCTCCGAATAGTGCATGAATAAAACCGAGCGCATATGAGGCGTCAACAGCCTCAAGTAGTAATCCTTGGGCAAACTCTCTTATTCTGTCATTTATTTCCAGTCCATCAATCAGACCGTGTTTATTCTTAAAAATGAATTTAAGGATTATAACGGTTTCTTGATTGTCAAAAATAAGCTCTTCTTTTTTAAATTTTCGTAAGTGAATATATTTCATAGTTTCTCCTTTACTATTTATATTGCGATTTATTACATTTTACACATAACGCTTCAAGAAGAGGCGCGCGTTAGCGCGTCCTTCTTGCTTGACTTGTTATAGAGATATACCACTTTTATCGTAGACTCGGTCAACAAATTGCCTACCCGTTGCATCCTCTTCATAATCTAAGTCCGTATAGTGGTTAAGAGTGGAGTATTGAATAAGCTCAATATGCAAAGGGCTTCCCTTCTTTACTTCTGCTTCGAATACTTCCTTATTATTGATGTGCCCCCAAATTCCGTAGTCTTTCCGATCCTGATCATATGCGATATAGATGCCATCTGAAAATGTAGACTGAGGCATAGTATCGTCCATAATAATGGTCTTGTTTCCTTCCTTATAAATTTCAGGTCTATTTTCGGAGCCATCTCTTGCTATCCAAAATGAATCCATAAAGTTCATAAATACCTTTTCAGTTGCTCCGATAAAGAGAGTTGCAATATCAACAGCATCTTCAGCTTCGTCTGCTGTTGGTTTTTGGAACTCATGCTCTAACAAATTTCGAATCTTGTTGACCTTCTTAAGGATTCTAGGAGCTAGAATTCCTATATTTTCAATTTTCTCAATTTTCTTATGAATATTCCCAGACTTTGGTAAGCCAAGCACAAATAGCAAGTTAGTTATTTGACAGTCAATGGCACGCTTAGCATTAGATAAGGCATTTACGTAGCCGTGATTACCTCCTTGCAAAAGATCTTTATCCGCATATTCGAGATATTCTTTAGGGGTAATAGGGGTTATATAGCTAAGCGATATGAAGCCCTTCGGATCAATCCGAATAACATCCCATTTTTTCATTTCTTTAAGGTAAGTATTCCAGTTCATTTTTCTCTATAACGCAGAGTTAAGGGGTTCTGGTAACAGGCGGTTTTTTTGCTTCTGTTGCAAAAAAAATGCGTGTTACCAGAATCCCACTTGTTATATTTTTTCATTTCTTTGAGCTTCAAGTAGTAACATCAGTTGATCTCGTTTTTCTGTGGACTTTATCTGCGTCGTACTACCCATTCCAGATGAGGCAACTATTTGACAAAGCGCATTTAGCTCAGAAGAGATTGCATTTCTTTCTGCTTCTCTTTTCATTATTTCAACTTGGTCAGACTGTGCTGATGCGGATTTAGATAGTTCTTCTCTAGTAAGCTTTAATTCTTCTCTTTGTAGCTCTAGTTCTTTACTTTGCAATAGGATTGCGTAGATTACCCCAGCGAAAGCAAGACCAGAAAATAAAGTGTTAACAGCACCAAACATATCACCAAAAGTGCCTCTGTCAGGCCATGAATTAAAACTTGAGTAAATAATGAGAGCAATTGATATTTGTAGGATTAACACTACAAAAAATAAAACATATAGTGGCTTATATGTACTGCGTTTCATTATCATGCTCCATTTTGATTTTTAAAATATAACGCCAAGTTAAACTGCGGAGTAATATGGTGGTTTTTTTGCGCTTTTTGCAAAAAAAATGCTGTATTACGAAGTCAGTTTTGAACGCATTGTTATATTTTTTGTTTATAACTTTTACTTGATATTCTTAAATACTATTTACTAAATCTTGGATTGCCTGTGCTTTCCAAACTAGTCCTAAGTCAGATTGTTCGTTAATACGGCCACTATAAATACCAAGAAACCTACTAACGGGACCATTAAATGCAGAAGTGTTTCCATTATCTAGTGGTACCATACCACCATTTCTATGAGCAATTACAGCCGAACCAGATTGACCCGGGCGAGATCTACAATCTACAAGAAATAATGGTAAATTATTAAAATCAACCGAAGGTTCAGACGCAATAAATCCAGTAGCCCATAATGCTAAACATCCACCACCTGTTAACCCAAACGGAAATCCTATTACACTAACTATGTCAGCAGGCATACAAAGAATAGCTGGATCTCCAACCCCTAATGTATGTGGAAATAAATCTACATCAACTAACTGTGTAAGGGGCAAAGCTACAAAATCTGCTTGAGCACCTAAAACTGGATGTTCATGCCAAAGTGGATTTCCAGAATTATCTGTTAAGGGTTCGATTTTCGGAATCCAATTTCCTAATTGCCCTGCTTGATTATGCATAATCTTAATTTCATTTGGAATTCCACCTGTCGGTGATAAAGGTTGACTATTATCTTGACGCCGACCAGTAACATTATGTCGATTTGTTATTAAAAGAGCACCATCAGGATGTTCAGCAACAAATGCTGTTCCTGAAGACAATACTTGCCCATTAAAACGCATCTGAATTAGTAATGATTGAACTGAGGCTTTCTGTAATGGCATATTTTAAATATAACGTTTGAGTTAAAGGGTTTTTTAAAAGTGAAGCGAGAGCGCCACTTTTAAAAAATCCGTTTTGAACGATTTGTTATATTTTTTAATTTCATTTTGTTTGTTGAACCATTTTCTTTATTTTTACAGCTTTTTCAAAATGGTCTAATTTATGAGTTTTTATCCACCATTTGGCAACTTCCATTAATAACTCAGGGTTATTATTTTTATTCTCGAAAAATGCATAAAATGAAAGACCTACATTTGTGCCTTTTGTTTCTATTTTATTATTGCAAACTTCGATTATTTTTTCTTTTAATATTTTATTCATACTTCCATATTTCTAATTTTTAAATATAACGATTCAAGTAAGGGGCTTTTAAAAATCAGAGCGCAGCGCCGCTTTTTAAAAGTCCCAGCGAGCGTTCTTGACTTGCTTGTTATACATTAACCTGGCATGAAATAACCAGCATGATTAATATAGTTTGCCACCAGCCCAGCTACTATGCTGAACCCCCAAGTTGAAATAATAATTAGCCATTTCCAAAATATTTTTTTCTGAAGTTTTTCACGCCTCTTCCTATCACGCTCAACTAAAACTATAAAGGACTCAAGAGACTGATAAATGTGATATTCAGAAAATTTAGTGATCAGATTTAGTGTTATTGCGAGCACTGATATTACCGCTAGCCCTCCTATAGTGAATTGCAATAAATCCGTGATCTGTTTTCCTGTTATTACTTCAGTACTTGAAAAATTTTCTGAAACATCTAATCCTAGTAACGACCATCCAATAATAACGAAAATCATTACGATAGCTGAGATAGAAGTTAGAATTGTGTCGTTGTATCGCCGTATAACTCGTTTAAGTTTTGATGTTTTTTCAATGAATGTTTCACCATGATTTTTTAGTAGGCTACTGATATCTGTGGCCCATGTTCTATTCGTATATTGAATCTCATATTCAAAAGCACCATCCATATAATGTCGTTCTCGATTCATAGAGTGGTCACTGTCAGCGATCATGGCGACTTGAATTTCTTGTTTCTCTGGAGCCCCTTTGTTTGGGAAGCTAATAAGATATGTAAAATTAAGAACAACTTCAAATGGATGACATGCATCAACTGGGTTGTAGGTTTTAAATTTTTTAACATCATTGTGGGTTATAGATGTACCGTTGTCATAATGAACAGTAATAGAGAAGTGTGTTAAAGCCCCTTCATTCTGTTCATTCACTCTAGTGCTTACCAGATGGAATACATTCTCGATTTCTTGATACTGTACGTCAAAAACACCCTCTACAGCTCCTCTTAATACTTGAGATTTCCCAAGAAGTCCAGATACAAATCCACCAAAGTCTGAAGGGGAGCAAGGAAGTAGAACGTAGTGATCTTCTTCCTGTTTGATTACCGCTGCTGATAATGCTGCGTTCTTTGAATCTTCATTTTCAGACACTAGTATCTCCTTTTTGATTCTGTATAACGTTTTGCATAAGGGGCTTTTAAAAGAGAAGCGAAAGCGCCTCTTTTGAAAGTCCCAATGAGCGACAAGCGAATGGTCTTGATGCACTTGTATGATACAAAATTCATATATCTATTATCCCTAAAGCGATACAGTGAGGCCCAAACCTGCAACAACAGGTTTTCGATATAACAGCCCGATTGATG
>JASFYW010000138.1:0-5705 GCA_045046865.1 Woeseiaceae bacterium | reverse complement strand
AGGCTCATCTTCTCGCTCTATCTTTTTCCAATCTGCAAAGTGTTCCCACTGGCTAGAAACCGTTCCAACCTTGCTCTGCACACCATTCGATAAAATAACTAACTGATTAAAGAAAAATAATTGAGGAATAACTCGTTTGTAATCAGCTAGGTTATCTTTATAGGCGTGTATTAATTGTCTGTGTGCTGCTTTTAGCTCGATAAAGACAAGGGGCAATCCATTTACAAAACCAATTAAATCAGGGCGACGTGTTTCTATTTCACCGGTTATCCATAATTGAGAGCAGAGTAAAAATCGGTTGTTATCAACATCATTCCAGTCAATTACTTTAACCGTTACAGAGTCTTCGTTCTCATCATCAGCTTTAACTTTTACGCCTTCACGTATTAGTTTATAACTTTGCTCGTTTGCCGCCATTGGGCTCATGACTGAGCGATCACGGGTGATATCTTCTATTGCCAGGTTTATTTCATTTTCAGTGCAAGCAGGATTTATTTTAATTAAGGCTTTGCGTAGTTCACGAACTAGGATTACTTCACTTCGATTGTCGCGCCCGAGCGTTCCTTCTTCACCGAATACTTCGCTGTAGCAATCGAGTGTTTGCCAGCCTATATCTGAGTATAAGTTTATTGCTGGTTGTTCTATTAGCTCGTCTTCGGTATAGGTCATATTTCAATTTAATCCTTTCCAAGAAATATTATTATTTCACTGACTAAATTTTTAGTGTTTTCATTTTGACTATCAATAACAAGTTGATAAAGATGATTTTTAGTTACCTGCTTATCAACAGTCAAATACTTCCAATAAGTTTTAGAAGCTCTTTTAACATTTTTAGATTCAGAATAAGCTGGCAAGTCTATTTCAGGCAACAAACTTTCTCGATTTAGAAAAATAAATTTTTCAATATCATCTACGGGTGAACAGAGTATTCTTGTTCCCCCAGAATATTCTTGTGAAATCTTCGGATAAGCATCACCATCTACAACACCAATAACATTAGAAGAATCTGTAAATATTTTTTCACAATCATTCTTTTCAATTATGAGTTTTAATTGATTCCAGCCACCCACACCTATCGTCATGTGTTGATAATAAGACGACATAGAGAAGTAGCCGATTATATATTCTATAAACCCTTCCATAACGACGTCTTCTGTAAGAATATAGCGATCATAACCTTCAAAACCGTATAAAGCAGATTTAACAAAACCGAAGGACCTTTGCTCTAATATGATTTCATGTGAATTATCCTCTAGAAGATAGAGACCGCCATCATCTACTGTACTCATGAATGCTAAAGAATGAGACACAACAATTAAACGCGAATTATATTTTTCCAAATAAGGTTTAATAGCTTCGAACAAGTGAACCTGAGCTGCAGCATCAAGAGACACATCTAATTCATCGATAATAATCAATTCAGAACCAGACGTAATAAGCCTAAACAGCTGAATAAGAAAAAACTCACCTGAACTTAAGTGATCTTCACGAATATAGTAATCATCTTTAAGTAAAACAAAATAAAAATTATTATTTTTAATCTTTGTAAACTTTAAATTAGAAAATTTATCCGTTAAGTATACTTGACTTAAAAAGCCAATGAGTTCTTCTGCAACTTGATACATATCTGATGCGATATTCGCACGCATCTCCGCATCAAACCCAGCTACAAATGCATACTGCTGAAACCTGGCACCATCTGGTATCGGTAGCTCCGCGGAAACAGCTTCTTGCTTTGGCAATACTTGCTTAGTATCTAACGCATCAAGCTTACTATTATATGAAAATAAAAATGGCTTATGACCGTGTAGTCTAACTGTAATATTACTATCAGATCTAATTGACTTAAGACCTAGAGAATTTTTAAAGACTTGAAGATCTGAAATGAGCTTGAAAGATTTAACTAACGTTGTTTTACCAACACCATTTTTTCCTGTAATAACGATAATAGCTCGGTCAGAAAAATCAAATGTTACTTCTAATTCAACAACACCTTTAACATTTTTAATAAATACGCTATCACTTATCACTCCATCTATCCTCCATAAGTGCACTTAAAGCATAAGCCCCATACTTCCGCTGTAGTTTTTCTAAATAAGCTTGATCGATTGACTTAACATAATGCAACAAACCAAATAACGAACGTTCTTTTCCATGCATTGTTTTTTCAAGCAGGTTTGTATATTTACTTTTATCATTAATATAGAAGTACAATAAACTTTCAAGTGTGTTTTTATACTTAGAGTCTATCGTGACCCTTCCATCCACAGTAATAACTAAACCTAATATTTTTACTTTATTACCAATCTTCGTTACATGTGTTTTTTTTGCATTCAAGAAAAGCTCTTCAGACGCATACTCATGCAACATGGCTTGCACATCGCTTTCAAGCTTATCAAAACCATCGAATGATTTTCCCGAGATAATAATATCATCAGAATACCGTGTATAAATAAAACCACGCTTGCTACAGTAATTTTCTAACACAGCATCAAATTCCATAAGAAAAGAGTTACTAAGACTAGGAGATGTTGGAAAACCGACGGGTATTGAGCCTGAAAAAGTGGTGAGCTTAACGATAGTATCTATATAGAGGTCGAAATCAGATATCGGGATGCGCTGTTTATCTCTTGATAACACACGCAATACATCTTGCGCTTTAACTGAAGTAAAGAAGTCTTTTATATCAGTTAGAAAAAAACATTTGCTAGATGCATGCGATTTAACCGCAGTTAAGACACTCTTTTCTTTTAAATATGAATGAACAACCCGTTCATTTTTATCTAAATGCCTAAGTATTACCTTATCGATAAATCTGAGGTACTTTTTAAATTTATCAGACGTTCGATAAACAGTACGAGAGTTAACCTCAAACGCTTCAACTTCTGCATTAATATCTAACGAACAGAATTCATTGAACGCTTGTTCATCATGAAACACGGCATTAAATGCTTGCTCAAAGCTTCTATTGCTCACTTATCACCTACGCTTTCCAGTCATGTTTAATTTAATTAACATCTATTGCTTTTCACAGCATACAAAACCATACACATAATAATATCTGCGAATAAAAAATTTGAGTAATGACTTAGATTTTAGATTAAAAATAGGGAGAGGGAAGTTCTTCAATCCGCCACCCCATCTATATAGACAAAGTGGCAAGAAGAAATAACTGAAGGCAAGTAGTGACCAGCATTGCGACTGGAGATACTCCTAGTCACCGGTAACACCATTATAGCCCCCGACTTCTCACAGGTCAAACCCACTATTCTTCCGCTAATCACCCTATATTCAATCATATGATCATACTCAAATACCAATATTGCCAGATATTAGTTTCGGTAGCAGCATGTCACGCTGCTTCTTTAAATTTTTATTCTTCTGATTCAATCTAAAAACCGCTTTAAATGCCGGCATTGCTATTTCTGAAAATTGCTCTAAATTTATTTTTGGTGGTACTGGTAGATAGTAGCTATTAAAACAATCATTCTTAACTCGTTGCCTTCCATCTGCTCCTGCCATACTATTAATTGCTTTACCTCTAAATGAGTCTGATCTCGCCAAACAATAAACAAACTCAGGTGGTAGCTCTTTTGAACGCATTACGATAAATTCTGTAGAACCAAAACCTATTGGATTTATATCATCAAGAAACTGAACAAAACCCGTTTTTCCATTTTGTAAGCATGGTGTTATACGCGCCATAAGCGTGTCACCATTAATGAATTTTGTCCCACTATTCCCTTCTCTCATCTCTATTTCATCAACAACCATTGACGTAGTAGAAACATTAGGCATGGACACAAAAGGTTTTTTACCTGCTTTAGGCAAAGACATCTTTGGCGCTATGTCGATAACTTTTGAAGCTGCTTTTATCTCCCACCCTTCAGGAATTAACCCCAACGATGATTCTTTGAATTTTGTATTTTGATGTCCGGGGAAGCGAAATTTGACGAACCATTCTTGGTAGAGAGATTGCGCCATGTCTTCGAGGATGGCGATGCGGCGGTTGTTGTTTTCGATTAGGTTGTCGTAGTTTGCAACCGTATCCGCTATTATCTTTTGCTGTGCAATTTCCAGAGGTAATCTAATTTTTGCTCGTTTAAAATCTTTAAGAATTACACGAGGAATAGCAGCACCGGAAATTGAAGATGCTTTTAAATATTTTCGAGTTGGTTCTGCATCCAAATATAATCGTAAAAAATCTGGATAAATAACATCAGTATCTGGTCTTAGAATTGCCACAGAAGATAGAAGAACAACATCTTTATTTTCTTTAACTCTACATACTGTATCAAGTGCAGAGTTGCCATCCTTCGCTATTAATATGTCATCTATTTCAGGTTTACAACCTAGCTTGACCAATTTTTCGTAGTCTTCTTCACCTATTAAACGAGCTGAATCAAGATTTAGACCAAACGGTGTCATGTCCTTTACCGATGCCATCGGCTTCCCAGTTTCCACAGATTTAGGGCTATGATGTGCCCCATCGGTAATTTTCGAGCAAACATCATCAAGAGTTATTTCAGACCAACTGCTACTCATTAGATTTCATCCAATATTTTAGCAACGTTACTGGCAATGACTTGCTCTAACTCATGTGCCTCACTATTCAATACTTCTAGTTCTTCTTGAAGTGTTTCTAACTTAATAGCAAAGTCTTCATCATGTTCTTCATCTCCTTGAGCCACACCTACATATCGACCTGGATTTAGTGACCAGCCTTGTTCTTCTATTTCTTTTAAATTTGCGACTTTGCAAAGACCGGCAATATCTTGATAGGTGCCATTTTCAAAAATATTTTCAACAAACCACTCACCTGTATTCGCTTCTTCGGGGTGATTGTCTAAATAGGTGTTATCAACCACTTCACCACGATACAGCCTTACTATATTGGCAATTAAGTTAAGTTGCTCACTATTAAAGTCACGTACTGCTCGGGTGACTTGTCTGTAAATATGACGCGCATCAATAAATAAAACCGTGTCTTTGTTTCTTCTGGCTTTATCAAAGAACCATAGTGAGCACGGCAAGGTAACGGTATAGAAAAAGTTACTAGAGATGGCGACCATGACATCTACACCACCATCTTGAATAATTTGTTTTCGAATTTCCATTTCTGATGAACGTGCATCACTGGCGGAGTTGGCCATAACAAAACCGGCACGGCCTTTATCATTTAATGCGGAATAGAATTGTTGTATCCAGATGTAGTTGCCGTTATCTGTGCGTGGCATGCCATAAGGGAAACGGGCTTTATCATCTTCAAGGCGTTCTTTTTGTATGTTGTTTACGTTAAACGGTGGATTGGCCATAACAAAGTCAAACTGGCCTTCGCCTTTGTTTGCGCTGTCGTGAATGTCATCGTAATAGGAGTTACCTTCTCTGATGTCACCTTGTAGGCCATGTACGGCAAGGTTCATTTTTGCTAGGCGTACGGTATCTGCGGTTTTCTCTTGGCCAAAACAGGAAATTTCATCACCGGCGTGTTTGCCTTTTACATGTTCTTCAACAAAGGCAGCAGATTGCACAAACATTCCCCCTGATCCACAGGCGGGGTCATAGACTTTGCCGTGATAGGGTTCGATAATTTCTGCTATTAAACGCACTAATGGACTTGGGGTGAAGAACTCTCCTCCACCCTGGCCTTCACTGCGTGCAAACTCGTTGAGGAAGTATTCATAGATACGACCAAAGACATCTGA
>JASFYW010000137.1:0-18600 GCA_045046865.1 Woeseiaceae bacterium | reverse complement strand
AGTAAAGAAACAATACTCAAAAACAGAAACATAACCATCAAGAGATTTAAGGCAGGGCAAATTGCTTACACCGAAACACCTCTTGGCGCATGTTTAACAACTCATCCTTGTGACAAAAAAGCCATGCGAGCGATATCTTCCTGCATTAGTTGTGACAAGGCTGTAATTAAACTTTCAAAACTAACCAAAATTATAAATATCCAATCTCTCCTTGTCGAAAGCTTTTACAAAACATCCATAGAGCATCGCATAGAGTTGGAACAATTAAATGATTTCATTCGGATGAAAAATCAAATAATTAATAAGGAAAACAATGTCAATACAGACTGAATATTATGCTGCCTTAGATAGGCTAATGAAAAATAAACCACAAATTGTTCCTAAAGGAACTAAAATCACCAAAGATTCTGTAGCACTTGAGGCCGGACGTAAAAAAGGATCCATTAAAAAGAGTCGAGAATCTTTTTGGTTACTCATTAAGGCCATTGAACAAGAAGCACACGCGCAAACTAAACCTATACGAACTGATAAAGAAAAAATAATCAAAGCCAAAGAAAAGTACAATCACTACCGAACACTTTACGAAGACTCACTAGCTCGCGAAGTCATGCTGATAAAGCGAGTTTATGAATTAGAAATGACAATATCTAAACTAAGGGCTTCCGATAAATAGGCTGCACTAGCCGCAAGGGGCTCTCTTATAAAAATTTTGCTCATTCAGAGAAATTGATTAAGATTCATTACTATTCATATATAGAGGCTGAATATCTCGCAACTCATTTTCTTTACTGCCTAATCCAGAATCCATATATCGAGAACCCTTTTCTACCACATAAACATGTGCGTAGAGCTCATGATCAGGCTCTAAACCGACAAAAATTGCTTCAATAGGCTCCATCATCCATTTGTTGCTTTTATTTATGTGACTTGGGCTAACAAGATAGATCTGTTCGATTTCAATTAATTTTTCATTAATAAGACCTATTAAATCATTTATATTCGTAACTAAGATTATATCTTGTCGTTTTGTTCCATCGGTGTACTTCATGTTGTAAATGATATAAAACCAGGGAATATGTATTCTCAGCGTTACATGTGACCAAAGATTGGCGTCATCCCCATGAAGGCTAAGAGGATTATTAATTTTTGCCATATCATTTGTTTCGAACATAATTTAATTCTACCAATGTGACCAATAGATTTTGTCCCTTATTTGGGGACAAGAATAGCATGTCCCTAATATAGGGACAATATGAAAAAGTCCATTACATCCGCTAAATATCTTTCTTTGCTGTCATGGCTAAAGGCAGCACGTAATGAAAAAGGGCTAACAATGCGCGATTTAGCAGTATTGATTGATGAGCCGCATCAATTTGTTGGAAAAGTTGAAACAGGTGAGCGGCGCTTAGATGTATATGAGTATATGCAGTACTGCAAAGCACTCAAAATTGATCCTACTGAAGGGCTAAAGCACCTTTAAACTAGAGTAGTTGTGCGTGGAATGCACCCGAGACCACCATGATAGAGACCGCGGGCCACTGAAGCCCGGGAACCCTGACCAGTCTGCTGCTATTGACCACTTCATGCGATTATTTAACAATTATGAGTTTACTAAATTAATAAGGTGAATCTATATGGAAATATCAGTAGGTAATATTGAATTTCATTGTACAAAAAAAACAATAAAAAAGCCTGCTAAGTTTTAGCAGGTTTTTAGTTTTTACTCTGACACCAAACTTTTATTTTAAGGTTAGTGCTAAAATATAAACTGACATAGCTTGATATCTCAAGCTTATTCAACGTTGAGATTACTTACAATTAACAGAAATACCGCTGATTAAAAAAATGAATCGGGCCTCTTGGCTATACCTGCACTTGGGCTGGAGCCTTTTCAGGGCGGGGCAATCACTCTACCAAAGCAGTCCCGTTTATATGATTACACATGAATTATAACCTTAAACTATTTACTGAACAACGTTCAAACGCAACAACGCAAGGCTGGCTTTTCCATCAATTGCTTTTTATCAGTACGACTCTGAAGCCAATCAATATGCATGGGGAGTGGAGTTTAAGGCAGGCAAACCTCCTGCAATAGTAAGATAGCCATCGACTACAGATAAGTTCCATTATTTTATTTCTAGCTTCATTTCAAGAGCATATTATTATATTATTACGGTGTACTCTTTTGTTTTGCATCAGGGCGACAGACCACTCAACAGTGTTGAGCGGTTTTGTCATTTCTAGGCCCTATGATTTTTATTGCTTATTCAACCTTGCAGGATGAACTTGTTTAAGTTTCTTAATGGGTGTCTAGGTATAAATCTCAGTCGATGACAAATTCACATGCCCCAGAATCATCTAGATATAACGAATATCAGCTCCATTATCCAACATATGCGTTGCCATAGCATGGTGAAACAAATGAAAGGAACCTGGTTTATCAATGTAGACAGCTGATAAGTGCTGATTTACTACTTTTTGGTGAGGGAGAACGTGGTCTTCATTTAATTTAAATATTACGGGGTTTATCTTAGGATGGATGTCCTTGTTAAATTTTTAATAATTAGTTAACGCATAAAAACAAAAAAGCCTACTATGTTTTAGCAGGCTTTTTAAAATGTGGCATGGAAAGACCTGGCCCCGTTATTTATATTTGCATTCATTTTTGCCATATCATTTGTTTCAAACATTATATAACTCAGCTGCGTGTTTAATGGGTTTTGTCCCTTATTTGGGGGCAAGAGTAGCGCGTCCCTATTATAGGGACAACATGAAAAAGTCCATTACTTCCAATAAATACCTGTCTTTACTGGCATGGCTGAAAAGCGTTAGAAACAAGCAAGGGTTAACCATGCGTGATTTAGCTGAATTGATTGATGAACCGCACCAGTTTATTGGGAAAGTTGAATCTGGAGAAAGGAGACTGGATGTATATGAGTACGTTCAGTACTGCAAAGCTCTTAATATTGACTCTGCTGAAGGGCTTAAATATTTATAAAATAACAATGTAAGTTAATCATACATTTCATAACCAAGACCGTCAGATCCCTAATGCATTTTATTGCACCTTAATTTTCATAAATGCTAGCAAGCATACTGAACAAATTAATTTTCTATAGATTCAACCATTTCAGAATAATGAACTTCATCAACTTCTTCAATCCATTTAAATATATCTGCTATAACACTATAACTTTCACCCATTAAATTTTCTGATGCATCTTCATTGATTTCGATTACAGCACTATGAGAATATTTATTTATAAATCGATATATTTTTTCTTTAATTTCAATAGTGGTTAAAGAACATCCCTTCAAACCACAGTCCATTAGCTGACTTATATCAGATCTATTTTTTGGGAATTTAAAACTGAAAAATGACTCCAGCAACTTTCGTGAGAGATTTGCTGTAAGAAATGCCTGATCTCTATCTAAAGAACTTGAATTCTTAAATTCATATAATTTATAAAAAATATAATGATACTCCGAGTTGTAGTCCGTAAGCGATGCATTAGCATTAATTAATTTTGATTCTCTCGGGCTAGTAACCGAAGCCTCCACGGTATAAAAAAATGCGTTCTTATCCTTGCTTTTACGAGCCCTATTTACATTTCCCTTATAGAACCAATCCCTCATAAGTCTAAAATAAGTAAAGTTATGCGTTAGAACAAACAGCTGTAATGCGTCCTTACATTCACACTTAAGAAAAGAGTAAGCATGAAATAAATGATTAGAGTCAAAGCTTGAAACAGGGTCATCTACAACAACTATTGTTTTATCAATTTTATTGTCATTCTCAGTTAACTTTGTAATGAAATATACAAATGCAATCGCTGTCTTCTCCCCCTCACTTAGATTTACAACATGAGAACCTGAATTATTTCTAATAATCTCATATCCCAATATGTTTTTATCAAAGCGAAGAGTTAACTCACTTCTGCCTATAAACTTATGCAATGAGTCATTGAATTGATCAGCACCAATACCCTCATTTGATAACGAATCTTCTATTTTCTGTATTATAACTTTCTGCCCATCTAGGTTCGTCTTTAATTTTTTATTTTTATCAGTTCTTTCAACTGCATCTTTCTTCTTTCCAAAATAATTGAAATCTTTAATCTCACTTGCAGCATAATGTAATTCCAATCGTTTTTTACTCTTGTTCGTTTCTCGTTCAAAATTATCCGTCTTACTATTATGCTTCGTTATTACCCCTAGAACAGCTTGCAAAGCACCATTAAACTCATCTATTAAAGAAGTTGATATGCTTTCAATATCAATTGATGTATCAAATGGATTATCTATTTTATCCTTTAGTGCTTGATGCCATTTATTTATATCATCATTCACATTGCTTGAAGCCTTATTTAGCGCCGCACAAAGCACAGCATATTCAGTTTTAAATTCATCATATAATTCAGTCTCAGGTGGTAAATAAGCCTCTTTAACATATTGATCATTAAGCCAAGAATCCGCTGAATTCAATCGATCTTTAAAGTGTTTATAAGCATCATTAAAATGCGCCTCTATATCTGTAATGCGTTCATCAGATATTATATTCCCACAAAACTCACAAGCACTAGATTCATGTTTTTTATGTAAATCAAGGCCTCCAGAAACCCATTTTTGTAAATCACCAAACTTAGCCAGTCTTTCTATAACCTTATTAACTGCTGTTGTTTTTAATAAGTCATCCAGCCTCACCTTTGCTTTATCAAAGGTTGATACATTAAGCCTGGGAATCGAAATATTAATTTTAATTTTCTTATCAGGCTTTGCTGAGTTTGTTAATGTAATAATATCAGAATCACTCAACAATGCGGACCCTTGCTTTACTTCTGCTTCATTTTCCGTGATAAACGCTTCAAGCTTTCTTTTATCGTAGTTAAAATAATAACTATCACTGGTATCAATAGTACGAAGACCAGCCTTCATTCTTTTTGCACTCTTAGTCATAAACCCAGAAAGCTCTTTATTCAAATCACTAATAGCACCGTTTTCTTCATCAAATGTAACAGAATCTTCTTCTCGTTTACTCTTTAGATCACCAAGTTTTTTTCTTTCATCAATTTTTTCTTTCGAAACTAACAAGATACTTTTTACTGAATTATCCCAATCAATATTTTCATTTACAAAACTCTGATTAAACACATGAATATTTAATTCAGAATTTGATAAAGTATCGCTATTTAATGATGTATTATTTTTTAGCAGAACAGAATATTCCGCATTTGAAAAATCTACTGGCACCTTTTTTGTTTCCAGAGACCTAAATAAACTAGCTAATGTTGATTTTCCACTTCCATTCCAGCCAAATACCAGGTTGTATTTACCAAAATCACTCACGCCCGTGTTTGTGCAATCTTTAAATATTCCAAAGCCCTTAATTTTTTGGATATTTTTGATCATTCCTATCCCCAGTTTTTATTTCGCCAACTTCAACAAATCAAACACCACTCGGGCAAAACCCTCGGCCTTTTTAGGATCAGATAACAGCTGCATCATCTGATTATTATGCGCCTCACTACTGTCCATAACTGCATCATCTATGGCTTTAGAAAAGTCACCCAACATAGCTTGTTCCGGTGTGTTGTTAGCAATCTGGCTCATTACCGATGCATTTTCTTTAACTTTATCCCGTATCGTATGGGCATAATTTACCAAGTCTTTATCTGTTAACTCATCGGTAATAAATAACTCATTTAAACGGTTTATTATCTGCGATAAAAACTCTTCCTGCTTATCTTTAGCTTTACCCGAGCCAAGTCCATCACCAGGTGTTAAATACTCTTCTGCATCTTCTCGTAAATTAATATCTTGCTGTCTTATCTTCGATAATCGGTAATGACTTAATATCACGCTATTCAAATCAATATCATCTTCATCAAAAATAGATTCACGTAACATGGGGCGTAAGTTACGCGCATACAAACTGAGTTTTTCTAAATTCTTATCGTCGTAATCAACTATCTGCGACATAAATTCATAGAAGCGCACAAACGAACCTAAATCCTTTTTGAATATTTCCAGTGCATCTTTTGCTTCTTTGCAATCTTTAAAACTGTTTTCAGCATTGGCAATTAATATCGCATCACCGGTTTTCTTGGTGCGATCAAACATCTCTTTAGCTTGCTTGTAAGCATCTATAGCCTGCGTATATCGTTTTTGCCAGCGCACTACAGCAGGCTTACAAATATTGGCGATAGCGGCGTTGCTTTTACTTTTAACGAAAAAGGCATCACAAAACTGTTCAACTTCATTTCCACTAAATATACCGGCAGCACGAAGTTTGTCCGATAAATCAAAAATTAAATCTGGGTTAGATACATCATCTAATTCTGCAGTTTGGTAATAAGGTTGAAACGCCTCAAGTATTTCATCTGTTTCATTAAAGAAATCTAAAATAAACGTACCAGTTTCAGCTTTACCAGGGAAGGTACGGTTTAAGCGAGATAAAGTTTGCACACACTCTACACCGCCTAGTTTTTTATCCACATACATTGCGCAAAGTTTGGGCTGATCAAAACCGGTTTGGAATTTATTAGCAACTATCATTACCTGATAATCATTACTATCAAAGGCTTTACGCATATCGCGGCCTTTGAGGTTGGGGTTCATATTCGTTTCGGTAAATTTCTCGCCTAACAAGCCATCAACACTAGGATCTCTCTCATTAAATTCCACTTCACCAGAAAATGCCACCATGGCGTGTATTTTCTGGTAGCCCTTCTCTGTAATGTATTTATCAAAACCCAACTTAAAACGCACTGCTTCTTTACGCGAGCTGGTTACTACCATGGCTTTTGCCTGTCCACCTAACAAACCCATAACATTGTCTTTAAAGTGCTCAACAATCACCTGCACTTTTTGGCTGATATTGTAGTCGTGTAGGCGCACCCATTGGTTGAGTTTTACCTTGGCCTTTTTGCTTTCGACCTCTTCATCTGACCCTTCGATTTTCATCGCCAGGTTATAAGCCACTTTGTAGTTGGTGTAGTTTTTTAATACATCCAGAATAAAGCCTTCTTCAATGGCCTGGCGCATGCTGTACACATGGTAGGCTTCTGGCTTATTGGTTTTAGATGGAGCTTCATCGGGCTTGGGTAAACGGCCGAATAATTCCAGCGTTTTTGTTTTGGGTGTTGCGGTAAATGCTAAATAGCTTAAATTAGTTGAGGCTCGCCGTGATGCAACAGCGGCATCCAATATATCATCGGTGGTTAACTCTTCATCATCCCCTTTTGCATCTATCATCAGCACTTCTTTTAGCTGACGTGCCGTGCTGCCGGTTTGTGAGCTGTGGGCTTCATCTGCAATCACTACATAGTTACGCTCTTTAAGGCTCACACTATTTTCAATGGCTTTTAATACATAGGGGAAGGTTTGAATGGTGACAATAATAATGGGCTGAGAGTTTTCTAACGCAGCAGCCAATTTTTCAGATTTAGAGCCATCTCCTTCATTGCGATTAATGCGTCCCACCACGCCGTCTACTGACGTAAACTGGGAAATAGTTTCCTGTAACTGATCATCCAGTACGGTTCTATCAGTCACCACAATAATCGAATCAAATAACTTATTACCTTCATCCGTATGAATAGACGATAACTGATGTGCCGACCAGGCAATAGAATTTGATTTGCCCGAACCCGCACTGTGTTGAATTAAATATTTCTGCCCTGGCCCTTCTGTTCGAGCAGCATTAACCAGTTTAGTTACTACATCCCACTGATGATAACGGGGAAAAATTAAAGTTTCTTTTTTAGTTTTTCGGCCTTCCCAGTCTTCTTTCTCTTCTATTTGTAAATGCACAAAACGGGAAAGAATGTTTAATAGATTATCCGGTCGCAACACCTCATTCCATAAATAATCTGTGGCATATTGATTAATGTCTTCAGGTACATCATTACCGGAACCACCTTCTTTAGTGCCTTTATTAAACGGTAAAAAGAATGTGTCATCACCTTCCAGTCGGGTTGCCATATATACTTCATACTGGCTCACAGCAAAGTGCACCAAGGCACCGCGTTTAAAGGTTAATAAAGGTTCTGGTTTTTTAGTGGCGGGGTCGATGGCAAATCGTGTGGTTTTATATTGCTTAATCGCATTTTGTACAGCTTGTTTAAATTCAGACTTTAACTCTAAGGTTGCCACGGGTAAGCCATTAACAAACAACACTAAATCAATGCGCCATTTTTTAGCGCGTGTACCCGTTTCAGCTTCATGCTCATCTGTTGACCAGGGTGAATAAACTAATTCTGGTACAACACGAAAACGGTTCTTTTTATAACGTGCCAAAGTATCTGGGTTTAAATCATGCTCGGGTTTGAACTGACATAAGCTAAAGCGTGTGCCACGATCACGCAATTCATGACGTAATACGCCCAGTGTGCCGAATGTGCGCATTTCTTTATTAGCCGCATTTGGGTCGGCTTTATTCAGTTGTGAGGCAACACGTTCTAAGAGTTTTTGCTCAGGGTTATTAGGATAAAGTGATTTGAATTTTTGCCACTGATTATCTTGCGTATCTTTAACAAAACCCAATACATCTTCTTCATATAAAGCTAGTTCACGATTGTAATGTTCTGGTTTACCCAATAGCCAGCCATTATCGACTAATTGTCGAATCATATCATTTTGAAAGGCAAGCTCGTTGGTCTTACTACTCATACAAGTATCCAAATTTTATTAATTAACATCTGATACACTCCACTAAGTTATTAAATCTTCGTATGATTAAGTAGAATGTATTCTTTATATTTTTCAATTCTTCGAGATATATTTTCAACTACATCAACCTTAACCAATTCGGTTAACGAGATTTCAAAACAACTTCCGTAAATATTATTATCTTCATCAAGACACTCTACTGAAGGTTGATCAGATATTGTAGAGTGATCACACGAAGCCCAAACATCGTTATACCAATTTAGTGTATTGTCCTTTGTAGATACCCATATGTGAACACATAGAACACTCTCTGCTTTATCAACTGGAATTAGAAGTTCCAAAGGATCCTGATTAAGTACTCTATTCTCATCTGATACACCTGTATCAGTAATCACATGAAACTCCAGCATCCAATCACCAGAGCGTTGTTTGTTAGATTCGTTTGAACTCAAGAAGAAATAGTTGGCTATAACCCCTGGTACCAAGTCCCACTCCCAGCTTTTATCTAAAAGTATATTTGTTGACCCACGAGCAGGTCTGTTAAAGTGTGTTGGCGCCCAATAATAAAAATTTAGGTTTAGCTTGTCAGCGACCCCTTGAATTTTTGGAAATAGTCTTTTGTAGTATGCAACTACCATTCGGTGTGCTGCTCGGATTTGTTGAAAAAGATCTTCCGAATTTAATTCTTCCATTTTTTCATAATCTCTAAATTTAATATGTTATATCTATTAAGCATGTCTACAAATTGGTAGTTGTGCATGAAATCATCTATCTCCATATCATTTTTAATATATGGAAGTTTGAACATAGACATGGTTTCAAATGAGATCTCCGGCAATGATTTTTTTTCAAAATCAGCCCAGAGATAGTCATATCCTCTTGTACCGTATAGCTCAAGAGCGTTAAGCATATCACTAAGAATTCTCATATCTTGTGGCAATAAATCCCCGTTTTTCAGCAGATTGTACATAGACTTTGCTACAGGTTTCCATGTGAGCGCATGCAACATCTTTGGTTTTTCGCCATCTGCTTCCATGATGTTTTGGCACCACTCATCATCTACATTATCAGTCCGCCCTATCGCTAGAAAGTAGAGAGGTTTACTGTCATTACCTTCCCAGGAAAAATAACCTGTTATCTCGTTCTGCCATTGTTCTAAATACTGATCACCTCCAAGAGGAGGTTTAACTTCTATAAGAAGATTGAAATCTTCAAATTGGATCAACACATCAGGTTCAACGTACTTCCGACCTTCAATCTCAGCCAGATCATACTGGGGCCAAAACTGTATATCTTTAAACGTGGTGAAGTCGTGTTCACTGTTTTCATCGACATTAAACCAATTACACATGAGCTGATTTTGTGCATTATCGGATAGATAACTCCATCGGGTA
This sequence comes from Woeseiaceae bacterium, assembly GCA_045046865.1. Taxonomy (GTDB): domain Bacteria; phylum Pseudomonadota; class Gammaproteobacteria; order UBA6429; family Thiohalophilaceae; genus JAGLTQ01. Next base: position 8,536 of record JASFYW010000137.1, on the reverse strand, counting down.
AAAATAGCGGCAGTGAGTAGGTCTTCGCCTGAACTGAAAAGTTTACGCCAACTAATAGATTCTACTTTACCGTCAAGTTCTACTCTCCCAGCTTTTCCATGTAAAACGGCTTTTAACATTAGTTCTCCACCTGTTTTTTTCTTATGCTACACAATTTTTATAAAATTCCAGTTCATGCTCGTAATTATCGGTTTTATCGATTAACTATTAGCTGATTAATTTTATAAATTGAAGTTTCAATACATTTTCATTACCCATAATTATTAAATTCATATCAATTAATTCAAATAAGTTATTAGCAGATTAAACTTTTCACTGAATACATAACTGGTTATTGCTGAAGCGCCTAGTATATAAGGCCCAACAATATCGAGGTTTTCACGATGAGTAAAGTATCCAGTTATACGATATGTAGCTTCATACTTTAATATTTTTAAATAATCCAAGAAACCCGTTTTTTTAAACAGGCTAACTAATTTAGAATGATCAGCGTTTTCATCATTCCAGGAATAATCTATATACCGCCTAAAAAACCAACGGCAGTGATACTCATACGACCAACTACAACGCTCATCATTTTGTATGGCATCAATGTTCATTTCTTCAGGAACTAGATCCATTATTAATCCATCTACATCTAGGCTATATGGGCAGTAATATATAAAATAATTTTTTCTTAGCATTCTTGATGTCCATATTTTATATAATTTCAAATGATAAGGTCTGGCGTAGTTAAAATATCTAATCAGTAAAAACATAATAGCTAATAGTAATAACAGGGCGACACCCTTCTGGTGCTCAAATGAAAGCTTCAATACAAATGTATTTGCCTCAATAACCTTTGCACCTGAGAACTGAATGGCTAGCAATATTATTGATGTAATTGTTAACATGTTTCGTTTTGATTTAAGTCCATCATCGCTATCAATTAATTTTTTAATATCATCTTCGCCACTCATGCAGCTACTTCCGTATTATTAGCCGTGTTTGATGGCTCTGGGGCTTGCCAGTTTCTAACGTCAATCTTTCCGGTTACGGCGGCTGAGATTAGGGCTGTTCGGCGTTCTTGTATTAACGTTATCGCCGACTCTGCTTTACCAATTAACGATTTAAATTTTCCTGATATACCAATAACATGGTTCAATATATCATTCTGTTCATATTCCGGAGGAACAGGCATACGTACTCGACCTAATGTTTCTGTATTAAGGTTATCCATAGTTGAGCCTTTCGATTCCAAAGACAATTCAGAAACAACACCATCAGATGTGATTAATAAATATGCATACGCAGGAACAAGTTTATCATTTAGTTTTGCCTTCAAACTACCTGTTCCACAAAGCCATCCCTTCTGTTCTTTAGTAATAATTGCACAACGTCCAAGTTCACCTCTACGAGCAAAAATAATTTCACCTTCAGATAACTTGTGTCGACTCAAACGCTTCTGCGTTATTTTATCTACTGATACTTTTAAATCAGGCACTAGTGTGCCTTCGATCATATGCGCTGGATTAATTAATGGAACTCCACCAACCACATAATCTTCTGCATGTAGCTGGCTCCCAAAAGGACCTGTTTGCATTTCCAATGTATTAAATTTCAATTGAGCAACTACCCAATGCGCCGGCACTTCACCTAACCACTCAACACCTGAGTCACGCATGGGGGCGTTGGGATTGAGGCCTTTGGTGACGGCCTGGCTGATTACGGCCTGGCGTTTTTCTTTTAGCAGTTTGATTAGCTGTTGTTGTTTTTCGATCAGGGTGTCGATTTTTGCGGTTTCGTGGTCGAGAAAGTTTGCGATTTTTCTACGTTCATCTAGTGCCGGCAACCAAATATCAATCCCCCGAAGAATAGCTTGCGTAATACTAAAGACTTTCACCCCTTTAACAGCATACCTAATTTGTGTTCTAAACTCCTGAGAATCGAAGAGGTATGCATAAAAGCGACTACTTTGCTTATCCTTTGGACGAACTATAATAGTATGGTACCCAGCAAAAACATCTTGGTTGCTAGTTAGCTGTGTAAAATTTCCAGAGCCATCAATATCTTCAGAAGTATCTGCAAAAACTAAATCCCCAAAAGATAATAAAGATTTTTTCGATGACTTTAAGTATTTTTCACTTACGCATTTAAGGGGGTTAATTGCTGGGTTTACTTCAAAACCATACTTTGAGTGAACTTCACCGTAATTAACACAGGGAACGCCTTCATCCAACAAATTATCTTTAGTAATAGTTAAACCCTTACCAAATGAGAACATATAACGTAGTTTGCTTTCTTCCCAATGTTCTGGAATTGTTTCTAGCCATTCAACTACAGAATTTTTGTATTTTGAATAAGCATGGTACTTGTCCTGCATTACGAATGCACCTCTTGCAGTAACTCCATAATCTCACCACTCACCTTATCCAAATCTTTATCTATATCCAGTAAATCCCTCGGCGGCTGATAAACATAAAAGTGACGATTAAAGGGTATTTCATAACCAACAATACCTATCTCTTTGTCTTTATCATCTTTCTTTGTGGCATCGATCCATGCATCAGGCACATGTGGTTGAACTTCTTTTACAAAGTAGGCTTCGTTTATTTCATTTACAGATTTAGACGGATCTAGCTTAACGTTTTCATTATCACGTAAGTCACCATCCGCTTTGTATTCAATCACGCTGTTTTTATTATCTGGCGTATTCACTTCAAACAAACCATAAATGGGGTTGGCTTTTATTTTATGAATTTTCTTAATGACTTTTTCTGCTTCTGGATTTTTCCAACTCACAGCATTAGTGATTTGTTTTTTCTCTTTTGTGTCTAAGCTAATACCTTGTGCTTTACATGCAGCTTTAATAATGGCTTCGTAGGTATTCATATCATCACATTGCTGTGTGCCTATATGCTGTTGAAGTTGTTTGGCTTTGAGTAATATTTGTTTTTGTGTGTTCCATATTTCACCGATTAACAGCTCTTTTATTTTGGCTTCTTTTACTTCACTGAAATGTGTTTTTACATGCTTGCGAATAGCTTCTTCGTGTTCTGCCAATACGCCATAATGTTCACAATCGACATTATCAGTCCAACACTTATCTGTAGATTGTGAATAGGTTTCATAAATCCATTTCATCGGTGCGTTTAAGGGTTTAGGTGCGAAGCGCAACTCGGCAATGTGCTCATCACTAAACTGATAACTTTCACGTAAAGGTCGTTCGATGGTGATGCGCCGGTAACCGAATTCGTACGTATTAAATATTTTGCTGGCGAAGGTTTTAGGTGCTTCGACTTTGGGGTTAGCCGACTGCCTACCGCGATTACTTTTTTGCTCGGCGGGTTTGTCTAGTTCTCTGGCTTCCACTACTTCAAATGCTCCGAAGCTGCGAGTGATAGTAGCAATATCATCTGTACTCATTTCATTGCGTTTTGAGCCCAGTGATTTACGCATTTTTCCGCACAGGTTTACACCATTAATTAACTGCACTTTACCTTTACGTTCTGCGGCTTTCTTATTGGATAAAATCCATACATACGTGGCAATGCCGGTGTTGTAAAACATGTCGGTGGGTAGCGCGACAATCGTTTCTAATAAATCGGCCTCTAATATATAACGGCGAATTTCAGACTCACCAGAACCGGCTCCTCCGGTAAACAGAGGTGAGCCATTGAGGATAATACCGATACGCCCACCACCTTCACTGCCATCACGCATTTTGCTAATGAGGTGTAAGAGGAACAATAAAGAACCATCAGAGACACGGGGCAAACCCGCGCCGAATCGGCCATCAAAGCCTTTAAATTTATTTTCGTCTTTAATACTGCTTTCGATTTTTTTCCAATCTACACCAAAGGGAGGATTAGATAACATGTAGTCAAATTTATCGGCATAGAGTTGATCATTAGATAAGGTGTTGCCGAGTTTGATATTGGTGACATCCTGTCCCTTGATTAACATATCCGCTTTACAGATAGCGTAGCTTTCGGGGTTGAGCTCTTGCCCAAAGGCCCGCATCACCGCTTGTGGGTTTAACTCGTGTACATATTCCATACCAGAAGAAAGAAAGCCGCCTGTTCCTGCGGTGGGGTCGTAAATGGTGCGAATGATACCCGATTTAGTTAAGGCATCATCATCTTCCATAAACACCAGTGAGGTGGTGAGGCGCACAATATCACGCGGGGTGAAATGCTCACCAGCGGTTTCATTTGAGCCTTCCGCAAAACGGCGAATGAGTTCTTCAAACACTAAACCCATTTCGTGGTTAGTAATGGCGCTAGGGCTTAGGTCTGTATTCCTGACTTTTTGTACAATTTTATATAACAGGTCGGCATCGTTTAGCTGGCCGATAAATTCGGCAAAGTTAAAGTACTCGAATATTTCACGAGCATCTTTGGAGAAGCCTTGAATGTACGATTCAAGATTAGCTTTAATACCCGACTCACCCAGTTTTGAAAGATCCATTTTTGAGGTATTGAAAAAAGATAGGCCACCTGTTGCCCGAAGAAGAAGCTTTTCTTGCGCTTCTTCTGGCAGGTTCATCTTTTGTACTTTCTCTACTTCCGCGAGTATCGCCTCTTTACTTTGCTCTAATACGCCTTCTAAGCGGCGTAGTAAGGTAAATGGTAATATAATGCGACCGTATTGGCTTTGTTTGAAATCACCTCGTAGAAGGTCAGCAATTGACCAGCAATAGGCTGCGAGGTTGTTTGTGTTTTGTGACATTTACAGCAAACCCTTAAGTATTATTTTTAAAATTCTTTATTAATTAATGGATTTAGAGTGTATTGGAATAATACATTAATTACGTGCTTCATCCCTAATAATAGGTATATAGACTTGATTTTTGGTGATAAATCAACCATATTTAGATTGTATTTCTTGTGTTGATGCATATAATGTCGGCACAATTCTTCCGTAGTAATAGGCGTAATCAACTCTATAGGAAGTAAATGGAGATTAATGGATGAGCATTCAAAACATATTTTCTTTTGATCCTGAAAAATCAATAGAGACAATACTTTATGTGTCGTGTCGTATTCAATCACCATGTAAGCACTCCATTTCAAAGCTTCTATACTTTGCTGATAGAGAGCATCTGGCTGAATTTGGTCGCTTGATATCAGGCGATAGTTATAGGGCTATTAAATTTGGGCCAATTCCTGATAACACCCTTGATATAATCAATGCGGCTAATAACCCTACAAAAGCATCTCATGCCAAGCATGAAGATATTCGAGGAGCTTTTGCTTTGGATGGTTATAATATCCAGCCAAAACGAAATGAAGATCAGAGCAAACTAAGTAAATCTGAAATAATGTGCCTTGATCATGTTATTGAGCAATATGGTAATAAGAGTTTTACTGAATTAACTGATATCAGTCATGATGAATCTTGGAATTCTGTTAGCTTGAATAATATTATCCCACTTGAAAATATTGTAAATACTCTGCCAAATCCTGAAGAACTTACGGATTATATTGTTAACGGATAATTAGTTGCTCAAATGACTTTAGGAGATCACTTCCCGAAAAAAGGGAAAAAGGATTTTATTAAGCAAAATCTTGTTGAAGGTAATGTCATTTATCTTCATGTAAATCATACAATACCTCCAAAAGAAAAATATTTATTAATCGGTCATGTTGATGACTGTATCCGTGTATTTACTATAAATTCTGAGATACACCCATTCATAAAATCTAAAGAGCACCTTCTCAGCGGGCAGATACTGCTCAATAAATCTGACCATGAATTTTTAGATCATGATTCATATATTAATTGCACAGAAATAGTAGATATCCCTGTTGAAGATGTCGAAGGTCAAGTTATCGATGATATGAGTCGCATAAAAGGTAGTATTAGTGACGGTACCAGAGAGAAAGTGTTGTCAGCAGTAAATGAATCACTAACTCTTACACAGCTTGATATTATTCTGATAACTCAAGCTTTACCAAAAAAATAGTGCGATTTATTTATATACCACCAGAAAAATTATGTTGCCGCCATGCTTCATAACTAATAATGGCTACGGCATTCGATAAATTGAGACTGCGGCTATTTGATTGCATTGGAATCCGTATGCGATTTTCAGGATCAATACTTTCCATTACATCCAATGGCAACCCTGATGTTTCAGAGCCAAAAAGAAGAATGTCACCTTCATTGTATTTGATTTCGCTATGAGGTTTATTTCCTTTTGTGGTGCAGGCAATTATCCTATGCCCCTTTAGTTTCTGTATAAATACCTGATAATTGGCGTGTCGGGTGACATTTTCGAGATCAGCATAATCTAGGCCTGCTCTACGTAATTTTTTTTCTTCGAGGTCAAAACCTAAAGGTTCTATTAAATGAAGTTTACAACCATTATTTGCTATTAATCGAATAATGTTGCCAGTATTAGGGGCTATGCGAGGCTCGTATAAAGCGATATGAAACATAATTTTTTATTGAGATAGTATCTTTTTTTATTTGCCAAGTGATTTTGGATAAATAATCAATACATAGTGGAATGTGGAAAAGCAGACATAATACAGCCTATTTCTCCACATACCAATAACCAGACAAGCTTTATTTGTTGTTTTTTGAATGTCTGCTTTTCTTTTGAAGTGTATTCCCTTTGCTTCTATTTACACTTGCATTGAGAGCCTGCAAGTTTTTCGTTGAATCAGACCCACCTTTTGATTTAGGTTTAATATGATCAACATCCCACCCCATTTCAGAGCTCTTTCCATAAGATGATTTGTAAATAGTATTACCGTATGGGTCTTGTCTATATTCTTCTGAGTTTTTGCCCCTAACTTTCTTAGCATTATCCCAGGCTTTGTCTTTTTGTTTTTGCGTGGCCATAAATGACTCCTAATCCAATATTAAAATAAATAAAACCTAGGGCTTCACAATAATGATCAGCCCTGGGTTATTGCCCATTTAGCGACTTGGGCTACGTCTGCAATGTTTGCACACATACTCTAATCGCCCTTGACGATAACGAGTATAAGCGTGTACAAAAACCGCTTTTGGATAGTTACAATGTTTCATTGTCTATCACCTCTTCAAAGTAGAGGAGTAGAAACACAGAACTCGGAGATTTTGGAAAATGGTAATTTTTCAATATTATTGCTACACTTACATTGCTTACTTATAAGGTAACACCCCAAGAGATGACGACTACTCGTCCGACATCTTTTACCTAACGGATTTGAGTTACCGCTCAGATCCGTTTTTAATTCTATCGACTCAATACTATCAAGCAAATATTTCATTCATTACTACATCTAGTAGTCCTAGTTTATAAAATTAGCCGATATTGTATGATGGGTCAATATAAAAATAATTATTTTTCCATAATGTAAAGCAGAGGTTTACATTATGGAGTGTTTTTAGTATAGTATTTGATATGAGGTAGTTTATGCATGCTATAGACGAAGATTTTTTTTACACTAGCTTTGGTCGAATAATATGTTCAAAACGTAAGTTTGCCGGTTACACGCAAGGTGAGCTGGCAAAAGAACTAGGTGTTAGTCGCACTACTATTGCGAATATAGAAGGTGGGCGTCAAAAAACACCCCTTCATATGATTTATATTTTAGGGCCATTACTTGGTGTTCAAGTACATGATTTATTACCTGAACCAATCGGTATTTCTATAAAAAGTAATATAATATCAAGCAATGAACAGATTGATTTGAGCCAAAAATCAGCTAGAGTGCTTGAAAAAATATTAAAAAAGTCATTAACACGTTAGAAGTGTTCAGTTTAATTTTAAAAATTATTGGAGAGCTTGATGGCTTATACAAATGCTCACATTCATGAAATTGCAAACAATCTGTTAAGGCAAGTAACGCAAGATAGTTTCTATATTGATATTAATTTAATAGCCGATTTTCTAAATATAGAGACTTATGATGAGGATCTTGAGGATGAAATGAGCGGCTTTTTAGTCGTTAAAAATAAAATTCCGTCAATTGCGATTAATAAGAGGCACCATATTAATAGGCGGAGATTTACACTCGCGCATGAGATTGGACATTTTTGTTTACATGTTGATGAAAATGAAGATGAAAGCGTCTTTATGGATAAAAAGGTATTCCATAGGAACAAAGATGCATCTAAGGGTGTAATCAGAATGGAAATTGAAGCTAATAAATTCGCAGCTGACTTGCTGATGCCTCGTTTTTTAATAGAAAAAGCTGTATCTGAAAAATATGAAGATATTGATTTAGAAGATGAGAATGAAATTGAGAGCATGGCATCTGACTTTGGTGTTAGTACCACTGCTCTAGCGTATCGTTTAGGTAGTCTTGGGTTTATATCTAAGCTTTGAATCTCTAAAATTTTTTGAGGTAATTAGTTTGAGGAAAATAAAGCTAAAGGAGTGTTATTTTTTGATTATAAATCAATTGCATACGGGTTGTCTCCTCAAATTATCGAGCTTATTAGGTCTCTATAACCAATCATATTATTAGGCTTTGTGCCAATATGGGCGGGCAATTGCATCTGATAGAGCCTTTGGGTTTTGATGTCGATGATAAAAAATTACGCAGAGCCGGTCTGG
>JASFYW010000136.1:0-7240 GCA_045046865.1 Woeseiaceae bacterium | reverse complement strand
GCCTCTGGATTTAAATTCAGATCAATATCAAGCGTACCTATATGCTCCGGTATTGCTTTATCAAAAAGCAATGACGGAACTGAGCCGCCCACTATTACAAAATTTCCATGCTGTGATCCTAATATCTGAGCAAGCTCTATCAATACCTGAAATACGGCTTTATTTTCCCTGTCACCATAGTCTGAAGCTTTTAATAATTTTTCATTCATTTATTTTCCCTTTATAATTACCCTTCCATATTTTTTCGATAACAGTGTTCCTAAGATGCTCTGCCGCTTCCTGCTCCCTTTCACCAGCAATATAAAGGTCTAGATATGTCTGGATTGCACTAGTGCATTTTATACCTGATGCACACTCTACTGCCTCTTCAAACACAAACAAATCTTTTGGTTCTTCTATAATCACATTGGGCCCCGTTTCTACGGGTTCCAACATTAAATTCTTTTTTAAAATTTCAAAACCTTGTTTATCCGCATAAAAGCGCTCACTAACAGATTTTGCAAACGGCGCATGCCATCGCGCTGCACTTACACCATTGAGTATTATGCCTGCCTTATTTTCTATCGACTCTGCTATGGCAAGCTTTATTGCTTTTATTCTTTCATGAGAATTTAATAACGAATAAAAACCACAGGGTCGATTAACAATATTCTTCTTATAAGACTTCTGCCAATCACTTAATAAAGCGCCGGGTTGTGTTAGTTGTATCCCACCACCTTCTGCCACCATTGCATATTGCTGGTCTAACAATGCACGCCGGACATTACTAACCTGTCCAAGACTTAATTCAGCCTTAGCCGCCAACTCTTTAACCTGCCATGGTCGCATAAAATCACTCAACATCAGTCTTAGCATCCTTGAAGACTTCAAACCAAACAGTGATTTAACCCCCCTTCTTTCAGAATTTAGAGACTTCTCTCCCATTTTTTCTATATAAATATTTCCAAAGCACAGGCGGCAGTTACCCAATAAATCAAAATAGCTGATATTTTGGGCAATAAGAATTTCAGCTGATCGAGGAGAAATATATTCTGAAACAACAACAGGATATGCCCGTCCTCCACTAATAAATGAACAATACTCATTCACTTGTCGTATAACATCGATAACATATCGTGGCTGTAGGTTTTTCTTAACTTCGCCCACAAGCATCCATTCATCATTACCCACAGATATGGATGCAATAAAATCAGCTCGCCTTTCAGCAGCTAAAGTGACTTCCCATTCAAACTCAACTCCTTTTACAAAAGGAATTGGTTTTAATAAGGACTCTAAAATTGGCTCAGCCTGCAGTTGGATATCAGCTTCATTTAACATAATTTCACTTTATTTATTGATATCAACATATGTTGATATAATTACATATAATTACATATAATGAAATATAGTCCTTTTTTCATTATTTACAAGCGTTTCAACAAACGTTGAAATAGTAGTATTTAATGAAAACTCTAATTAAAGCCCTAAAATGAGACGTAATCATGTGGGCGAGTCTTTCCATGCCACAATAAAGAAGCCAGTTTATTCCTCAGCTGGTTTTAATATTAAACTTATATGTGGCATGGAAAGACCTGAGCCTGATTTCCATCTTCATCTGTTCGAGCGGGGTCTTGAATTTTATTTTGCGCTTTACGAAAGATAGTACCTAACATACCACCTTCTTTTCCAAGGTTTTCTAAGGTATGACGATATTGAATTTCCCATGCTCTTATAGAGTCGGCATCACCATATAACTTAACTAATTCAGCCCATGTATATTTCTTGGGTACTTTCGTTTCTTGACCCGCTTTTTGTCGTTCACCGGCCATTTTAAGGAAGATTAAATAAGTAATTTGTTCAACATAATCACCATATCCCACACCATCGTCAAGTAAGACGTGGGCGTAGTTCCAAACTTTATTTACTATTTCTGATGCGCTCACTTCATGAACCTATATGTTATTTATATTTTTTAATGTGCTTTGGAATGAAATTCAAGAGTATGACTGCCTTTAAGATACATTGGGCCTACGCACATAGGAGTATTATTTAAATCTGGTGCAATCATTGATGTTGTAAATATTAATTGATAATCGTTCTGTAAGCTCTCACATTCTTCTACAATTAAATGCTGAAAATTCTGGCTACGAGCATCAACCATCCCTTTATCTTCGATATTGTCCATAAACAAGATATTTGGCAATCTTGAGTAGTTGTCTTGTACTGCATGTAAAAAGACAGCTAATCGTATACTATTCTTCATTACGACCATCGAACTAGCTGAATATTTATTCCTTCCATTCACATACATCTTATCTTTAGCAAAGTCGAAAACAACGTCTTCAACATTATCAAACTCGTTCTCATAGCCGCCATCTTTAACTAATAAACGTTTTGCTATTTCTTCAATGGACTCATACACATCTGAATATCTTTGCGCTTGCCTCTTTGTAATAAGCTTTAAGTCATCCTCAATTTCTAATATTCTTGAGTTAGCACTTTCTTTATTCTCTCTGAGTCTCTCTACTTTATTTACGTACCCCCTCTTTTCTTCAAACGAAACTATCTGACTCTTGTAATAACCAATTTCTGTAGATACTTCAGCCAAGAGTGCATCCTTACTACTAGCAGTGATTTCTAGCTCTTGATACTCTGTTTTTGCACTGCCTAGTTTTCTATTTATAGACGGCAGCTCTCCATTAATTTCATCTAGGTTCTCCTGGAATTTTCCTGTTAGAAAATCACTCTCTTTGATTTGAAAATTAAGCTCATTTAACAACTGAATATATGCCACATCTTTATCTGCTGCATGTTTTTCAGACTTACAAAGACTACAACAATTTTCATTGTCGTTTTCTATAGGCACTAAACATACAGGACAATATTTAAATGAAACCTCACCCAGTTCAGAATAAATATTTTTTGAATTTTCTAAAGCAGATTTTCGATGATGAAGTGAATCTAAAAATAGCTTCGTATCTACTAGCTCTATAGAGATAGATGATCTTTCTTCTTCTAATTCAATTTTTTTATTAGATGTGCTATCGATTACTTCCATTAGCGCACTTACTTTTACCTGAACATCTTTATCCAATTGATCACGTTCTGTTTTATGTATATTGTTTCTATCTTCTTTTAATTGGGTTATTTTTAAGACAAATTTATCAATTTCATTATTGAGAGCCTGATTATTTATCAGTGAAACATCATTCCCAAACATTTTATAAATAGCTTGGAGCTCAGCATTTAGCTTTTCGAATGTTTTGTTTGCCAAGAGCAATTCTTGCCTCAAGTTATGTGCTTCTAAATCATCTATACCCAGGAGATATTCACCAATTGCCTTTCTAAATGTTAAGTTGTCATAATTAGCATCTTCTTTTAAGAGTTTTGTAGTCGATGACAATTGGTCCACATACATCAACCTTAAGATCTGATGCATAGTCAGGTTTTTTTCATCATCAGTCTTGTGTCTAGGCAACCCCAAAAGTTCGAATAATTGCTGAGAGTAACTATGTTTGTCTTTACTCCTCCTCATAGGGTATTGAAGCCATTCTGTCTGCAACTTTAAAGCTGACTCCATTTCCCCTTCGAATATCTGCATCTTTTCCTGGCCGGTTTTGGTTATATCTCGTTTTAAACAAAACTCAACACCATTAATACCAACTTCAACTATGACCCAATCACACAATAGTTGCTCTACTGTCCACTCTGTAATAACAGCACCGAGCGCGTAGTTCAGCAGATCCATTATTGTTGATTTACCTGTTCCGTTCTCGCCTCTTATAATATTTACGCCTTTATGAAACACCTGATCATAGATAAACCCTCCAGATTTACCTATAACGAAGCGCTTGACGAATAATTTGGCCTTACTCATATCCCCTCCATATCATAACGATACTCCATCAAACCAGTACGTTTCTTTAGCCCGTTTTTGCCACCGAAGTTAATATTCGGGAAATCATTTACAATCATCTTAAACCAATCTTCAGACAAGACCGTATCTTCCGCAAACGCAACTAATAGCTTTTCAGGCAATACCGCTTGAGTTCGTTTTAGTCTTTTATTTTTAAAAGCATCCATATCCAAAATATCTTTTGCAAGAAGATTATGTATAGCAACAATTTGTAACGACTCTAGATCATACATAATTCTTTTAGTGTTTTTTATTAACTCGAATGGTTCTGGAATTCTTTTGATTATTTTTTTATAAGCTGATAACTCGCTTGGTAATGGCTTTATATTATTGAGCAAATGAGGAAAAATGAAGTAGAAGTCCTGCAATCTATACAACTCTAATTCCAATTCTTCATGAACCGAGCTTTCCAATATCATTAACATTCTATACACACAATGATTGACATCATGTATCGGATGATAAATTAACATTTCGACTCCCAAATCAAATGGCATTTACCAGTAAGGAAATACAACATTCCGCTTACTAAATCAGTACTCATAGTGTAATCATAACTTACAATGGCTTTATGCACTGGCTCTATAAGCTCTTTCAAAATAGCTTGATCAACTACTATATTGTTTTCTCCCGACTCAATTAATGGCCGAATATTATAAAGCCATGATGTATTAATGGCTGACAATACTTGAATATATACGTGCTGCTCACTCATCGACATTTGATTCTTAGCTATTCGTCTTTCAAATCTATTTTTAAGTAAAATAGCATTATCTATGAGTTCATTCCTATCACCTTTCTCCAGCTTCTTTTCCAAACCAATAATTTTTCTTGCTGGATGATCCGTAATATAACCAGCAAGTTCCTCGATAATATCAACCATCTTTTCATCGGTACTCCATACGATTTTAATTTGTTCAATCGCTTTTTCAAGAGATGTCAACGGCGCCTGATAAATATTATTATTACCTTCATGCTTTGCTTTCCCTGTATATGTGATATCTGTACTCATAGCTAGAATTTATTATCACCTTTGTGAGTGGATTTATCTTTGTATGTAATATTTACACTCTTATTACTAGCCCTACTCTCAGATTTACTAGTTTTGATAGCTATAATAATAGCTACTGCCAACACTGAAATAATAATTAGAACCAAAATGAACAATTTATCGCCTCCAAACAAAGCAATGATTTTTTCGCTGAACAACTCAGTCATCAGGTAATATATAAGAAAAGCAATTACACCAACCGAACCTGTGACTTTTATAATTTTTACCCATGCTACTTCCATAACACCACCTCAACTAATATTCCCAGAGAAAGCCGAAGCTAAAATTGACTGTTTGTTTTTTTCCGCCATGGCCAGTTTTGTATATATTTCTTTTTCCAATCTGAAAATGGCTTCAGTCTTTTTATTAACGGCCAGGTCTATCTCTTCTTGCTCTTCTAATGAACACAAAGGTATAGCCACATGCTGAATATCTCTCAAATAAATTGCTTGTTGAGCAGTTGCCCCTGAAACAGTCGAAATCTTCCTGTTCACATCAGGGGATTTCATCAGGTTCATTAGATATTCACTATTAATACCATTTGCCCCTTTAATAAGTATCACACTCCCAAGGAGACAGAAAACCTCGTCTGTGTTAACCACACACATACGACCAACTGTTGCCCCCCTACTAACGATCAAAATATCACCGCTTTCTGGATTGCATCTCAATAGCGCTTTTGCTGCCGTTTCGTCAGAGATATATAAAGGATTTGCAAAACTCACTCCTTCATCTCTAACATCTTTCGCAGAAAGGAAATAAACTCCATCATCTTGAACTGGTGGTTTAAAATGTTCACCGTCTGTTATTTTTGTTGCAACCTGCGAAAGCTTCACCCAAAGCCAACCAGCAGGCAACGAATGCAACTCTCCAATCTCTTCATCACTTAATGGTTCAATATTTTTTGATATTTTTGGTTTGCCTGGCTTCTTTTCTTTGTTATCAGATTCCCCCCATTTTTTTGTCAACTCGTTCCATTTATTTACCTCTTCTTCATAAACTTCTAACTTTTTCTTTTCTATTCTTTCGAGTAGTTGGGAGGCTGGTTCTAATTTATTTTTATTCGCTTCACGCCAGTCTTTGGTTAGCTCGCCGGTGACGGCGGCTTTGAGGACGGATTGGCGGTATTGTTTGAGGAGTTGTTTGGCTTTTTTTAGGGCTTCGATGCCGGTGTCTATATGGGAGAAGAGTTCTTCTATTTTGGCGACGATGCGTTTTTGTTGTTCGGGTGGTGCAAGTGGAATTATTGTTTCCTTTACAATTTGTTGATTAATATTTGGCTGTGCTCCGCCCTTACCCTGCGAAATTAATTTACGTCGAATGCTTAGCAAATAATAAAAGACATACTTCACATCCATATTTTCTGGAAGAGTTATTCCACATACAGCCTGATTGGAAGCCGCTTCAAAATTTAAAATGGAAAGTCTGCCAATTGTTGCGCCGTATAAGGCGATAAGTAATGTACCTGACTTAAATAGTTTTGCGCTTGATTTTTCAAGACCCAACTGGGTAATAAATTCATCGACTGAATTTAATTGGCTATCATTTAAATCACCAGATTTAACCCAAGGAACATCACCATTATAATATTCTTCAATCCCTCTTTTTGGCGTGCCACCACTTGTGGTATGAGCAAAATCTTTTATTGGAAGAAACTGCCAATTTTGTTGGTTATCTTGTTTTATTGCAGTTTCACTCATGCAATGAGGTATCCGTTTAATTCATCAATTATGGGTTGTAAGTCTTTCCCAAACAGCTCGCGCGCTTTTAACAATCCACCCTCTTGAGTAAAGGGTGTGTATTCAAAATCATCTACGGTCATTTCGGCGTTTTGCGCTATTTGGTCTTTTATTTTATTTAACCAGTTGAGTTGCTCTGGAGTAAAACCACCCTCACCCCGGCCCTCTCCCTGAGTGAGAGGGAGACTTTGTTGTTTCACCCAATTTTCAAATCGATTATTCACTAGTTCTGTAAAGGGCTCGAGCACATCGGTTACGCCGGTGGCTAAGCGAATGAGGCTAATGAGTATGGGTAGTTTACTTTCGGGTGGCGCGCCTCTTACTTTGGCTTTTTTTAGTTGTTCGTAAGCCTTCCACACTTCGGCTGGCGCTATATGATACGGGGGTTGTTCTATCTCTTCTACTAGTTGGTTGATCATGTCGTAACTTAGGTGACGCTTTTGGTAGATGAGTTGAATGGCGTCTAATTCGTTTTGATGATCTTTTATAAATTGTTGCCAGTTATTGATTAGGCCTTCGGCTTTTTCTACATCGTAACCTGTGCCTTCATCGTCT
>JASFYW010000135.1:0-47844 GCA_045046865.1 Woeseiaceae bacterium | reverse complement strand
ACTACAGCAGAACACAAAAAAGGCCTACGCGTTAACGTAAGCCCTTGATTTGTATGGTGCGCCTGACACGATTCGAACGTGTGACCGCTCGGTTCGTAGTGGCTAACAGTATAAATTTAACCTTTTAATATCAACAACTTAAAAGGCCCGCCCTCACTTTACTTTACGTTAACGCTCGCTGAAACTCGTAGAGCGTGTATTCAGTACTACAAAACATCGTGTGCT
Organism: Woeseiaceae bacterium; assembly: GCA_045046865.1. GTDB lineage: Bacteria > Pseudomonadota > Gammaproteobacteria > UBA6429 > Thiohalophilaceae > JAGLTQ01. Next base: position 47,619 of record JASFYW010000135.1, on the reverse strand, counting down.
TTTGGTGTTTTTTATTACCTACAACTTACTTTTTTATTGATAAAGTTTCCTATATCTATGAACAATTCATGTACATCAGTATATGGATTTAAGTAACAGGGTGAAGTTTTTCCACTCTCAGCTGTATCAAGTGCGTACTGCTTAAGTCTCGCTGAATTTTTAAACGCTGTTGTTTGAACATCATCTTTTAAAGTATCAAACAGAGAAAAAAAGCCTTTGTTGTAATCGGTAATACCCTTTTTCTTAAGTAATGGCTGAAACTGACTATTATGTAGCAAATCACTACATGACTCATAGCATGCAGTGGTATATGTTAGATGAAGTAGTAGCCAATACTCAAAACAGACGTTAGAAAAAGCAATTTCTATATTATTATTTTCAGCATTAGTTCTTGCTTTCATATGAAGAGAATGTGGATATTTCGTAATAGACTCTCGATCAAATACCACCCAATAAACATCATCCTCATTGCCCTTAGCTTTACGTCTAATTGCTTCTTCTACTAGTTGCACCGGTGTATTCTTATTTGTATCTTCAACTACTATAATATTTCTATTTTCAGAATGAAAATGAGAGATATAATTTTTAATATAATAAGGTTCTGTCTTCTCACCTTCACAAAAAATATGGAACACAGGGATAAGAGGGATTCTATTTTTAGGCTTTTTTTTAGGCATGTTAAAACATGCCTTTTATTGCATCTGAAATATCGTGATAATTTATTTTTGGTATTGCACCTAATCTACCTTCATCATACCACTTAGAAAATGGGCTATTGTCTTTTAAAGATGCATCAAAACTTTCCAGACAATAAAGTTTTGTTCCGTTACCTATGCTTTTTTCTGACAAATAAATTTGATCTTTTCTCATTATACCCGACTCCATAAGAGACAAGTCATGTGTAGTAAATATCAACTGTGCATTTTTTGTATTTACTAAGGGATCATTAAATAGTTTTATTATAAGTTCTGCAATGTGTGGGTGAAAGCTACCTTCTATTTCATCAACAAATAAAACAGCCCCATCTCGAAGTACTCGAATAAACAGTGGTAGTAACTTAAATAGTTTATTAGTACCGCTTGATTCTTTGTTTTTATCAAAACGAACTAAATTGCCATTATCATCCGAGTGATAAAAATATTCTTTTTTTGAAAGCTCATTTAAAAACCTTTTCTGAACATCCTCAGGCATTTCTTTTGGAAATTCAAAATGTTCAACATTTTCATCCTTTTCAATACTGAATTTTTCTATGCCAAGATCAACTTTCTTTAAAAAAGTATTAATAATTGCAACAGTTCGCTCATCTTCATCCCAGTCAAATACACGTATGGCATGATTAGTTAGCATGGTTTTAGTGTTATTTCTGAAGTAATTAAAAATTTTTCTAATGACTTCTGGGGAGTCGGGAGTATTTCCTGCCTTAGACAAATAAGTATTATTTGCAAAAAATGCAATTTTCTTTTTACCTCCTTTATATCGCTCACCAAATTTCACAGACTTCCAATCGTCAGGGGAATTTCGTGTAAAAATATTAGATGCACGAGCAGCATCAGCAGTCGGGTAAAAATCAAGCTTCTCGAAAATTATTTCTTTTTTATTGTATTCAACATGATATACATATCGTATTTTTTCAACATAAAATTCTATCTCGAAACGAGTAGGTAAATCTTTCGTTGTTTCTGAAAGAGAATATGGTTCATAACATTCAATTGGTTCACCATCTTTTAAATCACCACTCCTAATGATTAATTCTTGTAATGCTTTAAATGCTAGAATTATATTAGTTTTACCTGAAGCATTAGAACCATATATTGCACTCGTTCTCAAGACACCTATTTCACCTTCAATATATGAAATATTGCCAGCATGATGCCTCGGCTTTTTATCAGCATGCAGGCTTAACAATTGCTCTGATTTTATAGATCTGAAATTCTTAATTGTAAAATCAACTATCACGTAATACCCTACTCACAATAATGTTTGGCGCACTTATAACGCGAAAACCGTATAAAAACACACTTTAACATGATTGTAAATCATATTTAACGAGAGTTCACACATATTCCTATACTGTGGTATTAATAGTAGTTTTTAGGCACAATTGTAAAGTACAAGCCCCAACAAGGAGCTTGAGGCTAATAACACACAAAAAGCACAACAAGTTAACTTATCAACAACAAACTCTATGAGTAAAGAAACAATATCTCGATTTCTCACTGCTATGGTTCCCAGCATAGATGGAATAATAACTATCATCGAACAAAATAAGGGATGGTTCGCTTTAACCGATGAATTTATTGAAATAATGCATAAATTTAATCTTCGATGGTGGGAATACTACGAAGATGAAGACCGGCTCAGAGCACTTAATGTACTTATGTTTCTTGATCCAGAAGAATGTAAGAAAATCACCAACGAAGAATCTATTGAAGAAGTAATAAATGAAGTGTCAGGTTTTCTCGAGTCAGATGAAGAAATAGCTACGCTTACAGAAGAAGAACAAAATAAATTTACTGAACAATTTAACTCCAGTAGCGAAGAGCAACAACAAGAACACCTGAAACAAATGGCTATTATGTATACGGGGTTTTTATGTTCTATATTTAATCTTATTGCTCAAATGACACATAAGAAAAATATGTGTCAGCTGATAGCATCTGCAAAATCAGGAGATGATGAAGCTTTCAAGAATGCAATTAAGGTTGATAAAGCAGTTTTACAACTTCCCTATTTTCAAGAACGATTATCTAGAGCTAACTTAGCTGGCGAACATATTTTTCTGAATAATGTTGGCCTAAGTATTAGAGCACCTCATTTAAGCGGGAGGTTACGTCATAGGAAGTTATGGATTGCTTTGTCACTAATGGATCAAGATGGATTAATCGAAACACTTTCAAATAAAGAAATCTTAGATATTCTAATGTCTACTGGTATTTTTGATTATACCGATGGTATTGATGACAGCTATTTTAATAAACGTCTCAAAGAATATAAATCACAACATAGGTCAAGGTACTTTAGAAACTTTTAAGTACCTGCCATAAATCACATTTAAATCATAGTTTACCTATCCCTTGGACAGACTGTCCTGCTAAACATGGATAAACACTATGAAATTACCACCAAACAAAAAATCGAGTACTTCATCTAACGATGGTATAAAACTGAATGACGAACCGTCTGGGGCTGGGGCGCAGCCACAGTTGCAGACGGAGAGTCTTTCAGGTGCGCCACCTAGTAACACAGCACCCTATAATTGCATTAATAATCATTCAACAAAGATTCTTCGTTGTTCGGTCGACAGTTTATATTTGTCTTACCCCGGAAACCTCTACGAAGAACGCAGCCTAAAACTCCAAACTTTAAAGGCAATGGCTCAATCTGACGATCAGTTTGAAAAATCCCAAGCGCAACTCACCCTTGGTAGACATCTTTTTGAAGTGATGGGAAAAGGTGATGGACGGTTCCCGTATGTTTTGCAAGATGGTGCGTTGCGTATTGCCCTTTCAAAACCTGAAGCCCTTTCGATGCCCCTCGCCTATGCACAGCTCTCTAGTGAATCACTTACCTTCTCTGACGTAGAGACGCTTGAGGCTGATTTAAGATTTGTTATCAACTCTATTGGTCATGTTTCAGACGAGCCTAAGAACAGTCGTGTCGATCTCTGTATTGATTTTGTCACTAATGAACCGCTCGATACAATTAATGATAGTGCTTGGGTGTCTCGTGCTCATTTAATTAATCGTTACTCAAATAAACGAAATTTTTCTGGTTGGGTTATTGGTTCAGGTGGTGCAATGAGTGCACGTCTTTATGACAAAACCCTTGAAATAAATAAAAGTAAAAAAGATTATCTAAAATATATTTGGAAGTCCGAAGGTTGGGATGAAAAACAAAAAGTATGGCGTTTAGAATTTCAATTCAGACGTGAAGTGCTTAAACAATTAAATATTTTATCTGTTCCTGACTTACTCGCTAACTTAAAAAACTTGTGGCAGTACGCAACGAATGATTGGTTACGTTTAACTATTCCTAATTCAAAAGATGAAACACAAACACGTTGGCCTAATCATCCTCTTTGGAATATTTTATCTAATGCTCCATGGGAATGTAACAACCCGATAAAATTAAAACGCACTCACCTTGTGCGCCCGCCTACCGATGAATCTTTATTTGTGAATGGTCTTGGCGGTATTACTTCGTTTATGGCACGTGAAGGCATTACTGATATGGGTGAAGGCTTTGGTGAATATTTAGAACACGCAAAGCTTTACCATAATCGACAAGAACGTTTTACAGGTAATTTTTTCGGGGCTTACATTGATTTAAAAGTTAAACAAAAAGGTCGTAAGTTTAATACCTTAAATAATATTGTTACTGATAAAGATGAATTAAAACAACAAGCCACCGATTATCGTAAAAAGAAAGATGGTGAATAAAAATAAACAACCTGCCCTCTCCTTACCGAGTGCGCGTTGTTTATCTAAGCAACAAGCCGCACAGTACTTAGGTATTGGAGTGACGCTATTAGCTGAAATCGGAGTGCCGTTCATCAAGTTAGGCCGTCGTATTCTTTACGATGTACTTGACCTTGATCGTTGGCTCGATCAGTATAAGCATCGAGGGCGGGCCGAGGAGGAAGTATGGCCCGAGAAAAAGGACTCTATCGTCGTGAAGGATCGCCCTACTGGTGGATTAAAGTTGTCCTACCAGACGGACGACGAGTATGTGAAAGTACTCGACTTAAGATCTTAGACGATGCTAATGAGTATCTGATTAACCTCAAGCAAAAAGCGTATGACGATGCCCGTACAGGGTTAAAGCGAAATAAGACATGGCGTGAAGCAGTGGTTCGATACATTCGAGAAAATCCGGATAAAAAATCACTGCGTTATGATCTTGAAAACTTTCGTAAACTTGATCCGTACTTAGGCAATAAAGTGTTAGAACAGATCTGCATGGATTTGCTTTGGCCTTTTATACATGAACGTCGAGAAGTGGACGGAGTTCAACCCGCCACCATTAATCGTGCGTTAGAAGTGGTTCGTCGTATTTTGCATTTAGCGCGTGATGAATGGAATTGGTTATCACGGTTTCCCCGCATTAAAATGTTAAGGGAACCTAAACGCCGTATTCGGTTTTTAACTCGCGAAGAAGCAGATATATTGCTTGAGGCACTACCGGCGCATTTGCATGCAGTTGTGCAATTTGCGTTAAGCACCGGCTGTAGAATGTCAGAAATTCTACAACTCGATTGGCAACGTGTTGATTTTAATCGTCGTGTTGCATGGCTTGATCCGGGTACAACAAAAAATGGTGAAGGCCGTGGTATTCCATTAAACAAGGAAGCCATCCTTGCCCTTCGATGCGTACAAGGACAACATGCACGATGGTGTTTTACTTATAAGGGTAAACCCATGAAGGCAATTGGATCAGCATGGAAACGTGTACTTAAAAAGGTGGGGATTGAAAACTTTCGTTTTCATGATTGTCGTCATACATGGGCTAGTTGGCATGTAATGAATGGCACAAACCTTCAAGAGTTAATGGAGCTTGGTGGGTGGAAATCGTATGAAATGGTATTACGATATGCGCATCTTGCCCCTGAACATTTAGCACAAGCCGCTTCAAGAATAGAGCGAATATGGGACACTATTACTGTAGATGAAAAGGCTACAATTTCGTTACAGTAGAGCACAAAAAAGGCTCACGCGTTAACGTAAGCCTTTGATTTGTATGGTGCGCCTGACACGATTCGAACGTGTGACCGCTCGGTTCGTAGCCGAGTACTCTATCCAGCTGAGCTACAGGCGCTCTTTGAAGCTGCGCACTATACATTGATATTTAACAAATTCCAATGTTTTTAAAGTGCTGTGTTAAATGTTAATGGCGGAGAAGGAGGGATTCGAACCCTCGATAGGGATAAACCTATACACCCTTAGCAGGGGCGCGCCTTCAGCCACTCGGCCACTTCTCCAATATTCAACGAGCGCAAGGATACTGAAGGACTAAGCCGAGGTAAAGCCTTTATGACACTAATATTGAATTTTTATTACTCATTACCCGGTTCTTTTGCTTCTTTTGTTTCATTTTGAATTCGTTCGTAAATCTCTTCACGATGAACAGAAATATCACGTGGAGCATTAACACCAATTCGCACTTGATTGCCTTTCACACCAAGGACGGTCACGGTTACTTCATCACCGATCATGAGCGTTTCACCGACTCGTCTCGTTAAAATTAACATACTATATTACTCCTCAATACTATAAATCTTTAGTTACAGTTCCTTCTGTGTCTTTCTAGAATCTTCTTGAAGCTAGATTATGACACGCTCGACTTCTATATCGACGCAACCGAAGAAAACTTTAAAAAATGTCCTAATAACTTAATATTAAATGACATATACCTTTTAACGGCCTTTAATCCTTAGCCTCATCCAGACTAAACTCTGAATGTAGGGCGCGCACGCCCAGTTCCAAATATTTTTCATCTACCACGACTGAAATCTTAATTTCAGAAGTGGAAATCATACGAATATTGATACCCTCTTCCGCCAAAGCCTTAAACATTTGGCTTGCGATACCTGCATGTGAGCGCATACCCACACCAACAAGAGAGATTTTCACAATGGCATTGTCGCCCACAACTTCGCGTGCACCTAAATCTTTAGATGTTTTGTTTAGAATCTCTAAAGCGCTTTCATAATCGTTACGGTGTACCGTAAAAGTGAAATCTGTTGTCGAATCTGCTGCCACATTTTGAATAATCATGTCGACTTCAATATTGGCATCACCAATCGCACCTAAAATATTGTGTGCAACACCAGGTTGATCGGGCACACCCAAAATAGTGAGTTTGGCTTCATCACGATTAAAGGCGATTCCTGAAATGGCTGCCTGTTCCATATTCTCTTCCTCATAGGTGATTAACGTGCCGGGGCCCTCTTTAAATGATGAGAGTACACGCAGTTTCACATTATATTTTCCTGCAAATTCTACGGAACGAATTTGCAGTACTTTTGAACCTAAACTGGCCATTTCCAGCATTTCTTCAAAAGTTATTTTTTCTAAGCGACGTGCATCCGGTACTACTCTAGGATCAGTCGTATAAACGCCATCAACATCAGTATAAATCTGACACTCATCGGCTTTTAAAGCGGCTGCTAGCGCGACTGCCGTGGTATCTGAACCACCTCTACCTAATGTTGTGATATTTCCATGTTCATCTTTACCTTGGAAACCGGCAACAATAACGATACGTCCTTTATCTAAATCAGAGCGAATTTTTGATTCATCTATGTCTAAAATTCGTGCTTTTGTATGCGCACTATCTGTCAAAATATGAACTTGTGAGCCGGTATATGAACGTGCATCGTAACCGCGCTCTTTTAAGGCCATGCCCAGTAAAGCAATGGTCACTTGCTCACCGGTTGAAACTAAAACATCGTATTCACGTGGATCAGGCTTAGATGAAATTTGATTTGCCATTTCAACTAAGCGATTTGTCTCACCGCTCATCGCTGAAACAGCCACAACTACATCATGCCCTGCTTTTTTTGCCGCGATCAGACGTTCAGCGACATTTTCGATTTTTTCAACCGAGCCGACCGAAGTACCACCGTATTTTTGGACAATTAAAGCCATTATTTTTCCACACAAAAAGGACGCAAATTAGACACTAATTTCGTGCAAATTTAAAGAGTAAGCCTTTTAAATAGCCTATATATCAGGCGTATCGTGCAAAAGGCACGTTGAAAGTAACTCGTTTGGGAAAAAATCAGATTATATTCAACAAATTTGATGATATATCAGAAACGATTATAAGTTAACTACATGATTACTATAAAATAATTAAGCTAATACTGACTATGCAACCTGTGATTTTACCCAGTCCACTACACTTTCCAATGCCGCCGCTAAGTTTTCAGGTTGGTCTCCCCCAGCTTGCGCCATATCGGGACGACCACCGCCTTTGCCGCCAACCTGAGTCGCCACAGAATTCACTAAGTCACCGGCTTTAATTCTATTCGTCGCATCTTTACTGACGCCAGCAACAATACTCACCTTACTTCCATTCACCGACGCAAGCACAACCGCAGAGGTGCCGAGTTTATTTTTTAACTGATCTAAGGTCTCACGTAATATTTTTACGTCTGCACCTTCAAGGTTGGCGGCTAAAACATTAATGCCATTGATATCGACTGCTTGAGATGAAAGATCTGAACCTTGGCTGCTGGCGAGTTTACCTTTTAATTGCGCTAACTCTTTTTCTAAACTGCGATTTTTATCCATTAACTGGTTCACTCGTGAAGAAATATTTTCACGCTTACCTTTTAACATGCCGCTGATTTCGACAAGTTGTTGCTCACCTTGATCAGTCCATGCCATGGCATGTTCTGCTGTGACGGCTTCAATACGACGAATGCCCGCAGCAACACCGCTCTCAGAAATAATTTTGAATAAACCAATATTACCGGTATGAGAAACGTGTGTACCACCACAAAGCTCTACAGAGAAATCACTCATGCGTAACACGCGCACTTCATCACCATATTTCTCTCCAAAGAGTGCCATTGCACCACTGGCTTTTGCTTCATCGGGCGTCATGAGATTAGTATCAACTAAATGGTTTAAACGAATTTGTTGATTCACAATGTGTTCAATTTCTTTTAATTGTTCTGGCTTGATTGCTTCAGGTTGTGAAAAATCAAAACGTAAACGTTCAGCTTGAACTTGCGAACCTTTTTGTGAAACATGATCACCCAACACTTGGCGTAACGCGGCATGTAATAAATGTGTTGCTGAGTGGTTAGCAATAATTGCTGTACGACGTTTTGTATCAACGTGTGTTGATATCGTGTCACCCACTTTTAGATTGCCCTTTTGTAAATTTCCATAATGGCCAAAAACAGTGGCACCTTGCTTTTGTGTATCTTTAACAATGAACTCAGCATTTGCATTCATAAGCGAACCGCTGTCGCCTACTTGACCACCCGACTCAGCATAGAAAGGTGTTTGTTCAAGCACTAACATTGCTGTTTGATTTTCAGCGAGTTGTTTTACTTCTTTACCTTCTACATAAATACCTAAAATTTTAGATTCACCTTCTAAGTGATCATAACCAGTAAAGTTTGTTGTGCCTTCAATATCTAAAGCAGATTCATTGTTGCCACCAAAATTACTGGCTGCACGTGCGCGTTCACGTTGCGCTTGCATTTCTTTTTCAAAACCCGCCATGTCTAAGGTTAAGTTACGTTCACGTGCAATGTCATTGGTTAAATCAGCGGGAAAACCATAGGTATCATAAAGTTTAAACACGACTTCACCTGCAATGACTTTACCCTTCATGCCTTTAATCGCTTCTTCTAAAATGGCTAACCCTTTTTCTAAGGTTTCAGCGAAACGCAACTCTTCTTGACGTAAGGCTGTTTCAACTTTTTCTTCTGCCGCCTTTAACTCTGGATATGCATCACCCATTTCTTTTACAAGTGGTTTAACCAACTTATAAAAGAATGCGTCTTTTTGACCTAAGTTATTACCGTGACGTAAGGCGCGACGAATAATACGTCGCAGTACATAACCGCGTCCTTCATTTGAAGGCATCACACCATCAACAATTAAAAAGCTACAAGAACGAATGTGATCAGCAATCACTTTTAAGGAATTATTTTCTTTATCTGTGCAATTTGTTTCTTTCGCGACAGCGGCTATCAGGTGTTGAAATAAATCGATGTCATAGTTACTGTGACCATCTTGCATAATTGCGGCAAGGCGTTCTAAGCCCATGCCAGTATCAACCGAAGGTTGTGGTAAAGGATTTAAGTTACCTTCTTTATCACGATCGTATTGCATGAAAACTAAATTCCAAATCTCGATATAGCGATCGCCATCTTCTTCTGGTGTGCCCGGTGGACCACCAGCAATATCCGCACCATGATCATAAAATATTTCAGTGCACGGACCACAAGGACCGGTATCACCCATTGACCAAAAATTATCACTTTCGTTTTTCTTGCCACCTTTTTTATCACCAATGCGAGTAAGGCAGTCTTTGCTAATACCAATTTCGTTTAACCAAATATCAGCAGCTTCTTCATCGTTGTCATAAATAGTTATCCAAAGTTTTTCTTTTGGCAGCTCTAACACTTCAATTAAAAACGTCCATGCATAATTAATCGCATCACGTTTAAAGTAATCACCAAAACTAAAGTTACCGAGCATTTCAAAGAAAGTATGATGACGTGCGGTGTAACCGACGTTTTCTAAATCATTGTGTTTACCACCGGCACGTACACAACGTTGTGATGAAGTGGCTCTAACATAACTGCGTTTGTCTTGACCTAAGAAAACATCTTTAAACTGCACCATGCCGGCATTAGTAAAAAGTAGTGTAGGATCATTTCCAGGAACCAGTGAACTTGATGGGACTTTTTCGTGGCCTCGCTCGCTAAAAAAGTTAAGGAAGGCGTCACGTAATTCTGCACTGGTTTTAATACTGGCTGTCATGGGATTATCTTACTTTATATTTGTCGTTGTTATGTTTGGTATTACAACGTGTGAATGTTTTTAATCGCTGATATCAACTTTAAGCATGGCATATCGAATCTGTTCGCTAGAAAAACCGCGTGACTGTAAGAAGCGGTTTTGTTTCGCTTTTTCTTTCATGTCTTTGGCTTGTTCTGTTCCGTATTTTTTTAGTCGGACAGATCTCGCACTTTCTCGCCACGCTGTATCGCGCTCATCTAAAAGTTGCCCGATCATAGCATCACTTACCCCCTTTTGGCGCAATTCTGCACGAATTTTTAGTGGCCCAGAACCTCGGTTAAGACGTTGTTGAATAAAGGATTCAGTAAATCGCTGATCATTCAGTAAATCTTGTTTGATTAGGCGCGATAATGCTTCATGGATGTCATCTGCTTCATATTCTTCTTTTGCATTGAGTTTTTGAAAAAGTTCTTGAGTGGCATGTTCACGCCGGGATAGGTAATCCATTGCGGCAACACGAACTGTTCGGATGGGTTTTGATCTGGCCATAAGAATGATGGTTCTTTTATTAAATGTAGGTCGTTTAGGGCAACAGGACTAAATTAAGTGAAAAGTCGGCCTGAAGGGCCGACCGACGCCAGACAATCATTTAAGCTTCGGCTAATTCTTCTTCCTCTGCCCCTTTTTCAGGTTTAATATCTTTTGCTTTAGCCTTTTCTTCTTTAATTTCTTCTTCTGGCATATCCGTTGGTAACATAATCTCGCGGACTCTTTTATCTATTTCATTCGCCATGTCTGGGTGTTCTTTAAGGTAATTACGTACATTGTCTTTACCTTGGCCAATACGTTCGCCGTTATAGCTATACCATGCGCCAGCTTTATCGACAATTTCACATTTTACACCCAGGTCAATAATTTCGCCTTCGCGTGAAATACCTTCACCGTAGAGTAAATCAAACTGCACTTGTTTAAATGGCGGTGCGACTTTATTTTTAACGACTTTAACGCGTGTTTCATTACCAAGAATCTCATCGCCTTTCTTAATTGCACCAATTCGACGAATATCTAAACGCACAGAAGCGTAGAATTTTAACGCGTTTCCGCCGGTGGTTGTTTCTGGACTACCAAACATGACACCAATTTTCATACGAAGTTGGTTGATGAATACGACCATGGTATTTGAACGCTTGATATTTGCGGTTAACTTACGCAACGCTTGAGACATTAAACGAGCTTGCAAGCCCATGTGTGAATCACCCATGTCACCTTCAATTTCTGCTCTCGGTGTTAATGCTGCGACCGAGTCAATAACGATGATATCAACGGCTGCGGAACGAACCAGCATGTCGGTTATTTCTAAGGCTTGTTCACCCGTATCTGGCTGAGAGATGAGCAACTCATCAACATCAACACCTAGCTTTTCTGCATAAGAAGGATCAAGAGCATGCTCGGCATCAATAAAAGCACAGGTACCGCCCAGCTTTTGCATTTCAGCAATCACATGTAATGTTAATGTTGTTTTACCTGATGATTCTGGGCCGTAGATTTCAACAACACGACCGCGTGGTAATCCGCCTATTCCCAACGCAATATCTAATCCTAGAGAACCTGTTGAAACAGATTCGATGTCACGCATTGCATTACCGTCGCCCATTTTCATTACCGAGCCTTTACCAAATTGTTTCTCAATTTGACCCAATGCTGCTGCTAATGCTTTTTTCTTATCTTCACTTTTATTAGCCATTTTTCATTCTCCAGTTTGATGTTCTGTTTGTTTTTATTTCGTTTTATTGTTTAAAGCTTAAATTCTGTATTTCCTAACTCATGGCGCTACTTTAGTTAATACCTAAAACGATGTCAATACTTTTTACCACCTAAATATAAAATACTTGTTATTATTTTTTATTAGCTTCTCTTTTATAGTATGTATAATGAAAACCATTAGAAAACATATGCATTGAAGATTTAGGGGAGAGAGTCATTTTGGCAGTTGATCAATCAGTTAACGGGATAAAGCGCGCTACACAACAGCGCTTACAATATATCGAGCTTATGGCCTATTACACGGGCGTAGTAACGCGCAGTGATGTTGCCAAAGCATTTGGTATCTCAGATGCCGCAGCCACTAAAGACCTTAAGTTTTACAGCCAAATTGCGCCAGATAACCTCATCTACAAGCACAATGTCTTTGGTTTTGTTCCGACCACCACATTTGAAGAGATATTTACTGATCTAGAGCCACATCAGGTTTTACCAATGATTGCCGCCAACTTACCCTTTATTGGTGAAACCTTTGAGCAAAATCGGCTTTATGGCGTGAGCATAGAGCAACTGCCCTTGCCGCAACGCCTGCCCAGTAAAGAAGTTGTGGCACAAGTAATACGTGCCATTAAACAAAAGACCAAGCTGAATGTGCTTTACAGCTCACTCTCAGATAGAGACAGCAGAAAAACACGCCTGATTGAACCGCATGCATTGGTTAATACGGGTTTACGTTGGCATATTCGTGCGTACAACGAGGCCAGCTATGATTTTCGTGATTTTGTTTTGTCTCGCATACAAGAAGCTGAGCAACTTACCGAAAAAGCAGAATCAAACCCAGAATATGATGATGATTGGATGGAACCGATTATCGTCCAGCTCAGCCCCCACCCTAAGCTCAGTGAAGAAAAACGCCAAATACTGATGACCGATTATGCCGCAAACGATGATGTGATTGAATTTACCGTACGCCGCGCTTTACTTGCTTATGTATTGCAACGCATGTCGGTGGATACCACGGAAGATCATTCTATGAATCCGAATGCTTATCAATTAATTATTTTGAATAGAGATGAAATTGAGCCGTTTGCAGGTTGGGCATTTTTGTAAGTGTTTTAAATATCACTTCAGTATTTTTAGAATGCCTTGCAATGCATGCTCGACAGCTTGCTCTCGTACCGCTGCACGCCCGCCTTTAAAAATCATTTTTTCGGATTGTGTTTGTGGTTCATTAGAGCCAGCTGTGCCAATCGACCATGCAAACCAAACTAAGCCCACAGGTTTTTCATCTGAACCTCCGTCTGGCCCAGCAATACCCGTAACGGAGCAACTCACATCAGATTGGCTATGCACTAAAGCACCTTCTGCCATTTCGACCGCAGTATTTTCACTCACCGCACCATACTGCTTAAGTGTTGATGCATTCACACCTAGCATGTCTTGTTTAGATTGATTTGAGTACGTCACAAAGCCACACTCAAACCATTGGGAACTCCCCGCTTTTTCCGTCAACGAGTGAGCAATCCCACCGCCAGTACAGGATTCTGCCACGCTGAGTCGTTGATGTTTGGCAATCAATTTTTCAGCAAGCGCATCAACTAAAGGTAAAATATTATTTTTCATGATTATTTTTAAGGATTAACTGGAAATTTATGAATTTATGCCCTAAATAAAGGGGTTAGATTTATTAAAATCACGTTTAATAAAAACAAAGTCTAAAAAGGTTTCATGTGAATATACGTATCTCACAACGGTCAAACGATTACCTTCCTGCAAAGGTGAGTCCTACAGCTTTACGCAATAAAAATGCTTTTGCCAATTTTAATACGCCAACAAAAGTAAAAAATCACACAACGCTTACACCCATTCAGACTAAGCAAAACAAAAATACCGTCCTTCTATTAACACGTAAATTGAATACTCATCCGTTTACAATTGAAAGGCTTTCTAATAAAGGTGTATCTCTATATCAAGAAATAGAAAGGAATAAACATTTTGGCCAAGGTATTGAATTAATGAACCGTGTTAGCTTTAAAGTTTAAAATAAAACTATTTATCGTCTTCATATATCTCTTTGATGACTGCGCCAATTTCATAACCGTCACTATGACGTTGCTTAATAACCCGAACCACATTGACATTAGCATGTAGCGATGGCGTTAAAATATTTTTTGGGCTGATATCAATTTCTAGCGTCGAACCTTTTTCTAATTCGGAGTCACTAATAAACATCATGCCGCGTCCGCTTAAATTAGAAACATGACCAACCTGTGTTTCAGCTGCCTCATCTAATAATTTAAATGTAATTTTACAGTCAATATCAATTCGAATAAAATCACGTTTTTCATCATACTCACGTGTCATTTACTTCTCCTTTAACTTTAAAATATTTCGTGAATTCAAGCTGTAAGTGCAACTCATGATCAACAATACCAGATCCAAGCATTAATGAAAGCAGAAATAATCAAACAGAAATAGTGACTATTTTAGCGGTTGATAAGTCCACTATTAGTCGAGAAATTAAACGCATTACAAACAATGCGATATTTTACAAGCATAACAAAAAAAGGTGAACTCAAGTTTCAAGCTCACAGTTCAAAGAATAAAAAAGACTTCATAAGATGTTTTTTTTATTTAAGTAAAATATTCAATACCTTGGCATTAAATATCTAGTCTGATGCTCCAGTTTTAATACGGTATACTCTCCAGCAATGGCTAAATTAAAAGAACAACCATCACACACACCTATGATGCAACAATATTTACGTATTAAAGCAGAGCATCCAGATACTCTGTTGTTTTATCGTATGGGTGATTTTTATGAGTTGTTTTTTGATGATGCGCGTGAAGCGGCTAAATTATTAGACATCACTCTAACCGCGCGTGGTAATGCTAATGGCTCGCCTATTCCTATGGCCGGAGTACCTTATCATGCCGCTGATAATTATTTAGCGCGTTTATTACGTAAAGGCATGTCGGTTGCTATTTGTGAGCAAATTGGTGACCCAGCAACCTCTAAAGGGCCAGTTGAACGTAAGGTGATGCGGATTGTTACGCCGGGTACGCTCACGGATGAAGCGTTACTTGAGCAAGATATAGAGAGTTTAATTGTTGCGCTTTCTTTAGGTGAGAATGGCAAGTTTGGTATTGCGACATTAGACATGAGCAGTGGTCGTTTTGCCATTTTGCAATCAAAAGGGGAAGAGGCGCTATACAGTGAGTTAAAACGCTTACACCCTGCCGAACTTTTATTAAGTGAAGAGGTTGAAACTCACCCTTTCCAACACACGGCAAAAACAATAAAACAACGTGCTGCATGGCACTTTGATAGCAGTTCAGCTGAACGTGCTTTGTCTGATCAATTTGCAACGAAAGACTTAGCGGGTTTTGGTTGTGTCGATTTGCCCTTGGCAATTTCTGCCGCCGGTTGTTTACTCGCTTACGTTAAAGAAACCCAACGTTCCGCTCTGCCACATATTCAAGCTTTACATACAGAGTCACGTGAAGACTGTTTATTGCTTGATGCTTCTACCCAACATAACTTAGAACTGACGCAAAGTATTTCAGGCAATGAACAACATACTCTCAGTTCAATTTTAGATCACACGGCAACGCCAATGGGCAGCCGTTTATTGCGTCGTTGGATTCACCGTCCGTTACGCAATCATAAAATATTAAATCAACGTCAAGATGCAATAGAGTCTATATTAAAGGCTCAAGTCTATACTGAGCTGCATGAATTATTGCGTGGCATTGGTGATATTGAACGCATACTCACGCGTATTGCATTAAAGTCTGCGCGGCCTAGAGACTTATCTCAACTTAGAAACGCCTTAGCGCAGCTGCCTGAATTACAAAAAACATTGAGTTTATTAAATAACGAACCGATTGCTCTTTTAAGTCAACAAATCAGTCAACACCCCAAAATTTTAGATTTATTAACTAAAGCGATCATTGAATCTCCTCCATTATTGACGCGCGATGGCGGTGTTATCGCCAAAGGTTATGATAAAGAACTCGATGAACTGCGTAGCCTGCAAGATAATGCCGGTGACTTTCTCGCTAAATTAGAAGCGAAAGAGAAAAAAGAAACGGGGATTAATGGGCTTAAGGTCGGTTATAACCGTGTGCATGGTTATTTCATTGAAATAAGCCGACTTCATTCTGATGTTGTGCCCGCTCACTATCAACGTAGGCAAACATTAAAAGCCGCAGAACGATTTATCACGCCAGAATTAAAAGCACTGGAAGATAAAGTGCTCAGTGCAAATGAACGCGCATTAGCGCGTGAAAAAAGTTTATATAGTGACTTGCTTGAACGCCTCAATGTTTCATTAACCACGTTACAAGATTGTTCTCATGGTTTGTCTGAATTAGATGTATTGCATAACTTAGCTGAGCGCGCAGACATACTGCATTATGTTCGTCCTACCTTAGTCAATGCCACGAAAATAAATATAAAAAACGGACGCCACCCCGTTATTGAACATGTGCAAACAACGCCCTTTACGCCTAACGACATAAAACTTTCAGATAAACAATTTTTACATTTAATTACCGGGCCAAACATGGGCGGTAAGTCTACCTATATGCGGCAAACGGCGCTGATTGTTTTAATGGCACATATCGGTTGTTTTGTGCCGGCTGAAAGTGCTGAAATAGGTAATATAGATCGTATCTTTACCCGTATCGGTGCATCAGATGACCTCGCCAGTGGTCGCTCAACCTTTATGGTTGAAATGACAGAAACCGCCAATATTTTACACAACGCCACCAAAAATAGTTTAGTGCTACTGGATGAAATTGGTCGTGGTACCAGCACGTATGATGGTTTATCTCTTGCTTGGGCGTGTGCAGAATACCTTGCAAGTAAAGTCACCGCGCTGACCTTATTTGCCACACATTATTTTGAATTAACCACGCTGGCAGATGAGTTAAAAGGCTGTAAAAATGTACACCTTGACGCCGTTGAGCATGGCAATAAACTTGTTTTTCTACACAAAGTGAAGGAAGGTAAAGTCAATCAGAGCTATGGATTACACGTTGCATCCTTAGCCGGTGTGCCTAATGAAGTGATTGAACAAGCGAAAATTAAACTCGCCCAATTAGAGCAACAAACGGTTACCCCCTCTCCGCAAGCAACACCTTCAGAACCTTTAGATCATACTAAAAAACAAAAAATGTCTCCTCTTGAAACGGCACTACAAGCAATCCAACCGGATGAACTATCCCCAAAACAAGCACTTGAAATGCTTTATAAGCTCAAAAACTTATAAGGCTTATCACTAATCGGTAACGGTGTACTTAGTCACCCAGCATTAGTTAAACGCTAAAAATCAATTCGTAGTACACGAATAATGCCTATAATTTTCTCTTTAATCGCATATTAAAGCAGTGAGTTTTGTCTTATCATACACGCCTTATTTAGTTGTATATGTCATATTTTCTGGAGAGTGTTCATGACTTATGTTGTAACCGAGGACTGCATTAAATGTCTTCACACTGACTGTGTAGAAGTCTGTCCTGTTGATTGTTTTCACATTGGTCCTAATTTCATGGTCATTGACCCTGACGAATGTATCGACTGTACATTATGCGAACCAGAATGCCCCGTTGAAGCCATTTTTGCTGAAGATGAGCTGCCCGACGGTATGGAAAATTATACTGCACTCAACGAAGAGCTATCACGAGAGTGGCCCGTTCTCACTGAAATGGTCGATGCCCCAGCAGATGCTGAAGAGTGGGCTGGTAAGCCAGATAAACTTAAACTGCTTGAACGCTAAATTACTCAACTAGTGCGAGAAAATATTCACCTTATCCCCTACGCGGACGATCCACTCGCCCTTCTCGCGCAACACCTCATACAAGACTACTCGGAATCCCTGCCGGATCTTACTCAGGCTGTGGTTTTGATCTCAGAGCAAGAAGC
The DNA here is from genome assembly GCA_045046865.1 of Woeseiaceae bacterium. Classification (GTDB taxonomy): domain Bacteria; phylum Pseudomonadota; class Gammaproteobacteria; order UBA6429; family Thiohalophilaceae; genus JAGLTQ01. The sequence continues at coordinate 29,442 of JASFYW010000135.1, read as the reverse complement.
CGCTCAACGTCTACGCCACCTGTTACTAGAATATGCAGAAGCCAAAGGTTTTCATAGTTTACTCTGCCCCAAAATATTCAGTCTGCGAGATTGGGCAAAAACTCAATTTAAAAAATCACATGCCGAACCTATTTGTGGACAAAACAAACGTGAACTTATTTTATTTGATGCCTTAACTGAACACAGTGCCTTGTTAGGCAGTGGTAGTCCTTGGCATTTAAGTAGTGACCTACTGCAATTTTTCGACCAATTAACCTCTAATCAAAAATCATTACCTAAAAATTATGATGAGTTTGAAAAAGAAATCGCCCAAGCCTATGGCTTATCTGCTGAGGACTTTCCTTCTTTAAGTCATGAAGCAACACTCGTTCATCATTTATGGCACGCATGGCATAGCCAGCTCAACGCTGAAAAACTTTTCGATAGTGAAGCGGCCTATTTAGCTGGATTAAGTGCTGATCTTAAATATAATGACGATCTTCAAAATAAAACAGATTCACTTTACATTGCCGGCTACCACCAGTTTTCAGTTGCTGAAAAATCTTGGCTACAACAACGCATAGACCAAAATCAGTGTCACTTATATTTACATGGGCAACAACATGAATCGGTAACCGAAGAAAACAGCTATCACCCCGATACGCCAATTTCTGATCTTGCTCAATATTTTAATTTCAAAACTAATATTAAGAATAAAGAAAAAGACGACTACAGCCAATTTATTAATGCCTGCTATCAACAAAACACGCTTCCTTTTAAAGAACGCACAAAAGCGTATTCACATTTATCATCTACGGACATCAGCAATAGACTTAAACTTTTATTTTGTAACGGCCATGAACAACAAGCCCACGCAGTCGAATTACAAGTAAGACGATGGTTGCTCGCAGGAAAAACAAACATTGGTATAGTGACTGAAAACAGACGTTTAGCTAGACGCGTTCGCGCCTTATTAGAACGTGCCGATGTCCCTCTTGATGATCTTGCAGGTTGGGCTTTATCAACCACTCGAGTTGGCGCTGTATTTGAAAAATGGCTAGAGTGTATAGAAGATGATTTCTCCCACTTAGCCTTGCTAGATTTATTAAAGTCTCCCTTTATTTTTTCTCAGATGGAAATCGATAAAGTAAAAGAAGCCACCTATCGTCTTGAACATGACATTATTCGCCAAGAAAATATTTCTACTGGCTTATCAAACTATCGCAATGCCATTGCTACTCACGCAAATAAACTTCAATGGTCTAGCGATATTAATTCAAGCATGAATGACATATTGAATGCCTTTGATGAAGCCAATCAATTATTAAAACCCTTACTCACAGGAAAACACCCTGCGACAACGTTTATCGACAATTTATTATTAAGCTATGATATTTTAGGTATGACTTCATTATTAAATGAAGACGCAGCGGGTATGCGAATTATAGAAATGCTTGAAACCTTAAGAACAAGCGCAAAACAATACCCTATAGATTTCAAATGGTCAGATTTCCGTACATGGGTGGGTCGAAGCCTTGAAAAATTTGTATTTACGCCAGAGAAACAATCAAGTCCTGTAACATTAATGGGCTTAGGTCAAAGTCGATTACAACAGTTTGATGCCTTAATTATAGCCAGTGCAGAACAAGAGCATTTGCCGGGTAAAACAAATACCACACCGTTTTTTAATAATTCGGTTCGACTGCAACTAAACCTCAGTTCGTCACATGAAATGCTAACTGAAAGATTCCATCACTTTCGCCGCTGCCTTGAAGCTGCACCTGATGTATTAATTACAGCAAACAATGAAGACAATGGTGAAGAAGTCCCATTGAGCCCTTGGCTTGAAAGTATTCATAACTTTTATCAGCATACATTCAATGCTTCTTTAGAGGATGACGAATTAAAAGAACTGCTGACGAAACATAACACTTACGTCATTCGTAGCAATGATAAAAATATTCCCAAACAAACAGAGCGCGCCACAACAACCATTAACAAAACGCTGTTGCCTGCAAAATTTTCACCGAGCAGCTACCAAACATTAATGAATTGCCCTTATCAATTTTTTGCTGAAAAATGTTTAAAACTTGCACCCAGTGAAGAAGTGCAAGAAGCCCTTTCTAAATCTGATTATGGCGAACGTGTGCATTTGTGTTTAGAAGCCTTCCACCAAAATAAAGCCGGCTTGCCAAATGCCTTTAATGGAACAGTCACAAATACAAACCGTGACCAAGCTATAGAGATATTGACTGATATTTCTAATCAGGTTTTTTCAAAAGATATAGAAACACAATTTGAACACCGTGGTTGGCTCGCGCAATGGTTAAAAATCGTCCCGAATTATATTGATTGGCAAATTAAAAATGCAAAGTCATGGGAATTTCATCAAGCCGAATTACAAAGCCATGTCGAATGGGAAAACAAACTTTCTCTAAATGGTCGACTCGATAGGCTGGATAAAAATGAAACAGGCTTAAGCGTGATTGATTATAAAACAGGTAACTCAGCCCCATTAGCAGACATTCGCCAAGGTGAAGCGGTGCAATTACCCTTTTATGCACTGCTGGCAGAAGAAGAATTAAAACAGCCGGTAAGCCAAGTGAGTTACCTCAGCGTAAGCAGTAAGCTTCGCACCGCGGCACAACTTTCTGGTGATGAATTAGATACCATCAGCCACTCTATCGGTGAGCGGCTTTCACAGCTCATTGACCAGATGTCATCAGGAAAAGTACTCACTGCATGGGGTAATGAAACCGTCTGCCAGTATTGCAATATCAAACGACTTTGTCGTAATGAAGCGGTGATGGATGATAAAATAGCGTAATTGTGGTTAAGTTTGCATAAATTCAAGGCAAAAAAAGGTGACGATAACGTCACCTTTGAAGTTCCATTCAGGCATCCTGCCTGTCTATATTACGAGCAGATTCGTTTTAAATTGTAGCTTCCTTACTTCTGCACAGCATTCCTTTTTATTGCTTCCATTAGGCGATCCTGCCTTGTACACTTTTCCTTGTGCTGATCCTAAACTTAAAGTTCTTGAACGCGTTTAGACTAACAAGATAAGAAATTTGATCAACCGATATAATGATGAAGTTTGATAAACATCACAAAATGCAAAATTTAAAAAATTAATATTAGATATTAATGCAAATTACCGTATTTTTATTGCTCATAAATCAACTAAGCTAAAATAAGCTCTTTTGGCATGAGCGTTCTTTAATATAGATCAAGAGCAATATAGGTTAATAACAATAACCATTTAACAAACTCACGATATACGAAGGTATGAATAGTAGCAATGAGTAATATAGAACAGCTGAGTGGCCACACCACCGTACAAGCCTCGGCAGGCAGCGGTAAAACATACTTGCTAATTAGTCGAGTTGTGCGTCTGTTACTAACAGGAACGGATGCAGGCAATATATTAGCCATCACGTTTACTAAAAAAGCAGCAAATGAAATGCAAACGCGTTTATTAGCACGTCTCTATGAACTCGCTGTGTGTGACGACAAAGAATTAGAAGAGGTTATTCGTTCGCTTCACTTGCCAGTAAATGAAAACACTCTTGCATTAAGTCGCCAATTATATGAAAAAATTCTACACAGCGAATCCCCTGTAAAAACATCCACCTTTCACGCCTTTTGCCAAGAACTCTTAAGACGCTTCCCTATGGAAGCCAATATTTCACCAGGCTTTGATCTCTTAGATAAAACATCACTTTTTTATGAGCAAGCATGGCAAGCCACCATGTCCAGTGCGAATTCAAAGCCTGAATCAGAACTTGCTAAGGCAATACAGTTTTTATTTAAAGAGTTTGGATTATTTAATAGCAAACAAGCGCTAACTAACTTTTTAGAGCACCGAAGTGATTGGTGGGCCTATACAACAAATGAAAATGAACCGACTCAGTTTGCTCAAGATCGTTTGCAACAGCAACTCAATATCGACCCAAATATTAATCCTATTGAATCGTTGTTAGATAATAAAGAACTCATGTCACAGCTCAATGAGTTCCATGTTTTATTATGTAAACATAGTACAGCCACCAATTTAAAATATAGCGATAAAATTTATATCGTTATTGAGCCAAGCCATAACATTTCATTAAGGTACCAATCATTTTATTACAGTTTTTTCACGCAAACCGGCACGCCAATCAAACGAAAAGAAAGTGCTGCGGCTGAAAAGAAAATGGGCACAGAGGGGCAACAACGATTTTTAGAGTTAAACCAAATTATTTGTAATGAAATTACAAAAGCTAATAACCTGATTGATACTATCAAAACATTTGAAACCAGTTCCGCATGGTTTACCGCTGGCGCTAAATATTTAGAACACTTTCAAAAAATTAAAAAAGAACAACGTCTACTTGATTTTACTGATTTAGAATGGCAAACCTATTTGCTTTTAAATGAAAGTAATAATGCACAATGGGTGCAATATAAACTTGACCAACGTATTGAACATTTATTAATAGATGAATTTCAAGATACTAACCCAACACAGTGGCAACTCATTCTACCTATATTAAAAGAAATGGCCGCAAGCGAAGAAGAACGAGAACGCAGTGTATTTATTGTTGGAGATGCCAAACAATCTATTTATCGTTTTAGACGGGCAGAACCCCGTTTATTTTTAGCCGCTGAGAGCTGGTTAAAAGAAAATCTTAATGCGACAACCCAACCCCTGAGTTATTCATGGCGTTCAAGCCCAGCTATTATTGATTTCATTAATACAATATTCACGCAAGATATTTATAAAGCCTTAATGCCAAGCTTTACTGAACATGCAACACATAAAAAAGAACTGGCCGGTAAAGTGGTAATACTTCCGCTTAATCGTAGAGAAAGCCCAGCCGCTGTGAGTAAAGACGAAAACACACCGTTGAAATTACGCAACCCTCTCGATGAACCAAATATAAAATTCGTCAACCAACATTACTTTAATGAAGGCTTGCAGATAGCGAATAAAATACAGACATTAATCACGGATCGCACATCGGTGATAAAAGACGGTAAAGAACAAGCCATTGGCTATGACGATATTATTATTTTATTACGAAGCCGCAGCCATGTTAGTGATTATGAACGTGCCTTTAGACAAGAAGGTATTCCATATATTGGTGCAACAAAAGGCACGTTACTAAAATCACTTGAAGTTGCTGATATGTTGGATCTATTACATTGGCTTATCTTGCCTTATGACAATCTATCTTTGGCGGGCATATTACGTTCACCAATATTTTCTGTGACTAATGATGATTTGATAGAGATCAGCCAGATTTCAAAAGGCAGCTGGTTTGAGCGATTAAAACAATATACAAAAACTAACCCAAAACAAGTACATATCTCTCATGCTTTAGCGCTGTTAACACGTTGGCAAGAAGCCTCATCTAAACTTCCTGTGCATGATTTGTTAGATAAAATATACAGCGAAGCCAATGTACTAGAACGTTATGCAGCAGCATTCCCCAAACATTTGAAACAACGCGTGACTGCCAACCTCACACGTTTTTTAGAGTTGGCGCTTGAAATGGACAGTGGCCGTTATCCCAGCATTACTCGATTTAGTTCTTGGTTAAATGAATTACAACAAGTCGAAAAAGAATCCCCAGATGAACCTATCTCTCAAACTAATGAATTTTCACAACGAGTACAAATATTAACGGTTCATGCGGCAAAAGGACTTGAAGCACCTGTCGTTTTTCTTGCTGATTGTGCGAACAGCCCTTTAAATAAAAGAGCCTACACAACATTAATTGACTGGCCAGCTGAGAATGATCGACCTGATTACTTTTTGCTGACGGCAGCAAAGAAAAATTTAGATCCTTATAGTGAAAGCTGCATTAAGCAACAAGAAAAACTAGAACAACAAGAAAATGCCAACTTGCTTTATGTTGCAGTGACACGTGCTAAACAAATGTTGTTTATTAGTGGAAGTGAGCCGAAAACAAAAGACCATGGTTGGTATGAGAAAATATGTACGGCATACAAATATTCAACAATTGAAAATGAAGAAAGCGTAAATATAGAAAACCAAGGGGAATTTCACCAAGCAAAAAATGATGAAACAACGCCAGATACCCCTGCTCCAACAACGCTGGATGGAAAACTACTTTCCCCAATCAAAGTAAATTTACGTCAACTTGAAATATCTCCAAGCCAACAAATTGATTATTCTCATACGGCGACAAAGTCTAATGATGAAAATACATTGCGTGGTGTTGTTATGCACCAAATGTTAAATATTTTATCCGTATCGCCTTCAATTCAACTAAAAGACTTTTCAAGTAATGATGCGATTGATATTGAACAAATTGAACTTGAAGCATGGTGGCAACGCTGCCAAGCTGTAATCAATACGCCGGCTCTAAAACAGTATTTTGATTCTGAAAAAATTGAACAATTTTATAATGAAGTGCCTATTCAATTTAAAGAAAATAATGAAATGGTTTTTGGTATTATTGATCGCCTTATCCTCTCAGGTAATAAAGCCATAATCATTGATTACAAAACCCACCCTTACATCAATAAAGACAACATAATGGATGTTGCAAATAAATACCAAGAACAAATGCAACTGTATAAAAAAGGTGTTGAATTACTTTGGCCAAAACACCAAGTTGAATCCATACTGTTATTTACAGAAACAGCTGAAACCATTTCCATTTAATCTAAGAATATAAAGCACATGCCCAACATTACCCCATTACAGCAAGCTATAAATTTATTTGAACAAGGTGAAGTCGATACTGCATTAGAAGATATGCAGCAAGTTCTTATCTCTCAGCCTACAAATCCGTTAGTTCGAGTTGAGTTTGCGAATATGTTAATGCGTAGCCAGCGTTTTGAAGATGCTAAAGATGTACTAGACAGTCTTTCAGAAGACGATAAAAAAAACCAAAAAGCGCTTGCTTTATATTCGCAATTGGAATCAATTGAAGTAGTTATTTCAGCACCCGATATTGATAGCTTATTAGATTCAATCAATAGTAATTCAAACGACAGTTTAGCTAGAGAACAGTTATGTGCCCATTATATATTGCGCGGTGACTTTCCTGCGGCAATGAACCAATTACTAGAAATTATAAAAACAGATCAGACGTATAAAGAAGGGTTTGCACGTAATCAACTAATAAAAACATTTGACTTGATTGCTAGCGATATAGTGCTTGTTAAAGAGTATAGAAAGAAACTTTCTTTGTTACTCAACTAAATGTTGTTGTCTTAACCGGTACCGGAGTTATGCTACTTTTAAACCTTATATTTTTGTATAGCCTATTTATTTTTACAAGACACAGCCAAAAAATAAAGTGACTCCGGCACCTTAGGATTCCGAATGAATCCGCAGCTACAATAACTTAAATTAGTTAGCTTTATTAAGTGCATCACTCAAACGTTTAGCTGGAATATAACCTGGCAGAACAGTTCCATCACTTAATACAATAGCGGGGGTGCCACGTATTCCTATCATATTACCCAACGCATATTGTTGAGCAACTGGATTTTTACAGGCTTCACTTTTAATTGATGCACCATTTTTAGACTTCGTCATGGCATCTGCTCTATCTTTACTACACCAGACTGCTTCTGCTTTTTTAAAAGCAGTAGAGCCAACACCTGCACGAGGATAAGCCATATAACGTACACGTATACCAAGGTCATTATACTTTTTAACTTCATTATGTAATTTTCTACAGTAACCACAATCAATATCGGTAAAAACTGTAATCGTATGTTTTAGCGTATCTTTACCAAAAATTATCATAGAGTCTTCACCCATGCTATTGATTGCGGCAGCAACAGATTTACTTCGTGGCGCTTTAGTAATATTGTTCTGTTTTTTTATATCAATCAAATCACCATCAACAATATAACGACCATCAGCACTGGCATAAAAAAATCGCGGTGGCATGGCAACTTGGTATAAACCGGGTACTGGAGATAAAGTAATATTTACGGGGTTAACGCCTTTAAAGTGTTTCGCAATATTTTTACGTGCAGTTTCTAAGGCTTCGTTATCTGCAAAGGTGGGCATGCTAAATACGTATATTGTGATCAGTGCAAAAATGCTGAATATCTGGCTGCTACGATTTTTCATTTTATTCTAAACCTTGTGATGTTCTATTCTTGTAATAAGTAAGTTATATGTATTAATTATAACTGTTTGCTGTGCGGTGTATGTGAGGTATTTGACCTTTTACCGTGTAATTCGTTCCATTCATCTTCTAATTACTATGCTCTCGGGTGATGCGCCTTATGCAGCGACTTTAATCGCTCATTCGCGACAAAAGTGTAAATTTGTGTGGTTGATAAATCACTGTGGCCTAGCAGCATTTGTACAACACGTAAATCTGCACCGTGGTTGAGTAAATGCGTTGCAAAAGCATGGCGAAGTGTATGTGGTGAAATTTCACAGAGTATTTCCGTTTGCGCCGCATAGCGTTTAATTAAATACCAAAAAGCTTGCCGCGTCATTCCACCACCACGTGTAGTTACAAACACAGCATCAGAAACATGTTGTTTTAAAATTTCTGAGCGAGTATTAGCTAAGTAATTCTCTAACCAATCTATCGCCTCTTCACCTAAAGGCACAAGCCGTTCTTTATTTCCTTTACCTGTTACACGAACAACACCTTGGTTAAGGTTTAGCTGCGTTAAGTTTAATGAAACCAGCTCAGTCACCCTTAAACCTGTAGCATATAAGGTTTCTAACAGCGCTCTGTCTCGCACACCCAGCAAGCTACTGGTATCCGGTGCAGAGAGTAACAATTCCACATCCTTTTCTGTTAATGTTTTTGGTAGTGAGCGACCGAGTTTAGGTGCATCTATGAGAGCAACAGGATTTACCTCGATCATTTTTTCACGCAATAAATAGGCATAGAACCGTCTTAAGCTAGAAAGTAAACGTGCTCGACTACGTGGACTGGTGGCTTTTTTATCTTCTGAGGCTTTTTCTAAGTAGGCTAAATAACGTGAAATATTTTCTCGTGTCGCCATTTTTAACGGCTCAGAGATATCTGACTTTTTTGTATGCCCTATCCATATAGCAAACTTATTTAAATCATTTCTGTATGCGGATAATGTATTCTCTCTCAATCCCCTTTCCATCCAAATGGTATCTAAAAACTGTTCAATAATATCCAATGTGTTAGTCATCGAAAAACACACCTTCATGTTCGAGCAACCATTTTTTTATTGCCAATTTCTTGCCATCTGTTGCACCCGCATAACCCCCAATTCCCTTTGCAGAAATAACGCGATGGCATGGCACAACAATTTGAACGGGATTTGCTCGACACGCATTCCCCACAGCTTGAGCACTGGAATTCAGCTGTTTAGCAATTTCACCATAAGTGCGTGTTTCACCCAGTGGAATATTTAACAATTCAGCCCACACTTTTTTCTGAAATTGTGTGCCAATTAGAGATAAAGGGAGGCTTTTTAACATTTTTTCAGATGAAAAATAGGCGCTTAAATAATATGAGGTGGCGGTATAAAGCTTGCCATGTGGCAGGAGTTTCTTTGTTACCGTAGAATTTAAAATTGCTGTCTCATAGACAATCTCAAGCGAGGATAGTCCTACGTCACTAAATTCTAACGAAATATCACCAATCACAGAGTTAAAATACAGCGTATTTTGAGATTCCATAGGTATGATATCAGTAATGAAAAGAAGCTTTAATCTAGCATATAATGTAGCCTAAAAATTAAAGTTTTTAGGCTTTTAGCCGACAATAGATATAATGATTAATTATATTTGGAGAATAGAATGAAGGCTCTATCGTTTCTTGTACTATTACTAACACTATCATCAACTAGCTTCGCGAGTGGTGGCGGTGGCGGTGGCTCTTCTCCATTTATCGCATTAAATCCACCTATTGTTGTTAATATTCAAGATGGTGAACATATTCGTCATATGCAGGTCATTATAGAAATTAAATTAACGGACCCCTCTTTATCTGACAAAATCGATTTACACAAAGGCCCAATTCGACACGAGCTCATCTTATTTTTGAGTAGCCAAGATGCTACAACTATCGCTAAGCCGATGGGGAAAGAAAAAATGAGAAAAGAAGCCTTAGCTGCGGTACAAAAAGTCATGACAGATTTGGAAGGTGAACCGGTGATAGAATCACTTTATTTTACAAACTTTATTATTCAGTAGTTTCAACGTCTGAATTAATCGACTCTTCATTATTTTTTCTTAATAGCCAAAGTTTTTGTAACTCGTGCTTTAACACCGCACGACGTGCAGGATCTTTTGTTACTCTCAATAAATGTTCATATATTACATGCGCATCTTCAAGTAAGTCTGCTTTAGCCAGCATCTCTGCTACTTGGTAACGAGCTGTCTGCCCCCAAGGATCGAGCCCATTATTTCCTTGATGTAATGCAGATTGTAAATAAAGCCGTGCAGCCGCAGCATATTCACCCATGGATTTTTTAGAGTCAGCCATCCAATAATAAATTTCACGTTGAATTTTAATCTCTAAAACTTTAGGCAGTATTGATTGAAATAATAAAAATGCATGTTTATTGGCTTTTGCTGTTTGTAAATCAAACACGACCTGTAAAAAACTCTCTAACTCTTTTTGTTCCCATAACTTTTGTTTACTTATAATGGCTTCCAATGCTTGATAGCCTTGTTCATGTTTACCACTTAAAACAAAAATACGTGCTCGTCTTAACTGCCACTGAAACACATCAACACCCTTTGGCGCCTCATGTATTGTTACCATTAAATTAGAAGCTAAATCAATATCAGAACGACTCAGGGCAATCTTCACAAGATCATAACGAACCAAAGCAGGGATGGATTTTATGGTTTTAAATCGGTCGGAGTCTAAAAATAACTTTTTAACTAATTCTGCACCACGCTTACGTTTATGCATTAAATTTAAGAAACCTTTCGTTGCACGTGATTTTGTCTCTTCTTTTTGACCATTCAATAAAACCATCGCAAATAATGAACGCGCTTTTACCGGTTCTTTGATTTGTGCTTTCACTGCAGCATTAAGCCATTGCTGATCATTACCAATTAAAAATTGAGATCGGTTACCAATGAACACCGCATAATCTAGATACGCCGTCCATAATGATTCTGATGAAAAATTAAATAGACCATAAGGCAGTTGAATGTTTTTATTGCCCGCTAAAACGTGTTCCAGTGCATTTGTGGTTGTACCTCGATCATGACTTTGATTTGATGACTCCGCCACAACAGCCCACAACATGTATTTAAGTTTATTATCAGCCCACTTGCCTCGCATTTGTCTTAAAGAAGACTGTAAAACTTTTTGCGCGGGTCTCACTTTACTTCTGAGCTGTGCCAATAAATACAGCATCCCACCTTCGGGATGTTGAGTATCTTTAGCCAGTAAATCAACCACTTCATCTGCACGCTGATTCATTAATAAAATGCGTGCTTGTAATAACCGTTCTTCTACTTTCTCATGGCCATAAGTTTGGTAGTAACGTTGAGCGGCAAACAGCGCATCACTATTTTCAGAATCAACCAAGTAGCTTTTAATAATTCTTTTTTGCCAAGCGGCTAAGTTTTTTTCTAGCTGGGGCCGGCTTGCTTGCATTTCTTTAGACCAAAGTAAAAACTGTATTACTTGTCGTGCTTGCTGGCCTTTCTTTAGTTTAAGTAAAGCATCAACCTGTTGTTGTTTAGCCCACAGGTAAAAGTCCATAGGCAATTGAAGTTTGTATGTGGTCACCCTATCGGTTATTGCTTGCCAGCGTTGTCCTAAGTTTAAAATCGTTAAGCGTTCACGTTCCCAGCTTAACCATAACTTAAAATTATTTTTATCTAACGAAGGTTGCTGACCATCGATAGCGAGTAAAGCCAGTGACACGGCTCCGGTCGTTGCAATCTTTCTGACTTCATCTAATGCATTTTCAGTTTGAGTCGTTGCAAATGTAACATGAGAAAAAAATAATAAATTCAAGGCAACAAAAAACGGGTAACACTTTCGCATTACCCGTTTTATAGTATTATCCTGTTTATCCATAAGCTAATTACTTAAAGATAAAAATTAGATTAACTACCCAATTTTTCTTTAATACGTGCAGCACGTCCTTGAAGGTCACGCAAATAATATAGTTTAGAACGACGTACATCACCACGACGTTTAACAGAAATACTATCAATTGCTTTTGAATGAGTTTGGAAAACACGTTCAACACCTTCACCATGAGATGTTTTACGTACAGTAAAAGCAGAATTTATACCACGGTTTTTAATAGCAATACAAACACCTTCAAATGCTTGTAAACGCTCACGTGTGCCTTCTTTTACTTTAACTTGAACAACAACAGTATCACCTGGGGCAAAAGTAGGGATGTCTTTGTTCATTTGTTCTTTTTCAAGTTGCTCGATGATATTACTCATGATTTTCTCCAAACTCATCTCGAGTTTATTTTAATTTACGTATGTTCATACTCACGGATAAATTCCGCCAATAAATCTTGTTGTACTTGATCCAATGATAACTTTTCAAGCATATCGGGTCGTCTTAACCAAGTACGTCCTAACGCCTGTTTAAGACGCCAAGTATTAATATTTTTGTGATGGCCGCTTAGTAAAACATCAGGAACAACTAAGCCATCAATTTCTTCAGGACGCGTGTAATGCGGTGTATCAAGTAAGCCATTCATAAATGAATCTTGCTCGGCAGACTCTTCGTGTCCTAAAGCGCCGGGAACTAATCGCGTAATACCATCAATCAGTACCATGGCTGCCAGCTCTCCTCCGCTGATAACATAGTCTCCAATCGACCATTCTTCATCAACTTCACTGGCGATGAGTCGTTCATCAATACCTTCATAACGACCACATAATAAAACTAATTCTTCACACTGAGATAATTCTTGTAAACCGGCTTGGTCTAACTTTCGACCTTGGGGCGATAAATAAATGACTTTCGCCTTCTTGCCCGTTCCATTTTTACCCAATGCTTTTTTTGCATCTTTAATGGCGGCCTTTAAAGGCGCAACCATCATCAGCATACCGGGGCCACCACCATAAGGGCGTGCATCAACGGTGTTATGTCGATCCTCAGTATAATCTCGGGGATTAATCACCCCCAATTGAACCAATCCACTTTGGATGGCTCGGCCTGTCACACCATTGTCTGACAGAGCTGAAAACATTTGTGGGAAAAGCGTCACTACTTCAATGTGCATGCTTTATCTCGCTAAAATTCGGCGTCCCAGTCTACAAGCATCGATCCTTGTTCAATATCGACTTCAAGAATGACCTCGCTGGAAATAAAAGGAATTAAACGCTCGCGTTTCTTTCCTTTTTTATTCTTTTCACCTTGTACAATGACGACATCATTTGCACCGGTTTCCAGCATTGAGCTAATACATCCCAGTTCAATGCCTTCTTTATTTTTAACCTTTAAGCCAATGAGGTCACTCCAGTAATACTCACCTGAAGCAGGTTTGCTTAATTGCTCACGTTTAATGGCAATTTCAACACCTTTTAAAGACTCAGCAAGGTCACAATCGTTAATCCCATCTAACTGGACGATCACACCTTTGCCGTGGGCTTTTCCTGAAACCAACTTAAACGGCTGCCATTCGGCATTTTGTTTAAGATACCAAGGGTTATATTTCAGGATATTTTCTTTTGGCTGTGTATCGGAAAAGATTTTCATCCATCCCTTCACACCAAATGTACCGCTAACTTTGCCTAGAGACACCCAATCTGAAATATTTTTCTCGTCAGAACTCATAAGCAAGACAACCGATTAACAATTGAAAAACGATCGTCGAAACAAAACGCAATTAAGCAGCTTTTGCTTCTTCTTTCAATAACTTAGCAACACGTTCAGATGTTTGAGCACCCTGACCTAACCAATGCTGAATACGAGCATCTTCTAGGTTTAATCGAACTTCCTGGCCTTTAGCCCGAGGGTTATAATAACCCAAACGTTCGATATAACGACTGTCACGACGGCTACGGCTATCGGTTACAACAATATGATAAAAGGGACGCTTCTTTGCGCCACCACGAGCTAAACGGATGGTTACCATGCGCTATATTTCCTCGAAAAAAACTAAAATTTTGAAGGCTACTCGTTAATAAATAACCCACTCTTATAAGACGGCGCATTTTACTAGAAATCACAGAAAAGTGAAGGGGTTAGAGGCTTTTTAGTTGAAAAAAGGTGATTTAAAACCGTTTTAATTCAAATAAGTAGGATATGGGGGAATCAAAAGCAATAATTCCTTTTTCAGCTGCTAGTTCGAGTGAATTTATCGCAATAATTCCTTTGTCAGCACCGCGTTAGACTGAAGTCCAACCTACAAAACAAAAGGAATGATGCTGAGGGTGACGTACAAGCTAGAGTACAAGGCGGAAATTGCCGAAAAAGCGGAATGTACAATGAGTACATGAGCATTTTGAGGTATTTTCCAACGCCGTAATCTAGCTTGTACGTCGTTTTCAGTGCATTCCTGGAGGGAGTTGTCCTTTCATGGACCTCATCATTTTCGCCATTCCGCCCCCTTTCATTTTCTTCATCATTTTCTGCATTTGCATGAACTGTTTAAGCAGTCGATTCACATCTTGAACTTGCATTCCTGAGCCTGCGGCAATTCTTTTCTTTCTTGAACCTTTTATAACATCGGGGAAACGGCGCTCTTTTGGTGTCATTGAGCTGATAATTGCTTCTAAATGCAGCATTTTCTTATCATCTACTTGATCCATTGCACCTTTAGGAATATTGGGCATTCCGGGCAACTTGCCCATTAAACTTGCGATGCCGCCCATATTTTTCATTTGCTGTAATTGTTCGCTGAAGTCTTCTAAATCAAAACCTTTGCCTTTTTGAAGTTTTTTAGCCAGTTTCTCTGCTTTTGCATGGTCTACGTTGCTTTGCACTTCTTCTACTAAGCTGACGACATCGCCCATACCTAAAATTCGTGAAGCAATACGTTCTGGGTGGAATGGCTCTAAGGCCGACATTTTCTCACCGACACCGATAAACTTAATCGGCTTGCCTGTGATAAAACGGGTTGAAAGTGCTGCACCACCACGGGCATCACCATCCGTTTTTGTTAAGATGATGCCTGTTAACGGCAATGCTTCATCAAAGGCTTTTGAGGTGTTTGCGGCATCTTGCCCGGTCATACTATCGACAACAAATAAGGTTTCTACGGGCTTGGCTGCGGCGTGTAGGCGTTTAATTTCATTCATCATGTCATCATCAACATGTAAACGACCGGCTGTATCAATAATCAAAACATCGTTGTTTTTGATTTTGGCTTCTTTCATTGCTGCCGTGGCAATATCTACCGGATCTTGTTCTGTGGTTGAGGGGAAGAAATCTGCCCCTACTTCAGCGGCGACGGTTTCAAGTTGTTTGATTGCGGCGGGTCGGTAGACATCCACACTCACTAGCATGACTGATTTATTTTGTTTCTTTTTTAAAAAGAGCGCTAATTTAGCTGCCGTGGTTGTTTTACCCGCGCCTTGTAGACCAGCCATTAAAATAACAGCGGGGGGTGCCACGCTTAAATTTAGCTCTTCATTTGCCTTTCCCATGATGTTCGCTAATTCATCATTAACGACTTTCACTAGAGCTTGACCGGGCGTTAAGCTTTTTAAGACCGTATCACCCATCGCTTTTTCTTTAACAATATCAGTAAATTGTCGAACGACGGGCAAGGCCACATCTGCTTCGAGCAATGCCATGCGCACTTCACGCATAGTGTCTTTTATATTCTCTTCTGTTAAACGCCCTACGCCACGTATATTACGGACTGTTTGACCTAAGCGTTCTGATAAACCATCAAACATAATCTTTTATTCCTAAAATATGACTGATAATGGGGAATTATAACGTAAATAACGAAAAGGAGAAGAACCAAACATGATGCAGATTAAATCTATAAGGTAAAACTGTGTCCACCAGACAAAGGGTGAATGGTATGTGTAGTGATGGCTTTTTGGCACTCAGAAAATATTTTTCCTTCAGCTCCGGGTTTATTATGGCTAATGTATACCTCTGGCTTTAATTTGAGTTTCGAGATATCTGGCCCGAGCAACTCAGCACAATAATGGCCTGATAAATGGCATAAAGATATGTCTTTATTAGTGAACGCTGACTCTACCAAGAGTACATCCAATTTCTCATGCTTATTTAATGCTTGCCAGAAAGTATCATTCGTTGAGGTATCACCACTAAAAGCAAAAGAGCCGGTTTTAGATTCAACCCGATAACCAACGCCCGGTACAATATGCTTAACCGGAATCATTTCTATTTTTCGATGATTAATTTCGATGACTTCGCCTGCGGTCATCACTTCATATTTCATTACAGGATTTTCTTGGCTAGGTAACTTTGAGAAGTCTGGCCAAATGACATTATTGAAGATGTGTTTTTTCAGCGCATCTATCGTTTCCGCTTGTGCGTGAATAATAATGGGCTGTTGAATACTATCAAAAAGAGTATCAACCAAAAAAGGAATACTGGTAATGTGATCAAGATGAGAATGTGTGATGAAAATATGACGGATAGACGACATTGCCTGCAAGCTCAAGTCGCCAAGACCTGTTCCCGCATCAATTAAAATATCATCATCAATGAGTAGTGTGGTCGTTCTTAAACGGCTGCCAACACCCCCACTACACCCCAAAACTTTCAGTTCCATTAAACGAACGTTTCCTAATTATTTCTGTAAAATTTACTACGTCGCGAATATTGACATATCTAAGTAAAACAAAATGTTACGCGAGTCACAAGTAAATAGCCTTAATACTGACTATAGCTCATTTTAACGTTAATTTATCGTTTGAAACACCAAGCTTATGTAAGTAAATAAACATATTACGAATGAACTACTTCTCTGTCGCGCCACCTTGTGCGATTATTCGCTTACAGGAAAATTATAATGACAATGACTTCTACAATCTCTATTTTGCTTTACGCCACATCCATCGGCCTGTTACTAAGACAGTGGCTTTCCACCAACAGTGAATCAAATAAAATTCCCACTTACGTTGCCGCTATTGCCGTTATTTTTCATGCCGTAGCACTGAATCAAATATTATTTACCGATCAAGGCATTGATATTGGCTTTTTTAGCGCGCTGACCTTTACCGCAGGATTAATGGCGGCTTTACTAATTATTGCCAGTTTTACTCAACCTGTAAGTTGTTTAGGGCTGTTGGTATACCCTTTTGCCTTATTAAGTATTGTGATGCGTAATTTAAGTGATCAACATCATTTACTCACTGATGCCCTCGCACCCGGCTTACAAACCCATATTTTATTTTCTCTTACCGCCTACAGTGTTTTAAGTATTGCTGTGGCACAGGCATTACTGCTGTACGTTCAAGATAAATATTTACACAACAAACACCCTTCTGGTTTTTTACGCAGCCTACCTGCTTTACAAACGATGGAAAGCTTGCTGTTTAGAATCATTGCACTTGGGGTGATTGCCTTAAGCATTTCTCTACTCAGTGGCTTTATTTATCTCGAAGACATGTTTGCACAGCATCTTGTTCACAAAACCATATTGTCACTGATTGCATGGGCAATCTTTGTCACCCTTCTTTGGGGACACTATCAATTTGGCTGGCGTGGTAAAATTGCCATAAAATGGAGTATTAGTGGTTTCACTTTATTGATGCTCGCTTACTTTGGCAGTAAATTTGTTATTGAGTTGGTCTTAAATTAACTCGACTAATATGAGCTAGGCAGTCTCTGTGCCAGATATTCTGTTGAATCCTCTTGACTCTTTACTGAGTTATCCATCTAATTAGACTATTGTAATTACAAAAGGTTATTCCCTCTTTGGACGCTATCTCAACGAGTATGCTTTTCGGCATACTGATATTCCTAATACTTATTTCTGGATTTTTCTCTGGTTCTGAAACCGGTTTAATGAGTCTTAATCGCTACAGATTACGACATATGGCAGATCAGAAAAATAAAGCAGCAATACGTGCTCATCGCTTACTACAAAATCCTGAACGATTAATTGGCCTAATTTTATTAGGAAATAACTTTGTTAATATTCTTGCCTCCGTGATTGCCGGTATTATTGCGTTGCGTCTCTATGGAGATTTTGGTGTTTTAATTGTGCCTTTTGTTCTTACCTTTGTTGTTCTTGTTTTCGCTGAAGTGACGCCTAAAACACTTGCGGCAATGCATCCTGAAAAATTTGCTTTGCCGGCAACCCTTATTCTTAAACCTCTATTAACACTCTTATACCCTTTTGTTTGGTTCGTTAACCTTTTTTCAACAGCCATCTTTAAAATATTTGGGATTCGCCAAAAAATCAGCAGTGATCAATTAAGCAGCGAAGAACTTCGTATTGTGGTGAATGAAGCGGCGACCATGATCCCTAAAGGCCATCAAAAAATGCTTTTAAGTATTTTAGATCTGGAAAAAGTCACCATCGATGACATCATGATTCCAAGGAATGAGATTGTCGGCATCGATCTTGAAGATGACTGGGCAGATATTATTAAACAACTTGCGCAAACAGCGCATACACGGTTACCTGTATATGAAGGCGATATCGACCATATCGTTGGGATTATTCATATTCGTCGTGCCTTACGTTTTTTCCATATGGAAGAAGCCACTAAAGATGATTTTAAAAAGATTATTCGTGAAGCCTATTTCATACCTTCAGGCACGCCGTTAAATACCCAATTACTCAATTTTCAACATGAACGTCGTCGCAACGCGATGGTCGTTAATGAATACGGCGATATTCTTGGTTTAGTCACATTAGAAGATATTCTTGAAGAAATTGTTGGCGAATTTACCACTGATCCATCAGCTAGCCGTAAAGATGTGCAAACGAAAACTGATGGCACTTTGCTTATTGATGCCAGTATTACCGTTCGAGAGCTCAACAAAATTTTAAACTGGACACTGCCCACCGAAGGGCCAAAAACCTTAAATGGTTTGATTATTGAATACCTCGAACACATCCCCGATACCGGCACCAGCATGCTTTTAGAGGCGTATCCGATAGAGATAATACAAACCTCTAAAAATGCGGTAAAAACAGTATTAATCGATCCAAGTTGGTCAAAACAAGAAGAACAGACAAAAAGCGTATAAAAAACAATAGTTAAGGCCACTAATGTACAATTAGTTTAAAAAAAGACTATAATCCGAGGAAATCATTAGAATTTTTGGAGTCTTATGTGTCGAAATTGACACTTTCATTTAAAGGTAAAAATCTCAAAGTCTTTCCTGTGCTCAAAGGCACAATGGTGATCGGCAGTGATCCCGCTTGCACGCTTTTTATTGATAGTTTGGCTATTCAGCCTCAGCATGCTCAAGTTGATACTGTAAACAATGAATCTGTCATCCGTGATTTAGGAACCGAAGATGGAACCTTTATTGGAACCAGTAAACTTTCAGCACTACACCCTCTTAAAGATGGTGATGTGATCCGAGTTGGTAAACATACTCTCTCTTACTCGTTCTCAGAAGAACTCCATAATTCAATTGAAACTGAAGCCTTAACAGAAAATGTTGTTGAAGAAGAGCCGCCCATTCAAATGGAAGCTCAAGAAAAAACACAAGGCTGGTTACAAATTATGAATGGCGCAAACTTAGGCAAAACAATGAGTTTGAATAAAGCCATGACCAACCTAGGTAAACCTGGAATTTCAACTGCCGTTATTGCTAAGCGAAATGATGGTTACTTTATTTCTCAACTCGAGGGCAACCACCCTTTACTGATACAAAATAAAAAACTTGGGGAAAAAAGCCAACAGTTAAATGATGGTGAGACCATTCAAATTGGCAATATCAAAATGCAGTTTTATTTAGAGTAAAAATCTAATTGAGGTCATCTATTATGTCCAATGAACAACGCCACTTCACACGCATTCCTTTTAATGCAGCCGTTACTATTATTGATTCTCGCACAGCGAAAAAATACACCACTGAATTAATTGATATTAGTTTCAAAGGTATTTTAATTACCAAACCTGAAAACTGGGATGGAAATAATGGCGGACATTTCACTGCACATTGTCAATTATCCAATAAAGATATTGAGATTAGCTTAGCCGTGATTGAGGTACATAAAACAGAAGACGTCGTTGGCTTTAAAACTACACATATGGATCTTGATAGTGCAACTCACTTACGTCGTTTAGTTGAATTAAACCTAGGAAGTGAAAGTTTGTTAGAAAGAGAACTGCATGAGCTTATTCAAGCCTAAATATTATTCAATCTTACTCAATGCTTCATCTAAACGCGAGACACCTATCACTTCCATGCCTTTAATAGGTTGTTGAGGGATATTCGCTTTTGGAATTAAGGCTCGTTTAAATCCATGTTTTGCCGCTTCATGTAAACGTTCTTGGCCGTTAGGCACGGGGCGTATCTCTCCGGCTAAACCCACTTCACCAAAGACAATAACATCACTTGGCATAATTCGATCACTTAAACTCGATTTAATCGCCAGTATAACGGCTAAGTCTGCGCCTGTTTCTGTCACTCTAACGCCACCAACAACATTGGCAAAAACATCTTGATCATGCGTCACAATACCACCATGTCGATGCAATACAGCAAGCAACATCGCCAAGCGGTTGTGTTCTAAACCTGTTGTCACCCGACGTGGGTTACTTAAATGACTTTCATCCACCAAAGCTTGTACTTCAACAAGCATCGGCCGGTTGCCTTCTAAGGTCACCATCACCACACTGCCAGAGACTTCTTTATCATGTTGAGATAAAAAGATGGACGATGGGTTACTCACATCGCGCAGACCTTTTTCAGTCATGGCAAACACACCAAGTTCATTGACTGCGCCATAACGATTTTTAATTGCACGAATTAATCGATAACGACTTCCGCTATCACCTTCAAAATAAAGTACTGTATCAACCATGTGTTCTAAAACACGGGGTCCAGCTAAATTACCTTCTTTAGTGACATGGCCAACAAGAAAAATAGATGTTTGCGTTTGCTTGGCATAACGCACTAGCAGCGCAGCACTTTCTCTAACCTGAGCTACTCCACCCGGTGCTGACTGTATTTCATCTGTGTAAATGGTTTGAATAGAATCAATCACCATCACACGTGGCTTTTCTTTTTGTGCGATATTTAAAATATCTTCTACTCGCGTCTCAATCAATAAACCTAAACGATCTGTTTTTAAACCTAAACGTAGCGCACGAGCACCCACTTGTTGTGATGATTCTTCGCCGGTAATGTATAAAGGGTTGTACTCACCTAACTGCGTGAGAATTTGTAATAATAAAGTCGATTTACCAATCCCCGGATCGCCACCGAGTAAAACAACCGAACCGCTGACCAAGCCACCACCTAAAACGCGATCAAACTCTGCACTTCCTGTTGGGTAACGCGCAACATCCATTGAACTAATATTATCTAACCGCTGAACCTTGACTCCTTTCGCTTCACCAGCAAAACCTGCATAACGCGTTGTACGAGAAGAAGCCGTGGGTGTTGATGTTATTTCAATCAGAGTATTCCATGCGCCACAGTCGCCACATTGGCCTGACCATTTAGGTGCTTCACAACCACAATCACTACAACTGTATAAGGTTTTTATTTTTGCCATACGAATGTTTTTAATGTCTATTTAAAAGTAATTCATTAATCTTAACATGAATAAAACACGCTAAAATACAATATCTGTGAAACTGTATCATGTCATTGTCATCCGAATACGATAGACTGATATTATGATAGAATAGAGGAACGAGATCGTATAAAACTGTCTTAGCCACCTAAAATTCAGCGAGAATAAAATGTCTTGGTTTAAAGATATCATCAAAAACAAGAAAAAAACATTAGCTAATCGTTCGGAAGGAATACTCACCGCACTAGCCAAGTCATGCGTCTATGCATGGAATGATGCTGTTGAGCTTGATAATATTTTACAAGATAGTCTTCACATGTTGCCGCATTGCGATCTTATCTATACTGTTGATACTGCAGGTGAATTAGTTTCATCCAATATAGAAGCGCACTCCAAAGATAAAACATTGAAAGGCCGCGTTTTAGTTGGCCGACCTTTTATGGAAACACTTCCCTATAATGGTTTTACCATGTCGCCTGTTTACGTGAGTTTACATAGCAGAAAATCATGTATTACCGTTATGCAATCAGTAACAGATGGCGATAAAGTTCTTGGATTTATTGCAGCTGACTTTGATGTTGAAAAACTGCCCGTTGATAATTCAGTTAAACAAGCCGAAACTAAGTGGCAACAATATAAAGGCGACCCTGCCATTCGTGGCACACTGTTTATGCAAGAACGTGTACTAAGTGCAATGGATAAGCAGCTTGATAACGTGACTGAAATCATTAAAGACATGATGCAACACCATGGTATTTTCCATTGTAAGATTCATTTTTCAAGTTCACGTGTTTCATTTTGGACCATGGAAAATCCGTATGACTATCACATTCACATGCTAGATGATCTTATTGATCCTGAACGTTGCCTTGCATACTCGCGTCAAGATTATCCTGAGATTGCCACCGTTCCGCAACAAGCTGTTTCTGCTGTTCTTGATATGTTTAAAGCACTAAGAAACATGGATGAAACAGTTTACCTACGATCGGCTTCTTTTAATCTTGTAAACGGTATTGTTGGTTTAACTTTTTCATGTGATGGTTCACATTACATGAATTATGCAGAGTTCCTTGAATGGGATTTAGACACGTGGTTTGGAAGTCAACTCGGAGACACTAATAAATAACGTAAAGTGCAGATAACCTATTAACATCTGTCATTACGAGCCATGTTTTTGATGGCGCGGTAATCTCATGATGAGAACATTGTAACTGGAGATTGCCGCAGTCACTTTGTTCCATCGCAATGACAGGGGGGGGGCTGTATTTAGGTTTTAATTTATGTATTCAAATTTAACGCGACTTGTAACGCCACATAATAATTCATAAGCTATGGTATCAGCCGCTTCTGCAATTTCTTCAATGGGCGGTTCGTCTCCCCATAAAACAACATCATCATTAACCTTTGCGTTTTCTTGTGCGCTTAGGTCAACACATATCATATCCATAGAAACACGGCCTAACAAAGCACAGCGTTTTCCATTGACTACAACGGGTGTGCCTGTTTTCGCATGGCGCGGATAACCATCACCATAACCAATCGCAACAATACCAATAGTTAAGTCTTTTTCACAACGATAGGTTGCACCATAACCAATCGCTTCACCTTGCTTTACTTTTTTAACTGATACTAGTTTAGACTTTAATGTCATCACTGGCTGTAAGTTATGATCTTTCGCGGTGAGATTAAGAAAAGGTGATACACCATAAAGCATAATGCCTGGGCGGTTATAAGAAGCATGGCTTTGTGGCCAGCCTAATATTCCTGCGGAGTTTGCCATCGAAGTATTTGTTATATTCAATGCTTCTAAACACTCATCTAAAACTTTGATTTGATTCAGCGTTGTTTGATCTTGTTTATCATCAGCACAAGCGAAGTGCGTCATGATAGTGAGGGATTGTTGAACACAATCACACTTTTCTAAACGTTGAACAATATTGCGTAACTCATCAGGCGAAAAACCTAACCGATGCATTCCCGTATCAACCTTAACAACAATATTTATTTTTTTAGAATGTGTATTAAATTGTTCTAACAAATTAATTTGTATTTCAGAATGAACAACACAATCAAGTTGCTGTTGTTCAATCAGCTCAAGCTCTTCACTTGAGCTAAAGCCTTCTAGTAATAATATCGATTGTGTTATGCCGGCTTCACGTAAAGTAATGGATTCTTGAATTCTTGCGACACCAAAGCCGTCAGCTTTGGTTAATGATTTGGCAATTTCAACCATGCCATGCCCATAGGCATTGGCTTTTATAATAGCGAAATTTTTAGAATCGGGTGCAGCTTGTTGGGCAATAGAAAGGTTATGCTGACATGCAGATAAAGAGATAACAGCACGGGTAGGAATGGTCTGATCTAAGATCATCAATAATCCTCATCATAGCCACTGTTATGAGTATGATTTTCAAATCGAGTGTACTCACCTAAGAAGGTTAAACGTGCCGTACCTATCGGCCCATTACGCTGCTTACCAATAATAATTTCTGCTGTGCCTTTATCGGGCGAGTCTTCGTTATAAACTTGATCACGATAAATAAAGACAATCAGATCGGCATCTTGCTCTATCGCACCCGATTCACGTAAGTCAGACATAATAGGACGTTTATTAGGACGTTGCTCTAAACTACGATTAAGCTGTGATAAAGCTAAAACAGGCACGCCAAGTTCTTTTGCTAAGCCTTTTAAAGAACGTGAAATTTCAGATATTTCTGTCGCCCTATTTTCTCCATTGCCTTTTGCTGACACCATCAACTGAAGGTAATCGATAACGATCATACCTAAACCATGTTCACGATGAATACGTCTTGCGCGAGAACGAATCTCCATCGGGTTCAAACTTGGTGTGTCATCTATAAAAATGGGCGCTTCATTTAAGATACCTACTGCTGAAGTTAAACGCGGCCAATCGGCATCATCCAACTTACCTGTTCTAATTTTATTTGAATCTATACGGCCAAGCGATGCCATCATACGCATCACTAATTGGTCGCCGGGCATTTCCATACTAAACACCGCAACCGGTTGTTTATGTTTGATTGCCGCATTTTCTACTAAGTTCATCACGAACGATGTTTTACCCATAGAAGGTCGACCGGCAATAATGACTAAGTCTGATTTTTGTAAGCCAGAGGTCATATCATCAAAGTCATCAAATCCTGTTGGTATTCCTGTGTAGGCATTGTCACTTCGATATAATTCATCAATACGATCAACAGCAGTGACCAATAACTCTTTTATGTTTTTGTAACCGCCTTCTGAACGGCCACCTTTTTCTGCAATTTCAAAAACTTTGCTTTCTGCCATATCGAGTAATTCTGCACTGGTACGGCCATCAGGATTATAGGCAGATTCAGCAATACCTGTAGCGACACTAATAAGTTGGCGCAAGACAGAACGCTCACGCACAATTTTGGCATAGGCTTTTATGTTGGCTGCAGTTGGGGTATTTTTTGCGAGTGAACCTAAGTAACTTAAGCCACCGACATTATTTAGTTCGTTTCGAGAATCTAGCCATTCAGAAAGCGTGACCACATCATACGGATTATTGTCTTCTGCTAAATCAAAAATTGCGCTGTAAATTAAGCGGTGATCCTGGCGATAGAAGTCTGCTTCCATAATGACATCAGAAACCTGATCCCAGGTGCTGTTGTCGATCATTAATCCACCCAATACTGCTTGTTCTGCTTCTAGTGAGTACGGTGGAAGTTTTAATGATTCCGTTTCCATATCCATGGGATAGGATGAATCAGGGAATGGAGGAACAGCGTCTTGCATGGAATGTCCTAAATATAATGAATTTGGTCTAGTAGAATATCAAATATCACGATCAACTGCGTAATATTGTTCAATTTCTAGCGAAATTAAACCAAAAAAGGCTGGTTAAATATTAACCAGCCTTTTTTTAGAGCTTAATTTCTACTGTCATTGCACTGTTGCAAAACTTAAAAATACTTTTAAGTCCTTCCCCACAATGGCTGCGAAAAATGAGCTTATGCTTCAGCTTCAATAGTTAATTGAACCGCTTGAGCAACATCTGAGTGTAGTTGGAAAATAATTTCAAACTCACCGGTGTGGCGAATAGCTTCTGGTAAAGAAACTTCACGACGCTCAACAGTAATACCTGCAGTGGCAGCAGCTTCAACGATGTCAGAAACACCAATTGAACCGAATAATTTACCTTCTTCACCAGCATTTGCTTTAATAGTTATTGAACCAACTTTAGCAATTTCTTCAGCACGTGATTGCGCTGCTGCTAAAACTTCAGCTGCAGCTTTTTCTAAATCAGCACGACGTGCTTCAAAATCAGCAATGTTTGCCGCATTGGCAGGTACTGCTTTTTTACTTGGTACTAAAAAGTTACGACCGTAACCTGAACGAACCTTAACACGATCACCAAGCTTACCTAAGTTAGCAACTCTTTCTAATAAAATGACTTCCATCTTTTTACCCTCAATTTAGATTACGTTTAAACGTAACCTTTAATTCAAATCATCTTGTGCTTTATTTGCACATAAACGAAAACGTAAATTTATCCAACTATCTAACAAACCAATTATTGCCACTATAAACAAACCCAGTGCAGCGTACTGTAGTGATAAGAACATAAATAAATATGTGCCAAACAAAAATGATGACTTTAATTGGCATTTAGCAACAACTGCATGAATCACCGCCAAGCCTTGGAACATCATTAAAACAATGGCAATGAAAAAGAGGTTTAGAGCTAATTCATTTGCCGTTGCAATCGCAAATACGCTAATAACTAAAGCTATATTTGCTGCAATTTTACCAAAACGTAATTGCTTAAACTCAGTTCCAAACCCACCGGGGTTATACAACAAAGATTGCCAATAACGCGCTAAAAACAAACTTAAAATTTGTAGTGCTAAAAATAAAGCTAATGCAGAACCCGTCATCACTTTTGACATAAAGAGCCAAAGCTTTTCAGTTTTAGGCCCTTCTTGAATCTGCATACCTGCTTCTTTTAGCATTGGTAAAAGTTCTTTGTTTATCACTTCATACCAATGTGCCGCAGGGTCACCCAATAAATAAAAAGTGATGACCGCAACACATGCTATTGCTGCTGCTACAACGAGAGCAAAAGACATTGAACCTCGGTAAAGAACGATGCTCGCTAAAACCCACACCGGCAACCAAAACTTCAAAGCTAACTCTAAGCCTATCGCAACTTGATTCAAACTTATCGCAGTGAAGACAGCCAATATGACTGTTGCTACAATAAGGCTAAACAAGCCTTCGCGATAACCATGTACCAATGTAACTAACGCTACACCAGCCGTTGTAAATATGGCTAAGGGTGAAACAATAAGTGATAACAGTGCTAATGTAACAACACTACCTATTGCTTGTACCCGACCACGCATAATGAAACTTGCTAGAGCATGCATGGTTTGTAAAAACTCTCTTAATCGTGAGAATCAGTGTACGGCAATAAAGCGATAAAACGTGCGCGCTTAACTGCTGTTGCTAACTGACGTTGGTAGCGTGCTTTTGTACCTGTAATACGGCTTGGTACAATCTTGCCGCTTTCAGTAACGTTAGCTTTTAACGTTGCAACATCTTTGTAATCAATTTCTTCTACTTTATCTGCAGTAAAACGGCAGAATTTTCTACGACGGAAATGACGTGACATATTACGTCTCCTTTATTCGAATGTGTTTAATTTAGTTAAGGCGCTGATTTATTCAGCCGCTTCTTCTGCTTTCGCTTCTGTTTTCGTTTCTGATTCAGGAGCCGGTGCCGTAGGAGTTTCTACAGCAGGTGCTGGTTTTGCAGCTGGCTTCACTTCACGACGTGAGCGATCATCACGACCACCACGACTATCACGCTCATCAGGTTGCGCCATAGGTGAAGGCTCAGTAACGGCCTTTTTACGACGAATGACTAAATTACGAATAACAGCATCATTAAAACGGAAGCCATTTTCAAGCTCGTCTAACGTAGCTTGATCACATTCGATGTTCATCATCACATAATGTGCTTTATGGATTTTTTGGATTTGGTAAGCCAATTGACGGCGTCCCCAATCTTCTAAACGATGGATAGTTCCTGCTGCGCCTTCGATCAGTTTCTTATAACGTTCGATCATGGCTGGAACTTGTTCACTTTGGTCAGGGTGGACCAAAAACACGATTTCATAGTGTCTCATAGCGCTCCTCGTGGCTATTTAGCCTCCCGAACAATTCGGTGAGGCAAGGAGAATGCAGTCCAATATTTACAATAGACCGCAAGGGCGCGATTTTACTTAAAAAAGGGCATAGGTACAAGGAAATTAAGGAGAATTAGGTAAAATAGTACAATTATAATACTAAGCTTTTGACCTTTGACGAATGGCCTCATACAAACAAACTCCTGCACTAACAGAGACATTGAGGCTTTGAACAGTGCCAAGCATGGGTAACTTAACAAGAGAATCACAATTTTCAGCGGTTAAACGGCGTAATCCCTTGCCTTCTGCGCCTAAAACCAGTGCCAGAGCACCGGTTAAATCTGCTTGGTAAATATCTTGGTTTGTGTCTAATGACGTACCTATCATCCATACGCCCGATTGCTGTAAATCTCTCATGGTTCGAGATAAATTGGTCACTTGGATGAAGGGCATGGTTTCTGCCGCACCACATGCCACTTTTCTTACCACTGAAGTGAGGCCTGAAGCTTTATCTTTGGGGGCAATCACCGCATGAACACCGGCTGCATCGGCAGTTCGTAAGCAGGCACCTAAATTGTGAGGGTCTTGAACACTATCGAGTATGAGTAGAAAAGGGGGAACCGTTAAATTTTCAATTAAGGTTTTTAAGGTTTTTTCATTCCCTGCAGGGGTGTCTTTGCTTAAAGCGACCACACCTTGATGATTTGATTTTTCACCGACGAGTTTATCGAGCACTTCTCGTTTAACGCGTTCTGGCTTTACATTGGCATAGTGCGCAAGTTGTAGTATTTGTTTTGCTTTATCATCACGACGAGAATTTTCTAGCCAAATGTTTGAAACCATTTCTGGCTCACGTTCTAGGACCGCTTTAACCGCGTGTAAACCGTAGATGTAATGTGAGTTATTTTCTGCCATAACGAACTACTTACTTCTTTTTCCTTTTTTTTTTCTTTATCTTTCTTTTTCTTCTCAGCAGCACGCTTTTTGGCTTTTTTATTCAGTTTCTTTTTACTGTGTCTTAATCGATTGCCATCTTCATCTCTTTTAGTTGATGATTTTTTCTTTGCTGATTTTTTCTTACCCATCTTTTTCTTAGATGATGTTTCGTTAGCCTCTGAGGAGTCTGATCCATCTTCTTGTTTTTTATTTCGTGAAGCTGTTTTACGTGGTGTACGTTCAGCAGAAACTAAATCAAAATCTATTTTCTTGTCTTCAAGATTAACTTTACTCACACTGACAATAATATGATCACCTAAACGGAAAACTTGACCGGTACGCTCACCCACTAAACGATGGTGTGCTGCATCAAAATGGTAATAATCATGATCAAGTGCTGTCACATGAATTAAACCTTCTACAAAAATATTATCCAGTTCTACAAATAAACCAAAACCGGTTGCACTGGTGATCGTGCCTTCAAACACTTCACCAATTTTATCCATCATGAATTCACATTTAAGCCAATCCACAGCGTCACGCGTGGCTTCATCTGCACGACGTTCTGTTTGCGAACAGTGTTCACCCAATGCACGCATGGTGTTTTCATTGTAGTGGTAGTTTTCTGCATTTCCACCACGAACAATATGACGAATGCCACGATGAACTAATAAATCAGGATAACGTCGAATAGGTGAGGTAAAGTGAGCATAAGCATCATGCGCTAAACCAAAGTG
>JASFYW010000134.1:0-5685 GCA_045046865.1 Woeseiaceae bacterium | reverse complement strand
TTCCTTTATGCCCTGAACTTATTTATGGGTAAATTACTTTTTGTAATGTACCCACCACTATCTTAAAAAGATGATAGATTATGATCCTCTAACGCTTTGTGTAAGCTGATTTTTTACCCAAGCGAAGCGAGTGGTAAAAATTCAGCTTTACACGATTGTTAGCGAAGCAGTTTACCTTAAAACTAACTTTTAAGAGACTGTAGCCTCTTAATTATTCGTTACCTCTAATTGAAAAATTATCTACCAACATGGTGCCTCCACTTCCAACTGACTTAACAATAGCCTTAACTGTTATTTTTTTTACTTTAGTATGATCCATTCCAATAATTTTTGAAGTATTAAAATTAACACTTTCATAGTCAAAATATTCTAAAAACTGTCCAAAGCCGATAAACTGATTTTCGTCTAAACTACCTCTCCAATATGAAGGTGTATAAAGAGTAGAATTACTATTCCAATAAGTCACATTCCCAAGTAAGATATCATTTGAGTCATAAAATAAAAACTGTATGTAATTAGCATCTGGACCTTTTGACTGTGATAAAACTTTCCAATTAAAAGAAATATCAAAAGAACGAAAAGAAGAGTTTAACATAACTTCTTGACTCACCCCAATGGAGGAATTATTTTCATAATAACCATTGATTTTGAAAACGCTAGAATATTCACCATCATCTATAATTGAAGTTGCGTCACCACTCATTGAACCTAATGACCACATCCCTGATATAATTTCCCATCCACTATATCCTAATGAAAAGTCACCATTATTTAGTATATTGCCAGAATAAGTTTGCTTCAGTAACTCTGCAAATGTACCTACTTTTAGCAATCCACCAAATACATCACCATACACATAAATATCACCATTTTTTTCACCCAGATAGATATTGGTATATTTGTAGTGGCGTACTGTATAACCACTTAAAACATAGCTCTGTTCTTTTGATGGAAAGTATTGAGGATAGTTTACTTCTGCCCAGTTAAATAACTTTGCTAAATAGGGATCTAAATTTAACCCATCACGTACCAGACGAAGAGCCAATGGTTCAGTTTCAAACCGATCATCCCATCTGCCTGAATCAAAATAAACAGAATCAGGACTAGCACGATATAGTTTGTTTATGGTATTAGGGAAATAATCGGTGCTTATTGCTGGAGAATGAGTACCATAATCAACTAGAGTAGTTAATTCATCTGTCGTTGGTAGCCGCCAGTCAGAATAACCGCATAGAGTTTTTCTATTCAATTCCTCCACATGATTATTAACCTCTGAAGGTGAATATCCTATAGAATTATTTTCATTGGTTTTTACCTCCCAAGTTAAACCATTTTGGTTATCATAAACACAGGCATGATTAGTTGATGTTCCAGTCAATGACTTACCAGCACTATCTAGTTTGGTATAATCAAAAAAATCATAAAACTTATTTCCCCGCACTAAACGGACATAGTTTTCGCTATTAGGCTCATACTCACCTCTAGAGTTCTCATAATTAACATACCATAGTTGTATATCAGATGAAGAATCAGCAACTATCGTATTAGACCAATAAGCAAGAAGGTGGTGAGCTGGAAAAGAAAAATAGTCTTTATTAATTGCAAGCCCACTTAACTCTTTTATACTGGGCATACGCCAGTCACTATAACCACACAACTTAATATTGTTTATTTCCTTTACATAATTGTTAATTTCCTCAACTGTATATTTTTTATTTGAACCACTCGCCTCCCAAACCTGACCAGTGACATTATTTTTTACGCAAGACCAATCATTCGTAAAAAGGTCTTCATTACCATTAGCTTCAATTTTAGTAAAATCTTCTCTTGAATAAACTGTTTGAGTAAAAATTAGAAAGCTAATTATTAGAAATAATTTTAGAAGCATTTTTTATTATCCCTTTTATTATTAGTTGATGTGTATTCAACTTGAGTTTTATCTATTTGCCAAATTAACAAAAAGTTATAATTACATTTCTGAACGCACTAAATGGACTGATATATTATAGCTATTAGGGTTATAACCATGTATGCCACCATTTCCAAAATTAATAAACCACGCATCATCCGAACGAGAGGCATTAGGAGAAGCAGACCAATACAAAGTATTTGTATTGGGAAAAACGGATACATTTATCGCTGGATTTTCACATTGCTCTTCCACAATGGAGAGAAGTTCTTTTATATTAGGTAATCTCCAAGCTTTACCCGTTTGTTGTCTTTCAATTTCTGCTGCTTGTAGTGCTTGCTCCCAGGTCATGGATTGAAGGCTACCAGATAAGCAATTGCTGCCACTCATACCTAAGCTGCACTTTTGCCAGATTAAACCCGTTTGGCTATCACTTACCTCTTCACCATTTACAACAAAGCGAGTATCAGATGAATGTGATGTTATGCGTTCACTACACGTTTGAGCTAAAACAACAGGACTTAATAAAGCACATATGCATAATGTAAATAATTTCTTCATTTTATCTCCTTTATAGTTAGATGGTTCAAATTTAAAACTAAGTCACTATTTAGTATCATTTACTAAACGAACAGATTGACCACCAGACTTATAATGACCATGGTAGAATGAGAGAGCATTACCGAAACCAACAACCCATGCATACTGCGAGTTTCCAACATGTGGTGTAGATGACCAATAACCATGAATTATTGTATTTGGAAAATAATTACTATCTATCATAGGATCACTACGGTCAAAACTTACAATTCCTACTAATTCTTTTTTTGTAGGCAACCTCCAACCATCCATACCACATAAATGCTGATTATTTACTTGCTGGATATACTTTTCGGTATCACAATTGTTACTGTCAAAACAAACACCTTCATTACTTGTACCTGAAGAACTACCATCATTGACACCTGTAGAGTTATACCATGTGTAATACCAGTCTTTATCTTGAAGGCCATCATCATTGGTTTTTATTTCCCATATTAAAGTTGTAATATTATCTTTAACACAAGACCATGTACTGGCACTTGAAGGTAATTCATTACCGTTACTATCCAATTTAGTAAAACTGAAACCTGCATGACCATCTGAAGAATCATTAAAAAGAATATCACGTCCATATTCTGCATCTTGCCCTGGATAATTTTCTTGAGGGCAGCTTAGAGATTCGTTACCACAAGAAATAATGCCCGTATCATTTAGTTTCTTTGTAGCTGATGTGCTTAACCCAGCAGTATCAATTAAAGCATTTAGTGTATCTACACGAGTTAGCCCTTCAAAACTATCACCTTGTATATAAACATCAAAATCAGTTGTATTTGTACCAAGGTAATTATTAGTATCTGGATAATAGCGGTAATACCATACTCCCCATGTTTTACTAGATTGATTTGCGGGTGAAAAAAACTGAGGATATTGAGTTTCTGCCCAGTTAAATAAGATATCTGAATCACTTTGAGTATCAGCAAGAACTGATTCAGATATAAAAATTAAAAAGACCATTGCTATTTTTTTCATGAAAGTTCCTGTATTTATATTAATTAGTTATAATTGTGATAACATTCCGTTATTTTGGATTTAACTATTTTAAGATCGC
This sequence comes from Woeseiaceae bacterium, assembly GCA_045046865.1. Lineage (GTDB taxonomy): Bacteria > Pseudomonadota > Gammaproteobacteria > UBA6429 > Thiohalophilaceae > JAGLTQ01. The sequence continues at coordinate 2,125 of JASFYW010000134.1, read as the reverse complement.
TAACTTTTTGCATAAACTGATTTAAAACCTGTAGCGAAGCGGAGGGTTTTAAATTCAGCTTTAATGCGATTGTTAGGCTTTTTCTTGTATAGCAATTGCATTATTAAGTTGTCTTGAAGTAATTAGTATTGTTTGTTCTTTATATTCATCATATTCACCTTGATAAAAAAGCTCTAAATCAACCTCAAGACCAATGTGTTCAAGTTTCTTTATTTCAATAAATGCTTTGTATTCATTATCAGCATGTTTAATAGCACGATCTTTTAAGTAATCAATATATCCGTCAAAAACTGGGTAACCATTAAGTCTTAGAAGATTGTCAAGTTGTTTATGAAGGCTCTTCATTGTCATTTTTTTACCAGAAAGAGCTGTTGATTCAGCATAAAGAAGGAATTGCTCTGATAGCAAGTGCATTCTGTATATTTCTATTTCATCTAGGTAGTTTTTCCCTGTAGTCACTTCATTTTTAGTGGGAATAGCACCTTTGAATAACTGTATTCCCATATTTTTGTCTACATGATTTGCACGGTCAAGAATTAATTTAGATGCTGTCATTCGAGTAATAGCATGATGGAATTTATCCTGAAGCAAGGAATAGAACTTTCTGACTTCTTTTGAAGATGGCTCATAGTCTGAAGAGGCTAACTTAAAGCATTCCCTAACAGATGCATAAATGTTTTTTTCGTTAGCTCTAAGTTCTCTTAGTTTTGCTGCAAGCTCATTAAGCTTTTTTGGGTCAGACCTTAATAATTCTTCATTTATAATATAACCATCTTTGATATACTGTTTGATTATATTATTAGCCCAAACTCTAAATTGAGTAGCTTTCTTTGAATTAACTCTATGCCCAACTGATATGATTACATCCAGACTATAAAATTCTACTGGCTTTGAAGAATTAGTAATTTTCATTTTTTGCAAATTGCTAATTACGTCTAGCTCTTTACTAGAGAAAATATTATCAATATATTTTGAAATAGCACTTACATCAGTTTCAAATATTCCTGACATTGATTTTTGAGTCGCCCAAACGTTCTCATCTTTGAAAATAATTTCAACATCATCACCATCTGATGAATATACAATTGAATTACTGATTTTTTCAATTTCAGACATTTAACATCCTATGTTTTAGTATGAGAACAATGGTACATTTTTTTTAAGGCCTAACGTTTTGCATAACCTGATTTTAAACCAGAGCGAAGCGGAGGTTTAAAATTCAGTGTTTATGCGATTGTTATGTCTTTTAACATTATGCAGAAAGCCGATAATCAAGAATATTAGGAGATCTTTTTAGAAGTTCAAGTAGAACTTTAGTTGAGCCAGAAGGTTTTCTTTTTCCCTGCTCCCACTGCCTTATTGAAGATGCACTAACATTTAGTAATTTAGAAAATACTGTTTGACTAAGGTTCATTTCTTGTCTAATATTTTTTATTTGCTCTGGTGTAAGTTGAACTTTTGGAACAATAACACCCAAAGAGTCTAACTCTCTTTTTGTAAAAGAAACATTTACACCAGAATTAACTAAATCTTGGACAGTTTCTCCTATAGCATTTTTTATTGAATCTCTCATTCTTTTTTCTCCAGATCAAATAGAACCTTATTATCAATGAATGTATCAAGCTGGACATCATTCAAAGCTAAAAGATCATTTGCTAGTTTTTTGAAGTATTGTAATTCAGCTTTACTAATACTTTCTTTTTCATTTTTTCCAAAACCATAGAGGAAAATAGCCCTATCTTGTTCTCGATAAACAATGATTGTTCTAAATCCCGAGCTTTTACCACTATGTTCTCTTTTTACCCGAACTTTAAATAAGTGGTTTCCGAGATCTGAACTCGATAATCCATTGGTTAAATTGAGAACAGTATCAATTAAGTCTTGATTCTTTAGATTGGATTTTTTAGCCCATTTATCAAATGACTTTACAGATAGCTTTTTCATGTATTAACTATAGCACAATGTAGTATAAAATTTAAGTTTTTGAGGAATAAATTAAATGCTGTAATATTTGAATATAGAGACATAACGCTTTGGCTAATTTGACCAAAACCATTCCAGAGAGTTTATTTTTACTCTGAAATTTCCGCTACTCAATATCCCAAAACCGATGCAGGTTTTGGGT
>JASFYW010000133.1:0-6174 GCA_045046865.1 Woeseiaceae bacterium | reverse complement strand
AATCTAATCCGGAGAGGTGACTGAGCTGGCCGAAAGTACCGGTCTTGAAAACCGGCGTAGGGTAACCTACCGTGGGTTCGAATCCCACCCTCTCCGCCATATTTTGAGGCAAGTGAAATACTTCACTTGCCTCTACTCCCCTTATACCCCCTTACCAAAAATCTTAATATTTCTTTACATTCTTGAATATTAAATTAGACTATAATTTACTCAGTACTTAGTAAATTGGAAGTTCTTAATATTGCGTTTATTTAATCCCATCTACATCATTATTCTAGTATTTAGCCTTAGTTCATTTTCACTCTATGCAGATGAAATCCGTATTGCTGTGCGAGCAAATAAGGGAGAAGCTAAAGCACTTTCAAAGTGGCAAGCTACGGCAGATCACCTTTCTGAAAAATTACCACAACACCATTTTACAATTGTGCCTTTTGAAAATAATAGTGCATTAAACCAAGCTATATCGCGTGGGAATTATGACTTTTGTATAACCAATCCTGCATCGGGTGTAGAGCACAAAGTTCGATATCAAGCAGTACCTTTGGCGACACTCGTTAATAAACGACAGGGAAAAGGATATTCAAACTTTGGTTCAGTTATTTTTACACGCTCAGATCGTTCAGACGTAAATACCTTTGAAGATTTAAAAGGCAAAATGTTTGTTGCTGTAGATGAACTAGGGTTTGGTGGTTGGCGTGTTGCTTGGTATGAATTACTTCAAAATAATATCAATCCATTTACTGATTTCTCAGAATTACATTTCGCTGGAGGTAAACAACAAAATGTTGTTTTTGAGGTAAGAGATAAAATAGTAGCAGCGGGTTCTGTACGAACAGATACGTTAGAGAGAATGGCGGCTGAAGGTAAGATTAACTTAAATGACTATAAAGTTATTGGTCAAAGAAAAACAGAAAAATTTCCATTTTTACATAGCACCAAATTGTATCCAGAATGGATGTTTAGTGCTGAAAATTCAGTAGATAGTGATTTTAAAAATGAAGTAATTAAAGCTTTATTCTCAATACAAAAAAATGATAAAGCAGCAAAAAATGGTAAATATGTACAATGGATTCCGCCTGTAGATTACACACCTGTGGATGACTTATTAAAAGAGCTTAAGGTTGGTCCATATAATATTGCGACGATGAGTCCTTTCCAAAGGCTAACGTCTCAATATGGTGGCATCAGCATTGTGGCCATTGTTATTATTAGTGTTCTTAGTTTTGCATTCTTGTATTTATTAAAACTGAACAGACAAATTCTGATCGCTAAGGATGAACTTAAAACAGAAGCTGTAGCGCGTTCTAATTTAGAACGGAAACTGCTTCATTCGCAACGCATTGAATCACTTGGCCAATTAACGGGCGGCATTGCCCATGATTTTAACAATATGTTGGCAAGTATTTTAGGCTTTACTGAGTTAGCTTTATCTTCTAAAACCGTAGGTAAGGATGAAAAAATAAAAGGTTACTTAGAGCTCGTCATACTTTCAACAAATAAGTGTAGTGATTTAGTGACTCAAATGTTGGCTTTCAGCAAAACCGCTGGCGATACAGATAAAAAAGAAACAATAGCTGTTGTTTCTTTAGTCGACGATTTTTATGAACTTTTAAATTCAATTGTTCCAAGTAATTTTTCACTTTCTGTCACTCGTATAGATGAAAGCCTCAATGTAAATGTTAACCCAATTATGATGTCTCAAGTGATGATGAATTTATATTTAAATTCAAAAGATGCCATAACAAAAGAACAAGGAGTGATTACATTAGGTGCAGAGCTTGTTCACTATGATGCGCTAGATTCATTTTGTGATTCATGCCATCAAAATATTCGTGGTGATTATGTGGCTATATATATTAGAGATAATGGTTTTGGTATTAGCTCTGATAAAAAAGATCATTTGTTTGATCCTTTTTTTACAACCAAGCAAGTAGGTAAAGGAACTGGGATGGGGTTATCCATGGTGCATGGATATATTCATAAACAAGCAGGGCATATCATCGTAGAATCGATTGATTCGCCATTAAAAAATCAAGGCACAATCGTAAAGTTGTTAATACCACTTGATGAGCAAAAAAATGCCGTTATCCCAAAGGAAATAATTACGTTAGATCCTGTCGGGACTTCAGCGAACGGCGAGCATATTCTAGTAGTTGATGATGAGCTATCACTGACCATTTACTTAAGTGAATTATTACGCTCAAAAGGCTACAACGTCACCTCGTTTAACTGCAGTAATAAAGCTTTGAGTTTTTACAAAGGGCATCATAACGATATTGACTTAGTTATTAGCGATCAAACAATGCCTATTCTCACGGGTATTGAAATGACAAAAGAAATTAGAATGATTAACGCTACTGTTCCCATGATCATATGTTCTGGTTATTCTGAGGGCATACAAGAGAAAATCGAAGCGTTTGATAATGTTGATTTTATTAGTAAGCCCATCCATGCAAATGTGCTACTAGAAATGATAAACCAGCAGATTACAACTGCGCAAAATAAATAAATACCCTAATATAAAAAAGTTTACAATCCTCTTATAATTTACTACACAAAAAACGTGATATAGGTAATTGTTTTAAAAATCATTATTTACCCCCCCCCTAAAAATGATAAAAATTATTCTTGCAGATGACCATTGTTTAGTACGTACTGGCCTTAGCCGGTTATTAAATGATGAAAAAAACATAAGCGTTCTTGCTGCAGCAAAGAATGGTTTAGAGGCGATCGAACTCGTCAAAGAACACTCTCCTGATGTCGCTATTTTGGATATTAATATGCCGGGATTAGATGGCATTAAAACGACTGAAATTTTACGTCGAGATTACCCTCAACTTAAAATCATCATTGTCAGTATGCACAGTGATGAATTGTTTCCTCAAAGATTAATTAAAGCAGGTGCTAATGCTTATTTAACCAAAGACACCAGCATAAAAGAAATCTCTTTTGCTATTTCAGAAGTCATGAATTCTAAGACTTACATCTGTAATGAAGTGGCACAAAAGCTGGCGTTAGTTAATACAGGTAAACGACAAAACTCGCCCTTTAGTTTACTTTCTAAACGTGAACTTGAAGTACTTAGTCTCATCACCAAGGGGTTAAATGTATCCGACATTTCTGAAAAATTATCTCTTAGTCCAAAAACCGTTAGCACATATCGAACCCGTTTATTCGATAAGCTTTCAGTTAAAAACGATATTGAACTCGCCAAGCTTGCTATGCAGCACGGCTTTATGGAAGAATCACCTCTGCCATAATTCGCATAGAAGCAACGTTCAAAAATGAGTGATGAAATTACATTTGATGCAAAAGCTGCCTTAAGGAGCATTCCACATAAACCCGGTGTTTATCGAATGCTGGATAAAAAAGGTATTGTTATTTATGTCGGCAAAGCAAAAGACTTAACCAAACGCGTTTCCAGTTATTTTCTTAAAAACCTATCCAGTTCAAAAACACGAGTCATGGTTTCTCATATTCGAGATATCGAAATTACCGTTACGCATACTGAAAATGAAGCGCTGATATTAGAAAACAATCTAATCAAATCTCTCAAGCCTCGTTACAATGTTTTATTTAGAGATGATAAAAGTTATCCCTTTATTTTTTTATCAATCCATCATAATTTTCCGCGATTAAGTCTTCATCGCGGCGCTAAAAATAAAAAAGGCCGATACTTTGGGCCATACCCCAGCGCGGGTGCCGTGCGTGAAACATTGAGTTTATTACAAAAAATATTCCCTGTGAGGCAGTGTGAAGACAGCTTTTACGGTAACCGTTCAAGAGCGTGTTTACAGTATCAAATAAAACGTTGTACTGCGCCTTGCGTTGATCTTATCGCTAAAGAAGTTTATGCCGAAGATGTTAATCTCGCCATTTTATTTCTTGAAGGAAAAAGTAATGTCGTTATAGAGCAGCTTATAAAATCTATGGAACAAGCTTCGATGGATTTAGAATTTGAAAAAGCAGCATTGTATAGAGACCAAATTGCAAGCCTACAACGTATACAAGAAAAACAGTATGTCGATAGCGAGCATGGAGATGAAGATATTATTGCAACCGCAGTAAAAAATGGCTTGGCCTGCGTACAAATATTTTCAATTAGAGGAGGGCGTAACCTTGGTAATAAAACATTCTTCCCAATAAATGCTAAAAACAGCGAGCCGAGTGAAATACTTTCGATATTTATATCTCAATATTATTTAGGAAATAAAGAAGTTCATAATCGAGATATTCCTCAAAATATTACACTAAGCCATACCATAGAAAACAAAGACCTCTTGGAGCAAGTTTTAAAAACACAGTCTGGGCACGCCATAAAACTTCAACCTAACCCTCGCGGGCAACGCGCTCGTTGGTTAGATATGGCAAATCAAAATGTCTTACAAGCCTTAAATACACGTTTAAATAGTCATGCGACAACATTACAACGCTACCAAGAATTACAAACTGTTTTAGACTTAGAAGAATTACCCAGTCGAATGGAATGTTTTGATATTAGTCATACCATGGGAGAAGCAACGGTTGCCTCTTGTGTTGTATTTGATGAAAAAGGGCCATTAAAGTCAGACTACCGCCGTTTTAATATCGAAGACATAACGCCCGGCGACGATTATGCCGCAATGAAACAAGCGCTATTTCGTCGATATAAACGGCTTAAAGAGGGGGAGGCTAAATTACCTGACATATTATTTATTGATGGTGGAAAAGGCCAAGTTTCACAAGCAAGAGATGTGCTTGAAGAGCTACAATTAACCCAAGTTTTACTGATAGGCATAACAAAAGGCGAGGGACGAAAGGCTGATCTAGACACACTTTACTTGTCGGAAAGTAAACGCAAGATTATACTCCCCCCTGATTCAGCCGCGCTTCACTTAACGCAACAAATACGTGATGAAGCACACCGTTTTGCCATCAGTGGACACAGAAATAGACGGGCAAAGACACGTAAAACCTCTGTATTAGAAGGCATTGCGGGTTTAGGGCCAAAGCGTCGGCAACAACTGTTAAAGCAATTTGGTGGCTTACAAGAAGTGACCCGTGCAGGCATAGAAGATATGGCCAGAGTTCCGGGTATCAGTAAGCAGCTCGCAACAAAAATATACGAAACCTTTCATTTAGAAAACGATTAGATAGATTATGAACTTAAATATACCGAATATACTCACATTATTTCGAATTGGCCTAATGCCCGTTCTTGTTATTGTTTTCTACTACCCCGCATTTGAAGACCAACACGTTGTATTAGCGAGTCTTTTCTTCTTTATTGGTATAACGGATTTACTCGATGGCTATTTGGCCAGAAAATTGGGCCAACAATCCGCATTTGGCGCATTTTTAGACCCTGTGGCAGATAAACTCTCCGTCAGTATCGCGCTTATACTCATCGTTAGCGCGCATCCAGGGCCTTTTATCGCTATTCCAGTCGCAATCATTATCGGACGAGAACTCACTATTTCAGCACTTAGAGAATGGATGGCAAGCATAGGGGCAAATATTAAAGTTAAAGTCTCCTATATTGGAAAAGTAAAAACAGCAGGGCAGTTATGGGCCATCGGCTTTATGCTCTACGAACAGCCGATTGGCTGGTTCTCTCCTCTACAGTTTGGTTATTTATTGCTCTATATTTCATCAGCATTAACGCTTTGGTCTATGGTGACGTATTTAATAGCTGCATGGCCAAGTTTAAAGAAAGAAGGTTAAAAAAAGACCTGAATTTACCCTTGACTCTTAGGCCGGTATCTATAGAATACCGGCCTTCAACGCGGGAATAGCTCAGTTGGTAGAGCGGTACCTTGCCAAGGTACAGGTCGGGAGTTCGAGCCTCCTTTCCCGCTCCAAATTTAGAAACCCCGGAGCAGTAAATGCATAAAAATCCGGGGTTTTTTATTGTTGAAGTACACGTATAATCAACACAGCGATTATATGGCGAGGTAGCAGAAAGGCTATGCAAGTGATTGCAAATCACTCTAATGTCGGTTCGAATCCGATCCTCGCCTCCATTTCCTTTAAGATAGTGGGAAACGGTTGACAGATATTTGAAAGAGATTACTGTCATTAAAAAAATAATCGCTTTAGTTACCTATGCCCAGGTGGCGAAATTGGTAGACGCAAGGGACTTAAAATCCCTCGGTGGCAACACCGTGCCGGTTCGATTCCGGCCCTGGGCACCAT
>JASFYW010000132.1:0-5150 GCA_045046865.1 Woeseiaceae bacterium | reverse complement strand
ATTTCATGGCTAACATTGAAAAAGCAGTAACTCGACTGGATAAGTGGCTATGGGCTGCCCGATTTTATAGAACCAGAGCCATTGCTAAACAAATGATCGATGGTGGTAAAATATTTTATAATGGTCAACATACTAAATCAGGGAAAGCAGTAGTTATTAATGATATTATTAAAATTAGACAAGGTTATGACGAAAAAGAAGTGGTTGTAACAGCGCTTGCTGATAAGCGTCGTGATGCAACTTTCGCACAAACTTTGTATCAAGAAACCAGTAAAAGCATCATGCTACGCGAAAAAAATACGTTGGCGCGCCAGCAAGGTATATTATTAAGTCCTGCTAGTGCAAAAAAACCTGATAAAAAACAACGGCGCTTACTTCGACAATTAAAAGATAGAATTTAATATTATGACGACAAAATTAACACCATCCTTTGATCAATTAAATCGCTATTTATTTACCCATAAACATGTTCGTGGTGAATTAGTACAATTAACACATAGTTATCAAACGATAATTGCCGAACATAATTACCCACAAGGGGTTAGTGAGCTGATGGGAGAATTGCTGGCTGCCACCTGTTTATTAACAGCTAGGTTAAAATTTGACGGAGAAATAGCAGTTCAATTGCAAGGCGACGGTCCAGTATCCTACCTTGTTATTAACGGTAATAATGATCAACAAATGCGGGGGATTGCCAAATTAAACAAAGCCACTGATGCCGTTGGTTTAAATAATTTACTTGGCAAAGGCACGATGGTTATTACCATTCAACCAAAAGAGGGTAAGGCATATCAGGGTGTTGTTGCACTAGATAAAACGTCTATCACTGAATGTTTGTGTCAGTATTTTGAAGTATCAGAACAAATTCCCACAAAACTTTGGTTGTTTGTCGATACTGAAAAACAGCAAGCAGGTGGCAGTTTAATTCAACTTTTACCTGATGGTGGTGATAAAAATCAACAATTAGACGATTTTGATCATCTTTGCCAGTTAACTAACACCATTAAAGCCGTAGAGGTTTTTACTTTACCTGCAAATGAAGTGCTGTATCGCTTATATCATCAAGAAGAGGTACAGTTATTTGAACCACAAAGCGTTAGCTTTTGTTGCACTTGTTCAGCAGAAAAATGTTTTAGTACTATCGCCCAAATGGAACCGAGTGAAATTGAGTCTATTTTGCACGAACAAGGCAAAATTACCATGACCTGTGATTATTGCAAAACCAGTTACTTTTTTGATCAACAAAAATTAGCTGGTTTACTCAAAAAACAGTAATTTTATTGTTGGGCTGCGGTACTACTTTAGCGCTTGTTTGTTTTGCGGTGTATAGTCTAGTTCCATTTCAATAATTTTAATGACGGGTAGCTTTTTTAATTGTTGATAGACTAAAAGCATGTTTTGGTTGGCTAGATATTTTATTTTGAAGGTATCTTTTGCTATTTTACTGGCGCTACCGAGTTGGGTAATTTTTTCAGGTAATGTATTATTCGGATACAGTACAATGACGATAGCTCCCGTAATACTTACTTGTTGGTGAAGTGCAATATTATATAATTGAGCACCGCGAATAAACATTCCTGTTTTAGTTGAGAACTTTTGTTGATTAATTAGATAGTTCTGTTGTTTTGCTAAAGTATGTCTATTTTTAAGAAATTGTGTTTTATGAGGTAAAGGTAATTTAGTGGTTACCTTTTTTTCTGTGTACTGCTCAGTCTTTTGTTTAGTAGGTGTTTTTATTTGTGGTATTGCCTCTGGTTTCTCAGTGGTGTTATCTGTACGTTGACCATGACAAGCAACAGTTAAACCACCCAACACGCTCATCAATAAATAATTTTTAAGATTTTTCATCCTATTAGCTAACCTTATTAAAAAGCCGATTGTAAAAACAATCGGCTTTGTTTTAATATCCAAGTTTAATTAACTAATACACAGTTAATTAATCGCCTGAAACAGTATCATCTTACTTTTGTTTACGACGTCGGAATATAGCTAATGGTAATAATAATAAGGCTATTAAACCAGTAGAACCACCGCCGTTACTCGTTTTCTTAGGTGCAGTAATAACGACCGGCGCATTGGTTACATTAACCGATTGTGATTTAACCACAGAACCTGTGCCATCATTTACGGTGACTTCAAATGTTAAAGTATCAGAACCTGAATTTGCGATAGGTGCAGTAAAACTTAATGTTGCCGTATCAGCACCAGACATGGTTGCCGTTGGTCCTGAAGTTTGCGTCCAAGCGTAAGTTAACGCATCACCATTGGCGTCTACTGCATCTGCAGTTAAAGTAGCACTGGCGCCACCTTTAACATCTAGCGTATTACCGAGGGTAACGGTTGGTAAACGGTTAGCACAAGCAAAGGTATCACCTGCGATCACATCAGATAAAATACTATTAGAAATATTTGAGTAGGTTATATCATCAATATACCAACCAGCACTAAAGCCAGAGAAGCTAGGAGGAACATAGGCAGAATCCGTTGCTTGACGGAATCTAAACTGTACCTCATTACCATTTAAGGCGGTACCAAAATTAATGCTTTCTTGTCCGTATCCAATACCAGAAAATACATTACGTCCGGCTAGAGCAGCTTCAGTATTATCATATAAAGTATTAGTGTAACCACCGCCAGTAAATGTACCGCCCATATCAGTTACGTCAGCCCAATCACCACCATTCACTTTTACTTCAACAACCGCACCATCCCAGTTTTTTTCCAAATTATATAAATGCCACCAGCTAATAGAAAAATCACCAGCGAAACCCACTTGCATAGTACGTGTTTGATAAGCAACATCTGAAATAAAACCATGTGCTGTTGATGAAATTAAACCGTCAGTTGCATCCCATTGATCTAATCCAAAGGTACCTTTGGCCATATCACCGCCAATCATAACTGTCTCTGTGTAATCTTTTAACCGAGACAATGAATTTAGATCATCATATTGTGATGTACCCGTTAATTTACGCGGTTCAAAATCAATATTTACAGTTGTAGATAAAGAATAATCTTTTGCTACAGCACCACTAGGTAAATCAGGGAACGTTAATTTCAATACTAAATCATCACCTGTACCAGCGTTGTTCAAAGTAAATTCAAGCGGTGTACTTGTAGCAGAACCAAACAGAGCTACATCACCAATACTAACCATACCGTTATTAGCAAAAGTAACATCTTGTCCGCTTACGACTTCAATTTTACCCATAACACCCGTTAATGCTGATGTACCCGTGTTTTTAACAGAAAAACTGACGGTACCGGTTTCGCCTTTATCCAATATATTATCATTAGAACAATAGCCGGTGGTCAGCCCTTCATAATTTTTATTAAGAGTATTAGCCGTAACATTAAAAGTGGCTAATGCGGTTTTAGTTGATTCAACAACGCCACTTAAATCGGTAGAGAAACGAGAGGGTGATTCTGCCCCTATACCCATACCACGACGTGCAAAAGCAGCTACAAAAAGTTTATAATCGTCAACATCATTTGCATAAACAGCAGCAAGTAAAGCATCCCGTGCTTCAGTAAATGTTGGTGTTACTGGTGTCATTTTATAACTGGCTACAAGGTAATCTTTCATCAAGCTCCGCGCTTGGTCAAAAGTATGACGATTATCGTTAATTAAGCTGACATAACCATCCCATAACATGGTGGCCCACACGCTGCCCGCGGCATGTACTTCTGGATCAGCAGTAACATCTTTAAAGGTAAACGGGTTAATTGTCATATTAGTGGTATATGGATATTTACGAATACCCTTAGTGAAACTTGCCACATAAGTAATAGCGGCATAAGGTATGGCAAATTGTTCATTCCCAGCTATCATCGCATCATTTGCATCGGATATGGCTAACAAGGCAACAAAATCACTCCAACCTTCGCCCATTGAACCACCTTGCTGATTACCAAGACCAGCACCATTACCAATTAAACGATTACTTAAATAATGGCCCCACTCATGTGAAGCTATAGCGGTATCCCAAGAACTGCCTTTAAATTTACGCGTTAAGTCATTTTTAAACATTTTTATAGTGACTTTTTCATTAGCATCTACCAGTGCATAAATAGCCGTGCCTTCGTCTTGAGAAATACCCATACTAGGAATTGTAACGGTATCATCAGCGCCGCCCATTGGAGCCGAAGTATTACCGTCTTTATTATTAGCAACCAATACCGCAATTGCACCAGCGTCTTGAGCATTTTTTACTTTAACGGTAAAATTACAAGCACCACGGTCAATAATAGCAATTTTGCCTGCTAGTGCAGCACCATTAGTTGCTGCTTCACAGCCGTCGGCTGAAGGGGCAGTGCCATCTACAATTCGAACTAAATCGCCAGTCAAATCATAAACATCAGGACCAAAACTTGCCAATTGTACAACTTGTAATAAACCTATGGCAGGATGTGATGTGGAAGTTACGCCATAATCAACACCATTTACTGCTTGGGTTGTTTCCCATAAATACATTTGCATACGAGGATGACCACCGTCTGCGGGGGTACTCATATTGGCATTATTTTGGCCTGAATTATCCTGCACTTCAGCATTAATAGAGTCACCTTCTACACCACCACGGCCATAGTTAACTTCTTGTGCATTACCTGATACTTCATCAAAACCATGATCATAGTAATCATCATGTAAGTAATTGTTCAAAACAAATAAATCAACGATGGCTGCTTTACGATTGTCCATCGAATATTCAGCTTTGTCCGTGTTATAAGGGTAATCAAAGGTAAAATCACTAGTGGTATCAGCAGTATAATCACCGTTGCTAAAACCCTGAGGCGCTACAGCATCAACATAAGCAAAAACATTATTTCCTTTAGTTGTCATCGCATCATCAGCCAACCAAGCATCTTTCGTGCTAATTGGGCCAGAACTTAAACTAACTAAAGGCATATCTAAATAAGGGGCAGTTAAATAGGCGTCAGGATCAGCGTCAACTGCGGCTGGAACAACATTTCCATGCGGACTATCCCAAGGTTTACCTGTCTTATCTGCATACACACGGTAATTGAAGCTTTCAGCATGGCTTTTTAGGTTCTTTTTAAATAATATTTCACCCGTTTTTGCTGAAATTACATAGCTAAAATAATTAGACTCAACCGTATCAATATCACTTGTTTCAAGTTCTACGTAA
>JASFYW010000131.1:0-6864 GCA_045046865.1 Woeseiaceae bacterium | reverse complement strand
TCTTCCATTGATAAATAAAAGCGGGTTGATCCCGGATCACCTTGTCGACCAGAACGACCGCGAAGTTGATTATCTATGCGTCGAGACTCATGACGTTCTGTTGCCACAATGTGTAAACCACCTAATTTTACAACTTTATCGTGTTCTGCTTGCCACTCATCTTTAACTTTCGCTAATTGTTCTTGTGTTGGATTTTTTAATTTCGCTTGCATAGCAGTTAAATTACCACCAAGAACAATATCAGTTCCACGACCGGCCATATTGGTCGCTATAGTGACAGAACCCGACTTTCCAGCATCAGCGACTATTTCAGCTTCTTGCTGGTGAAATTTAGCATTAAGTACTTTGTGTTTTATTTTTTCTTTTTTTAGATAATTGGATAAAAATTCAGACGTTTCAATACTTATGGTACCAACCAACACAGGTTGTCCTTTTTCAACACACGTTTTAATATCTTCAAGGATCGCTTCAAATTTCTCTTCACCGGTGAGATAAATCAAATCAGCTCTATCGTCACGCACCATTGGCTGATTTGTTGGTATAACAACAGTTTCAAGACCATAAATATGACTAAACTCAAAGGCTTCAGTATCGGCAGTACCCGTCATACCTGACAATTTATTGTATATACGGAAATAGTTTTGAAAGGTAATTGAGGCTAAAGTTTGATTTTCATTCTGAATTTCAACCCCTTCTTTTGCTTCAACCGCTTGATGTAATCCTTCTGACCAACGACGACCTTCCATTGTACGGCCAGTATGTTCATCTACAATGACAATTTCATTATCTTTAACAATGTAATCAACATCTTTTTGGAAAAGCTTATGAGCTCGTAAAGCCGCCATAATATGGTGTAACAGCCCTATTTTACTCGCAGAAAATAAAGACTCCTCTGGCGCTAACAAATCTTGCTCTTGCATTATTTCTTCAACACGTATTTGACCGCGTTCAGTTAAATAAACTTGTTTCGCTTTCTCATCAATTGTAAAGTCACCGGTGCTTTCAACATCTTCTTTGTCTTCTTCTGCTTGTTGTTCTAAAGATGGCACAATTTTGTCTATTTGACGATACAGTGCTGAGCTATCTTCAGCTTGTCCAGAAATGATAAGAGGGGTACGCGCTTCATCAATTAAAATTGAGTCAACTTCATCGACTACCGCAAAATTTAATGCTTGCTGCGTTCTTTCTTCAGGTGAAAAAGCCATATTGTCGCGCAAATAATCAAAACCAAATTCATTATTGGTACCATAAGTAATATCTGATTTATAGGCAATTTGTTTATCTTCAGGTGACATATTGGCAACATTACAGCCAACGGTCATTCCTAAGAATTCAAATAAAGGACGAGCCCAATCAGCATCACGACTGGCTAGATAGTCATTTACGGTGATCACATGAACACCTTTGCCAGACAATGCATTTAAGTACGATGGTAACGTCGCAGTCAGTGTTTTACCTTCACCCGTACGCATTTCAGCTATTTTTCCTTGGTGTAACACCATGCCACCGATCATTTGTACATCAAAATGACGCATCGCAAACACTCGTTTACTGGCTTCGCGTACTGTTGCAAAAGCTTCTATAAGTAAATCATCTAAACTTTCACCTTGCGCTATTCTGTCTCTAAATTCGGTGGTTTTAGCGGTTAATTCATCATCACTTAACCCTTCCATCACCGACTCTAACGCGTTTATTTTTTGCGTTTCTTTTAATAACTGCTTAAGCAATCTATCATTTCGACTGCCAAATAATTTTGTTAATACTTTTACAAACATTTTTTAAAAACCAACGTTAGATAGAGGAATTTCCCCATTTAAAAATAAAATGATCGCTATTTCAAACGATCATCTGTCATTGTTATTATCACTAAATATCATTACTTTTAGTGCCTTTGACTTTAATGTAGTGCTTTTCGATAAACAAATTTCAAAGGGTTAATCTGTTTATTCTTTCTTAATATTTCATAATGAACATGAGGGCCTGTTGAGCGGCCAGTACTTCCCATATGTGCAATAACCTGTCCTTTTTCAACAACATCTCCTACATGAACTAATATTTCTTCGTTATGACCATATCGAGTTTTTATGCCGTTGCCATGATTAATCTCTACTAGGTTACCATATCCATAACGCCTTGAAGCCCAACTCACAACACCAGAAGCTGTCGCGATCACATCTGAACCTTCAACCCCAGCAAAATCTACACCTTTATGCATAGCAGCTCGACCGGTAAAAGGATCTTTCCGAATACCAAAATAAGACGATAGCCAACCTTTTTTAATCGGACGACCCGATAAATAACTTGAGTCTTGTATATGGTGCCCTAATGCCAAAGATTCAAGCATTGATAACTGTTTTTCTCCCTGTATTAATTGTTGTTTTACAGATAAAATATCAATCAGTAATTGTGCAAACGATTTACCACTACTATTGACCACATTAAGTAATGGACCACCACTTGATGGGGGCTGACTAAAATTAAAATCTTTCTCTGGAATATTTGCATCGGCTGCCAGTCTACTACCTAACGCATTTAAACGTAATACCTGACTTTGTAATTCCGCTAACTTCAGTGTTAATGCCATGGTATTGTGTTGTATTTGTATTGGCGTATATTGTTCGTTGGTGTAACTAAATTGATTAGCGATTGTACGTTTATTCGTGCTCATATTAGACGAATTATTGACAGGAAAATCATTAGAAGAAATAATTAGATGGATAACAATACCTGAAATCAACGCGAACAATGTCAATGCAGAAAGCCAATACACTTTTTTTAAGCGTATTGCAAACCTAACATTTTTTCCACGATACAGTAGTGTTAAACTCATAATGATTTTACGTTAAACTCTCATGACTCAGTGTTTCTATAATGAAATTCATTTTATTTTATTATAATAAAACATTCTGTTGATTAAAATAAGATAACTTATGTTAAGAAAATCCAAACAGCCTATAGATAGATCAACATTAATGCAATCTTCCAACGGAACTTTGGCAAAAATAGCGATAAAAACTAAATTTTTAACCAACTTGACTAATGTTGTTCAACAAATTTGTCCTGATATCCCTGATCATGCCTACAAAATCGCCAATTTTCATCAATCAGCTATTATCATTGAAGTAACAACTTCGGTTTGGGGGCAACGATTACAATTTGAACGGATGAAAATAGCAAAGGCTTTGAGCGAACTTTCAAAGGGAAAATTTAATCACATAGAGATTAAGATTAATCCTCTTACTAGCAAAGTGAATAATTATTACGAGTATAAGAATAAAAATCAGAAACCTCGATCCCATTACATTACCGCTTCAGCGGCCGAACAAATTACTCAACTAGCCAATAATGAGAACGCCCCTAAAGCTTTAAAAGATAAATTATTACGGTTAGCCGCACTGGCGAAATAAAGTAGGAATATGCCAGCGATCACCTACTATATAGTAGACAGGTTACCTTCTACAAAATCTATTGGAGCATGTTCTTTATCTTGATAACTTACCCATTCCCAAGCGTCTTTCCGATTAAATACTTCTCTTAATAAAATATTGTTCAATGCATGGCCCGATTTAAAAGCATTTAATTCGCCTAAAATACTAACACCACCCATGTATAAATCACCAATAGCATCAAGAATTTTATGTTTTACAAATTCATCATCATAACGCAATGCATCTTTATTAAGCATACGGTATTGATCAAGTACAATCGCATTTTCAAGACTCCCACCTAACGCTAAATTATGTGAGCGTAGAAACTCGATATCTTTCATGAATCCGAAAGTTCGAGCGCGACTAATTTCTTTAATATATGAACAACTTGAAAAATCCATTGACATGTTCTGAGTAGTATTTGCGATAACAGGATGGTTAAATTCAATTGAAAAATTAACTCTAAAACCTTCATAAGGTAATAATTCTGCCCATTTATCACCTTCTTCAACGCGGATCGGTTTTTTAATTCGTAAAAAACGTTTTGCTACGTTGATACAGTCAATTCCAACCGACTGCAACAAATAAATAAAAGGCAAAGCACTACCATCCATAATAGGGATCTCAGGAGAATCAACATCAATAATTAAATTGTCAATTCCTAAACCTGCAACGGCTGATAAAAGGTGTTCAACGGTGGAAATTTGAACACCCGCTTCATTCACTAAACATGTACATAAAGTTGTTTCACCAACGGCTTCGGGCGAAGCTTTAATGCTAACTATAGGGTCTATATCGACTCTTCTAAAAGTAATACCACTATTCGCAGGTGCAGGACGGAGAGTTATCTGCACTTTATTACCTTTATGTAAGCCAACACCTGTTGCTGAGACACTTTTTTTTATTGTACGTTGTTTGATCATTTTTAACCTTTATCGCGCTCTTAAGCCTTAATCGGTATTTAGACTAATAATTTATATTAGTGGTGGCATAATATAGCAAAAAAATCGATATAAATCAAAAACACCACTTTTTGTGTCGCTTTATCCTTACTTATAATTCGCCCGAGCGTATAATTAAACTTAAATCAGTCTGCTTGTTTACGTAAAAAAGCAGGAATATCTAAATAACTACCTTCCGTTTCTACTGTTTTTATTGCCACTGTCTGAGCATTACTTTCAGGCATAACGGTTGTACTCGTATGTAATTCGCTCTGCGGTGTTGCAATATAATCGCCACCCACAACTTGCTGTTCCACTGGTACTGTTGGATTAACTAACATGATGTCTGGTTTACGTTCACCACCTATACCGGTAGCCACAACTGTTACGCGTAAATCTTCGGTCATTTCAGGATCAATAACAGCACCAACCACCACGGTTGCATTTTCTGAAGCGAAGGCTTTAACTGCATTACCAACGGTTTCAAATTCATCGATACTAATATCCATACCGGCAGTTATATTAACGAGTATACCGCGTGCTCCTGCTAAATCTACATCTTCGAGTAATGGGCTTGAAATGGCAGCCTCGGCAGCCTCTTCAGCACGATCTGGCCCAGACGCCATACCTGATCCCATCATCGCAGTACCCATTTCTGACATCACCGTACGAACATCGGCGAAATCAACATTAATCAAACCCGGACGAGTAATTAGTTCAGCAATACCCTGCACTGCGCCTAACAAAACATTATTTGCTGCTTTAAAAGCATCTAATAAAGTGGTGCCGGGGCCTAATACTTTCAGTAGTTTTTCATTAGGAATGGTAATTAGTGAGTCAACATGTTTTGCCAAAAACTCAATACCTTGATCAGCATAACTCATCCGTTTTTTTCCTTCAAAAGGAAAAGGTTTGGTAACCACAGCAACGGTTAAAATGCCCATTTCTTTAGCAATTTCAGCAACAACTGGAGCTGCACCAGTACCTGTGCCACCGCCCATTCCTGCCGCAATAAAGATCATATCAGCACCTTGAAGTGTCTGCTTTATCATTTCTCGATCTTCTTCCGCGCTACGGCGACCAATTTCTGGATTAGCACCTGCGCCTAAGCCTTTCGTAACATCAGCACCCATTTGTAAGGTAACATTAGCTGAAGAATTTCTTAGCGCTTGTGAATCGGTATTAGCCGTAATAAACTCAACACCTTCAATTGTTTGGCTAACCATATGCTCAACTGCATTACCACCGCCACCACCAACACCAATGACTTTAATAATCGCTTCTTCGCTATGTTCTTCCATTAATTCATACATTCTCTTTTCTCCGTCTTTTGTTCCACCAAAAGTTTATAGTCTTCTTTCTTATTACAGATAATTCTAACTTTATTAATTAACTGACTAAAACATCTCAATTTCGCCGATTCTACCAAGTAAAAGCAAGAGATTCGATGTAAATTTCGTGTTAGCTTAATATTATTAATCAATTGGTTAAAATTCCCCCTTAAACCACGCACTAACTCGATTTAATAGCTCATTAAACCCATTTAATGGTTTTCTCTCTGCATGAACTTGCTCTTTTGCTTGCAAGCCATACTTTAGTAATCCAATCACTGTTGAGTAAGTAGGATCATTAACATATTCTTTTAATCCTTGAAGTTCCATAGGTTCACCTATACGTACTGGCATTTGAAATATTTCTTCAGCAAATTCCACTACACCTTCCATTTTTGCCGTACCACCTGTAAGCACGTAACCCGCTGCTATTTGATCTTCTAAACCGCATTCACGTACCTCTTCATGGATCAGCTCGAATAATTCTTGATACCGAGGTTCAACTACCTCTGCCAGCGTATGGCGAGACATTGACCGCGCAGGTCGACCACCCACACTAGGTACTTCAATACTTTCTTCCATACTAACCAATTGTTTTAATGCACAGGCATATTGTACTTTTATCGCTTCGGCATGACTTAATGGTGTTCTAAATATTTTTGCAATATCACTGGTAACCTGATTACCAGCAACAGGTATCACAGCCGTATGGCGTAACGCTCCATTGGTAAAAATGGAAATATCCATCGTTCCTGCGCCCATATCGACGACGCATATTCCTAATTCTTTTTCATCATCAGTTAATACGGCATAACTTGACGCTAACGCTGAAAAAATCAATTTGTCTGCATGTAAATTACAACGTTCAACACATTTAACGATGTTTTTTGCCATATCATTAGCACAAGTAATAATGTGTACTTTTGCTTCCATTCTTACACCCGACATCCCTATTGGGCTTTTAATCCCATCTTGACAATCAATACTGTATTCTTGAGGAAGTACGTGTAGCATTCTTCGTTCAGCTGAAATAGGCACTGAACGTGCTGTATGAATAACATTATCAACATCTTCTTGGATCACTTCTTTGTCATTAATGGGCACCATACCATTTTCATTTTGACAGCGAATATGCTTACCTGAAATACCTAAATAAATCGAACT
>JASFYW010000130.1:0-3949 GCA_045046865.1 Woeseiaceae bacterium | reverse complement strand
CAATTGAAGATAGAGGTGTAATAGTGACGCTGAAAGAGTTTAGAGACTATTTTTCAGATATTAAAACCCAGTACAGCATGTCATTTTTACCTGCTGCCACCATAGAGCCGGGGCAAGTATCGATAAGCCATACAAAGTTCGTGTTTCGTATTCGAAAAGGCGTATACCTGGTGCATGAAGACGCACTGGAACAAGCTAATTAGAGGATATAAATTGAAAGATTAAAGGCCTCTTGTCTTGTGTTTTACTTTCACATACCGAAAGCAAAAGGTAAGACCTGATCCCGATCTTGCGCTACTAATATTTAGGGTTCGTAACTGAATGAATAAAGTGGTCGGTAACAAACGAGAACGCTAATAATTTTCAGTTGTCTCCGACAACTTTAATTCAGAAAATAGATGAGTGATTTTCGAATTTTTCAAAGCCGTTTCTCCAACTGATATTACTGGATTAAAAGTCATCAATGCTATTAACAAAACAGATAATTTAAACATATTAGTCTCTTAATTCTCGATAAAATATAACGCCCGCAAGAATGCGACAGTATGCAGAGTCAGATTTAATGTGTTTGTTAAAAGCTTTTTTATCTTAGAATTTAGCTGTGGAAAACTTAATAACCTCGTTGAGTTCTGCAAGCTTAGCTCCATTTCGCGCCATCACCGCCAAACCAAACATCAATGAATGAATGTAGTTTGCCATCATCGTAGGCGAACCTTCACTCGTCACATTTCCTGCTGATATTTCGTCAGTGAAAAATGCTGTCAAAGAAACTTTAGTTTCTTCGTTTATGTTGACGATAGTTTGCATAGCATCTTCTGGAATACAAGATCCACCAACTTCACTGGTACTTATACAAACGAAACAGCCTCCCGGTAATTTCGGGTCTGTCACCATTTCTGCAATGGATGTTAAGTAACATTGTATTCTGTCACTTAAACATTTATCAGCTGAAAATAGGTGTTTCGTGTGAATTACTCCGTGTTTTTGAACGTACCTTTCTAACGTACTCTTATACAGTTTTTCTTTATTACCAAATGCCGAATATAAGCTGGGTTTATTAATCCCCATAGCATTGGTCAGTTCCGACAGAGAAGTTCCTGGGTAACCATTACTCCAAAATACTTCCATCGCTTGATCAAGGGCAATGCCTTTGTCAAAAGTACGGTGACGGCCAGCTTTCATTCTCTCTCACCTTGATTGGATTAACTATCTGCTTGCAATTATGTACCGATAGGTATAGATTGTCAATACTGTACCTATCGGTACATAATTAATGTATTAAATAATCAAAATAAAGAGGCCTAAAAAAATGAGCAACTTATCTGGAAAAACAGCGGTAATTACTGGCGGTAACAGTGGTATTGGCTATGCAACTGCAAAGAAATTTAAGACCGACGGAGCCAATGTAATCATTACCGGCAGGTCGGCTGAAAGAGTGCAGGCGGCAGCAAATGCATTAGGAGTTAAAGGGATTGTTGCTGATGTCACTAATTTGCCTGCATTGGATGATCTAGTTGAGCAAGTAAAAAATGAATTTGGTCAACTTGATATATTATTCGTCAACGCAGGAATATTTGCTCCCGCCCCTGTTGGACAAAATACCGAAGAGATGTTTGATAATCAGATGGGCATTAACTTTAAGGGGGCGGTGTTCACAATTGAAAAATTCTTACCGGTGTTAAAAGATGGCGCTTCTATCATCAACCTATCATCGATCAACGCTTATACCGGCATGCCCAATACCGCTATTTATGCCGCGTCAAAGGCTGCCTTGAATTCTTACACCCGGACCGCAGCAACAGAGCTAGCACCAAGAAGCATCAGAGTTAATTCTGTGAACCCCGGACCGGTTTCCACTCCGATTTTCGGTAAAACCGGCATGCCGGAAGCACAGTTAAATGACTTTGCCGCCGCCATGCAAAACAGAATTCCGCTAAAACGCTTTGGTCAGCCTGAAGATATAGCAAACCTGGTGGCTTTCTTAGCATCAGATGAGGCTTCGTTCATAACGGGTGGTGAATATAATATCGACGGTGGCATGAATGTGAATCCGATTTTATCATAAGAAATTGCCCAAATAATCTGGCTGCATAGCGATTTGCAGTCGGATTAACAGCAGGAATAACGAGAAGAGAATACATGACAAAGAACATATTAAGAATTGATGCAAGCATGAGAAAAGTAGGCTCTTATAGCCGAGATTTAACAGATAAGTTAATTAATAAACTGACTGGTGAAAATAATAGAAAAGTAACGATTAGAGACTTGGCTGAAGGTATCCCTTTAATTGATGAAAATTGGATTAAAGCTAATTTTACTGATGTTAAAGAACGCTCTTCCGAGCAAATAAAATACTTGGTAACGTCTGATATTTTAGTTGATGAACTAAATAATTCTGATCTAATTGTTATGGGCATTCCTATTTATAATTTTAATGTTCCGGCTGCTTTTAAAGCATGGATTGATCAAGTTGTTAGGTCTAAATTAACGTTTCTATATAATGATAATGAGCCAATTGGTTTAGTGAATAATAAAAAAGCGTATATTATTATTGTCTCTGGTGGAACTGAATTAGGGACAGAACTTGATTTTATTACCGATTATCTAAGACATGTATTGAGTTTTATTGGTATTACCGATGTAACATTTATTGACAGTAGTGCTCTTGGTCGAGATGAGTCAAAAACTCTAGATCATGTACATAAACTTATTGAACGTATTTGAAATATAAATTCCATCTGTATCATCAATTTTATTTTTCGCTAGCGATACGTAATAAATAACAAAAACACTGAAATTAAGAAGGAAATAATTAAATGAACAAAACGAAATTTCCAGTAAACATTCATGATAATTATCATGCTCATGTTTATTTTGAACAAGAAACTATAGAGTTTGCTAAAGATTTATGTAAAAAAGCAGGTGATTTATTTACTTTGGTAGTTGGCAGAGTGCATGAAAAAACGATAGGTCCCCACCCTAAGTGGAGCTGCCAAATATCTTTTTCATCAAATGATTTTGAACAAATTATTCCGTGGCTTGAAGCTAACCGTCAGGGTTTAAGTGTGTTAGTACATGCATTAACTGATGACAGCTTACATGATCATACGGAGTATGCATATTGGTTAGGGAATAAAATAAATTTAAACTTAGATATATTTCGATTATAATATTTTAGCTTACTTATAGATTATTTAATAAAAGCATGGTTTCTTCATCGATAGACTCCGCAGTAATGCTTTTAACTCTTAGTTCTACTCATCCTAGTCCAGCTATAGATAATCGCACGATTGTTGTCAGTCATTATTAATCATTGTACTAAGAAAGTACTGGCAACATACATGAATAATGGAAAACTAAATGAGCATTATTAAACAAAAAAACAAACTGAAATATAACCGTTACACCTATGATGATGAAGGGTATGTTATTCATATGCTGACGTCAAAGGAACGCACTTTTTTCACTAACGCTTATATAATAGAAACGAAAAACGCTCTTGTTGTTGTTGACACTATGATGATTAAATCAGATGCCACATTATTACGTCAACACATTGATAACATTAAGAAACCATTAATTGCAGTTATTATTACTCATGGTCACCCTGACCATTATAATGGCACTGAGATTATTACTTCTGGTTTCACTAAAATTCCGATTATTAGTACCAAGGGAGTCAGTAACTGTATCGAAGACACCTTTGATTCAAAAGAAGTAAAGTGGAAATCATATTTTGATCAAGATTGGCCCGATAATAAAGTGTTACCAAACCAATTAGTAAATGATGCTGAAGTAGTTAATTTAGATGGGCTAAGTTATCGCTTCAGAGATCTAGGCGCTGCGGAATCTAATAGTGACTTGTTCTTTACGCTAGGGAAAAAACAATCGGTTGTTTTTGTCGGTGACGTAGTTTTCAACAAAGTTCACGGGTTTATGAGTGATGGAA
>JASFYW010000129.1:0-8176 GCA_045046865.1 Woeseiaceae bacterium | reverse complement strand
TCTGGTGTCACAATGAGGGGATCCTTAATCACCCCGCTTTCATATTTTTTCACTTGTCTAACGTGGTCTGCCTGGCTTTTATAATCCATATTTTTATGAATAATTCCGATACCGCCTTCTTGCGCCATTGTAATCGCTAAACGCGCTTCGGTTACCGTATCCATCGCAGCTGAAATAAGAGGAATATTTAACTCAATCTCTCGTGTTAAGCGTGTTTTCAGCTGTACCTCTTTTGGTAAAACAGTCGAGTGGGCAGGTAAAAGTAAAACATCATCAAAAGTGAGGGCTTCTTGAGCAATTCTTAACATAATAAAAGGCTTCCGAAAGTGGTGTAAAACACCGAATTATAAAGATTTTTTCGAATTTGGACAATAGTTCATCTGCCCTTGTAAGAATAGATTTATCTCTACAATAATCAACTTTTAACTGCAAATTAGAGGCCTCTAATACCAGTTGCATAACGCACGAAGAATTCTTTTAATTTATAAATATATCTAAGCGAACGCTTGCCAAGAGAAATTACAATACGCATAATGGCTGCAAGTCACGAGTATAAACTCATAATAAAATGACTACCTAACTTCATAATGATCTGCTTATATGCAGACAAAGATGCAGTATTTATAATAAAAATTTTGGAGGATCAACATGAAAACAATTATTAAGATCGCAGCAGCATGTACTCTTGCGTTATCTTTGGCGGCTTGTCAGTCAGCTCCTACTAAGACTCTTTCTGAGGCAAACATGGCAATTAAACATGCTATGACTGCTAACGGTAAAGCTAAGAAGATTTATGTTGAATGGAGAGATACGGGCAAAGTCATTAAGAAAGCACGTAAAGCAAAAGCTAAAGGTAAATTCGCTAAAGCAGTTAAATTAGCAGGTAAAGCTGAGCGTCAAGCAATTAATGCTGTTAAGCAATTCCACCAACAAAAAAAGGCTACACTAATAAATTAATAGTTATTAAATTTAGCTTTATTTTGATAAAGAAGCCGAGTTTGTCTCGGCTTTTTTATGCATAAAATTTATAGCCTAAGTCTCTATTAATATTTCATTTTGCTTTATCATGAAGATATGCCTTTAAACCAAAATAACAATCGTGATATTTATAGTGTTTCTCGTTTAAACCGTGAAGTTCGTACAATATTAGAAACAGGATTCCCTCTGTTATGGATAGAGGCCGAACTTTCTAACTTTGCTCGCCCTGCTTCAGGTCACTGGTACTTTTCTCTTAAAGATAAAGCCGCGCAAGTAAAATGCGCCATGTTTAAAAATAAAAACCAACTCGTGAAAGTGCTGCCTGAAAATGGTAAGCAAGTTTTGGTGCGTGCTCGTATAGGACTTTATGAGCCACGAGGTGATTATCAACTGCTCATCGAACACATGGAAGAAGCTGGAGATGGTGCACTACATAGAGAGTTTGATTTATTAAAAAATAAGCTATCTAACGAAGGCTTGTTTGATGCTTCAAATAAACAAGAATTACCTACTCATGCGACTCGCGTTGGAATTATCACTTCATCTTCCGGTGCTGCCATTCACGATATTTTATCCACATTAAAGCGTCGATATCCAATGGAATCGACGATTATTTATCCTACGCCTGTTCAAGGTAAAGGCGCCTGCAATAAAATCGCAATGGCAATTGAAAAAGCCAACTATCGAAATGAAACAGACGTTTTAATTATTGCCCGAGGTGGTGGCGCTTTAGAAGATTTATGGGAATTTAATGAAGAAGTGGTCGCTCGTGCTATTTTTAAATCTAAAATTCCTATCATCAGCGGTGTTGGCCATGAAGTTGATTTCACTATCGCCGATTTTGTAGCCGATCACCGTGCAGCAACCCCTACAGCTGCGGCAGAAATGATCAGCCCAGATCGTTACCAATATATTAAGAAACTATCATCCATAAAGTCTAGATTAGACTATTTAGCGCAATATAATCTGCAACAAAAGCAACAACAAATAGATTGGCTACAAAAACGTTTAAGACATCCTAAGGAAAAATTACAACTTTTTCAGAATAGACTTAATGCCCTGAGTTTACGTAATATTCAATTTATACAAAATAAGCTGCGTTCGGCTAAATTAAACTCTGATAATTTATCGCATAAGTTACTACAATACTCACCTCAAAACAAAATTCAAAAATCAAAAATTGAGTTTAATAATATTCATTCACGCTTTAAATTTTCTACCAATAAACTGCTTGATGCGAAAAAACAAAAACTTCAGCACTTAGCTTACACACTTGATGCTCTTAGCCCTTTAAACACCTTAAAACGTGGTTACGCAATTATAAAAGATCAAGAAGATCACATTATTCGTGAAACGAAGGATGTAAAGAAAAACCAAGTCATTACAATACAGCTTAATAACGGCCAAATAACCTCAACCATTACAGATATAAAAAATGATTAAAAATATAACTTTGCTCTTGCTACTACTTTCTTTATCCATTTTAAATAATGTTCAGGCAGAAACTTACCCTAAACAATCTCCTGTCCCTGGTGGAGTTGCTATAGTAAATTTAGATAAAATCTTTACCTCTGACTCTAAAGTTTATTTTAATAAGAAACGTGTGCTCGTTAAGAAAAAAGAAAATCAATGGCAGGCATTCGTTGGCTTACCTTTAAAAATTAAAAGTGGTATTCATAAGCTGACTATTATTAATAAAGGTACGAGAAAATCAGTCGAATTTTCTGTGAGTAATAAGGACTATGAAACTCGCCATATCACAATTACGAATAAGAGAATGGTTTCTCCGACTAAAGCTGATATTAAAAGACATTATAAAGAAAAACCGCTTATGTTAGCAGCGCTGAAAAAATGGACGAGCAATGATAATGTTGAAATGAATTTTTCTATTCCTGTAGAAGGCCGTTTCAGTAGTATCTTTGGACTAAAACGTATTTATAATAAACAAGCGCGCATTCGTCGACACACGGGATTAGATATAGCCGCCCCCGTAGGCACGCCTATATTATCCCCCGCTAAAGGCACCGTGATACGAACTGGCTCTTATTTCTTCACTGGCAATACGGTATTTATTGATCACGGCCAAGGCTTAGTTACAATGTATTGCCATTTAAGTAAGACTAAAGTGAAAGCAGGACAAAAATTGTTACGCGGCCAGCGTATTGGAGATGTCGGTATGACAGGTCGAGTTAGCGGCCCGCATCTTCATTGGGTTGTAAATCTCAATAATACCAAGGTTGATCCCAAGTTATTTATTAACCTCAGTGACAATAAATAATATTGAACTACCCGACTGGGTAAACTGGCTTGCGCAAGATGCTGATGGTGCTTGGTGGGGCTACAGTGTTGAACCACTAGAATTTAGTGATGGTTGGTATGAAAATGAACTCAGTTCACGAACAAAAATAAAACATGCTAAAGCTAATTCTGATTGGAAAAATAGCTTAACTAAAATCAAACATTAAAATACAGCATAGGCAAACTCTACTTTGGATACTCTTTTTTTTTATATCTCAAAACTCGTCTGGTTGCTCCTTTCACCTGATAGTTTAATTTTAATTCTCTTAGTTATTAGTCTCGTTTTACTTTATTTCGGAAGTAAAACTAAAGCTATGATATTGCTTTCATTTGTTACTTTTTCTTTATTGATGATTTCTCTACTGCCCATCGGTGAATGGTTACTCTACCCACTTGAATCACGATTTCAAACCAACCCCACTCTTCCCCAAAAAGTAGATGGTATTGTGCTTTTAGGCGGAGCAGAAGCTCCCGAACTCTCTCATTTATGGCAGCAAGTTGAACTCGGTGGCGCAGCAGAAAGAGATTTTAATTTTCTTAGCTTAGCTAAAAAATATCCTGATACTAAATTAGTATTCACTGGTGGAACCGGAAGTTTGACGCAACAACAATACAAAGGCGCTGATGTTGCTAAAGATTTATTTCAACAGCTTGGCTTAAATACAGATAAGATTATTTTTGAACGTGAATCACGTAATACTTTTGAAAATGCCATTTTCACTAAAAAAATTATTAAACCCACTAAACAAGAGCAATGGATTTTAATTACGACGGCATGGCATATGCCCCGTTCTGTGGGAATATTTTGTAAAGCGGGCTGGCCTGTGATTCCTTATCCTGTTGATCATCAAACAAAGAAAGGTGATTTATTTAGAGTAGATTTTGACTTGGCGAGAAACTTAGTGACTTTTAAGACGGCTATTAAAGAATGGCTCGGGTTGTTTGCGTATTACTTATCAGATAAGACAACAGCGATATTACCTAGTCGCTGTTAATAGAAAATAAGCTTATTTAAGCTCATTTAACATGCTTCATCAAACGTCTTCTTTTAGCTTGCTGACGTCTGGTGAGATTGTTTTTATTCTTCCTATCTTTAAATGGATTTTCCCCTGTCTTAAATTCAATACGGATCGGAGTGCCATGTAAATTTAAACGTTTAAGGAAGGCATTAAATAAATAACGCCTGTAGCTGTCCGGCACATCGTTAGTTTTATTACCATGAATAACAATGATAGGCGGGTTTTTTCCACCTTGATGCGCGTAACGTAATTTTATTCTATGGCCATGAACGATCGGTGGTTGATGTTGCATGACCAAGTATTCAAGTAGCTTCGTTAATTTAGGAGTAGGAAACTCCGCCATCGCTGAATTATAAGCCGTTTGCACGTAACCAAATAAGTCACCCACGCCTGTACCATGTAATGCAGATATGTATTTTTTCTTAGCAAAGCTTAAGAATGGTAATTTATAATCAAGTTCTGTTTTTATTTTTTCTCTTTGCTCTTCGTCTAAGCCATCCCACTTGTTAATGGCAATCACAAGTGCACGACCTGCATCCATAATATAACCCAGCAAAGTCACATCTTGTTCACTAATAGTATCTTGCGCATCAAGTACCATCACAACAACGTTTGCATCTTGTATCGCTTGCAATGCTTTTATAACACTGTATTTTTCAGCAACTTCATGAACCTTGCCACGCTTACGTACACCGGCAGTATCAATAATTGTATATTGTTGTCCATCACGTTCAAAAGGAAGGTAGACACTATCGCGTGTCGTGCCTGGCATGTCATAAGCGACAACGCGCTCTTCACCTAACATGCGATTAACCAAGGTAGATTTACCGACATTAGGACGACCAATAATAGCCATACGAATACCCGAGGCTAAATCTTCATCGAGTTCAGTTTGTGGTATCTCAGAAAGAGCAGACTCAATTAATTGAGTCACGCCTCGACCTTGAGAAGCGGCAATTGGAATGGGCGTTCCTAATCCTAAGGCATAAAATTCAGCCACCACCACTTCTTCATGGTGACCATCAATTTTATTTACAACCAATATGATTTCTTTGCCAGTGTTTCGCAGACGCTTAGCAATCTCGTGATCCATGACGGTTAAACCGTCATGTGCATCAGTCAAAAATAAAATAATATTTGCTTCTTCAACAGCTTGCCAAGATTGCGCGGCCATTAGACCGTCTAAACCTTCAGTTTCACCGCTTAAACCACCGGTATCGATGACGATATATGAGCTCTCACCTAGCTTGCCATCACCGTATTTACGGTCACGCGTCATGCCCGGTTGATCAGCAACCAATGCATCTCGACTACGAGTTAAACGGTTAAACAATGTTGATTTACCAACATTAGGGCGTCCGACTAAAGCAATGACAGGTTTCATATTAATTTATTACTTCTTTGTTTTAAAAGCTTCAAGGTGACCTGAGCGGTCAAGTGAAATTAATAAATCATTAGCCACTAATGGTTTTACTAAAATATTACTCCACTTACTAAAGAGTAGATCAAGCCCTGGATCAGATGGTTCATCATCAACAATAACCTCACTCTTATTAATTTGTTTACGAGCTACGAGCTTTCCATCATCTAGCGTTAACCAGTGCAAGTAACCATCATAATCACCGACAACAACGTGGCCATGATAAATATTAGGTGCTGTTAATTTTCTTCGTAATAATTTGTCTTGTCGCCATAATGTTGAACCGTTATAACGATTCAATGCCCATACCTGTCCCATTGCATCTGAAACATAAACACGGAAAGCATCAACATAAAGGCCTGAGTAGGTAGAAAAATCACGCGCCCAGATTAATTCACCAGAAACAAGTTTAACTGCAGCAATTCGCCCTTGGTAACCTGCGATATATACAACATCTTCAACCACAACAGGTGTGAGATCGATATCAATAATACGTTCTAGTTGATTACGGCCTTTAACTATAGAAACTGTCGTTTCCCAAAGTAACTTGCCTTGCTTTAATGATAATGCAGATAATTTACCGTTATCTGAAGCAATAAGAACCATATCATTAGAAATTAATGGTGAGCTGCTACCGCGTAAAGTTAATCGAGGAACCGTTCTATCATGTACCCAAACTTGAATACCTGTATTGGAATCTAAACCATAAACACGGCCATCTATTGTTTTAGCAACCAGTATGTTTTGTGAAATAGCAACTTTCGCTAAAATCTCACTGGTTAATTGAGCGCGCCAAACTTCTTTGACGCTTTCTTTTTCTAATTTTAGAGAAATCAACTCGCCTTTACTTGTACCAATGTAAAGATGATTGTTTGATAGTATTAAGCCTGAAGCAACATTAAAGTTTAAGTTTTGTTCCCATGAAATACGCCCTGTGGTGACATTAAACGACTGCAGGAAGCCTTTAGAATCAATTGCATAACCAACATTGTTATGCATGGCAGGGGTTAGTTTTAAATAATGATCGCTCACGCCCTCGCCTGCTGTAAATTTCCAGACACGAGAAACTTCTACACTATTATTTAATGGCGTTAATGCTAAGGGTGGTAAAACTGAAGACGGCGAGCTACCGCAGGCATTAAGCATAACAAGAACTAGCGTTACAAAAATAAATTTCACTTTTATTTAGCCTTACTAATTTGGGTTAAATCATCTAACTTCATTTTTATAATAGTAAAACGTTTGTCGGAACGACTTAACGCTGCCAAAGCAATGCGGTAATTTTCTTTAGCTTGAACGGTTAGTTTTTTTGCTAAATTGATATCACCACGTATTTCACTATAAATAGGATTAAAACCATCAGCTTTTATACCCTTGATTAATGATTCCGCTTCTGTAATTTTATTTTGTGACAAATAAACGCGAGCTAAACGTTGTTGGGCAATATGTTGAATACCTTCACTATGGTTATTATCAACTACCCATTTTAATTGAGCGACAGCTTCAT
This sequence comes from Woeseiaceae bacterium, assembly GCA_045046865.1. GTDB lineage: Bacteria > Pseudomonadota > Gammaproteobacteria > UBA6429 > Thiohalophilaceae > JAGLTQ01. The sequence continues at coordinate 954 of JASFYW010000129.1, read as the reverse complement.
CTAACTTATTAACAACAACAAGATTTTTTGCTTCCAGTAATGCGGATAAGGCAGCATACGGTGTGCTTGCATAATCATTTTTTAATATTTCAATTTTAACTGATTTATCCGAAGTTAAAATGAGCACTTCACTATAAAGCATTGAAGCCTCTTGAGCTTGGTTCAGCTTATGTTCGTTCCAAAACTTATATCCACCCAGTACGGCAGCACCAATGACAATACCAGAAATAATTGAAACAGCATTATCTTTCCACCATTTTTTAATTGCCTGAACTTGTTCTTCTTCTGTACTATAAACGTCCACATCAAACTCCAAATAATTTATTTTTCTTCGTTATATAATATTAATTAAATAATCACTCATCGCGCTCAGCGCTATTACTTCTTGATCTTTCTTTTCTCTTAAATGCTTAACCGTTACATGTGCATTTTCTATTTCATCATCAGCTAAAATAAAAGCCATATTTGCGCCACTTTTATCTGCCTTTTTCATTTGGCTTTTCATACTGCCACCACCACAATGTACTTGTAGTTTTAAACCTTTAACTTGGTTGCGCCATTTTTCCGCAAGCGAAATACCTATTGATGCGGCTTTATCGCCTACCAACATTAAATAGACATCTAAATTATTTTCTTTTTGTATATCTTCAGGGATTTCTAATAATTCAATTAGGCGTTCTAATCCTAAGGCAAAACCAATGGCTGGTGTTGCTTTACCACCAAGTTGTTCGACGAGTCCATCAAAGCGACCACCAGCACAAATAGTACCTTGCGCTCCCAGTTTATCCGTCACCCATTCAAAAACTGTTTTAGAGTAATAATCTAAACCACGTACTAAACGTGAATTAATTTTATAAGTAACGCCCACTTCGTCTAATATTTTACAAAGCGTTTCAAATTCTTGTTTTGATTCATCATCTAAATAATCAATTAATTTTGGTGCATTCTCATTTA
>JASFYW010000128.1:0-34562 GCA_045046865.1 Woeseiaceae bacterium | reverse complement strand
ATAAAAATTTAATCAATTAACACTAAAACATCCTACTTTTTATATGAAAACGTTAAAGGATCATCGTTTTATAGATTAATTGTTCGATTAATGCGTTATTTTTATAAAAAGAATAAAAATTTAATCAATTAAGACTTAAACGTCCTATTTTTTATATAAAAACGTTAAATGATCATCATTTTATAGATTAATTATTCGCTTAACGCGTTATTTTTATAAAAATAGAAAATGTTTTTATAAATTTAGTTGTAAATGAGGTTTCATTTTGTAAATTAAAGTCGTTTTATCTTTTATTTGTTGGATATAAAGTAAATCGTCTAATAAAAGCATGATCTTTGTTTAATATCAGTGTGGACGGAGTTAAATAAGATATATAAACGGTCTTTAAGATAAAAATGTCTCTTAAATTTTATATTTACGTGTTTATAAAAGATGTAGTGAATTGTTATAAGTTAAAACACGACTGTACGGTTAACTTGCTCTTGTTGTTACGTATTTTGCAAAGTACTTGGTAAATAGAGTTCACAATGGAATAAGGACATGAATATAAATAACATCTCCTCGTCATTCCGGCGCAGGCCGGAATCCAGTGCTACAACGAGTTACTGGATACCGGGTCAAGCCCGGTATGACGGTGTGGGGTTAATGGAACAGCACTGAAACAGTCTTTAAGATAAAAATGTCTCTTAAATTTTATGTTTTCGTGTTTATAAAAGGTGTAGTGAATTGTGATAAGTAAAAATTAAAGTTTTTAGTTTGTTAGACGCTGTAACTATGACTTATCGTGAATTTATTGCGGACTTATTCTTTTTTTAACTATTTGTATAAATTGAATAGCAATACGCATCTTTTTTATAATAATTTAATAAAAAGTGGCTGTGATTTATACTTTTAATCTTATTTATCTTCTGTAACGCTGTTTATTTACTATTTCTGCGTTTCTCTCATGCTGTGAGTAAAACACATGAGTCTAACTATTAAGGGCGGTAAAACGCTTTCTCTGTCGCTACGCCTTGCATTGGGATATCCCAGTCATTGGTTTTAATTTCTTTTAGTTTTTGTAATTCATAAGCAACGCCTAATAAGTTGGGTTTAAATAAATATTGGCGGTTGTTTAAGAAGGCAAAACTTTTGTCATAGAATCCACCGCCCATACCTATGCGATGACCTTGTGGATCAAAAGCGACAAGCGGCATGAGTACAAGATCTAAAGACATCGGTTTTGTAAAATGTGAACGTGGAGAATGAATCGGTTCTGGAATAGCGAAGCGATTATTTCTGAGTTGGGTATTCGCAGTGTAAGGAACAAACCAAAGGCGTTGTAGTTTTGGCGTGTTTGGTTTGGATAGCACGGGTAAGTAGCAGTGCTTGCCTTGCTGCCATGCGTGTTCGATTAACAGGTTTAGATTAATTTCTCCGTCATTCGCTAAGTAAAAGGCAATATGTTGGCTTTTTTTAAAGCTGGGCATGGCCGCAATACGTTCACATAGCAAAAAAGATGCTTGTTCACGCTCTGCTTCACTTAAAGCGCGACGTTGTTGGCGTATCTGTTGACGGAGGTTTTTCGTGTTCATGTCTTTATTGAAACATAAAGAAGGCTAAAAGAACAAAAAGCATAAATTAGGGGAGGGCAATCCCACCGTACCGTTGTGATATGTGCCTTGAACCAAAGGTTCAAGTGGGAACGTCGTGAACACGTTAGGCTTTCCGCTCGAAGACGGACATGCACACAGTGCCGCTACTCAGCGCCCGGAGTTATAAATTACGGCTCAAGGGTCTCTAATCACTGACGAATACCGCAGGGGATGCCCATTAACTTTTACAGATTAAATTGCTGTAACGCGGTGCGTATTTCGTTTTACTATTTTAATAGATTTAATAGAAATGTTCTTTAGATATTTTGCATGGTTCTATATTGACAGCTGTGCATCCAACTGATTACTGCGAGTTAGCGCATCATCAATTTTTTCTTGAATACTGCGAATACGCACGCTGAACATAGGATCTTCTTCAGACACGCCGCCGCCTTGGCTGAGTAGTTCATGTGAAATATTGAGTGCCGCCATCACAGCAATACGATCAGAGCCGACAATTTTTCCTGAGTCACGAATTTCACGCATTTTTTTGTCGAGAAAGTCAGCTGAACGCAGAAGATCATGACGTTCATCATTACTGCAAGCGATGGTGTACTCTTTATCAAGAATACGAATGCTAACGCCTTTTCCAGAGCTATCCGTCATTTTCTATCGCCTTTAATCTGACTATCATTGCTTCAACACGAGTACGAGCTAACTCCGTTTTTTCAATGAGTTGGGTACGTTCTGTTTTTAAGTGCGAATGACTTGTACGCAGTGTTTTATTTTCACTTTGTAGTCGGTCAATTGTTTTGATGAGATCATCAACACGGCCTTCAAGCTTTTTTAGGTCAAACTCTTCCATTTAGTCCTCGTGAATCTTCGGAAATGCGTAAAGTCTTATTATTGTTTAATAGTGTAAGAATATCGAGCAGTTTGGACGGGGTCAACGGGTAAACCATGTCAAAAATGATGTAAAATTCCCCTACAGTAGATTTTATGACTTTTTGAGGCAATATGAGCGAAATAGATATCCAATACGATGAAATTACCGATGCAGTCAAACGCCTAGGTTTAGAGCAAGACGCTGCCGAAATACACGGTGCATTATGCGGTTTGTTTTGTACCGTCAACGGTTTAGATGCGACTTTTTGGTTAAACAACACGATAACCCAAGTGCCAGAAGAAGATGCGTACACTGTCGATGCCTTAAATAGCGAAAGCCGTTCGCTGTTAACGCTGTTATTCACCGCGACAGAGAAGCAGCTTGCAGGGGAAGACTTTGAGTTTCAACTCTTTTTGCCCGATGATAATGCAGGATTGTTTTCTCGCGTCGAAGCATTAAGTAATTGGAGCCAAGGTTTCTTGTATGGATTAAGCAAAGGCGGTTTAACCGACCCCGAAGGTTTGCCGGGCGAGTTACCAGAAATAGTGAAAGACATTGTTGAAATTTCACGTGCAGAATCGTATGAACTGGATGATGATACCCAAGATGAAAAAGACTTTATGGAGTTGGTCGAGTTTATTCGTGTTGCGGTGCAGATCTTCGTTGGTGAAATGGAGCAGTTTCAGGTAGAAGAGCCTGAAGATGAAGCCGACTATCATTGATTTCTGCTGTCATTGCGAGAGAACAAAGTGACCGCAGCAATCTCTAGCTTCAATACTCTCATCATGAGATTGCCGCGCCATAAAAAACATGGCTAGCAATGACGGGGCTTTTTTAGAACAACGGAAAACTATGAATAACACTGAATATAAGCGTCGTCGTAAACATCTTATGCAAATTATGGGAGAAGATGCCGTGGCTATTTTGCCGGCTTCTTTGGTACGCATACGCAACCGAGATGCAGAGTTTCAATATCGACAAGACAGTGATTTTCACTATGTCACAGGCTTTGATGAGCCAGAAGCTGTGGCTATTTTAGCGCCGGGACGAGAACACGGCGAATACATTTTATTTTGTCGTGAGAACGATAAAAAAATGGAAACGTGGAATGGTTTACGTGCAGGACAAGATGGCGCAATTAAAAAATATGCTGCTGATGATTCTTTTCCTATCGATGATATCGACGATATTTTACCGGGCTTACTCGAAAATAAAGAAAAAGTGTATTACACCATGGGCGTGCATCCAGATTTTGATCAACGCGTGATTAAATGGGTTAACCGCTTGCGTGAGAAATCTCGCATGGGTATTCATACCCCGAGTGAATTTGTTTCTTTAGATCATCAATTGCATGACATGCGTTTATATAAGAGTGCCGCCGAAGTAAAAGTCATGCGACAAGCGGCTGAAATATCAGCGAAAGCACATGTTAGAGCCATGCAGTTTTGTAAGCCAGGTGTTTATGAATACCAGTTAGAAGCCGAGTTATTACATACCTTTATGCACGAAGGCGCACGTTTCCCTGCCTACTCTTCTATTGTCGGCGGCGGTAAAAATGGCTGTATATTACATTACGTAGAAAACAGTGAAGTGCTAAAAAACGGTGACCTAGTATTGATAGACGCTGGCGCTGAAATGGAATGTTACGCCGCAGATATTTCGCGTACCTTCCCCGTTAATGGAAAATACTCAAAAGAACAACGCACTTTGTATGACATTGTTTTAGCTGCTCAAGCTGCAGCGATAGAACAAGTTAAACCGGGTAATCATTGGAATGATCCACATGAAGCTGCGATTAAAGTCATTACACAGGGCTTGATCGATGTGGGGATATTAAAGGGCTCGCTAGAAAAAAATATTGAAGACGCAAGCTACAAAGATTTTTATATGCATCGGACGGGGCATTGGTTAGGCATGGATGTGCACGATGTGGGTGACTATAAAGTTGATGGCGAATGGCGTGTACTAGAACAAGGTATGGTGTTGACCGTTGAGCCAGGGTTATATATTTCTGCTGATCATGAAACCGTTGCGAAAAAATGGCATAACATAGGTATTCGAATTGAAGATGATGTCTTGGTGACAAAAGACGGTTATGATATTTTGAGTAAAGATGTGCTTAAAGATCCAGATGAAATTGAAGCGTTGATGGCTTAGAACACCTGTCATTGCGAGCCATGTTTTTTATGGCGCGGCAATCTCCAGCTACAAGGTACTCATTATTAGATTGCTACAGTCACTTTGTTCCTTCGCAATGACAGAATACGCTTAGCGGTTCTTAAGTGCAATGACAGGTTTTTTTAGGTAAAAGTTGAAAAGAAAAGACGAATGAGCAATATAAAGCATACAGATTTCGATTTAATCATTATCGGCGGCGGCCTCGTCGGCGCGAGCCTTGCCTGTGCTTTAGCGGACAGTGACTTACGTATCGCTATTATTGAATCGTATCCTTTTAAAACCGATAATACAGAATACCAGCCTGCCTTTGATGCGCGCAGTGTCGCTTTGTCTTTTACCTCAAAACAAATTTTCGATGGCATCGGTATTTGGCATTCGATTAATCAGTTAGGCATTGCAAAGATTAAAAATATCCATGTGTCTGACCGTGGCCATGCAGGCGTAACACGTTTAAAAGCAAGCGATGAAGGTGTTGACGCATTAGGTTACGTGGTAGAAACACGCGTCATCGGTAAAGCCTTATTTGAATATCTAAAAACAAAATCTAACGTCAGTTTAATTGCCCCCGCAAAATTAAAAAACTTTGAAGTCGATGAAACCTACACCACCGCATCTATAGAGTTAACCGATGACGATCTATTGGTTGAAAATAAAACACTCACTAGCAAATTAATTGTTGCGGCAGATGGCGATAATTCTATTGTGCGTCGATTGAGTGGTGTGAGAATTAAGCAGCGCAATTACGAACAATGCGCCATCATTGCAAATGTGGCGATGGATAGACCGCATAATAACCAAGCATACGAACGCTTTACTGACAGTGGGCCGCTGGCCATGTTACCTATGGCAGCAACAGAAGATGCAGCAAACCGTTATTCCTTAGTTTGGACGGTGGAAGCCTCTGAACAAAAAGAAATGATGGCTTGGGATGATGAAACGTTTTTATTAAAACTTAAAGCACGTTTTGGTGAACGTGCCGGGCAATTTATTAGCGTAAGTCCACGTCATACTTACCCATTAACCTTAATGCGCGCACAAGAACATGTGCAATCACGGCTGGCCATTATCGGTAATGCAGCGCACACATTACACCCTGTAGCAGGACAAGGTTTTAACTTGGGCTTACGTGATGTGGCCGCACTTTCACAAGTGGTGGTTGATGCGTTAAAAGAAAATAAAGATATTGGTGAGCTTACCGTCTTAAATGAATATGCCGCATGGCGTCGTCGTGATCATATTCAAACAGCGATGGCCACAGATGGATTAGTGAGGCTCTTTTCAAATAACTTTCTGCCGCTGGCAGGACTACGAAACTTAGGTTTGCTGGTGGTTGATTTAGTGCCGCCACTTAAAAAAGTTTTCGCACGACATGCCATGGGGTTTGTCGGTAAGTTACCTCGCTTAGCCCGAGGCTTAAAATTATAATGACAAAAAATTACGATATTATTATTGTTGGCGCTGGTATGGTTGGCGCTACGCTTGCCTGTGGCCTTGCCGAAGAAGCAGAGCAGTTAAAAATTGCAGTGATAGATGCCAATGAGCCTAAATTTGATTGGGACAATAATAGTTATGATATGCGAGTGAGTGCCATCACCCGCGCATCACAAAACTTATTAAATAATGTTGGTGCTTGGCAACATATCATCGAGCAACGACTTAGTCCTTATCAAGACATGTTTGTTTGGGACAGTGCTAATTCTAGTTCCAGTTTTAGCAAAGGAGAATTGCACTTTGACAGTGCAGACATGGGCGAAACCGATCTCGGTCACATTATAGAAAACCGTGTTATCGTTAAAGCCTTGCATCAACGTATTAAAGAATTACAAAATATTGAACTGCTTTGTCCCGCAGTTCTTACAGAACTGATATTTAATACAGAAAATAATACAGTTACCTTAGATAACGAAAATGAATTAACTGCTAAGTTAATAATCGCCGCTGATGGTACGCGTTCATGGGTTAGACAAAAAGCAGGGATCGCTGTTAAAGGTTGGGATTTTGATCAGTCAGCACTTGTAACGACTGTTAAAACAGAAAAGTACCATCAAGATACAGCATGGCAGCATTTTCTTACCTCGGGGCCGTTAGCTTTTTTACCTTTAACTGATGGCTATAGCTCTATTGTTTGGTCAACCTCGCCAGAGCAAGCAAAACGATTAACAGAAATTTCAAAAGAAGCATTTGCCATAGAACTCGAAAATGCTTTTGAAAGTAAGTTAGGTAAAGTAATCTCAGTGGCTGATAGAGCTGTTTTCCCCTTACGTTTATTTGAAACACTGAACTACGTTAAACCACGCTTAGCGTTGGTGGGTGATGCCGCGCATACGATTCATCCACTTGCAGGGCAAGGTGTGAATCTAGGCTTGGCTGATGTCGCGAGTTTGATCGAGGTGATCGTTGATGCTCTTAATAATAAAAAAGACATTGGCAACTTAAAAGTATTGCGTCGTTATGAACGCTGGCGTCGAGCAGAGAATCGTTCAATGTTAGTTGCAATGGATGGTTTAAAAAGGTTGTTTGGTAGTGAATTAAATGCAGTAAAAGATTTACGTGGCTTGGGCGTAGATATAACAAATAAAATAACGCCGCTGAAAAATTTAATAATGAAGCAGGCTATGGGTATTAAGTAAACGTTACGGGTATAAAATAAAATGAAAAAATTAAAGCATGAGAAGGAACTCGTAAAACTCGCGCAAGATATGGTGATGTCCATTGCTGAGAAAAAAGGCGTGGTTAAATTTGATGCAACGGATTCATCTAAAGAAAAGCTAGAATACGTCTATCGATTATTAGTCCACGATAAAATATTACAACCCCTCGCGAAAGACCAAGAAAACCAACCCAACATGAAGCATAAATTAGCTTGTTGGATGGATAAACAGCTCCCCTCAGAACATCCCTTAAAAAAATAAAGCCAAAATATATTCTTCGAAAGAATACGAATTAACGCTATCTTTGTGTGAATGAAATTATTTTTAAATTCATGCAATCAAAATCATTTTCTATTCGTCTAGGTATTAACAGGCGTAAAACGACTGAATGTTTTGTGTTGTTGTTAATTTTTGGAGGAATAATGAAAAATCAAAAAAAAATCATGCAATCTACTATTGCTGGTGTATTAGCTTTAGGAGCCACAATGGTGAGCACTTCAGCAAGCGCAGTGCCGGATCAACCTAAGTTTTGGGAAAAGTGTTCTGGTATAGCTAAAGCGGGAATGAACGACTGTGGTTCATTAGACGGTAAGCATGGTTGTGCGGGCATGGCGACTAAAAGCAATCATCCACAAGAATGGCTTTATGTTCCAAAGGGGACATGTGCAAAAATTGTCGGCGGAAAATCTAGAAAAGTTAAGCCAGCGAAAAGCTAGTTGACGATGTTATTTAATCAAACTCGATTAGATAGTGAGCCAGCCAAATCTCATCCCATTGCTGGGGTGGGGCTTGGTTTGCGTTCGCCGCATATTAATGAAATTTTAACAGACTTGCCTGCTATTCCTTGGTTTGAATTATTAGCAGACAATCACATGGTTGAAGGCGGGCTTATCGCGGCACAACTCGAAGCCATCTCTCAGAATTATCCCACTACTTTTCACAGCGTAGGTCTTTCCTTAGCATCTGTTGATCCGTTAGATATGAAATATTTAGGTCAACTAAAAAAACTTATGTGCCAACATGAGGTCGCATGGCTTTCTGAACATTGCTGCTTTACTGCGGCTAACGGTTTACATTCACATGATCTGTTACCCATTCCCTATTCAGAGGAAAGTTTGCAACACATGGTGCAGCGCATTTCGCAAGTGCAAGATTTTTTAGGGGAACAAATTCTTCTTGAGAATGTCTCTAGTTACATGAGTTTTTCATCAAGCACGATAGCCGAAGTCGATTTTATTTCAGCCGTTGCAGAACAGGCAGATTGTTTGTTATTGATTGATGTGAATAACATGTATGTTAATCATATTAATTTGGGCACTGATTTAGATGAATACTTAACCAAATTACCTTATGAAAGAATTAAAGAAGTGCATTTAGCAGGTTTTGATGATCGCGGTGATTATATTTTAGATGCGCATAACAATAGGGTTGCTAAACCTGTATGGACTTTATATGAAAAACTCATTAAAAACATTCCCGATGTACCTACCTTAATTGAATGGGATAACGATATACCCGCACTACAAGTACTGATGGCCGAGTCGAAGAAAGCAGAATTAATAAAACAAGGGCTTATGGGGGATAAATATTATGTCGCTAGCTAACATACAATATTCATTTATAAATAATTTAATGCTGTCGAACACAAATCCAACTGATTTTATTTTTGAATTAAACGCGGTTGGAGCGTTAACTGTAGAAAAACAAATATCTATTTATCGCTCTAATGTCTCCGGTGCTTATCAAAAAGTGATGTCGCAAGTGTACCCTGCATGTTTATCTATTTTAGGTGTAAATTATTTTAACCAACTTTGTCTTTCTTACCGTTATCAATACCCGTCTAATAATCCTGACTTGAATGTATATGGTGAATATTTTTTTGATTATTTAAAAAAACAGATAAAATTAAATAAAGAGTTAACCGGCTTTGAGTATTTAAGTGAACTCGCTAAGTTAGAATGGCATTGGCATAGTAGCTACTTTAGCCCTGATGATGAACGCTTTGATTTTGAAGGCTTGTCGTTGGTTTCAGAAACTGATTTACCAAATTTAAGCTTTACATTAAGTGCTTCATTGTCATTACATTGTTCGACCTTTCCTATTGTAGAAATATGGAAATCAAATAAACATGATACTGCTGAAACTCAAGAATTTTTAATGCACGATGCGGAACAATGTTTTTGTATATTTAGACAAGATTTTTCACCCCAATTGTCGTTGTTAAGTTCTTCACAATATCAATTATTACGTCTTATTCAGAATGGAAAAACATTGGCACAATTTAGCGAGTATGATTGTCAAAACGAATTAATGGGATTGATTGAACAGGGTTGGGTAACTGAGTTTTCCAGTCATGCATGAGTTCGAAATAAAACAGGATAGTTTAAATGTTTGATAAGGATGATCTACAACAGTTGTACCGATATTGTTATAGTTTAACGTGTAATGAACACGACGCTCATGACTTACTGCAAGGCGCTTTAGAAAAATATTTAAAATCTAATGTTGATGCAAAACAGCCAACAGCCTATATGAAAAAAATTATTTATCATCGATTTGTTGATGATTGTAGGCGAGAAAAAATTGTGCAGTTTGAGAGCCTAGATGGTACAAATATCCCCGCTGATTTTGATGTGCAAACTTTGGAAGAATTATGTGTTAATGAAGAGTTGATAGAGAAAATTTTAAAAAGCCTGCAACCGGATGAACGAGAAATAATGTATTGTTGGGCTATAGAAGGTTTTTCAACCGCAGAAATTGCTAAAAAGTTAGATAAACCAAAGGGGACAATACTGTCAAAAATTTATCGTATGCGCTTAAAATTAATCGAACAGTTTACAGAATACTCCAATGATATTGTGGACGTAAAATCATGAAAAAAGGTAATCTTAAAAAACTTGTGCAAGATCATCTTGAGGATAAATCGCTTTCAGACGGTCAACTTGATGCACTATTAAATCTTCAAAATAACGCGGTGAAAACTGAGAAGCCCCGCGAACCTCAAACTCGTTGGATTGCGGTAGCTGCGGTCTTTTTTATTGCTCTAATAAGTAATGTTCTTTATTTTAGCTTATCTCCCGAGTTATCTTTAGATCAACGTATCGGCAGTGAAGTGGCTAAAAATCACATCAACTTAAAGCCACTTGAGATTGAAACTTCAAGTTTTGATGCCGTTGCCGCATTTTTAACGAAGCTAGATTTTAGACCGGTAGAATCTGTTTTATTAAAAGGTGGCGTTAAGAAATTAATTGGTGGGCGTTATTGTTCTATTCAAGGTATCACTGCGGCACAACTTCGTTTGAAAGATAGCGAAACAGGGCAAGTTCAATCGTTATATCAAACAATTTATGATGAAAAAGTATTTTCTGGTCTGCCATTGCTTAAAGAAAATGAAAAGCCGGTTACGGTGTATTCAAAAGGCTTGGCGGTCGATATTTGGGTTGAGAAGGGTATCTTATTTGCGCTAACTCATGATTCTAAATAATGCCTAATCATACTCATAAAATATCAGGAACTTTAGCTAAAGGCTTCGGTCGTAATTTAAATGATGACTATCCCTAGCCAATTCAAATCCATTATTTTCATTAGCTTTATTTTGCAGCTATCTCCTTATGTCTATGCGGAGAGTGAAATTGTGATTGCTAATTTTTCTCAGCAAACTAAAGAAATCCCAAAGTCTTGGGATGCCTTAACCTTCGGCAGTATTGAAGAGCACACAACATATACTTTGGTTGACGACAATAATTTGAAAGTCGTTAAAGCTGAAAGTATGGGTGCGGCATCAGGTCTGACAAAAAAAATAACTTTTAACCCAAAAGAATATCCTTATCTTTCATGGCGCTGGAAGGTCAATAAATCCATTCCGGGAACCGACGTGACCTTAAAATCTGGCGATGACTGTGCCGCACGTGTTTATGTGATATTTGATTACAAATTAGAAGATTTACCTAAAGAAGAACAATCACGGGTTAATTTATATAAATCATTTTATGGCAAGCTACCACCGTTGGCGACACTTAATTATATCTGGGGCAATAAAATGGCCTTGGGAAGTATTGTTTCAAGTCCTTACACGAAACTCGTTAAATTGGTGGTGTTAAAAAATAAATCTTCTGCATTACAGCAGTGGCATGTGGAAGAACGTAATATTTATGAAGATTATAAAAAAGCCTTTGGTGAAGAACCAAAAAACGTAATTAGTCTTGCGATAATGACGGATACAGATAACACCAATGCAATGGCAGAAAGCTACTTTGGTGACATTATTGTTTCAAAAACGCCAAGGACGAAGCTGAATTTGGTGAGCCAGAAATAAAGCTTATTTCGAAAATCTTGAGATTTAAGCCTCTTTTTAGAAAAACACCCCTAAAATCCTTAAGTTTATCTATAGCTTGGTCGATAGTTTTACTATCATGATTAAAGATAGATACTCTAGATGAAATCTTCGCCCAATTTTTGGCAAACGACCGTCCACCCTTGTGTTATTGATGATGTTGAACACATTATTTATACGCGTGGCTTACAGCAAAGCGCGCCGCAGTTATTCGAAAAGCTCAACAAGCATTACGAATCAAAAGGTTATGTTGTAAAAGAAGATCAACGTTCAGTTGAGAGTGCTAATAAATATCATAACCAAAGAAAAAAATGGGCACCCATTTTACTTTTTAGTGCCAGTTTGTTTTTTGAAAGCAGCGCATTTGCTGATGTAGAGATCAACCTTGATGAAAATCTCGCAATGCAAGCTCCACAAAATATTGAATTACAATTAATTTCAAACAGTAACATTCGAGAGAAAATTAAACTCCGTGTTGATTCTGCTTATACCGTGGTAAAAATTAAATCAGTTTTAGCACAGTCTATTTTTGATGTTTTAAGCAAGCGTTACATTAAGCAAAAATCTGATCCAAATTATATTTTAAATGATTTAAAAGAAGTCGCTAATTATTACAGTGGCTTTCCGGAGTCTTCTGCTTTAATTGAATCTTTAAAAGATAAAAATTGGGAATTATCTTTTGATGAATCTAATTGGGTAACAACCGGCAGCGGTAATATGATGCAAGTTGATAAGGCGGTGATTCATTTTAATACTCGTTCAGCAGCACAACTTCGTTTAAATAACGGTTGTGCTGATAACCCTGTTTGCATTGCATCACCGGCAGATGCAATGCTGCATGAACTACTTCATGTTCATAGTATGTTGGTTGAAACGGATAAGTTTATTTCAATGGGGGGTATGAACAATGTGCTTTACCCTTACCAACATGAATATGCAGTAATAAGTGAAGAGCGAAAACTCTATGCAAATATGAGCGCCGAAGACAACGTTAAAAGGCCACAGCGGCGTGAACACACTGGCCGCACAGTCAAAGCGCATTGTTCGACCTGTATTAAATAAAAAACGCTCAGCGAACTGTATTGAGACCTGTTTTTAAGGTATCTTTATAAAATGTCATTACTCAATACAATTGCAATTCTACTCACGCTTTCGGCTGTTTTTAGCTATCTCAATTACCGCTTTATCAAGTTGCCGACAGCCATCGGTATTATGCTTATCTCATTAGTGCTTTCATTGGTATTATTATTGAGCGGAAAAATTGGCCTGTTCGACCTCACCTCACAAGCTCAAACCTTAATCTCTGGCATTGATTTTCATGAAACCTTAATTGATGGCATGTTGAGCTTTTTATTGTTTGCCGGTGCACTACATATCAACCTGAATGAACTTAAAAAACAAAAATGGGTGATTTCAGTTTTAGCCACAGTCGGTATTATCAGTTCAACTTTTATTATTGGTGGCATGAGTTGGGTTATTTTTAATGCTTTAGATCTCAATATTAGTTTTATTTATTGCTTATTATTTGGCGCCTTAATTTCACCGACCGATCCTATTGCCGTACTCGGTATTTTAAAAACCGTAGGTGTGCCTAAAAGTTTAGAAATTAAGATCGCAGGCGAATCTCTTTTTAATGACGGTGTTGCGGTTGTGGTCTTTTTAGCTTTGCTTGGTATAGCAACAGGCCAAAGTGAAGCGAGCTTCGAATCCATCTCTATATTATTCGTCCATGAAGTTATTGGCGGCGCGGTTTACGGTTTGATTATTGGTGGTATATGTTTTTACATGTTGCGCTCAGTGAATAACTATCAAGTTGAAGTGTTACTCACACTTGCGCTTGTTATGGGCGGTTATACGCTTGCTTCGGCGTTACATATTTCAGGTCCTATTGCGATGGTAGTGGCAGGGCTGCTCATTGGAAATCATGGGCGCCACCTTGCTATGTCTGCAAGTACCAGAGAACATCTTGATACCTTTTGGGAATTGATGGATGAAATTTTAAATGCTGTGTTATTTTTATTGATCGGCTTAGAAGTTCTGGTCTTGGTTTACCATACCGAATATTTTCTTGCGGCCTTGGCTATTATTCCTGTGGTTTTATTATCACGATTTGTTTCCGTGAGCGTCCCCATTCAAGCGATGAAACGAGTCCGCGATTTTAGCCCCGGAGTCACTCGCTTAATGACATGGGGTGGTTTACGTGGTGGTATTTCCGTGGCGTTGGCACTTTCTTTACCTCAAGGAACAGAAAGGGAAGTGATTTTGGCTGTCACCTATGCCGTTGTTATTTTCTCTGTATTAGTTCAAGGATTAACGCTTGGCTCATTAGCAGAAAAAGTTCAAAAAGAAGCACTGCGTGTTCTCGTTAAAAAACACGTGCAGTAAAATTTTTTACGGTAGGCCTGATCGGAATAGGTAGGAATAACCATGAACATTTACTCCTGATCAGCTTAATTATTCATCAGGTGGTCCACCTGTTTTAGAAATGCTGTACACCGCTAAAATGATGAAAGAAGACTTTAAAACTCTTGAAATTCAACAGCTTAATGAATGTGTCGCTGAACTAAATGAAGGAAAATACCACTGTGGAGAAGCTGCCATGGTGCGATTGATAGCTAAAAAGCCATAAGAAACGAGATTTACTGATCTTTCTAAAATTTCACTGGTTTTGTTCCCCTCTCCCACGTAAAATACGACTTCGATTTTAATCCCAATGGGAGAGGTTCTCTTAAATTTCTTAATTTAACGAGAACGCCGAAGGCGCAACCGTCCGGAAACGCTCAGGCAAAAGGACCATTGGAAGTGGAATAGTCAGTATATTCCGAATCGACTCTGGAGAGAGGTGCAATTCAAGCATCCGCCGAAGGGGCTCAAGCTCTCAGGCATTGTGGACAGAGGGACGTAACCGTCTTTGCGCTCGCTTAATTTTTAGGCGTGTGTAAATAGATGAAACGTGCCGTTTGTAAATGATGTTTTTTTAGAGAAAAGAGTTATGAGTAAAGAGCCTTTAGCCAAAATTAAAAGCCTTCCTGTATTTGATCATTCTGCAGAATCCAATGTAGGCAGTATGCCTCTGTGGATCCGTCAGAAGCTCGGCTCAAATAAATTCAGTGAAACCGCCAAAGTCATCCATTCAAATAGTTTAAATACCGTCTGTGAACAAGCATCTTGCCCAAACCGTGGAGAGTGTTGGTCACATGGCACTGCCACCTTCATGCTACTCGGTGATACATGCACCCGCGCCTGTGGTTTTTGTAATGTGATGACAGGCAAGCCCACTTGGTTTGATAAAGATGAGCCCGAGCGCATAGCAACAGCGGTCAAAGAAATGGGGCTAGAATATATTGTACTCACCTCAGTTAATCGTGATGACATGCCAGATGGAGGTGCAAAAATTTTCGCCGATACCATTGCCGCCTTACGAAAAAATAAAGCCGACATCGGTCTAGAGTTACTGACTCCAGATTTCAATCGCTGCCAAGAAGAAGCTGTCGACATTATTATGTCGCAACTCAACCAAGTTAAAGATGAAAATGCAGAAACCCAAATGGTTTGGGGGCACAACGTAGAAACGATTCCCGACTTTTATAAAACAGTACGCAAAGGCTCAAACTATGAGCGTTCATTAAAAATGTTAGAGCTCGCCGTTGCAGAAGAGGGCATTGAAGCCAAGTCCGCCATTATGATGGGCATGGGTGAAAGCGAAGCCCAAGTTATCGAAGTATTAAAAGATTTACGCAGCGTCGGCGTACAACGTATCGCAATGGGGCAATACCTACGTCCAACGCGTTATCACTTACCGGTTAAAGAATATGTAGCGCTAGAACAGTTTGAAGAATACGGAAAAATTGCAAAAGAATTAGGATTTACGTGGGCGAAGTCTGGGCCTATGGTCCGATCTTCTTACCATGCAGAGGAAGTTCAGTAAAAAGGTTAGAGTTAAAACATAACTGTCATTGCGAGGAAGTTTTGAAAAAGTATTTTTCAAAGTTGACGCGGCAATCTCCAGAAAAGTGCGTTCCATCATGAGATTGCCACAGTCACGTTGTTCCCTCGCAATGACAGTGTATGCATCGCGGTTCATTAGGTGCAACGAGATGGAATTAATTAATAATTTTAAAAGTGAATGAGAATATGAAAAAAACACCACTACATGACTTACACGTTTCATTAAATGCACGCATGGTGGACTTTGGTGGTTGGGATATGCCGATTAACTATGGTTCACAAATTGATGAGCATCATATTATTCGCAAGGACGCGGGTTTGTTTGATGTTTCACACATGACCATTGTTGATATGAAAGGCGATAACGTAAAAGCCTTTTTGCAAAAGCTTTTAGCCAATGATGTCGCGCGTTTAAAAGATGCGGGTAAAGCACTTTATTCATGTATGTTGAATGAAGAAGGTGGTGTGATTGACGATCTGATCACTTATTACATTAATGATACGTTTTATCGCACCGTTGTAAACGCATCTACACGTGAAAAAGATTTAGCTTGGATCAATAAGCAAGCAGAAGCCTTTGGTGTTGAAATTACAGAACGTGATGACTACGCGATGATAGCAGTACAAGGCCCGAATGCTCGCGCTAAAGCACATAAAGCCTTGGGTGACGATGCAGAAGAAAAGCTCGGTGATATGAAACCTTTCTTTATTCGTGACTATGGTGATATTGCTGTTGCACGAACTGGTTACACCGGTGAAGACGGTTATGAAATTATGGTGCCAGCGAAAGACGCTTCAGCACTTTGTACACGTTTATTAGAAGCAGAAGTAAAACCGTGTGGTTTAGGTGCACGTGATACGTTACGTTTAGAAGCGGGTATGAATTTATACGGCAGTGACATGGATGAAACTATTTCACCATTAGAATGCGGTTTGAATTGGACTGTAGCATGGGAACCCGCTGCTCGTGATTTCAATGGGCGAGTAGCCATTGAAAAACAAAAAGCCGATGGAGTTAAAAACAAACTCGTGGGTGTCGTACTAGAAGGTAAAGGCGTCATTCGTAATCACCAAAAAGTCATGGTCGATGGTAAAGAAGTAGGTGAAGTTACCAGCGGTAGTTTTTCACCAACATTAAGCAAAGCCATAGCGTTTGCGCGAGTAACAAAAGAAACAACAGATAAGTGTCAGATTGAAATGCGTGGGAAGTTAATAGATGCACGTATAGTAAAATACCCGTTCGTAAGAAACGGCAAATCTTGCCTGTAGGCGAATAACGAGGAGTCAGATTACGGCGTTACAACTCAACTCAAAATGCTCATGCACTTCGTGTGCACTCCGCTTTTTCGTTGAGTTGTGCCTTGTACTCTAACTTCTCGTTATCCGCTGAAATTAGTTTAATTTTGAATTTAAGAATAAATTTTAAGAGGATAAAAAAATGAGTAATATTCCTACAGAACTACGTTATACAAAATCACACGAGTGGGTTAAACGTGAAGACGATGGCACACTAACTATTGGTATCACAGATCACGCACAAGGTTTGTTGGGTGATTTAGTTTTCGTAGAAACACCAGAAGCAGAAGATACATTTTCTGCGGGTGATGATTGTGCTGTTATAGAATCAGTCAAAGCAGCATCAGATGTATACTGTCCAATCGATGGTGAAGTGATCATGGGTAATGAAGCCTTAGCCGATGCACCAGAAATAATTAACCATGATGCCTTTGGTGATGGTTGGATCTTTAAGCTGAAGCCAGAAGATGAAGGCGCGTTTGATGAGCTAATGACGTCAGATGAGTATGCAGAGATTGTCGAAGAAGACTCGCATTAATCCGCTTAAGCTGCGCTGACGGCGTTAAATGGATTATTTAAAATACTCATTGGCTTGGTGCCAACTCCGTTTTTAAAGAATCCATTTGCCTTGGCAGCACAGCTTAATCGAATCAATGCTGATTAATCCATTGAAGTCGTGCTAGCGGCGTCAGATGAATTAATTGTTATATGTTGTAATTCAACATATGTAGGTCGACCTTCCGGCCGATAGTAGCAACAGATAATCCAACGTAGGTCAGAATTTATTCGGACGAACATGTCGGCCTGAAGACGGACCTACAAAATATAATTAATATTTCGTTTTAATTATGCTTTGAGCTTATTAAAACCACTGAGCTGCAAAGTTGAAATGATATTTTAGACCGTCAGCCGCAGGGCAAGAATTGTTCCATACAATTCTTCTGCATGACCGCCATCCGTGGCGGCCAGACCGGCTGTTGAGCTTACATGGATGTATTTACAGCGTGTCTTAAATATTATTTCAATATTGCAGCGTTGTCAGAATCTAAGAATGTATTATTAACCAAGGTGTAAAAGCAATGCCATTTATCCCGCATACAGAAGACGATGTTAAAAAAATGCTCGACGCTATTGGCGTTGAGAGTATTGAAAATTTATTTGATGAAATTCCCGCTGAGTTACGTGCTGAAGGTTTAACTGAAGTACCAGCCGGCGTGAGTGAAATGGAAATTTCGCGCATTATGCATCAACGTGCAGCATTAGATTCACGCGCACTTTGTTTTGCTGGTGCTGGCGCGTATGAACATCATATACCTGCTGCGGTATGGGAAATCACCACACGTGGTGAATTTTATTCTGCTTATACACCTTATCAAGCAGAAGCCAGTCAAGGTACGTTACAACTGTTGTATGAATATCAAACTATGATGGCAAGTTTAACGGGTATGGATATTTCTAATGCTTCTTTATACGATGGTGCATCTGCATTAGCGGAAGGCGTGTTAATGGCCGTTCGTGCAAATCGTAAATCAAAATCAAAACGTATCTTGATGCCGCGTACAGTCAATCCAAAGTATCGTCAAGTAGCGCATAACATTGTTAAAGGCCAAGACATTGTTCTTGAAGAGTTAGACTTTGACATGCAAGGTGGTCATATCAATCTAGAAAGTTTACCAAAAGATCCCGGTGACTTTACCGCGCTAGTTATACCTCAACCGAATTACTTTGGTGTGCTAGAAGACATTGATGCCTTAACCGATTGGGCGCATGAACATAATGCCTTAGTCATTGCCGTTGTAAACCCAACGTCACTGGCTATATTAAAAGCGCCAGGTACATGGGGTGAAACGGGAGCAGACATCACTTGCGGTGAAGGCCAACCATTAGGTGCACCGTTATCATCAGGCGGCCCTTACTTTGGTTTTATGGCATGTCGTGAAAAATACGTTCGTCAAATGCCAGGGCGTATCATCGGTCGTACCGTTGATCTTGATGGCAAAGAAGGTTTTACCTTAACGCTACAAGCACGTGAACAACATATTCGTCGTTCAAAAGCGACATCAAACATTTGTACTAACCAAGGCTTGTTGGTTACTGCTGCCACTATATACATGACCTTAGTTGGTCCAGATGGTTTATCTAAAGTTGCCAGTGCATGTCATAACAATACCCAAGACTTAGTTACAAAGTTAGAAGCAACAGGTAATGCACAAGGTTTATTTAATCGTCCTGTATTCCATGAGTCAGTGATGCAGTTTGAAGTGCCAACAGCAGAAATGCTGCAGTCCATGTCAGAAGAGTTAGTCGTAGCAGGTGTTGATATTAGTGCGGATTACCCAGAGTTGGGTAATGTGATGTTGGTATGTGCAACTGAAACAAAAACTGAAGCAGACTTACAAACCTATGCAGACTTAGTGGCTAAGATTTCGAAAAATTCGTCATCCGCTAAATGCTCAATTAAACCTAAGATGCAATAAGGGAACAGACTATGTTAATTTTTGAAAAATCAAGATCAGGCCGCATTAACCCAGCACAACAACCTGCTGATACTAAAGCTGTCTCAGATATTCCTGCATCATTTTTACGTAACGATAAACCTTTGTTGCCAGAAGTTTCTGAAATGCAAGGCGTGCGTCACTACACACAGCTTTCTACAAAAAACTTTTCGATTGATACAAACTTTTATCCGTTAGGTTCATGCACAATGAAATATAATCCACGTGGTTGTAATACATTGTCTATGTTACCGGGTTTCTTAAACCGTCATCCAGATACACCTGCCGATATGAGCCAAGGTTTTTTGTCATGTATGTATGACTTACAAGAAATGTTAAAAGATGTAACCGGTATGAAAGAAGTATCACTTGCACCCATGGCCGGTGCTCAAGGTGAGTTTGCTGGTATCGCAATGATTCGTGCTTATCATGATGCATCAAATGGTGGTAAAGGTGATCCAGAACGAACTGAAATTCTAGTGCCCGATGCTGCGCATGGAACTAACCCTGCAACAGCAACCATGTGTAACTTTAAAGTGCGCGAAATCCCAACTAACTCAGATGGTGATGTAGATATAGAAGCACTTAAAGAAGCTGTTGGCCCTCACACTGCGGGCATCATGTTAACCAACCCATCTACCTTAGGTGTGTTTGAACGCCGCATTAAAGAAATTGCCGACATCGTTCATACTGCTGGCGGTTTACTTTATTACGATGGTGCAAACTTGAATGCCATCTTAGGTAAAGTAAAACCGGGTGACATGGGTTTTGATGTTATTCACATGAATCTACACAAAACATTTTCAACACCACATGGTGGCGGTGGCCCGGGTGCGGGTCCCGTTGGTGTGAGTGAACGACTTATTCCTTTCTTGCCTGTGCCAATGGTGGAAAAAACTGATGATAAATATCATGTTGTCACTGAAAAAGATATTCCACAAAGTATTGGTCGCTTATCGGCCTTTATGGGAAATGCCGGAGTCTTACTTCGAGCTTATGTCTATGCACGTTTACTTGGACGTGAGGGCATGATTCGTGTTGCTGAGTATGCAACATTGAATGCTAATTACATGATGGTCGAGCTAGAGAAAGCCGGTTTCGAATTAGCTTTCCCTAACCGTAAAGCAACGCATGAATTTATTGTGACATTAAAGAAACAAGCAAAAGAACTTAATGTGAATGCCATGGACTTTGCAAAACGCTTACTTGATTACGGAGTTCATGCGCCAACAACGTACTTCCCATTATTAGTGCCTGAGTGCTTCTTAATTGAACCAACAGAAACAGAAGCGCCCGACGAGCTAGATGGTTTTATTGCCGCTATGGTTGCGATTCAAAAAGAAGCAGAAACTGACGCGGAAATGGTGAAAGGTGCGCCGTACACATTACCGGTTAGACGACTTGATGATGTAAAAGCAGCAAAAGAATTAGACTTAACTTGGACAAAATAGGAAGCCAGAAGCATGAGTGATAACAAAGAACTAACTTCAACAACAAGTGCTATTTGGCAGAACCATGTTGCTGTTCCCGAAACACCAGCAGGTTTTACTTTGCGCACAACCTACCCAACAAATCCGGATGGGGCAGAAGTGATGCTTGAACGTTGGGAGGCAGGCTCAGAAGAGCCTCCACATTCTCACCCTGGGGATGATATGACCGTGGTAGTTGAAGGTAAAATGTCGATTCAATTTTTTACTAAATCAAGCGATGGTTTAGTCGCGGATGGTGAGATGATTTATCTTAACGCCGGTGAAACAGGTTACATCAAAGCTGGTCGTATTCACGATGCAAAGTACATTGATGACTGTAAATTAGTTTATGTGCATGACAAAGCGTTTGGTTTTACTGCCGAAGGTTAAATACTCTCGCTATCCTGCCTGTTACTGGGTGAAAAAACCTGTAAAAAACGTTAGTATGTTCAGCAATTATAATGAAATAAGGGTTGAACATGGCTAAACCAGGGAAAACAGGATTTGCACGAATATTTGATGCCGCAGGATATTCATGGCTCGGATATAAAGCTGCATTTAAAAATGAAGCCGCTTTTAGACAAGAATTATTTCTTGGCTTGTTATTACTTCCTGTAGCAATTTATTTTGCCGAAACGAATGTTGAACTCGCACTACTCATAGGTAGTCTATTTTTAGTTTTGATCGTTGAATTATTAAACTCAGGCATCGAAGCTGTTGTTGATCGTGTAAGTAATGAGCATCATGAACTGTCCGGTCGCGCTAAAGACTTAGGCGCAGCAGCAGTGATGACGGCGTTAATCAACGTGATTGTTGTCTGGGCAATTATCTTAATGCCTAAATTTATATAAACCGTATTTAAAAATAATAATTTGGAGTTTTTATGTCAGCTTTAATTTGTGGTTCATTCGCTTACGACACTATTATGGTGTTTCCTGATCAATTTAAGAATCATATTCTTCCCGACAAAGTTCATATTTTAAACGTGTCATTTTTAGTGCCTGAAATGCGCCGAGAGTTTGGTGGTTGCGCAGGTAATATTGCTTTTAACTTAAAACTATTAGGTGAAGAGCCATTACCGATGGCAACAGTAGGAAAAGATTTTGCGCCGTATGCGGAATGGATGGATAAATTTTCAATCAGCCGCAAGTATTTAAAAGAAGTTGATTCTTATACCGGCCAAGCATTTATAACAACAGATCAAGACGATAACCAAATTACCGCTTTTCATCCCGGTGCAATGGGACAGTCTCATGAAAACAGTGTATTGAAAGCAGAAGGTATTAAAATTGGTATTGTTGCCCCAGATGGTCGTGATGGCATGATCAAGCATGCAAAAGATTTTGCAGAAGCAGGTATTCCATTTATTTTTGATCCCGGCCAAGGCTTACCGATGTTTGATGGTGATGACTTAATGCGTTTTGCTGAACAAGCCACTTGGATTGCACTTAATGATTATGAAGCAGAACTATTCCAAGAACGAACAGGAAAAACATTAGAACAGTTGGCTGAAATGGTTGAAGCCGTTATTGTGACGCGTGGAAGTAAAGGTTCAAATATTTACGCTAAAGGCGAATGTCATGATATTCCCGTTGCACAAGTTAGCGAGCTAAAAGATCCTACCGGTTGTGGCGATGCCTTTCGTGCAGGACTGATTTATGGAATATTAAATGATATTGATTGGGATAAAACAGGGCGCATCGCTTCTCTAATGGGCGCCATTAAAATCGAATCTAATGGTACACAAAATCATGCCTTTACCATGAAAGATTTCAAGCAAAGGTATAAAATATCATTTGATAGCGAGTTTTAGACAATAAAAGCCCGCTCAAGCGGGTTTTTTTATGTAGGGATATTTAGGACAGAAGTAATTATGGATAATGCACAATCAATTCTGGAATATTGGTATTCAGATAAAATTAAGTCTCATTGGTTTAGCTCGACACTCGAGCTAGATAAAGAAATAAAAGAAAAATTTGAACTCGTTTGGAAAAATGCGATTGCGGGTGAGTATAATGAATGGAAGGCTTCTGCTGAGGGATGTTTAGCTCTAGCAATTGTTTTTGATCAACTTCCTCTTAATATGTTTCGTGCTAAAGTAAAGAGTTTTAGTACAGAAGCAATGGCGATTCGAGTATCTAAACATGCTGTAGAACAGGGGCTGGATGAAAAATTAAGTAAAGGTAGAATTGCTTTTCTTTACATGCCGCTAATGCACAGCGAGAATATTGAAGATCAAAACTTATCTGTTTCGTTATTTAAGAAAGCAGGTTTAGAAGACAATGCACGTTTTGCAAAGCATCATCGAGACATTGTATTAAAGTTTGGTCGATTCCCACACCGTAATGAAATCTTAGATAGAGAATCTACTGAAGAAGAAATTGAATACCTTAAGTCAGATAGTGCATTCACAGGATAATGTTCGATTAAATACAGGTCAGGTAACATTAGTTATGAAACAACCAATTAAAGCCGCGTTACTGTCAGCATTAATATTCCCTGGTGCTGGGCATATTGCCTCTGGGTATAAGAAAAAAGGCTGGGTTATTATTTCTGCAACACTGATTATTTTTGGCTTAATGGTTTCAGAATTGATCACTAAAGCGAATAAAGTTGTTTTGCAGATGCAAGAAAGTGGCCAAGCTATTGATATGGAAGCAATAACTCGTGTATCTCAAAATCTAGTACAGTTTTCTGATAATACATTTCTTAACACCTTATTCATCCTAATGATGGTTTTTTGGGTTTTTGTTATAATTGACGCTTATCGGATCTCATATCAGCAAGATAATAAAATTTAGTTTTATAAATTATAGGTTATTCCATGACAGCTCTACCTGAATTAAGATTGAAAAAAAACGAAGAACGACGAATACGTGCAGGACATGCGTGGGTTTACAGTAATGAAGTTGATAACAAACAAACACCCATTAAAAATTTTACTGCTGGGCAATGGTGTCATGTTACAAATAATAAAGGTCGAGTATTAGGCACGGCATATGTTAATCCAAACACCTTGATCTGTGCTCGACTGGTGAGCCGTTACGAGAATAAAACGCTTACCGTTGATGAATTAAAAATTAAAATACAGCAAGCGTTAAATTTACGAGAAAGACTTTTTTCTGTTCCTTGCTATCGTTTAATCTTTGGTGAAGGTGATGCTTTGCCGGGCTTAGTTGTCGATCGTTATAATGATATCCTCGTGGTGCAAATCACGACAGCAGGTATGGATAATATACAAGATGATATTATTGAAGCGTTATCTCATGTGGTTAAAGCAAAAACTATTTTATTACGTAATGACAGTGGTTCACGTGAATTAGAAGGCTTGGAAAAATTTAGTAAGACAGTTTTAGGTACTTTGCCTGACGTAGTAGAACTAGAAGAAAATAATACACGATTTGTGACTTCTTTAGAGCAAGGCCAAAAAACAGGTTGGTTTTATGATCATCGTTTAAACCGTGAACGTACTCAGCACTATGTAAAAGATAAGCGAGTGCTTGATGTTTTTAGTTATATCGGTGGTTGGGGCGTAGAAGCATTACAAGCAGGTGCAAAAGAAGTGACATGCACTGACGCCTCATCTTTTGCTTTAGATTTAGCGCAGCAAAGTGCGAAGCTGAATAATGCCAGTGGGGATTTTAATACTCTTGAAGGCGATGCTTTTGAAGTGCTTAAGTCTTTAGCAGAAGATAAAGAACAATACGATGTGGTTATTCTTGATCCACCTGCTTTCGTGAAACGTCGTAAAGATTTAAAAGAGGGCAGTTTAGCGTATCGACGCATTAATAAACTGGCGATGAACTTGCTGAAAAATGAAGGTATATTAGTTTCCGCTTCATGCTCATACCATCTTGCGCAAGAACAGCTACTTAATGAAATACGTCAAGCGGCATATTTGGCAAATGTACAATGCCAAGTACTTGAGCAAGGACACCAAGGGCCAGACCACCCCATACATCCTGCAATGAAAGAAACTGATTATTTAAAATCATTTATTTGTCATATTAAAAAATAGTAGAGAGAATTTACATGGTAGTTAATTTTGATCCCGTTGCAATTTCAATATTTGGTTGGAGCATTCATTGGTACGGACTAATGTATGTTATGGCATTTTTAAGTGCGTTTTTATTAGCGCGATTACAAACCAAACGTCATTATAAAGATTGGAACTACGAACAAATAGATGACTTATTGTTTTATGGCGGTATGGGGGTCATTCTTGGTGGTCGAGTGGGCTATGTCTTGTTTTATGCGCTGCCTGATTTTCTTGAAAACCCCATCATGTTATTTCAAGTATGGCAGGGTGGAATGTCATTCCACGGTGGTTTACTTGGCGTATTAGCTGCAATGATATTTTTTAATCGAAAATATAAGAAAGGCTATATTAATATTTTAGATTTCGGTGCGCCGCTCATTCCATTAGGGCTTGGTTTTGGTCGCATCGGTAATTTTATAAATGGTGAGTTGTGGGGTAAAACAACTGATTTACCATGGGCTATGATCTTCCCCGCAGCAGACAATTTAACAAGGCACCCGAACCCATTGTATGAGGCGCTATTTGAAGGACTGGTTCTATTTATTATATTGTGGTGGTTTAGTGCAAAAGCACGTAAACCTGCCATGACAATTTCAGTCTTCTTTATTGGTTATGGTTTAGTGCGTTTCTTGATTGAATTTGTTCGTGTCCCAGACGCACATATTGGTTATATTGCATGGGGTTGGTTGACCATGGGGCAAATATTAACCATTCCACTGATATTAGTCGGCATGTTCTTAATTGTTAAAAGAAAATAATAACAATTAGACCCCGTCTATTAGTTTACGAAGGATTTTTGAATAGGACGATTAATTGTTTTCGCTTATTATTTTTTTTTCAGGAATAGGGCATTCTTCAGAACTTTGTTCTAAGTTATTTATTGCTTGCTCTTCTGTTTGCAGCAATATCATCGAGGCCTCGGTGATACGCATACAGAGTTGGTAGCCACGTACTTTATACGTTCGAGGGTCGCTAAATACTGATGTAGAAGGGGTTCCAATAACGGTACCTGCCATAATACCCATTGACGCAAGTCGCTGGCGTAATTTTTCATCACCGATAACCGTTAAGACAATACCTTCCTCTCCTCGTTTTAGATCGGCTGCACTATATGCATCACCGACTTGAGCAGCCTCGAGCAATAAGTTACGTTTACGCATTACCCATGAACGTTTTGCATACATCCATACACCAGTAAAAGATAACACAATTAATAATATAGCGGATAAGTCCATTAATAATGGTCCTGCTTTTCCGAGAATACGACCACTGTGTAAATCAAGCATGACCCGTTCTTTACTTAAACCTTCACCTCGAAATAATTTATTTAATGCCTCCACATGATTCTTGGGTAAGGCGGATTTCTTAGCCCAAAGGATATTTTTATTTTCTGATTCCTTCCATTCAGTAACATCATTATTAGCAATTAAGATTTGAGATTTAGTTTGCAAGGCAAGCTGTTGCTTAGTGGTCACACCTAAGTGAGCAATATGATTAGGAACCCCCGTTGTCGCATCGAGCCGTTCAATTTTTTCACCGTCAGGCGTTAATAAGATAATTTCATTTTCTGTCGCAACAGCGATAAAGTTTTCTAAAGCCACAGCTCCAGAGATGTTAATGATTTCTTTGTCAACAGAGGCATCATTGAGGTAAATATTGTGGCCTGCATGGCTAATCCAGTCTTTTCCAACTGCGTAGCTAGTAATGCTAGGTTTTTTAATACCATACCAATTCAATAAAAATTCTGATTTTATGTGTTGAGAGTCGAGTTCAAATTCCTCAGTATGATTTAGTAATATACCCGTAATTGAAAGAAGAATTGCCAAAAGAGCAACAACAAGACCAATTTGGCGATGCCAGTGAAAGACAGAACGTTTAATTTTAAGCTTTGCTTTATTATTATTTGCCACTCAATTTATTCCTTCTATTTTTTACAGCTAACTATAAAAACTATGATAGTTCACTCGTTAACTTTTTTATGAAAATAAATAGCCAGTCGAGCAAGTTTTTTTAATGCTTTGACAGAAAGTGTTGCACCAGAAATACCATCAATATTTTTTTCTAGTTTATTCTCAGATGTAATGCCGATTTGTTCAAATTGCTCAGTGAAAAAAGGGTGACGCACTTCTCCGCCACGGCTTTCGCGAAAAATAAGCACTTTAAGGCGCTGGATTTTATTATCTTTAACTTCAAGCCCTACGGTGATGGGGTGCTCCTTGCCAATTTCATTTAAGACCCAAACAGTCTTACCATTTTGTTTCCAATAGCGAACACGAAGAGCATTGAGATCATGCCCCATAATTTCATATATGGAAGGTTTTAATTTTTTAGTCACCCATAACACACTTGATTTTGGTGCGTCAGAGGGAGCAAAACTTTCTACAACAAAATCAGCAGGTTTTTGATAGGTCTGCTCTGCTTGAACATGTATGGAGATAACACTAAAGAAAATAAAGACGATAATTGTATTTAATCGCAAAACATTTTTTTTACTATTCATATTAGGTTTTGGAAATAATCTTATTTTAGTATATCGAGTTACTTAAATCATTCAAGTAATGTTGTTGAATGAATAAGCGGGCATATAGTTAAAGGGTACGCTCTAGCAAAGCCTCGACGGAGTCTTTACTAGAGTATTACCAGTAACATAATGAAGCTATGTTTTAATATTTTAGAACATGTAACCCATGCCAAGGTTAAGACCATTTTGGTCTTTTCCATCATCATTATCTTGAGTTTGGAAGTCGACTTTAACAACAACATTTGGGTGAACCCAATAGTTGAAACCGACGTCGGTTTGATTTTTAACACTCGCGCCTGCAGAAGAGCCGGCAGTATTGTCATAGTTATTTAAGCGTGCAAATACACCAAACTTTTCATTTATTTTGTACGAGGGTTCAATATACCAACCAGATTGTTCATCAGCACCGATAGCTTTTGGGCCAGAACCACTGAGTGTCCATTGTGCATATAAAGCTTTAACAGTGAAGGATCCAGAGTTATAGATGGCATGTGTTTCAATTAATGTTGCAGAACCTGCTGTAGAATCATTCCCTTGTGTAATATTGCTTTGGTTATGAAGGGTTGCAGCAAGCTCTAAGCCAGCAACACCGGTATATTTAATACGGCCAGTGTATGCGAGGTTTTTAGCTTCAGCGTTACTTGTTTTTTGACGTCCTTTTCTTGGCAGGTATGAATTACTTGCTGTTGTATTTAAACCTTCATGAACTGCAACTTCATAACTCACGCCTGGGGCTAATTCACCCAATAGACTTACGCCGCCGCCCGACCATGTGGTAGGAATAATATTTTTTTCTACAGGATTACGTTCTACACCATAAAAAACGGGAGGCTCATGGGTTTCATTCATAATGCCAACAGGAATGAGCATTACACCAAAACGTGTTTTATGGTTTTGGTTAAGATCAACCTCAATATAGGCTTGTTCTAACTCAATTGCACCGTTTTTCCCATCACCAGCAATTGAATGCTCAACTTCAAGTTCAGACCAGAAACGAACACCTTTACTGAATTTATGCCCAATAAAAGTGATTAGACGATGGAAATCAAGGCTTTTACTATCTGAAGCACCGCCTGAGCCCGTTAAGTTGTTGTAATGCATTTCACCATAACCACCAATAGTGGTGTTGCTAGCAGAAGCAGAAGAAATATTTGATTCCACTTGAACTGCAGTGGCTTCAACTTGAGCTTCTAAATTTTTAATTCGATTTGTTAATTCTTGAATTGTTGAATCTTCAGCATAACTCGTAGGTGCAATAAGAATTGCAGATAACATGATTGGTAAATAAGTTTTAGGGGCTAACATAGTGTCTCCGTCGTGATTAAATTTGGAATTCGGGCATTATATATTTATATTTTGTAAATGCAACTAATTCTCATTATCGTTAGCGTTAGCGTGAATTTTATAATTAATGCATGCTTTTACAATAAATCAGTGCCCTCCTGACGATTCGAAAGTTATTTTGATGTATTTACTCAGCATATTGATGGAAATCATATAAAGCATTAAAAAATGTATGTTTTGGATTTAATCGATGTTGATGCATAATGCGTGGAGTAAATAGTATTAACTAACTAAGAAGTAAAACATGCAAGATGAAAAAGATTTAAAAAAAGCGGGCTTACGTACAACGATACCTAGATTAAAAATTCTTGAAATTTTTGGCAATAGTCGTAGCCGTCATTTGAGTGCCGAAGAGGTCTACCGGAATTTATTGGAAGAAGGTGAAGATATCGGTCTTGCCACAGTTTATCGTGTTCTAACTCAATTTGAGTCAGCAGGATTGCTGAAAAAAAATACTTTTGGTGATAACAAGGCCGTTTTTGAGCTTGATTCTGGTGAGCACCATGATCACATGATTTGTGTGCAATGTGGTGGTGTTCAGGAGTTCCACAATGACTTAATTGAAAATATGCAACTTGAAGTCTGTAAAAGCGCTAAATTTGAACTGAGTTACCATGAAATGAATTTGTATGGTGTATGCAGCGATTGTAGTAAGGACTAGTTTAAATTAAGTCTAATTCTGATAGTAAGCATTCACATTCAAAGCCTTCTCTCCAAGTTTTTAACACGCCATTTTATATTTTCGTCTAATTATTTTAAAAGTTGATGGTTTCGTATACAATTGAGAATAGTAATAGTTCTCATTTCTATTTAAATGACTAAATCTTAAGAAGTCTCCCATGGTTCAAGACAAGCGTATTACCGTTGCTATTTTAGGAAACCCTAATACAGGTTCCACTTCCATATTTAACCATTTAACTGGGTTAAACGCCTCCGTGGGTAATTACCCTCGTGTGACCGTTGGTATTCGGAAGCATACATTTGAATACCAAGGGTGGGAAATAGAGTTAATTGATTTACCTGGCATTTATTCATTGAGCTGCCGTACAGATGAAGAGCGTGAAAGTCGTAATTTTCTTTACCATCAAGCGCCAGATTTAATTTTGAATGTAGTTGATATGAGTAACTTGGAGAGAAACTTATTGCTCACCTCTCAACTCATCGAAATGTCGATCCCACGTATTACAGCTTTAAACATGGTTGATGAAGCAAGTGAAAAGGGCATTCAACTTGAGATAGACTCATTTGAGGCATTGCTATCCACTTCAGTTATTCAGACAAATGGGCGTGATGGTAAAGGAGTAGATGAATTACTAAATGCTATTAAGGCTTTCGCTGAGAATGATTTACCGATAAGCACAATAAAATTAAATTATGATTCTCACCTAGAAGCCGCCATTGAACGAACTCAAGTACATATTGCTGAGTTGCATGACGGGGAAATGTTGCCTGAGCATTCTCGTTGGTTGGCTATTAAATTATTGGAAAATGATTCAACCGTTATTGAGGAAGAAGGTGATCATACTGACTTGATTGCGGCTGTAGCAGAAGAAAGAGAAGAATTATTTAAAGGTCATAGTGAAAATGCAGAAACATTACTTAACAACGGGCGTTTCGGTTTTGTAAATGGTTTATTACAAGAAACGTTGCAAATGGATATGGATACAGTCGTAAATCGTATTGATGCGACAAGAGTCATTGATGCTTTCTTATTGCATAAGTGGTTTGGAATTCCCATCTTTCTATTTATTATGTGGGTGATGTTTGAGTCTACATTCACTCTAGGTGCTTACCCCACCGATTGGATTGATGCTTCCGTGGGCTTGTTCTCAGAAGTGCTCAACAATAATATGCCTGATAGCTTATTTAAAGACTTATTAATTAACGGAATTATCGCCGGTGTTGGCGGCACAATAATCTTCTTACCGAATATTGTTATCCTATTCTTTTTTATTGCGGTGTTTAATGATACGGGGTACATGGTGCGTGGTGCGGTATTAGTAGATCGCATTATGCATAAATTTGGTTTACACGGAAAAGCATTTATTCCTATGTTAACGGGCTTTGGCTGTAATGTGCCTGCAATCATGGCAACGCGAACAATAGAAAACAAACGTGATCGATTGGTTGCCATTTTAGTTAACCCATTTATAAGTTGTTCTGCGCGGCTTCCCGTGTTTATTTTGTTTACCGGCGCATTTTTTGGAGAGAATGCGGGTACTGCATTATTTGGTATTTACATGGTGAGTATTTTTATTGCATTAGGGGCTGCATTATTCCTAAGTAAAACCATCGTACATGGTGCGAACACATCTCCTTTTCTTATGGAGTTGCCACCATACCGAGTACCGACTTGGGCTTCAATTTCAACGCACATGAAAAGTAATGCGGCAGAATTTTTGAAAAAAGTGGGCGGTATTATTATTGCGGGATCAATTGCCATATGGTTTTTGCAAACATTTCCACTAAATATAGAATTAAGTAAAAATTATCAACAAGAAATTAGCAGCTTAGAAGCGGCTTCGCAGACTGAAACGAATCAGTTATTAATTACACAGTTACAGTTAGATATGGATCAAGAAATTCAACATAAACGATACCTTGGACAAATTGGCCGTTTTATTCAGCCCATTTTTGCGCCAATGAATTTTGATACGAACACTTCAATTGCATTATTAACGGGTGTTATTGCAAAAGAAATTGTCGTAGCAACATTTGGTGTTCTTTATGCTCAAGGGGATGGTGTTGATGAAACAAATTTAAGTTTGCGTGAATCAATCGCAAAATCAATGGATATAGTGACGGCAATTTCATTTATGATTTTTACTTTGCTTTACATACCTTGTCTATCAACGATAGCAATCATCTACCGAGAAACTGAATCATTAAAATGGACCAGTTTTTCTGTTGGTTTTTCTTTATCGCTAGCCTATGTGTTAGCGGCATTAGTTTCATTGGTTGGGGGATGGTTTATATGATCCATACAGAGTTAACGTTATTTGACCAAATATCCTTGGGACTCGCCTTGTTATTCGTTATTGTCTTTACGATAATTAAAATAAGAGGACTTTTAAACTCATCTTCAGGTGCTTGTGGAAATTGTACTGGTGGTCAATGTAACGCACCTTTAACAGAAAAACGATTAATTGATAAAAAAAATATTAACGTAGTACCTTTATCCTCTATTCATAAAAAGAGTTTATAATACTAAATTGTTTCAACATTACTTTGTGTAAATTTATTTACACATTTTTATAAGACGAGCTTTGTTGCTCCTATATTTAAAGAAAGGAAAAAAAATGACACATAACTGTTTACTTTGTGATTATGTTTATGATGAAGAGAAAGGCGATCCAGAGCATGGAATTGCTCCTGGTACAAAGTGGGAAGATGTCCCCGAAGATTTTCTTTGCCCCGATTGTGGAGCTAGTAAGTTAGATTTTGGTTAAATATAAATTAAAAAGGCGAATAAAAGATTAAATTTCAAAATAGGATTTAATCTCAGTAGAAATTTTACTCATTGGAACGATAAAAGGTTTCTTAGTAATTTGAATATTAATATTTTTATCTGTGACGCGGTATTATTCATCGTCATGCCTATATTTTTTTGGGTCATTATTATATCTACTTAAACTCATATTTAGTATACGGTTTACTTTTTATTATTTTTAAAGGAAAAATAAAATGACTAAACTTGTCATTATTGGTACTGGACTCGCAGGTTATACTTTAGCTCGTGAGTTCCGTCGTAGAGATGAAAATGCTGAGATTTTGATGATCACTCGTGATGATGGTAGTTCTTATTCCAAACCAATGTTATCTAATGCTTTAAATAAAGAAAAAACGCCAGATCAACTCGTGATGGCGACCGCTGAAAAAATGCAAGAAAATTTAAATGCAACAATATGGTGTAACAGTACAGTTACAAATATTGATACAGTGGCACAAAATATTAATGTTTTCCAACAAGGTAAAAGTGAAACACTGACTTATGATCAGTTGGTTTTTGCCAATGGTGCTAATACCATTTCTGCTCCTATTCAGGGTGATGCGAGCTCACGAGTATTATCGGTAAATGATTTAGAAGATTACCGTCAATTTCGTACAGAGTTAGACAAAGGTAAACGCATTGTTATTATCGGTGCGGGTATGATCGGCTGTGAGTTTGCAAATGATCTTTCTAACATCGATATAAAAGTTAATGTCGTTGATTTGTCTTCCCAAGCATTAGGTTTGTTGCTCCCCAAAGAAGCATCCATCGTGTTACAAGAAAAATTAAGCGAGCTGGGCGTGCAATGGCATTTTGAAAACTCAGTGACGCATGTGGATAATGATGGCAATAGCTTATCAGTAACGCTTAAAGATGGGGCTAAATTGAGTGCAGATATTGTGCTATCTGCCATTGGTTTACGTCCAAGCATAGAGTTAGCTAAAGCAGCAGGAATAGAAACTGAGCGCGGTATTAAGGTCGATCGTTATTTACAAACTAACCATAATAATATTTACGCTTTAGGTGATTGCGCTCAAGTGGATGACTTAACCTTGCCATTTGTCATGCCGTTAATGAATTCCGCTCGCGCACTTGCTGCGACCTTAGCGGATGAAGCCACTAAAGTGAAATATCCTGCCATGCCGGTGGCATTAAAAACACCTTGTTATCCTATCGTTGTATGCCCTGCACCAAGGAGAGAAGAAGGTGAATGGGAACTTGATATTAATGAAACGGGCATTAAAGGCTTATTTAAAGATAAAAAGGGATGTTTGCTAGGATTTATCCTTACAGGGGAACGCGTTACAGAAAAAACGTCGTTAGCCAAAGAATTACCAGATTGGCTTGCCTAGCAGGAAAATCTTCGGAAGAGAAATATTGATATAGACAATATTTTATCTAAATCGTTAAGAGTAAAACTATGGATATCATAAGTATTTTTTTAGATAATTTTATTGAAGTGACTTTGGAAGCTGCACCGTGGCTGCTTTTTGGGTTATTGGCCGCAGGTTTAATTAAAGTTTGGATTCCCGAAAGTTTTATGCAACGTGTACTCGGTGGCTCGGGAGTATGGCCTGTTATTAAAGGCGCTTTTATCGGTGCTCCTCTCCCCTTATGTTCTTGTGGTGTCTTGCCTGCGGCAATTGGTTTAAAACGAGCAGGTGCTTCAGATGGCGCAACCCTTTCCTTTTTAGTTGCAACACCGGAAACAGGCGTTGATTCCATTGGTGTTTCTTATGTCTTGCTGGGCCCTTTTATGACCGCGGTGCGCGTTGTTGCTGCTATTGGTAGTGCAATCACCACGGGCTTATTGGCAATGTTTGTACTGAGAAAACGTTCTAATTATATTGCAGCAAATATCTCAAGCGAGCCGGTCACTTCATGTTGCAGTAGCGGGAGTTGTTCTGAAGTTAAAAATGAGCCAGAACCTGCGGTTGAAGAAAGTGGTTGTTGTAGCAGTGATGATTGTTCCAGTACAAACGTGAGCAATAAAAATAGCTTTATGTCTCGTAATTACAATGGCCTTAAATATGCATTAACCGATATTTGGGATGACATTACCTATTGGCTTTTATTGGGTATTGTACTGGCGGCACTGCTGAAAACATTTTTCCCAGAGCAAGCGTTACAAGAATGGGGAAGTGGCCTACCCGCCATGATTTTGATGTTGTTAGTGGGTGTGCCAATGTATATTTGCGCAACAGCCTCGACACCTTTAGCGGCGGGCTTACTGATTGCAGGTATTTCACCAGGAACGGTTTTAGTCTTATTGCTGGCTGGGCCTGCGACGAATATGGCCACCATTGCTATCTTGTATAAAGAAATGGGGCGTTTAGTG
>JASFYW010000127.1:0-8055 GCA_045046865.1 Woeseiaceae bacterium | reverse complement strand
ATTAATGCAAAATGCACAATCTGAATATGACTATATTAATTTTTATACTATTTCGCTATACATACTCAATGCTAATCTAGACTAAAGTTATTATCCAAATAACCACCTTTTACATGAGGCTACAGTATGAAATTTTCATTAATATTTTCACTTATTATTATTGGGATATTTAACTCTGCTTATTCCAAAAGTAATAACAACTCAATGAAATCTGACCAAGTGCAAGTCAACAGGTGGAATAACTTCGTAGACGAACTTCATCAGTTACATATTGAGCAAACAAACAAATCACCAATTAAAACTACGGAAACAATAGGAGGATATGGTGGTGGCTTTGCAAACAATAAGTTTTACAAAGAGATTTCTTACTTCAATAAAAACACCAATAAACTTATTAGTATTATTCAATGGGAAATAGAAAGCCCAAAAAAAATACATACCATTGAAGTGTTTTTATATAATAAAGAAGGAAAAGTAAAAACAGATTTTTATGCCAGACATTTACCTTACGCACGTAATGCACCAGTACAAACACTAATCAACTTACATGCTTATGATGACAAACTACATTCTTTTCGCCAGTTCGATGCTAATGGCGAACTTATGTACGAAACTTGCCGTGGTGAATTTTTCAATAAAAAAATTAATTTACACCTTGATGATGAGGAAATTACTGCGTTTATAACTCAAAGTGATGATGAATTATTAAATGAAGCCTATGCATCATGCTTTTTAAATACACCTAAGACTGCACATAATTATCTTCATCCATCTAACTTCATTAAGAAGGTGAAATCTAAAAATAGTGAAAGCCCATTACACATGCTTTCCATAAAAATTATTCAAGATGCAAAAAATCCATTATTGTATTTACAAAGAGGTGAATTATATTTTCGATTACACAAATTTGAAAAAGCAGTTGCAGATTATAATATCGCTTTATCAATTGATAATTCATTACAACAAGCTTATTTTCTACGCGGAATGTCAATGGCCAGAAATGGTGACCTAGAAGCAGGAATCAATGATCTATCTCATTTTATAAAATCTAACCCAAAAAGCTCTCTTGCTTATACTAAACGAGGTGTACGGTATATTTGGGCGAGTAAGTTAAACCTTGCTAAAAAAGATTTTATTCATGCAACAAAATTAGATAACAGTAACTCCGAAGCACATGATGATTTGGGTGTAATTTTTGCTCAGAGTAAAAATTATGATGCAGCACTTAAACATTTTAAGCTAGCCATAAAGCATGATCCGTCATACCAAAAGGCTTATCACAACCTTGCTATGGTATATTTTTTGACAAATAAGCCTGCTCAGGCACTTTCTGGCGTTAACAAGTCATTAGCACTCGATACTGAATCGCGTAACTCGTTGATGCTAAAAAGCGAAATTCTCACTGCATTAGGGCAAACAAAAGAAGCACATATTGCCATTGAAAAAGCAGAGTTCCTGCCCGAGGGTAACTGGTCAGAACAATTTACAATTAAATAAAACTGAAAATTATTTTACTACGTTTTGTTTTATGACGACCGGTAACAATATCTATCGTTTTTTTTGAAATGCCTCACGAGGCATAATGCTAACTTTTAATATTTTCATTTTACGCTCTAATTATAATATATTGAGAATATTGTTTATGAATTTTGCCTCAATTTTATGACCGTAGCCATTTTGTTCGTAATAAACTGTACCGTTAAGCTCTAAAAAATGTTTAAACGGGGAGCTCGATCCACAACGACCTCGATAATTATCATCAAATGATAAGTTGAGTCTGGATTGCAGCTATAATTATGCAAATTTTTTATTTAAACAAGCTCCCGTCTAAAATACTTACAACTCAAAATACAATAAATTCAAATACTTAGAGTATTTACTTGATACATTATCGAGGTTTAGTGTATAAATAATGCGTATTTGATGAAATAAGAGTCAAAATAAGTAAAAAATGATGAAATAAACACCTAAAATCACAATATAATCAACATGTTATCGAATACTCTTTACAATCTACTTTAACTTAGTTATATTAGCCACAGAAATGAGGAGAATATCACTATGAAAGATCAACAAAATATTCCAGTTTATGAAGTACAAGAAGTGAGTTTAGAGCAGGCAATTTTAATGATTGCTTCTGAGCAAGAAAAAGAGCGGACCATTTACAGAGAATCAGCTGAGCGTATGCTCAAGCTTTGTGCATAAAAGTAGTTAACCAGTTCACCCCCGGTTGACCGAGGTGCGACGGCACTAAGGTTGACCACCCCCTTTTAATCTAAAAGGGCTGACCTATTCCAAATTCCGTAAGAAGTGATTTATTTAGATGTAACTGAGAATGCAGAAATAACTTGGTCTTCGTATACAATTCTATCGGCTAAAATTTCACCTAGTTGAGAAAGATCAGAATCTAGATTTTTAATATTTTTCTCTTTTTGTTCTGCTTCGTATTTATCATTAAAATCTAAAAATTGTTCTGTGGTCACTGAAATTTCTGGGTAAATTTTTTCAGCCACCTTTTTAACATTAGTTCTTCGTTCACTACCGTCTTCTATAAAGCGATATAGCTGAAAATGAGCACTTGCAGTGTAGTCCATGAGTGTTTCACAAAACTCTTGTAATACAACACCGACATCGTCATCTTCTTGAAAGGGACGTAATGCTGCCAGCTCGCTATATAACGATAATGTTTCTTTTCGTGCACCTAATAGTGAATCCATCTTTTGACGCGATTCAGCTTCAATTTGGTTTGCTACACTCATACAACTCTCCGTACTTAACGTGTTCTTAATGTTTGATTAAATCATTAAGAGCCTTTAGTTTCAAGGTTGAGTTACTATCTTACGAGAGAGAATTGAATGCAAGCATTAAAATGTAACAAAGTATGGCAATAACATTAGGAAAGTCTAAAATAAAAGAATAGATGTATTTTTATACCTCTTAACTACGCTAAAATACGTCACTTATTTTTAGCGGTTTAACCTTATGCTTTTACAGGTCTTATCTTATGTCGCCATCCATTAAAACACCTGAGCTACTATTACCTGCAGGCACAATTCGCAATATGCGTTATGCTTTTGCCTATGGTGCTGATGCCGTTTATGCAGGACAGCCTCGCTATAGCCTTCGCGTTAGAAATAATGACTTCACTTTAGAAAATCTTGAGATTGGAATCAATGAAGCACATGCACAAGGTAAGAAGTTCTTTGTTGCCAGCAACGTAATGCCACATAACAGTAAAATAAAAACATATATGAATGACATGGCACCGGTTATTGCTATGAAACCCGATGCGTTAATCATGGCCGACCCTGGTTTGATTATGATGGTAAGAGAAAAGTGGCCTGAAGTACCTATTCATCTTTCTGTACAGGCAAATACCGTTAACTTTGCCGCCGTTAAATTTTGGCAGTCTATGGGCGTGAGCCGAATTATTTTATCACGTGAACTTTCATTAGAAGAAATTGAAGAGATAAGACAGCAATGCCCTGAGATTGAGCTAGAAGTTTTTGTACATGGTGCCTTGTGTATTGCTTATTCTGGACGTTGTTTATTATCCGGCTACTTCAACCATCGAGACCCGAACCAAGGCACTTGCACCAATGCATGCCGTTGGGAATACAAAGTACATGATGCAGATGAAAATGAAATGGGTGATGCAGAGAAAATAGAATTTGATGCGATGGCCGTTATAAATACACCTGAAGCATTTCCTGACGTTAAAGTAGAACGACATCCTCTTGCTGATAAAACATATTTAATTGAAGAAACAAACCGCCCCGGACAATACATGCCAATTATGGAAGATGAACATGGTACGTATATAATGAATTCAAAAGATTTACGTGCGATTCAATACATTGATCGCTTAACCAAGATAGGTATTGATTCATTTAAAATTGAAGGCCGTACTAAATCACACTACTACGTTGCTCGTACTGCTCAACTTTACCGTCAAGCAATTGAAGATGCGATGGCGGGTAAAGAATTTGATGCTAATTTATTTGGTAAGCTAGAAGGTTTAGCCAACCGTGGCTATACCGAAGGTTTCTATGACCGCCACCCAAAACAAGCCTATCAAAATTATTTAACCGGCCATTCTACTAGCAACCAACAAAAATTTGTTGGTGAAATTCGTAGCTATGATAAAGACAAAGGGCTTGCGGAAATCTTAGTAAAAAATAAATTTGCAGTGGGTGACTCACTTGAAATTATTTCTCCTTCAGGCAATCAGACCATTACCTTAGACCACATGGAAAGCTTGAAAGGTAAAGAAATGCAAGAAGCCCCCGGCGGGGGATATGAAGTACGTATTCCTTTGCCCGATTCTGATTACGAACAGGCATTAATTGCTATAAATTTGTAAAGTTTTAGTCGTTTCGGTCGATATACTCATATATGGACTTTCTTACTCCCAATACCCTCTATCTTTGTATCGACCAGGGTGGTCATGCCAGCCGGGCGATTATTTTTAACCATCAAGGTGAAATGATTAGCAGTGCATTTTGTGATGTCGCAACTGAACACCCTGCAAAGCATTTTGTCGAGCTCAATGCCCTTGAGGTCTTGGCCTCTATTCAGCAGTCAGTCAAACAAGTACTTGAAAACATAGGCGAAGATAAAAAGAAAATTGTTGCTGTTTCACTTGCAACACAACGATCTAATATTGTTTGCTGGGATAAAAATACAGGTGAAGCCCTCTCGCCTATTATTAGCTGGCAAGACCGTCGTAACTTAGACTGGTTAGAACAACAAGACATCAATAATGAAGAGCTTCATAGAAAAACGGGACTATTTGTTTCTCCTCATTATGGTGCAAGTAAATTACGTTGGTGTATTGATAATATTCCAGAAGTAAAAATCGCCTTAGACAATGGCGCCTTAGCCTTTGGCCCTATGTCGAGTTATTTAACATATCAGTTAACCAACGAAAAAAACTTTTTCGTTGATCCTGTTAATGCTTCTCGGACTCAACTTTGGAATCTAAAAACCCATAACTGGGATGACGAGTTACTCACTTTATTTGATATCCCTCTTTCCGCTTTACCTCAATGTGTTTCATCTATTCACAACTATGGAACGTTTACATTTAAGTGTGATGGACTAGAAGCGCCACTTAAACTTGTTACAGGGGATCAGTCTGCATCTATTTATGCCTACGGACATATTCAAGCAGACACCGCTTACATTAATACTGGCACTGGCGCTTTTCTTTCTCGTTCATCGGGACCATTGGCACTTTATAGTCGACGCTTACTCACTAGCATTATTTTTAAAGACGATGAAAATAAAAAAATTCAAAACAATTATGTATTAGAAGGCTCGGTGAACGGTGCTGGCAGTGCGCTTGAATGGCTTGTTCTTCAATACCCTGACGCTGATATTTATAAAAATTTATCGCAGTGGCTAGAGGATGTGATAGATCCGCCTCTATTTATGAATGGTGTTTCAGGACTTGCAGCGCCCTTTTGGCAAGCTGACTTTGTTAGTGCCTTTGATCGTAAAGCAGAGGTAGGCGAAAAGGCCGTTGCCATTGTTGAAAGCATTATCTTTTTATTAAAAGCATCATTAGATGAAATGACAAAACTTTCATCTCCGCCTGAACAAATTCAAATTACTGGTGGCTTAACTATTATTAAAGAGCTCAATCAACGGTTGGCCGATCTTTCTGGTTTACCGGTTTATTGTCCAATTGAATGCGAAGCCACAGCAAGAGGCAGTGCTTATTTACTGGCAGGTCAACCTGAGCATTGGCCAGAAATTGGCTATGGTGTCTGGTACGAACCAAAAGAGAATATTGAATTACAAAGTCGCTATGATAAATGGACAAGCATGATGTTAGAAAAACTTCGAAAAGATTATACGAGTTAAACAAACGGCGGTATTATTTGTGCGGTGTAATTTACAATTAAGGGATAATCAGTAAAAACTTTATAACTAACCGACATAAAATTACTTCAATAAAAGTTGCTTAGTATAAGCAATGCGCCGGCGCTTACCCAATACGGGCTTTAATTTCTGAACAACAAGTTCTGATGTTGAGCGGTAGGCGGTTAACTTTCCACCGTAACACGTCAATATGCCCGGCAAAGACCAATGTAATACCGTATCTCTTGCACGAGAAAAAATAGAGCCTTCATTATTAGGTAAAACGCGACAACCGGCAAAGCTTTTTAATACCTTAACCTTCGTTGTTGAACTAAAATAATTTTTATATGTTTTTAGTAAGTAATCAATTTCTTCTTGTGTTGCTTCAATGCTATCTGCATCTCCCGTATAAAGTTTTTCGGTAGTGCCGATGAGCGTTCGTTTTATTCCATCGAGAACATAAGGCATCACAAACACTGCACGCTGATCTTCTGCCTCTAAATAATATATTCCATCCGTATTTACAGCATCAATAATAATATGCGTGCCCTGCACTAAATCTACATTCAACACCTTTGCTTCAGGCTCAGTTAAAGCGTTAACTTGATTCACCCACGGGCCTGCCGCATTAACAATGCATTGCGCTTTAATAGATTTCTTTTTAATAGACCGCTTTGTATTGCCACTCACTACATTCAAGTTAAAACCCTTATCGATACGCGTTATTTTTTCAACCTGAACTGGGCAAAGCAATAACGCTCCCAACTGTTCTGCGCTACGCATAACGGCTTGTGTTAGTTTTTTATCGTCTGTTTGACCATCGTAATATTGGTAAACACTTTCTAGCTGTGATTGTTTTAGACCATTCAATGCCTTTATGACATTAACACTTAAATGTTTAAACCGTGTTGATGCACTTAACCCACCCAGTAAAGCATACACGCTCAAGCCAAGCCTGATTTGCCACGGCCGACGCTTGGTTGATTTATAGATAGGAATATAAAAAGGAATTAGCTTCACTAAGTCTGGCGCAATACGACAAAGCACTCCACGTTCTTTTAACGACTTTCTCACTAGCGAGAATTGATAGCTTTCAAGGTATCGCAAACCGCCGTGTATCAACTTACTTGATTTTGAAGAGGTACCACTGGCGATAGCATTTTTTTCTATCACCACCACAGAGTATCCCGCTGCGGCAAGCGCCTGGGCAGCGCCTACACCATGTATGCCAGCACCAATAATAGCGACATCAAAAGATTTCATTTTTCGCCATTAAAGTTTTCTAGCATTTCTTTAATTCTAAATGTTTCTAAATAGTTAATTCCCTTAGCAAACAAATGTTTGGCAACCCCAATATTACCAACTTCAAAAACGGCAATCTTAGTTGAATTACTTTGTAGTTTTTTTATTTCGTCGTTACCACTGGTTAAACCTTCGACTGAACAAAACAACCATTGCGGCTGATTATTTTTCTCCACTTTATATTCTGACCACTGGTCAACCACCACTCCGATATCAAACGAAGTCGTGTTATGGATTGTTTTTAATATATTTTGGTTGTATGAAATAAAAGAAATTTGTTTTTCCATGTTTTCAAACATCGGTAACACTTTTTCTAAAACTAAATCTTCTCCGAAGATGGTTATCATTGATCTTTTTAATTCAATAAATGCTTTGAGATTTGGATTTTCTTTTAAAAATTCTACAAAGGACTGTAGTGAGGTGATCTTATTATCTACATAAAGATTAGAAAACTTTTCGCTATCAGTCAGCATAAAGTTCTCTAACTCAGAAAAAGTATAATTATGTATCGCACCATTTTGTTGGCAAAGACGATTTAAGTCGCGATCATGAAATAATACCGGCACATGATCTTTGCTTAGCTGGATATCCACTTCAACATATTCAGCACCGACATTTTTTGCTGCTTGTAAGGCAAGCAATGAATTTTCAGGGTAAGCTGCGGCGTAACCACGATGAGCAATGAATATTGGTTTTGACAAGTTAGACTCCATATTTTTTAACTTACTTCAGGTATAGCACTACCTTAAAAATATACAAGAGGGCTATTTCTTACTGTTTTTGTTTAAGTGAAATGAATTTATTTTGGTCGCTTAAACGAATAATAAAGTGACCATGAATTCCTTCTCTTAAAACAAATTCACGTAATTTCTCCGCAGGAAATTGTAT
>JASFYW010000126.1:0-6009 GCA_045046865.1 Woeseiaceae bacterium | reverse complement strand
TATCAGAACGAAACTTACCACAGAGAAAATCCAAAAACTGGCCGTAATGACTCTTGTCCCTGTGGTAGTGGTAAAAAATATAAAAAATGTTGTTTAATAAAAGAGTAATAACCTAGTAATAGATTGTTTTAAGAAGGTGAAACCTCGCTATATTTAAAACTCTACAATGAAAGATGAAAGATTTTAATGGCTGATCAAATAGATAAAAGTAAAGTCGCTCATGTAAAGTTAAAAGCAAATGATGAATGGGATGAGCCTCACCTACTTGACGAGCATTTACGTTGTGTAAAAAAAATAG
This sequence comes from Woeseiaceae bacterium, assembly GCA_045046865.1. Lineage (GTDB taxonomy): Bacteria > Pseudomonadota > Gammaproteobacteria > UBA6429 > Thiohalophilaceae > JAGLTQ01. The sequence goes on along the minus strand of JASFYW010000126.1, from coordinate 5,711 downwards.
CAGAAGAATTTGCCTTAGATATTGGCCCCGACTGGGCTGGCCTGTCAGGTTTATGGCATGACTTAGGTAAATATAGAAAAAGATTTCAGGATTATATTCGGTTACAGTCAGGTTATGAACGAGAAAATGCCCATATAGAAAATGGCACAAGAGCCCCTCATTCTACCGCAGGGGCAATTCATTCAACTAAATTATTACCACCAGGCTTCGGTCACATTCTTTCTTATTTGATTGCAGGGCATCATGCAGGTTTACCCGACTGGAATGGCGGTAAAGGCAGTCTTCAATACCGTCTCAAAGATGGATTAACAGAATATCAGGAAGCATTAGCAGAAAATATCCCCATTGATATCCTACATGGAGATTGTCCAGAATTACCAGAAGTGGCGAAATCGGTTGAAAGCATCGCTTTATGGATGAGAATGTTATTTTCCTGTTTAGTTGATGCTGATTTTCTGGATACAGAGTTGTATATGCAGCCGGATAAATCGGCACAGAGAAATGAATGTATAAGTCTTAAATCACTACAAACTCGTTTTTTAAAGGAAATGGACGTATTAAAGAAAAATAGTCACAAGTCAGATTTAAATGATATTCGTAATAATGTTTTGAAGGAATGTATAACAGCTGCGCACTGGAAACCCGGGTTATTCAGTTTAACGGTTCCAACCGGAGGAGGAAAAACACTATCCAGCTTAGCTTTCGCCCTGGAACATGCCCGAATTCATAATAAAAAGCGTATTATTTATGCTATTCCTTTTACCAGTATTATTGAACAAAATGCTGACGTGTTTAGAAAGTTTATCGGTGATGATGCCGTATTAGAACATCATAGTAGTTTGGATATTGCACCAAATAATGAAAATAGCCAGTCAAGGTTAGCTGCTGAAAACTGGAATGCACCGTTAATAGTGACGACGAATGTTCAATTGTTTGAATCCTTATTTGCCTCACGTACTAGTCGTTGTCGTAAGTTACATAACCTTGTTAACAGTGTTATCGTACTGGATGAGGCGCAACAAATTCCACGAGATTTTCATGCGCCTATTACACAGATTATGCAGCAATTATCTGATTATTTTGGTGTTACATGGGTGTTATGCACCGCAACACAACCCGTCTTAGCAGAGTCGAAAAATACCTTTGGGCAAATTTTATTAAAAGGTTTGAATGATGTTCGTGAAATAATTTCTGAGCCCGTGACACTTTCCACGCAATTAAAGCGTGTTGAAGTGACACTACCAACAGTAGATGAGTCAAAATTAAGCTGGAATGAACTGGCTCTTAAACTTAAAGCTGAGGATAGTGTGCTTGCTATTGTTAATACCAGAAAACAAGCTAGAAAACTTTTTGAATTATTACCGGATGACAAAAATAATCTTCACCTTTCAGCTAATATGTGTGCACAGCATAGAACACAAGTAATAAAACAAATTAAAGACCGATTAAAACAACGAAGTGCCGGTGATCAAAGGCCGCTAAGAGTCGTTAGCACTCAACTTATTGAGGCTGGAGTTGATGTGGATTTTCCCGTTGTTTATCGTGCCATGGCCGGACTTGATTCAATTGCACAATCAGCAGGTCGTTGTAATCGAGAAGGTAAATTGAAAGGTTTAGGAAAAGTGATTGTTTTTAAAGCGGAGCAGTCATCACCACCAGGTTTTTTAAAACAGGGTGAAGACATAACCAGTGAGCTGATTGCATCAGGCCAGCTTGATAAACCATTATCGCCTGAAAGTTTTGAAAAATATTTTTCATTGATGAATTCAAAAGGCGATAGAGACAAACATGGTATTCTGGATTTATTGAGGGCAAGCCAGAGTCATGATGCACCGCTTGCGATTCAGTTTAGAACCGCCGCAGAAAAATTTAGATTAATTGATAATAACGGCGTATCAATTATTGTGCCATTTAAATTTGATGGTGAGAATGAAAGCCCAGTAGAAAGTTGGATTGCTCAGCTTGAAGCTGATTCATCTCAAAAATGGGTTTATAAAAAATTACAGCGTTATACGGTTTCAATAACAGAAAATATGGCAAAACAATTCCATGCGAGTGGCTGTATTGATGTAAGGGCAGGGCAGTTTGTATTGCTTGAAACTTTTTATCATACGTGTTGGGGTGTGGATACACCGGATACACTAATTTCAGCAGAAGGTAGTGTTTTTTAATTAGGAGGCGTTATGGGGTTTTGTTTAGAAGTTAAAGGTGATTTTGCCTGTTTCACTCGACCAGAAATGAAAGTAGAACGAGTCAGCTATGACGTTATTACACCATCAGCCGCTAGAGCTATTTTTGAAGCGATTTTATGGAAACCAGCGATTGAATGGCATATTGATAAAATTGAAGTTTTAAACCCGGTGAGTTGGGTCAATATTCGACGTAATGAAGTAGGAAATGTATTGCCTGTTCGTAATATTACAGCAGCAATGAATGGCGGAGTATTACCAGTATTGTATGCAGATGACCCAAAAGTAAGACAGCAAAGGGCGGGGCTGTTTCTTAAAAATGTCGCTTATCGACTTCACGGTAGCTTTACCTTAACAAATAAAGCCGGTGCTGCTGATAATGCCGGTAAGTTTGCCGATATGTTTAAACGCAGAGCAAAGAAGGGGCAATGCTTCAATCAACCATATTTAGGTTGTCGAGAATTTTCATGTGGTTTCCGGCTGGTTGAAAATATTGAAGAAGAAGTAAATGCGATAGAGGAAAATAAGGAATTAGGCTGGATGTTATATGACATGGACTATCAGCAAGCAAATGATCCTATTCCATTATTTTTTAATGCCGTAATGAATAATGGTGTAATCAATGTACCAGCAAGGCAAAGTGAAGAGGTGCGCGGATGATCTTGCAAGCCTTATGTGATTACTATGATCGTAAACAGGATGATTTACCGCCGTTTGGCTTTGAAGAAAAAGCGATTCCCTTCATTGTTGTTATTGATGAAGTCGGTCAGTTTATTCAGTTAGAAGACAATAGGGAGATAGAAGATGGAAGAATAATTGTAAGACCTGTTAGGGTACCGAAAGCGTCTGGCAGAAGTGGGGCTAAATCGTATGAAACGGCATATTGTTTATGGGATCATTACGGTTATATTGCAGAGCAGCCAAAGTTAGCTAAGCCTACGGATACACCTAAAGAAAAAGAAATAGACGATGCAAAAAAACAGCATATCAGTTTTAAGAAACTGGTTTCTGAATTGCAAAAGAATTTACCGGATGATATAGGTGTTAAAGCAGTTGATTTGTTTTTAAATTCGGGTAGCGAAGTGCATAAATTAAAAACACATGAATCGTGGCAGGAATGTTTAAAAATAAAAGGCTGCAATTTAACATTTCGATTGTCAGGAATAAATCATTTAGTTTGTCAGTCAAAGCAGGTGATTAATTGGGTTGAACAACAACCATTACCGGAATCTAACGTGCAGGATGGATTTTGTTTAATCACCGGTGAAAAAAGCAAGATCGTGAGATTGCATGATACAGTGAGTGGTGTTAACCAAAAGCCCGCACCACTGGCGGCGATTAATGAACCTGCATATACTTCATTCGGCAAAGATAAGGGCTTTAATTTCCCCGTAAGCGCTGAATCTTCTTTTAAATATGCAGCTTCATTAAATCATTTGTTACGCAAAACATCACAATCAAAATTTCGTATTGGCGAAGCATCATATGTCTGCTGGTCGGATAAAAACAATGCCTTAGAAAATGCTTTGGTTTCAATGTTCACAGACGCCAAAGATGATCCGGATTCAACAGCTCAGGCAGTAAAGAGTTTATTCTCTACCATCCATAATGGCGCTTATGTTGCGGATGATGGTCGTGATAATTTCTTTGTATTGGGCTTGGCACCAAATTCTGCACGTATTGTTGTTCGCTACTGGCAGGCTGGCACCATTGCCGAATTCTCAGAAAAAATAGCACAATGGTTTAATGACATTGATATTGTCGGACGAGATCATTATGGTTTTCCTTCGCTTAAAAGTCTTTTCCGTGCAACCGCACTTCAATACAAGGATGATAATATTTCACCTAATCTACCGGCAGATGTCATTAGAAGTCTTTTGTCGGGAACTAGCCTGCCCGAAACATTTATCCAGGCCACTCTAAGAAGAATTAAAGCGGAAAAAAGTTCGGATAAAATAAAATTTCTTCGCACAGGAGAAATTATATTCTTACGTGCTAGCATAATAAAAGCCTGCCTAAATAGAAAATACCGTTTTTCAACAACTCATCAGAAGGAGGTGACCGTGTCACTTAATAAAGAAGAAAACCGCATAGGGTATTGTTTGGGGCGATTATTTGCTGTGTTGGAAGAACTCCAAAGGGATGCTCATAAAGATAAAAATGGAAAGATAACTATAAATGCAACTATTCGAGATCGTTATTACAGCAGTGCAAGTTGCACGCCTAAATCGGTGTTTGGCACGTTAATGCGCTTATCAACGCATCACTTGAAAAAGTTGGAAAATCCTGGTTGGCGAGTTAATGCAGAAAAACGTATTGGTGATGTAATGGGTTATATTTCAGAATTTCCATCGCATCTCGATCTAGAAAATCAGGGTTTGTTTGCTATTGGCTACTACCACCAGAAGCAAGATTTTTATACTAAAAATACAGATAAAGGGGAATAATGATGGGGCTTAAAAATCGCTACGAATTTGTTTTATTGTTTGATGTCAAAGATGGTAATCCGAATGGTGACCCTGATGCGGGTAACCTGCCTCGCATGGATGCAGAAACGGGGATGGGTTTGGTGACCGATGTTTGTTTAAAAAGGAAAGTAAGAAATTTTGTTCAAATGACCCAGGCTGATAATGCCAGTAGAAAAATATTTGTTCGTGAAAAAGCAATATTAAATAAAATGATTGATGAATCGCACGAGCAGGAAGGCGTGAAAGATAAAGAAAAAGGCGATAAAACAGAAGCGGCTAAAAATTGGATGTGTGAAAATTATTATGATGTTCGTACCTTTGGCGCCGTTATGAGTACAGGCAAAAATGCAGGGCAGGTGCGTGGGCCGATTCAATTAACTTTTTCACGATCGATAGATCCAGTTGTTGCATCTGAACACACAATTACCCGTATGGCGGTGACCACAGAAAAAGAAGCAGAAAAACAAAGCGGTGAAAATCGTACGATGGGTCGAAAATTCACCATTCCTTATGGTCTGTATCGCTGCCACGGGTTTATTTCTGCACACTTAGCAAAACAAACCGGATTTGATGAAGATGATCTTGAATTGTTCTGGCAATCATTAATGCAAATGTTTGACCATGATCGTTCGGCCAGTCGGGGTGAAATGAGTGCTAGAGGTTTGTATGTATTTAAACACAGCAATGAGTTAGGCAATGCACCGGCAACAGTATTGCTTGATCTGGTTCAGGTAAAACGAAACGAAAAATGTGATGTTGCTAGAGGGTTTAGTGATTATCAGGTGACCATTGATGATTCCAATTTACCTGAGGGCGTAGAGCTGAATAGGTTATTAGGTTAATTTAATATGTCTAACCAAATAACTAGAAAATCATCATCCACCAAATCTAAGAAGGCCGTGCTTATCTTAAAGTTTGATTACGGGATAGAGCCAGAGATAGAAATAATAATCTATCGGTAAAACACTATGAAAAAATTAATCCGTAACTCAACAGCTGAATTTCTAATTTTCACATCTCAGGCGGGTGATGACAGTATTGAAGTCAGAGTTGA
>JASFYW010000125.1:0-14681 GCA_045046865.1 Woeseiaceae bacterium | reverse complement strand
GCTGCCACCATAGAGCCAGGGCAAGTATCAATGAGCCATACAAAATTCGTGTTTCGAATTCGAAAAGGCGTATACCTGGTGCATGAAGATGCATTGCAATAACCTAGTTAGAGTTTATAAATTGACAATTTACTTATATAAGCCTCACCACTACCAGTGAGGCTTTGACACAAGTGAGTACTGCTCTTTTCTGATCGGATTTTAATGAAATACCCCGTCAAATATCACTGCTCTCATTGCAAATTAAATAGTGACAGAGCGCAGATTTCTCTAGTATTAGAGAAATCTGCGCTCTGTCACTATTTATTTGAATAAAGGATTACTGTAGTATCCCTAAAACAAGAATAACCTGAAAACAGATTACTCTAGGTAACACTGATTACCGCCAGCCAAACTAACCTGACTGGCTCAGACTAAGTAAAGGGAATAATACATGTTAAATATGGATCAGAAAAATCAAATTTCAAAATCTATCAACAGCAATGAGCACATCGTTTACATTTTATCATTAGAAGAAATGGACCATGTCATACAAAAAGGTATCAGTGGAAATAACGCAAAAAACCAATGGAACAAACTAAAGGAAAAAGTTGAATTTTCTGCAAGTTATTATGCAACTGGTGGCGATATCGCTTTACTAGGTCGCTTAACTTCCGACCTGGGCTACGCAGGTACTCAAGCATATATAAAATATTATGGTGAAAAATCACACATCATTTTAAAAGGTCACCCCGGGTTAAGAAAAATACTAAATGGAACTAAATATGGCGTTCAAAATGCTAAAGTAGTTAAAATGGGGCTCGGTCGATATGGCGCAGCTCAAGCCGCTAAAAGTGGTGGCATTTTAACGATTGTCCTGGTTACAGCATATCGTGTTATAGATTATTTTCTAACCGACTCATCAACACTAAACCGGCTAATTGGAACTTTAGCGACAGACGTCGTTAAAATAGGCATAACTACCGGCGCATCAATTGCAGCGGCAACAGGTATGGCAGCAACTGGGTTCTTAGTAGCAATTGGACCATTAGCTGCTGCAATAGTAGTCGGTGTTGCCGTAGCCTGGCTTCTTGGTGAATTAGATCAAAAATATAATGTCACAGAAAAAGTTATTGCTGCACTTGATGAATTAAGTGACGGTATAGAAAACACAATTCAAAACAAGAAGAATGAAATAATTGATGCTGCAGAAAGGACAATTTTATCTATTGCTGATTCAGTTATAGATTATGCTGTAGATCGTATACAAAAAATCTTAGTTAATACCGCAAGACATGCATTAGATAATTTACCCGTACCCAAAATATGATAAGTCAATCACCTGAAAAAACCTCAAAACTAACCATAATACTAACAGCAATATCATTCGCCATGATTGGCTTAGCTGCACTATATTTTGCGATTGTAAAAACTTCCTCATTGATATTAGATGCCACCTATTTACCAGAAAGCATAGACTTTAATAAAGGCGCATTATACTTATGGGGCGTTAGTTTTGTTTTGTTATTTTTTGTTGCAGGCATTATTTACACCAATTTTTTTAAAGGAAATATATCTAACAAGCTCAATAAACGATTAACGCAATTGGTTATATTTTTATTAATTTTTACGTTCACATTACCGCAGGTAGTTAATCACATAGTTGATTCTTATCTTCAAGAACAGGGTTATACTATATGTGAATCAAAATCAAAACAGTGGCTACATGTAAAAACCATTGTATATAGTAAGCAAGCTTGTATAAATTGAGTGTGCCTGTCTGCTCTTTTAGTGACGCGTATTGCTACACATTTTCAATATGATCAGGGCCGGTATCGAACCGGCACGCCCGTGAAAGAGAGGGATTTTAAGTTCTCTGAAATCTGACATATATAGGCAGTATGGTTTTTAGTATTGAGAGCTTATCCAAGCTTACCTGACTATAATTAGTGGAAATAATTTGTATTGATATGTATCAGCTTTAGCTTGAATTAGTATTTCGCAAAGGACTGGATTAGCATCCATGCAATGAGGGTATTTATATAGCAGGCTGAACTTATTGAGCTCACTAGCCGAAGTTTTTCATCATTAATGAGACCGAAGCATTGCTCTTTCATTGATATAAGCAACGTCAATACATGTAAGTTAATTTAGATTTCGAAGTATATTATTTAATAATATATTAGTTTTTATTTGCTAATTCTTCTATAAGTAAATCTAGCCTTGGCAATACCTCTTTGCTATTATTACCAGTTAGAATTATTGAAAGCCTATCGACAAGCTCTAAGCATTTCAAATAAAATTCCTTCCATTTATTACTAGATTCGTATGTAATGGAATGCGAAGATTCATTTCTGATTTCACCGTAAACTGCACTCCAATTCTGAATATCTGAAAAGTCTTGAAACAACCGTTCATTTTCATCTAGCTTTAGCATCAATATCCATCCTATATATAAAAGATGAGTAAAACCCAGTCTTGTCTTAATTGCGGGAGCACGAAAGTCCCCTCCTACCCAAATTCTTGTAACCTCTTCAATAACATCATCATCAAACTTTTGCGATTCCCATATCGGTATTTGTAACTTTCTTCCACAATATATTTGAAAAATTTGCTCTGGTATATGAAGCACAGATTTTAATGCAACATCACTATCACTAATCTTATTTGCTTCATTAAGTTGATGTACTACCAGCTGCACTGCCGCTAAAGAACTATCTTTTTTACCATTAATTCTACCACTCAAACAATCGCTCAATCTCCATTCTTTTTTATTCTCCGAAATTCGAATAAAATTATTAATGTTTTTTGAAAAATTGTTCCATTTTTTTATAGATGAAGATACACGCTTGGCAAGCTCACTCTCATCATTACTGAGTTGATTTTCAATTTTCTTTGATACTATAAATATATGCTCCCAGTCAGGTGAAAATTCATTAATCAGTCTCCATATTGGAATTAAGTCTAAAATATATTTTAAATTCCCTTCTGTACGGTACGCTTCAGATAATCCATCTATTAGCGCATCGACTTCTGATATTCTTAAACTATTAACTTTTTTTGAAATAGAGATTAACATTTGAGAATAATCTGAACCAATACTGTTAGTACATGAAAAACCAACAGAACTAGAACTAACAAGATTATATCTGTTTATAAGAATATCTTTCCACCCGTGACCTTTTATCTCTGTTTTCTCATTTTCACTAGCATTACCCTGCCACAATGCTGATATTCTTTTTTTATAATAATCTGATGCAGGTGCGTCTAGCCACTGTAAAAAACGTCCACATTGCTCAACACTATCTTTACGTACGGCTTTGTCAAAATCATCAATAGACTTAGAATTCTTTGCCAATCGTAACAGCCATTGGACAAGACCCGGTAGACCACCAGACCATGTCAGTATTTTTTCAAAATATATCTGATCTATATTATAAGTTTTGACTAATATCTCCACTTCATTTCGTTTATACCCTGTTAATACAACCATGTTATGACCTTGACCAAACTCAGAACAAATAAAGGTTTCTTTTTTAACATTCTGTTGCCATCGATCTCTTAAGCGACTGAGTGGTATGGGTAGCTCTACAACCGTACATAGTCCATATCTCATTTCAATATCACGTAATTTTGCACCTAAATCCCAAGAGAGCTTATCTATTGCCTTATGAAATTGTGATAATAACAATATAGGAATCCGACCCTGTTCATCTAGAATCTCAACAGCATCTTCTAATATATCTAATTCAGCGTTTTTATAATCTGCATCCTTAACCTCTATATCCCACCTTTTTAAAACACCGCGTATAAATTCTTCTGTTGTCTTATACGATGATCGGGGTAAATAAGCTACTGCTAAATCATCAGGGTCAAGACCACATTTTTCTTGGAAAGAAATATCAGAAAGCATTTTAAACACATGTTCTGGATCAGTTAATGGCGCAGCTACCAAAATACAGTTACTCCCAATACCTGACCAAGATTTTGCAATATCTTTTGCTATTTCTGTATACGACTCAGGGTACATAATAGCCATTATATACGTCCTATATTTTCTAGGTTTTGTTCAATATCCGCCCAACATGTACTAAAACGTCTTCGCATAGACTCTCCAAGTAAGGGAATAGAAAAAACGACCTGATATTCACTAGAAGGTACTGTTTTTAAAAAACCTAAGTCTTTCGCATTTGTTAATGCGGGCTCAATATCTTCTCTTTTAAGACCCGCTTGAAGTACTAATGGGGAGCGTTCTGACCATATTTCACCGACCTTTACAGGTTGACCACTTATAGGACTACGAATATCTGCCACAGCAAGCAATACCCCCATGATTAATGTTTTATCATCTACTGATTTTGCATAGAGAGTGCTCAATTCGTCTTCACCTGGATTCTCAAGCATATCTATTTTTCTTATACCTGTTTCTTTTGTCAACATTCTAATCGCACCTTCATTAACATCCGCAATAAAAATCTGAGAGTGTTTTGCGGCGGAAAATGTTGCGCCTGCTAACAATTTCATATAGTAAGGAATACCAGCAGTAATAAATAACATATGTTCCATAGTATCTTTAGAAACAGTAAATATATTAGATAGACTCTTTGGATAAAGAATATCCCTTGTTCGTAAAAGATTAATATCTGTGTCTACATTAAAAGGAGCTAAATCAAGTTTAGAAATGCTATTATAAAACGCTTCGTTTGGGTCTTCAATAAATATGCGTCTTGCAGCATGTGAACCTGCAAATACCACACCCACATTATCTTCTCTTAAAGTCAGGTTCCTTAATTGCCACATAATTGTCTTTGAGATCCTTTTCTTTTCACCACCAGCAAGAAACATTTCAGCCATTTTATCTACTTCATCTAAAACAAAATACACTCTAGCTCCAGGCGGAAAATTTTTTAGCAACTTTTCAGCTAGCTCAGGTATAAAAATATCAACATCATCACTTTTATCTAAGCCTGCACCAATTTCTTTTAGATTTGGAATATAATCATGTAACTTTTTATTATCTTTATCTTTAATAGTCCTTCTCAAAATCCAGGAATTAAAAGCTTCACCTGAGTCAAACTGCTTATCCATAGTAAAATACAAAACAATATCATCACGCCCTTTTTTATATGAAAAACCATCAAGAATTCTAAAAAGCATTGAAGTTTTACCCGATCGTCTAGGGCTAGTAATCCATACGCTCCCTGCATTACTAGAATCAAATAACAATTCCTCAATAGTCTTTTCATCCATATCTCTAGGAATAAAATCTTCCCCTCTCATAGGTCTATTAGAGAAACCGCCAAAACATTTATTTATAAATTCAGGAGTTGGCGGAACAAAGCTATCATCACATTCAACCGTATCAATTAACAGTGTTTGAGAATATTCAAACCTATCATCTTGTAGTGTTTTAACACGACACTGAACTTCTATATTAATTTTTCCTCTAATAGACTGTTTTATATAAAGATCAATACGAATCTGTTTTCGATCAAGAAAAGGCCCAGTTATTCGATAAAATGTATTTTTTTCGGTACCAAATAAAATAGGGCTATTTTTTGAAAGCTGTAAAATTATATCCTGTGGTGGGTCTAATTTTGACGGATTAACTTCAAAAACCACAACCCACAGATTTTTTTCCTTTCTTTTTTCTGCTAGTCCAATAACATTAATTTCTGCTGGATGTTCATCACGAGGCTTGTTAGCCCCAAGAAGCAGACCAGAAAACAACACAAATGGTTTCGATCTAATCTTGTTTTGTTCTGTCTCTATAAAATTTGCCATTCGCTCCCAACCAGGCGTATCTGTTGCTCGTTCAATTAGACTAGAAAACAATTTTGCTCGTTGGTCCTTCATTTTTATTGGATCTTTTTTAAGAAGATAAACAAGGCAATTTAGCATCCCTCCCCGAACACACATATTTAACAAATAAGAACGGAACTCAGCACCCCAGTTACTTTCACCTGAAGCAAACCCCCACAAGGAATCAAGGATAGGACTTGCAATTACAGCAGATACATTATTACTATTGCTCCCAATAACTCGCGCAAGAGCAATTGCTGATAATCCAGTTTTTTCTTCATCTAATCTACATGAGCTAACATTATCTATATCGCAATCAAATAACCAAGAAACAATGATTGTAGATAGGTAATTCTTATCGTCACCTTTAGCTTTTTTATAAAAAATATCTGGAATTTTACCAGATTTATTATACTCAATAATAAACAGTATCGCCTCAACCTCTTCTATATTGTGGCTATAATCGGGTATGTATAAGACAGAAAAGCCAGCAGATAAGAGCCATTTATCACTTAAAACATCATCTTTATTTGTACGAATTTTAGACGCGCATAACAATAAAACTTTTTTCCAGTTTTCTTGATTTAGTAAATTCTCAATTTTCTCGTCGTCAAAATCATCATTTATCAAATCATTTTCAATATAATTAGAGCACTTAATTACCGCAGCTTTAATCAAATCTCTCGACTTATGTAAAGCGGCTTCGTCGCGAATCGAGTCTACTGCTAGAAAATCATCACCTTTTGTGGCTTGATGATCTATTTCGGTACTATTCCAACCAACATAATTAGGTGACACTCCTCCAGTTTGTGACAGCAATAATTCCAATATTTTTTTATAACTATCGACGTTACTGACCCCTTCCTTTCTCAGCAGCTCTGTCAACTTTATTAGCAATTTTTCAGTTATGCTTTCACTATTTTTAATCCATTCTGTATTAGTTAATAACTGCATTAACCCCGTCAATAAATTCAACAATATCTCTAGATATTCTTGTTTTAAAAATCCTGGCATTTTTAATAAAGTTGTCAATGGATTGAATAGTTCTTCAAAAATACATCTAATCCACTGTGAACGCTCTTTATCAGGTAAGTTTTTAGGCTGACGTAAAATATTTATTAAATTTCTAATATCATTAAAAACGCTCTCTGGTAATTCAGGCAGACCTAGTAATTCTTGTAATACATCAATATGAACCAAACGTTCTGAAGCAGCATTCATTAATTCTTCAAACCTAACTTCTAGATCGACTAACGGACAATCATTACTAAATTTCCCACCTAAAAAGCTAATATCATCTAATAACTGCTTTCTCTTTTCTTCATTACCATAACTCACTAATGCAGTATCAACTTCTTTCTTTAATCCATCTATACCTATATTTAACGCATACCAATCCTTAGCATCGAAAATCTCATTTAAATCGTCAAGCTCACTTATGTAGAGATCTTTTAAATCATTGTTAATAACGTCTACTTTAGATGTGATTTTTTTAATTTCAAATAAAAAGGTTCGACTTATCTCTTTCTCGCGATTATTAACCCATAAATTTAACTCATTATAGTCAAGGCTTATTTCTTTAATATGAACCAAATATAATCTCAAACATTGGATGCGATCATCGTCCTTCCATTGATTTAAGATAGTTGAAACGATATCTGGACAGGCCCAAACAGAGAGAACATCAGCAAAATAATCCCCCCAAGTAGGAACGTTACCTTTCGCCATTTCACTAATGCATCTCCATGGAAATAAACACTCATCTATAAGATTCGCAGTAACTGAAGAGCTAACAAGCGATCCAGAAGGGTTAACGGCTGAAGAAACTGGGGGTATAGTCTTGTTCTTTAGCTTACTTAACCACCAACCTAATAATGACAAATAATCAACAAAACTAAGGCTAGATTTCTTATCATATTTTTCCAAAAGCTCTTTTACAGAACTTTGCATACTTAATAGCTCTTTATTGAGCAATTGAGAATCACTTAATTCGGCATCTAACCACCTTTCAAGACAATCAAATCTTTCGTCCAGATATTGTTGTACCTTCTTTTTATGCTGAGATGATATATATCTCTTTTCAAAACCAGCAGTTTTACGTGTATACCAATCACCAAATTCAAAACCTTCACGAAACGCGCCATATTTATCATTAACTAACACTGGATTTCGTGCTTTTATAGCATCATGAAATGGACTTAATATTTCTTCATAAGCATTATTTGTTAAACGACCATAATTCCCCCTAAATTTAGGCATTATTAATAACTGCTGTTTAACCTGTTCATATAATCTATTAATACGGTTTCTCGTTTCTGCAGTATCTTCCCCGAACCTAGAAATAATTTGCTGCAATGCACCCCCACTAAAATTTGCAACTTTAGTGTCGAGTAATTTGAGATCATATAAGAAGTTACTAACAGTTTTATCGATATGAATATGTGCCTCATCGAGATGTATTGATGTATCTTTTAATGACTTTTGATACCAATAATCTGTAGCCGAAACATCATTATTTTTTGATGAAATAAACCATGAATTTAAAGAACACATTGTCAATATAGGGCGAAGATCGGTACAACTTGACCAGAGAAGATCAATTTGCATATTACTTAACATAGACAATATTTTACAATTACGACCAAGATCCTGACTCCGTACTCCAATTGAACCTTCTATTATAGATTTTATTTGTTCATAATCTGCCTCCATTAACTTTCTTAGCACAAGACCAACAGCATAAGGGTTAATCGATTTTTTTTGTAATGAAGAACACAATGTTCTCCATCCGTCCATATCCAACTCTTTATCAGCGAGAGGATCCCATTTTTTGTCCAGTGCAAATATTGCGCATCTTTCCCTAAATTTCTGTATCGAGTCAATTTCAAAAACTATTTTTTCCATTTCACGATTACTAGATTTAATCCATGAAATCAGTTCCGAGCAATCACTAAATGGCCCCTTCCACCTCTCTTCAATGCCAAACTTTTTCAGTTTTTTCGAATAGTCACTATATTTAATTAATTCTTTATGATGACTATCAATTTCATTTAATTTGTCTAGATGTAACCCAATCCAATCTCCTACATTAACCACATCAACATTATGCCGTCCCCCTACCAATTCTTCGCGACCAATAATATTTTTTCCCATTTTCAAAAATAACTCCCTATGCAATAGAGAGTATTCATTTATAGAATCATGTATTTCACTAAGTTTATCTTTAACTACAGAAATAAATTCGTATAAACGTGTTATTTTTATTTCAGACGATGTGTCTTCTTTCAAATCAGTACAGTAAGATGAAACCTTCTCCAATTTACTTTCATAATCATTCCAATTGCAATTAATTTCATCTAATAATTGTTTTAATTTCGATTTTATTTTTGAACTAGTTGTTTCTTTTTTTGGCAATAAAGATATTTCTTTTTCCTTATTTATTTTATTACTATTTTTTGGTTTAACTAAAGTTGTTGATTTATTTTTTTTGGAAATAATTCCCACATTTAAATTTGGCTTAAGATACTCACATACTTTATTTACATACTCACTCAAGTCCATTTTATCTGCTGTAGGAAAAACACATGTTTCATAATCAAACTGGCCTGGCTTGTATTCTCGCCACATTGCAGCTTCTGAAAACGACCATAAATATAATGCAACATATTTTGGATCTACATCACTAATAAATGCCTCCTCCATTACTACTGGGATAGATGTAGGACGAAGATAACATGCTCCGCCTGGAGACACTTCAAATAGCAACTTTTTTCTTTCAGAATCTATCAATTTCATATCAGGCAACCCCTGATTAGAAATGGCACTAAGAACCCAGGAATTTGTTAATTGATAAAAATAATCCCAGTGCATTTTTTTTGATTTTTTGTTTTCAATAAGCTCGTACCAATCAGCTCTAAAAGCTGAATTAGGCATATTCTTACAAACAATAATAATTCTTTCTTCTATTGTTTTTGGTGACTCGCGCTGAATATTCTTTACTAGTTGCTTTAAAAAAGCACTTGCATGACCAGTTTGTTCAAATATGTCTTTAAATAACTCAACATTAAAATCACCATTAATGAAAAACACCTCTGGCAACTTGTATAAATTATGATTAATATTTTTCATTAATTATTTCCATGTGGTTTATCATAAGAGAAACCTAATACATTACTTACTAAATATATTATCTGCATAATATTTAAAATATAAAACTTTAACAGCCCACCATTAGCTGAAAGATCAAATTAAACTCTGTATCGCTCTTTTCGATAACATAGGGTCAGTCCTGAAAACACATGGGAAGAGTCTTGCTTTTGGCTTAGCATCATCATCCATCTAGTTCCGTATATTTTTTAACATTACCCTTAGCTTTATCTACTGGGTATTTATGCTCATTATGTTTGATTTTTTTATCCGCAGCCTCAAGCAAGTCAATATCAAGCTTATCCGCAAGTCGAATTAAATAGATGAATGTATCAGCTAGTTCAGTTTCAACTTCAGCTAATTTATCTTTAGGGAGGTTATTACTTTGCTCTTCTGTGAGCCACTGGAAGTGCTCAACTATTTCTGATACTTCAACACTGAGTGCCATAGACAGATTTTTTGGAGAGTGGAATTGCTCCCAATCACGAACTTGTGCAAACTCACGTAGACGATGCTTTATTTCACTTAAACCTGAACTACTCATCATATTTAGCCATTTATAATGGCTATTCCCTTAATCATTTATAATTTTGATTTTTAACCCACACTGATACTACCGTAATTCAATGAAGCTGGATAATTAGCCATTGCTAATAGAAGCAGTAAACCGCTTTAAAACCTAGTGCTTTTCCAGCCCAAAAAAACAGCACAGTCACAGGAAAACTCACTAAGCTAAAAATCACAGTAAACCCTATCCCAATTACAAGCGATTCTGCCTCTATTCCAGCATGTTGTTCGGTTGTGAGCACTTTAAAAGTGTTTTTTAATATGATCTCTTCTAACTTTTTGGTTCCATTTTTGAATTCAAGCTTTTAATCAATTTCTTTAAATGTAAAATAATCTGCTAACGCTCATTAGGTATCTGTCTAAAAAACTGCAAGTATGAATATTGACCTACCATAAAAGCTCATCCTTGGTAAAAATTAATATTACATAAAATCAATTTTATCAATTTCTTGCATAATTCGATCAGTTTCAACCAGCGATACTATGATTTTTTGATAATGTAAAATATCATCAAAGTTGAGTTTTCGTCCTTTACGATCTTTCAGCCATTTTTGTGCAGGCTGATAGCCGCCAATATAAAACTCCCAAGCTTTTAATGGTATCTGGTCAAAATATTGCTCATCATTAATCCAGATACGTCCTAATTGATCTTTTGTATCGCAAAGCTCCCAGTCTTTTTTTACTATTTTTCGAGTTATCGTGTTACCACCATCAATAGGGTAGCTAGTAATATATTTTACTACTACATCAGATTCCAATAAATGAATTTGGCGCATTTCCCTTCCTAACGTAGACAGCCTAAGAAACATCTCCTTGCTACTTGGATATTTAATTCGCGGATAATCTGATTTAAGACAGTCATTATATTTTTTACGGTAACGAGGAGAATACAAAATTGCATATACATAATCTAAAATATCTATTGGTGCGTATAAATCCTCTAAATCGCTATCTTGCTCCACATATTCCATTTCAATAATACTTGATATTTTAGAGATAATTTTAGTATTTAAATTTGGCACTTTACATTTATTACTATTACCCAACAATCCATTGTCTTCATAACAATATAAAGGAGCAAAGCTATTGCTTTCTTTTAAACTAAGAGTGTGCAATTGGAACAAATTTTTATGAATAAATACATCATAGAAATCCCGATTCACTTCAACTTGTCGATTATATGAAATACCTATATTATCAGCAGATAACATATGCTTCATCACATTAAATCTATCAAAATCAATGACATTAGAATTGTAATAAATTTGACGAACATCTAATGGCCTATAATCTATTTCGACTATAGAGTCATTTTTAAATTCACTATTAGCTCTGGCCTTTGACATATCCCAATCACGATTATCTTTTAGTTTATAGTCTTTCCTTATATCATCATCAGCTACATTCTTGTCAAAAAACACCTTTAGTCTTGTCGCTAAAGACTCAGGGTCAATATCTACTACAAACGAATCTCTATGCGTCTTAATCCCAGAGGAGTTAACAGGAAATAATTCATTTATTGAAAATCCATTTTTATACTCATTTAAAACCGATCTATCCTGAGGTTTAAATAAATAATTTGGAGAGAAAATATCAACTTCATTCCAGCTTATATCATAAATAGAGCTATCATTTAAAAAGTCATATTTACTAGACCGTCTACCATAAACATCTATATGGCTAACTTTTTTATCAGTACAATCTTTTTTCTTAATAAAGAAACTTATACTAACGCCTTGCGTTATATCAAATACATTGTCATCTTTACTTCCATCTTTAGCCTTCTCTTTCTTTTTACTATTCCCATGCAAATCTACAACATATATTTTGTCAAAACAATCGACTAATGATTTACGCATTTTCCTATGTATAATTCCATTTAAAAAGCTATTATTAGATATGTAAGCTAAAACTCCTTCTCCATTTTTTTCAATGAAATATTGCCCATAACGAATAAATTTTATGTAGTCATCCGATAAAGGTTGGATATTTTTCTCTTTTAAATCCTTTTTATAATCAGCCATTAGGCCTTCAATCCACTTCCCCTTATTATTACTACTAACACTATAAGGAGGGTTCCCCATTACAACCATCACAGGTGCATCTCGCTTAATCGTATTGGCCTCATTGGCCTCTGAGCTTAACCATGATGAAAAGAGCGTACCTGTATCAGGGTGATGCTCTTCTAAAGAATTTGTAAGAAAAATATTAAACCGTTGATTTTTAGTTGCTTTATAACCTGTTTGAGCCAAAAGCATATCAAGCTTTAAATGTGCCATTGAATAAGAAGCCATTAATAATTCAAAACCATTAAGGCGGGGTATTAAATGTTCTTCTACGTAACCACTCCACGCTCCTTGCATGGCTTTAAACTTTTTCTGATAGATAAACTTAACCACTTCAGCTAAAAATGTGCCTGTACCGGTGGCAGGATCTAACACCTGCACTTTATGAACTTCTTTATCTATTTCTACATAGCCACTTTTAGTACGTCGATCTGGTTGATCTGTTTTAAATTTAATTTTAGTTTTTGTAGTATCTGCCAGACCATCCTTTAAATTAAATTCTGTTTTTAGTATTTCATCTACACTACGTACAATAAACTTAACCACCGGTTCCGGCGTGTACCATACACCATGAGATTTTCTTAATTTAGGGTCATATTCAGCAAGAAAAGTTTCGTAGAAGTGAATAATCGGGTCTTGTGTTTGTGTGCTTTTACCAAAATTCTTTAACAACTCATCAACGTTGGTAGCGCGAAAAACTTCAGCAAGATTATCAACCGTTGTTTCAATGCGTTCATCAATATCTACCCCCGCAACATGATTAAATAGTTTGCGTAAAAATGGGTTTGATTTAGGTATAAGCTCTGCCGCCTCCTGCCTGCTAAAAGTATCCAGTGTTGTATCGTGTAAGCGAGCAGCAAACATGCCATAAGCGAGTGTTTGAGCGTATATATCCGCAAAGCCTTGTGGTGTTAAGTCATGTATTAGTATGTCTTGAAAGGTTTTATATTGTTGTTTAAGTGAGGAGTTTTCTTCTGTTTCTTCATCTGAGGTTATGGCATTTTCTAATATGTTTTCGAGTAAGCGGGCTTTTGCTGCCATTAACTCAGCAAGCCTTTTAGGTGATTTAATTGTTTGGCTAACATAGGTACAAAAATTCTGTATTAGGTTAGTAAACTCAGTGAAGTTATCCGGTAAGGCCGTTAATTTCTCACCCTGCATTTCAGCAATACGGATTTCATGCACCAATACGCCATTTTGGTAAAACTGAAACCACAGGTAATCAGTAATTATCAGGTTATCTAGCGCTTTACGGTAACGGTCGAATTGCGGTTTAAATTGCTTATGGTTTAAATCTTTGCCAACGTCTTTGGCTTCAATAAACCCTATAGGGATTTTACCCTTGGTTATCACATAATCTGGATTACCACAGTCGGTTACGCTTGAAGGCTCATTGGTAATATCAACATTAGGCACTAATTCTCGAATGAGACCTTCTAAGTCGGCACGGTAAGCATGTTCGCGGGATATTCCAGATTTTATACGTTTATTAACTATTTCAATATACTGAGGTAAATTCATACGTCCCTAATATGTCATATTTATAATTTTTATGTATCTGCATACTAAACCACTTACTAACTGATTTGTTAGCCAATAATATTATTAATCATTCGTTTTTTTATATTACAGAATAAACAGTCCGCTTAATGGTTAACAGCAGTCATTTATAACCAATATAATGAGAGACTGCTTTGAGTCTACAGCTGTCCCTCACCAACTTTAACCACCCCCCTACCTTCACCATCCTCCTCCCAAACTACCGCTAATAAGAATTCCTCCACAAAAAGACAGTACACGCACCGGAAAACTCACTAACCCACTCCCCTAATATCAAATACCGCTCCCTTACCCACCATCAATCAATAACGATCAATAACTAAAGCTCTTACGATTATTAACGAATGTTTACGATCGCACTGCACAGGATATGCACAGGAGGGTTAAATTGCAGGCACAAAAAAGCCGCTGTGAAAGCGGCTTAGTTGAAGCAACTCTTTGATTTAGCTGAGTTTTATATTATGCCCAGGGCCGGAATCGAACCGGCACGCCCGTGAAGGCGAGGGATTTTAAGTCCCTTGCGTCAAAACAGGGTCAGATCCAATGCCAGTAAGTTAAGGG
>JASFYW010000124.1:0-4193 GCA_045046865.1 Woeseiaceae bacterium | reverse complement strand
GGCTGTGCAACCATTGAAGACATGCGGACTAAACCAGAGTTTGTACGTGTTACCAATGCAGGTATGGCTGAAAGTCATGTACATGATGTGACTATTACGAAAGAAGCGCCTAACTACCGCGTTTAAACTTTTTTATTATCAGCATTGAAACTATTTCAATGCTGATATAAACACTTCATTTTATTTTCTAACTAAAAAAGATTTAGAGACCAAAACTCTGTTCTTGAGTTTTAATACCACTTTATATTGATGCTGACGAAAGCTTTGCGTGGGTAATTTAATTTCAAAGTAATGCTCGCCAGATTGAGTACTTATAACCACGGGCTTTAGTGCGAGCGTTATTTTCTTTGTTTTATCAATAATCTTGGCATCTAGCCATGTGTTTGAAATATCAAAATTTTTGTAGTTAAAACCAACATATAAGGTTTTATATAGTTTCAATGTTTGAATAGTTTTGAGTGCTTTGTTATTTGAAATTAAATCAGTGACAGGTTGCTGGCTTAATTTAACGGTTATTATTTGAGGTGCTTGTTCTGTAATAGTGTCTTTTAATTTTAACTCAACCGCTGCTAATAATGCAGAGCGTCCATAACGTTGAATTGCTTGTTTTAAATACTCACTTGATAACTCTATATTCCCTTTATTGATTGCTGCCGTCATTTTTTTAGCAAGCTGTTGGTGTATGCTTTTTAAACCGGCTTTAGCTTCTAAATTGTCTTTGTCTTTTTCTAATATCTGTTGGTAAACATCATAAGCGTTGTATGCGCGTGGTTTAATGAGTTGGCTATCTTTAATATATTTACTAGCTTTTTTAAATAAAGAAGCAATATCTTTATTTATTTTTAGGGTTTCTTTAAGTTGTTTTCTTTTATCAACCAACAAAGGGCTATTTAATGCCGCAATGCCTTCTTCAACCATTAAAATAGCATTATGCGTATTACCTTGCTGATGTAACTGTGACGTTTTTTCAAGATAGGCATTGATGATTTTATTTTTAAAGCTGACAGCATCTTCATTATTGGGTGAAAGTGATAAAATAGTTTCTATCTCAAAAAGTGCATTATGCTCTAAGGGTTTACTTAGAGCGCCAGCATTAAAATGTTTGTTTGCTATGACAAAATGCTGTGAAAGTTTTTCAAGGAAGGTTACTTTCTTATTTAACCGAATAAACTTTTGTTCTTTAATACTGTCTGGAAACAGCCATCCAGCTTGTGAGATAAATCTTCGTGCTAATAGCGCATCTTCATTAGCGTAAGCCAAACCTATTTTCTTTAAATGCCAGTCTTTAAGTTCAAGTAATCCTGAGGTTGCTATAAGGTCATCTTTGTTTTCGAGTAAACGCTTGTTATATAGGGTATTTAATTCAATCGCATTTTTAGGTGTGTTATCTAAAGTGATTTTTAGGTTTGAGATTATCTCTTCTTCGGTTACTTCTACCGGTACTTTCGCAACTTCTGTTTTAACTGCAGGCATTTTGATATTTTTTTTCTTAAGATTTTCAGCTTGTTCTTTCTTTTCAGCCCAATAACTAACATAAGACTCAGGAATAACATTGGGATAAGCTTTAACAACTTGAGGTAAAACATTGTAAGCCCAATATTCTGTGAGTTCTTTTTGTCTTTCGCTCGCAACCCATAAGGCAGAGCTTATAAATAAAATAAATAATAAATTTCGCCGGAGTGATGATGAGCGCACATCTTGCTCATTGGTATTGAATGTGATTTTATTGTTTTGCGATGGAAAGACTATTTCCGGTATTTTTTTTCCTTTAATGGCGGGTGTATCAGTGAGTTGTGTTTCAGTATTATGATCTTTTCCAGATTGACGAAACTGTGTTGCTTCAGTATCAATACTTTTTATTTGATCAACGGATATTTTTTCAAGAGCATGTAAAACCTCATTGGCTTTTTGATAACGGTGTTGAGGCTCTTTAGATAAACAGTGATTAATGATTGGCTGAAAAACTTCCAAGCCTGCCGGTAAAAGTGGAATGGGGGCTGTTAGGTGTTTTATACCCACAGCAACCGCTGAGTCAGCATCAAAGGGTAGGCGTTTTGCAAGCAACTGAAAAAGTACCACACCAAGACTATAAATATCTGAACGATGATCGACCTGTAAGCCTTTGGTTTGTTCTGGGCTCATGAAATGCGGTGTGCCAATGGCTTTACCTGTTTGGGTCATGCCTTGCGTTACATCGTCACCATAAGCTATACCAAAATCCATCAATACCACGCGATTATCTGATTGATGGATCATAATATTTTCAGGCTTTACATCACGATGAACAAAACCTTTACTGCCAGCATAATCAAGTGCACGAGCGATATCTTTTACCACGCGTACAACATCATCATTTGAAAGCTTATCTTTGAGTTGTTTAACATCTTTGCCCGGAATATATTCCATAGACATGTAGTGATGCTTGCCTTGTTTACCCGCATCGTAAACCGTCACTATATTAGGATGATTTAATTGGCTGACGATACGTGCCTCACGCAAGAAGCGTTTTGAGAATTGTTCATCATCGGCTAGATTAGGAGAAAGGACTTTTAACGCCACTTCACGGCCAAAACTTTCTTGAACCGCAAGATAAACGTGCGCCATACCACCATGCCCCAGCTCTCTAATAATTTTGTAGCCGGGTATTTTTATATCAGGCACTGCAGCATCGGGCGAAGGGGGCGTGATGATTTTTTGGGTCGTTTTATCCAAGGCGCTCTTTCACTTTAAAATAATGCGTTTTGCTAGTCTTTCTCAATAGTTTATCGACCAAAATACAAGATATCTTAGTGATTGGGAATGAATTTTGCTAAAATCTTACTTTAAATATAAACGTCACAATTATTAGGCTTTTAGCGCTGATTTTTAAAGTGTTAACTCACCCCTAAACTGTTTATAAGGTATTGATTTTACAATAAATTCTTGATTTTTACCGGCTTTTACTGGATCATTGTCGACCTTTTATCAGTTTAACCCCAACTCGCAGAGAAACCGCTCATGTCCATGGATATTCATTCTGATCGTATTTTAATTCTAGATTTTGGCTCGCAATACACCCAACTCATTGCCCGACGTGTGCGTGAGGCCGGTGTTTACTCAGAACTCTACAGTTGGGATATTACAGCAGAAGATATTCAGAATTTTAAACCAACCGGCATTATTCTTTCCGGTGGGCCAGAAACCACAACTGCCAGTGATGCGCCCGTTGCCAACAAAATAGTCTTTGAACTGGGAATCCCTGTTCTAGGTATTTGCTACGGCATGCAAACCATGGCCATGCAACTCGGTGGCAAAGTTGAAAATGCAGATCACCATGAATACGGTTATGCCAAAGTTCGTGCGCGTGGCCATACAGCGCTACTTACAGATATTGAAGATGAGGTAACAGAAGAAGGTTATGGCCTACTAGATGTTTGGATGAGTCACGGTGATCACGTGATTGATATACCAGAGGGATTTAAGCTCATGGCATCAACTGACAATGCACCGATTGCAGGCATTGCTGATGAAACACGACATTTTTACGGCTTACAATTTCACCCAGAAGTCACACACACACATCAAGGCCAACGTATTATTGAACGTTTTGTCCATGATATTTGTGGCTGTAAAAATCTATGGACCTCAGACAATATCATTGAAGACAACATTCAACGTATTAAAAAAGATGTCGGAACAGATGAAGTTATATTGGGATTATCAGGTGGAGTAGATTCATCTGTGGTTGCCGCCATGTTACATAAAGCCATCGGCAAACAACTTACCTGTGTTTTTGTTGATAACGGTTTATTGCGTCATCAAGAAGGTGATAGCGTCATGGCAATGTTTGCTGAACACATGGGAGTGAAAGTTATTCGTGTTGATGCTGAAGAACGCTTTTTAAACGCTTTAAAAGGCGAATCAGATCCAGAAGCCAAACGTAAAATTATTGGTAATTTATTTGTAGAAATTTTTGAAGAAGAGTCGAATAAATTAAATAATGCTAAATGGTTAGCGCAAGGAACAATTTATCCAGACGTTATAGAGTCAGCCGGAGCTAAAACGGGTAAGGCGCATTTAATAAAATCACACCATAATGTGGGTGGTTTACCTGAGAACATGAAACTTAAATTGTGTGAGCCTCTTCGTGAATTATTTAAAGATGAAGTCAGAAAGTTAGGGCTTGAGTTAGGTTTACCTTATGACATGGTTTA
>JASFYW010000123.1:0-33751 GCA_045046865.1 Woeseiaceae bacterium | reverse complement strand
ACCGTGAAAATTTTTATATTGAAATCTGGAAACAACAAGATGATTGGATTTGTTTGGCTGGCGTACGAAAATAAGTTTTTATGCGTATAATCTAACCCCATGTATACCCGTTGTCCGACATGTGCGACTTGTTTTCGCGTCACCGACCGTCACCTTTCAATCGCAAAAGGTAAAGTCCGTTGTGGCCAATGTCAGCTTGTCTTTAATGCGCCAGAAAATGCCATTGATGATTTACCCACCAAAGCATCAGCATCCCCCGCCAACAAGGAAAGCACACCTGCTCCCATAAAAACAGATAAGTTTGATGCTGTAACCATTAAAAGTACAAAACCGGATATTTTAGAAAGCGATATCTTAAAATCTAAAACATTTGAATCAAAGCCATCTAAACCTATCATTCCAAAAGCTAAAGACTTAAAGCCTGAAAGCATAATTTCTGAGCCTCCAAGCAAACCAATTGCAACTCCTGCTGTTAGCAAAACGATTAAAACAAAAAGTAATACTCTAAAAACAGACAAGCATATCGAAAAACAATCCTTTTTTGATGCCGATGCCACGATGCTGACTAACATTAATGACTTCGATAACGAAGACATTGATGAAATAAATCTTGATAACACCAATAAAAAGATGGCAGCCGTTAATGATGACGATGATGATATTTTTGCAAACATCGATCTCTCATCTGCTCTGGATGAATTTACACAGCTAGCAAATGAATCCGAATCAACTGCCCCTACGGTTTCAACCGAAGAAACAGAAAATGAAGTAACCTCAGTTGAAGAAGATGATAGCCATGAAGACACCCACCAAGAGATTCATCTCGAAAATAAAGATCCATTTATAGCGGACAGTAATATTTTTTCAACGGATGCTTATGATGCAACGCAGGCGACTAGCGTAAAAGACATTATGAGCGAAATGGAAGGTCAGTTATCTTTAGATATTTCTGAAACAGAAACATCAGACGATGTTACATATGATGCGAATGAAGAGTTTAACTTTTTACAAATTGATGAGCTTAAGCATGATTCCAAACCTGAAGCACCTGAATTTAAAGACGATGATGACTTTGATGTAGATGACGATAGTCTTAACTCACTCTTTGACGAAGAAAATGAAAGTAAGGACAATGACACGCAAGATGAGTTTGAAGACAGCCTATTTCAAGATGTAGAAACCGACCGAGATGCTTTTGAAGACTCTGACATAATCGAGATAAAAACAACAACACAAATTGAAGACGATGAAGTATTTGATAAAATAGATGTAAGTGGCTTCGATGAAAGTAATATACAAGAAGAAATTGTTATTGAAGATAAACTCAATAACGATGATATTCCAATACAATTAAGAAATGACATTGATTCACTGCAAGCACCTAAAGGACGACGCTTACATCCTATTCTTTACTTTATTCTTACTATCAATTTGTTGGTCTTGGCCATTGCGCAGCTCAGTTATTTTCGTGCGCATGAATTAGTCCGTATTATTCCTGAGTCTCGTCCTTTACTTATTCAGTTTTGTGAACAATTTAACTGCCATTATTCTGGCCCTATCGATATTTCAAAGATTAAGATGATAAGCCGAGACGTTCGACTTCATCCTAAAGAAAAAAATGCACTTCTCATCAGTGCCGCAATGATAAACCATGCTTCTTTTGCTCAACCCTACCCTAAAATTCATATTCGCTTGTCAGATATCTCTGGAAATATTATCGCAGAGAGAACCTTTGATTCAAAAATCTATTTAGGCAAGCTTAGTCATCCTTTTTTATTGATGAAATCGAAAACCCCCGTGCATATAAATTTTGAAGTGGTCGATCCTGGAAAGGATGCCATTAATTTTGAATTTAGTTTTCTTTAGCTCTAAAAATCTTTTCCAAAAATTCCTTTTTAAGTCTATTTTAGGAAATTATTAATTACCAATACTCCCTTCGCTTACTCCATAAAGAATCGATGATCAAGCAAGAAAGTTGAACTATGTCTCTTAATATTTTTTTCTACTCCATGTATCATTGCTCTCCCCCAAAAGCACGACGTTTTTAATTTTTCGAATATTGGTCATTTATGCACATTGGTCCCTACCAGTTAAGTAACAAACTGATTCTTGCCCCTATGGCCGGTGTCACAGATTTGCCTTTTCGCAAACTGTGCCGCAGCTTAGGTGCAGGCATGGCCGTATCTGAAATGGTTTCATCAAATTCTTTATTATGGGGAAGCGACAAAACAAAACGTCGTGCCACGCATGAAGGGGAAACTGATCCGAAATCTGTTCAGATCATGGGAACTGATCCTGGCATGATGGCGCAAGCTGCGCAATACAATGCAGACAACGGTGCACAACTTATTGACATCAATATGGGTTGTCCTGCGAAAAAAGTCTGTAATGTTTTAGCAGGTTCAGCGCTAATGCGAGATGAAAAATTAGTCGGCGAAATATTATCAGCGGTTGTTGAGGCCGTTGACATCCCCGTGACATTAAAAATTCGCACTGGGTGGGATCATCAATCTCGTAATGCAGTAGCCATTGCTCGCATTGCAGAAGATGCAGGTATTCAATCTCTAGCAATACATGGACGTACTCGTGCAGACCAATATAAAGGTGATGCTGAGTACGACACGATTGCAGATGTCAAAAGCCGCATTCATATCCCAGTGGTAGCAAACGGTGATATTAAAACACCTGAAAAAGCCAAGTTCGTACTCGAATATACCAATGCCGATGCAGTAATGATTGGTCGAGCAGCACAAGGTCGTCCTTGGATATTCAGAGAAATTGATCACTTTTTGAAAACAGGTCAACACTTACCTGAACCAACGCTCACAGAAATTCGTGAGATTATGCTTGGGCATTTGGACAACTTGTACGAGTTTTATGGGGAATTCACTGGTGTGCGTGTCGCCCGCAAACACATCAGTTGGTATAGCAAAGGTCAGTCGCACGGCGGCGCCTTTCGTCAAGCAGTATGTCGGGTAGACACCATCGATGAGCAACTTAAAATGACTCACGATTTTTTTGAACGATTATTAGAAAAGGAGGAAATGGCAGCATGACAGAAGCCGCTTTAGTGGACACTGCTATTACACAATTACATCCACAACAAGAAGAAAGAAAACCTTTGCGTCACTGTGTTGAAGACGCAATGCAAAGTTACTTTAAACAATTAGATGGCCACGTGACAAACGATCTCTATCAAATGGTTTTAAATGAAATTGAAGAACCTTTGTTCCGTAGTGTTTTAGAGCATACACGCGGTAATCAAAGTAAAGCTTCAGAGCTTTTAGGGATAAACCGCGGTACGTTACGCAAAAAATTAAAAATGTATGGCTTGAACGACTAGCCCATTTCATTATTTAAAAATAATAAAACTCAAAATAACCACAATGCACATCTAAGACACAGAGAAAGCGGTAATGCTTTCTCAACGCTCCCAATGGTCTTTGTGGTTAATGTTTTTTCAAATTACGGAAATCGTTATGTCAAAAATCACCCGCGCATTAATCAGTGTTTCGGATAAGTCCGGCATTGTTGAATTTGCTCAAAGTCTTCACTCTTATCACGGTATTGAAATACTCTCCACAGGTGGTACCGCGAAGCTACTTGCTGAAAAAGGTGTGCCCGTGACCGAAGTCTCTGACTACACTGGTTTCCCTGAAATGATGGACGGTCGAGTTAAAACATTACACCCTAAAATTCACGGTGGTTTATTAGGCCGTCGTGGCACAGATGAAGCGGTGATGGAAAAACACGATATTCCGCCTATTGATTTGGTCGTTGTGAATCTTTATCCGTTTGAAGAAACGATTGCAAAAGAAAATTGCAGTCTTGAACTGGCAATAGAAAATATCGACATTGGTGGCCCCACCATGTTGCGTTCAGCGGCGAAAAACCATGCCTCTGTGACCGTCGTGGTAGATGCCAATGATTACAGTCGTATTTTAAATGAACTAAAAGATAATAATGGCGAAACAAATAAAGAAACACGTTTTGATTTAGCCGTTAAAACCTTTGAGCATACATCGCATTACGATGGTGCCATTGCTAATTACTTAGGTTGCATTAAAGCCGATGGAACAAAAACAAATTTTCCTCGCACCTTCAACAGCCAATATCACAAAGCACAAGAAATGCGTTATGGTGAAAACCCACATCAAGCCGCTGCCTTTTATACTGAAACAAACCCTGCCGATACATGCATCGCCACAGCAAAACAACTACAAGGAAAAGAACTTTCGTATAACAACATTGGCGACACCGATGCAGCCCTTGAGTGTGTAAAACAATTTAGTGACGGCCCAAGTTGCGTTATTGTTAAACATGCTAATCCTTGTGGTGTTGCAACAAGTCATAATATTTTAGAAGCCTATGAACTCGCTTATGCAACTGATCCTGAATCAGCCTTTGGTGGCATTATTGCTTTCAACCAAGAACTGGATGGTAAAACGGCAAGCGTGATTGTTGAACGTCAGTTTGTAGAAGTGATCATCGCACCAAAAATTAGTGACGATGCCATTAAAGCTGTGGCTAAGAAAAAGAATGTTCGCTTACTTGAATGTGGCGAGTGGTCAAAAAATACAACGCCTCGTTTAGACTTTAAACGTGTCAATGGCGGGCTACTTGTTCAAGCGGCAGACTTAGAACTTTATAACGAACTTAAAGTTGTCACTAAACGCCAACCGACCGCTGAAGAGATGCAAGATCTCCTCTTTAGCTGGCGCGTTGCAAAATTTGTTAAATCCAACGCGATTGTTTATGCCAAAGGTAAAATGACGATTGGTGTAGGTGCAGGACAAATGAGCCGTATCAACTCAGCGCGTATTGCAGGCATTAAAGCAGAACATGCATGCCTTGACGTTCCTGGATCAGTAATGGCCAGTGATGCCTTCTTCCCATTCCGTGATGGTTTAGATCAAGCCGCCGAAGCCGGTATTACTGCCGTCATTCAACCCGGTGGTTCTATGCGTGATGATGAAGTCATTGCCGCAGCCAACGAACATAACATCGCCATGGTCTTTACTGGTATGCGTCATTTCAGACATTAAATGATTATATTTTTATCGTTGAAATGAGTAATAGGAGAAGTAGTTAATTTACTACTTCTCGCTTTATAGCCTTTCCATATAGTTTTTTACTTACTTACAATACAGCTCTTAGAACTCACCCCGCCCTGCTTTCCTTTAACAATTTCAAACTGATCTTTTACCTTTCCATTATTATTAATAAAATATGCTTTTAAACTATTTTGGTTGATATCAATAATCATTGATCCTGCTTCATGTAATGAATGTGGTAAAGCAGGATGATCTAGCGGGCCATTATCCAATTTAGAAGAGGAGCCTATCACCGTATATACCGTGCCTGAATTTAAACTAATGCCTGACTCTTTTTTCGTGTAACGGCTATTATTGTTTGAACGAACAAACTCTTTTTTAAATTGAGAAGAATCTGAATAATGACAAGCTAAAAGATCTGAACGCTCATACATATGACTATGGCCAGATAAAACAAGATCAACACCCGAGCTTTCGAGTAAAGGTAAAATATTTTCCCTCACGCTAACTAAACGGCCACCACTGTCTTTCTCATTATCTGAATCATGTGAACCTTTTGAATAAGGTGGATGATGAAAAACTGCCACTAACCATTTTTTGTTTTGTTTTTTCGCGAAAGCTAAATCTTTTTTCAACCACTGCAACATATCACCATCAACATCATGGCTGCTGTCTTGCGTGTCCAACATTAAAAAATGAACATCCGCATAATCAAAAGAATAATAATGCTCTGAACCAGAAGCAACACCGCCACTTTCGGCTTGTGTTGGTAATGTAAAAATATCGTAAAAAACCCAACGCCTTGCGTCATGATTACCATAAGTTGGCCAAACCGGCGTATTGGTTAAAATCTGCTTATAGGGTTCAAAAAATCCCGTTTGAAATTGCTCGTTCGTTCCTGAACGGTACGCGTTATCACCCGTGGTTAACCATAAATCAAATAGTGCTGGAGTTTTATTGTTTCGTGTATGTTTACTTGCCCAACTGTATGCGGCGTCACGCACATCAGTTTGAATTTTATTTGCATAACCTTGATCACCCGTCACCCAAAAACGAAATGTTTTAGTTTGTTTCAGTGGTGAGGTTTTAAACCAATAGTTGTTTCCTTTAAACTGAGCTTCACTTTCATCTCCTGCGCTATAAAAATATGTTGTGTTGGGCTTTAGGTTTGTTATACGAACTTCGTGTACTGTTTTAGAAGCAGTTTCTAGTTCAACTTTATTTAACTGGGCTTGATCTTCACCAAATTTAACCACACCTTTAAAGTCATTTTCACTTTGCCAACGAATCGTCACTGCATCCATCGACATCATTTGTAAGTAAGGCTCTCTTTCACCTGAATAAAAACCATCTAGCCACATTTGGGTCGGACGACCTACAGCATACACAGCAAGAATGGCTAAAAATAATAAACCTAACCGTTTTAAGAAGCGTACCAAAAATGCCATTTTAAAATCCTTAATTTCAATAAAATACTAAGCGACACAACATAATAACCCAGATTACAATCCATTGTGATAATGGCAAAGCGGTATGAAATTTGACCCTAGAAAAACAATCCGATAAGGTCGCACCCTCTACAAATTCCTAACATCAGGCAATATTATGAAAGTTCTCGTTATTGGCGGCGGTGGCCGTGAACATGCTTTGGCATGGAAAGCAGCACAATCTAAAGGTGTGACTCACGTTTTTGTTGCGCCTGGTAATGCGGGAACAGCATTAGAAAACGGTCTTGAAAATATTGCGATTGCTGCCGATGACATTTCGGCTTTAAAAGACTTTGCGCAAAAAGAAAATATCGACCTCACCATCGTAGGCCCTGAAGTGCCTTTGGTTTTAGGCGTTGTGGATAGTTTTTCTGCGGTGGGTCTTCGTTGTTTTGGCCCAACTCAAGCTGCGGCTCAACTTGAAGGTTCTAAATCTTTCACTAAAGACTTTCTCGCGCGTCACAATATTCCAACCGGCAGTTACGGTAATTTTACTGACACGGATGAAGCAGTAGCTTATATCAAAGCACAAGGTGCGCCTATTGTCGTAAAAGCGGATGGTTTGGCGGCGGGTAAAGGCGTGATTGTGGCGATGACCGAAGATGAGGCCATCGTTGCAGTGAAAGATATGTTGGCAGGCAACTCATTTGGTGAGGCGGGGCATCGAGTTGTAATAGAAGAATTTTTAGAAGGTGAAGAAGCCAGCTACATTGTGATGGTGGATGGTGAACATATTTTGCCAATGGCGACTTCGCAAGATCACAAAGCAGCACTTGATGGCGACAAAGGCCCTAACACGGGTGGTATGGGCGCATACTCCCCCGCACCTGTGGTCACGCCTGAAATTGATGCTCGCATTATGGCTGAGGTGATTGAACCTACAGTAAAAGGCATGGCCGCTGAAGGGAATCCTTACACGGGGTTTTTATATGCCGGTTTAATGATTGCCGCAGACGGTACGCCAAAAGTAATTGAATATAATTGCCGTTTTGGTGACCCTGAAACTCAACCTATTATGATGCGTTTAAAATCTGACTTAGTGGCATTGTGTAATACCGCCTTAGATAAAAAATTAGACCAAGCGTCTATTGATTGGGATACGCGCGCCGCATTGGGTGTGGTTCTCGCTGCCAGTGGTTACCCTGCTAACTATCCTAAAGGTGATGTGATTACCGGTATTCCTGCCGCAACAGAAGATGCCAAAGTCTTTCATGCGGGAACAGCGAGCAAAGAAGGTCAAACAGTGACCAGTGGTGGCCGTGTTTTGTGTGCCGTTGGCTTAGGAAATTCCGTTGCAGAAGCACAATCTAAGGCTTATGAAATAACAAAACAAATCAAGTGGGATGGCGTTAATTACAGAAACGATATTGGTTATCGTGCAATATTACGCGAAAATCCTTAAATATCGTTAAAAAACACTATAAAACACCATAAACTGCTCAACGCTTGAAAACGGCGACACATTTTTCAGATTGTCACTATTTCATCATTCAAAGATAAACTTCGACTTCTTCGCCAGATTTGCATAAAATATGCGACTTTTCCGGCTTAGTCATTACGCTGAAAAGCGGGACTAAAATGATAAGCGCACTTTTTTGCGCGGGCATATCGATATCGATGCCTTTTAATACAAACAGAATTCAAAACTATTATAAAAGACTTAAGGAGCTTCCATGTCTGCTAAACATCCTGTCATCGCGGTAACGGGTTCATCTGGTGCCGGTACTACAACGGTAAAAAATGCATTTGAACACATTTTCTTTCGTGAAAAAATTAACCCTCTTATCATCGAAGGCGACAGCTATCACAAGTTTGATCGTGCTGAAATGAAAGAGCAAATTGAAGTTTTCGCTAAAAAAGGCAAAAACCTTAGCCACTTTGGCCCTGATGCAAATCATTTTGATATTTTAGCGGATACGTTTAAAGCATACGGTGATACCGGTGCATGTAAGCGTCGTTACTACTTACATAGTGATGAAGAAGCGACTGAACATAATGCACGCTTGAGCACCAGCTTGACCCCAGGTCAATTCACGCCTTGGGAAGATATTAAAGAAAAATCTGATCTTTTATTTTATGAAGGTCTTCACGGAGGTGCATCTGATGATAAATCTGACGTATCTAAATTTGTCGATTTATTAGTAGGTGTAACGCCTATCGTTAACCTTGAGTGGATTCAAAAAATTCACCGCGATAATGCACAGCGTGGTTACTCAGCAGAAGCGATTGTTGATACGATTTTACGCCGTATGGAAGATTACGTTAATTACATCACTCCGCAATTTTCTAAAACAGATATCAACTTCCAACGTGTTCCTACTGTTGATACTTCAAACCCTTTCATTGCACGTGATATCCCAACGCCAGATGAAAGCATGATTGTTATTCGTTTCCGTAACCCTGAAAAAGTTGATTTCCCATACTTGCAAAACATGATTCAAGATTCATTCATGTCTCGTCCAAATACAATTGTTGTACCAGGTACTAAAATGGGCTTTGCAATGGAACTCATTCTTAACCCAGTGATTCATGAATTGATTGAGAAAAAGAAAAAATCTTAATTTACTTTTAAGTGAATTCTAAAAAAAAGCCAGAACGATTTACTCGTTCTGGCTTTTTTATTGCGTTAACAAAATTGTAATGATTAAAGTCGATTAATTTTCATTTTCTGAAATCGAATAATCAATCACACGCCTAATCTTTAACTAAGAACTGCGGTATTTTTTGAACGCCGCCAATCAGCACCACGACTTTAAAGCCTCTTTGTACTAATAAAAATGCTGCAGCAGAACTACGACGTCCTGTTCCGCAATAACAAATGTATCTTTTGTCTGGATCTAATTCTTTCATTCGCATACGCATTTCATGCAAGGGGATATTTACTGCATTTTGTAAATGACTGTGTATAAATTCTGTAACATGACGTACGTCCAACCAAGTGTCACCTTTTGCAACACGGACTTGAGCTTCATCTGATGTCACTCTATCCAGTAAAGGCTCTTTTAAAAGTTCATTAAAATCTTCTTTAGATAAACGCATCAACTGTCCATCACTAGACATGGTCACCGAGGCATTTCGTTTTGAACCTGATAACAATGCCTCCTCACCAAAACTTGCACCAGCACCTAATGCAGCTAATTCAACAGTACGTGTTACAGCAGCCTCACCATCTGTTAACACATAGTAGTAGTCTCCCGGGGAGCCTTGCTCAATAATGACCTCCCCTCGTTTTACGCTGACCGTTTCCATTCGTTGTAATAAACTTTTAATGTTTGCCGGCGGCATATTTTTAAATGCCATGATATGACGCA
The DNA here is from genome assembly GCA_045046865.1 of Woeseiaceae bacterium. Lineage (GTDB taxonomy): Bacteria > Pseudomonadota > Gammaproteobacteria > UBA6429 > Thiohalophilaceae > JAGLTQ01. The sequence continues at coordinate 23,899 of JASFYW010000123.1, read as the reverse complement.
TACGACGAATCCAGTTTTGTCCGTCTTCTTTGTTGGGTGGTGTTTCTACAGTGGTTTCGTTCTTGGCTTTTGTTGATGGCTTTGGTTTTGAAACATCAGGTGTTGATGCCTCGGCTTTTATCTCTGCTGATTTAATTTCTACAGGCTTTGATTCTTCTGCTTGCACTTCGGCTTTAGAGGTTTCTTTTTTATTTTCTGATTCAGGAGACGCTTTGCTTTCAAGCGTTGCTTCTTCTGGCTTCTCTACATCAACGGCAAGTTGATCCCACGTTAGCATGTAATCAAGAATACTATTATCAACACGTAATACTTTGGATAAAGTCATTGCGGTACAGGTCACTTGGCGAGGCTGTCCTTCAGCAAGTGGGTGTTTTGCATCAATAGATTTATGTGTCAGTGTACTGTTTAAATCTTGGTTTGAAACCGAGCTCATTTGCACATCACCATCAAGCAAATAAACACTTTGATTATCTACATCGCCTTCTCTAAAAATAGAAACGCCCACACCCAACACATCAATATCTATCAAGCCTTGCAACTCTTCTAAACGCTCAAGAGATAAGATTGAAATGGGCTCAAATATTTTAAGCTCTTCTATGCTAATTTTCTGTTTTTTACTCATGGGGGGTTATCCATCAATGTGTAGATACAGTATGACCGATACCGTTTTAGCAGTAATTTTGCTTGATGTCACGGCTCATCCCCCATGGATAGAATGATTCCCTGATAATTAGAAATACTTTGCTAATTGCATCACACCTTGGTGAAAATAAGGTCAAGATTTTGTATTTACTGTCGATACATTCCTGTACGGAAATACGAGTAAATACCCTATGATATTGTCTAACATTACAAAGTCTATTCTCATTAACCAAAATATTCCCTTTGAGGTGGTTTCGGCAAACGATGCTGAGAATTTGTCACAAATTCATGGATCGATCAGTTTATTAAAAGACAGCTCTGGCGTGGTCATCGCCATTTACAATAACGAACATCAATTTGAGCTACTCACACTAAAAGCACTCATCGAGCGCCCTAAACTTCGCTTTATGAGTACGACCGAGCTAGATGAACTACTCAATGTCATTGAGCTAGCGGAATTTAAAAAGACAAGCGGTTCAGCTAAAAACACACCTCAAGTTCAACTCATTATTGATGATGCAATGAGTGTTCAATCGACCATATTATTAGTGACAGACGATCCAACCGAGCGCATTGCCCTTGATGTTTGGGATATACAGTTAATGATTGAAAATATATTAATTGGCGGTGTTTATTCTCACTCCGACAAGCTTAAAACTCAGCTAAGTAATGGGATGGATAAGCCTCTGCTGGCACGCTTAGAAAATATCACACAGCTTCCAAGCATGCCTTCACTCGCCATGGACTTACTTGCACTTGAACTGCAACCAGAAGCCCCCGTTAACGAGCTGGTAGCGATTATTTCGCAAGACCCTGCCTTGACTATACAAATTTTGCGCTACGCTAATTCCGCCTTATTTGGCTTTAGCGGACAAATAAAAAACCTGCATGATGCTATTTTTAGAGTGCTGGGCTACGAAACCGTTTTGTATATGTCGATAGGTGCTGCCTTAGGCCGCGGCCTTCCTTTGCCGAAACAAGGTCGCTTAAGCATGAAAAATTTCTGGCAAGAAGCCACATTTCGAGCCGCCTTATGCCAACAGCTTGCATTACAGATACCCATTAAAAAACGACCTGATCTATCAACAACCTATATCACAGGCTTATTACATAATATTGGCCTGCTGTTCATAGCGAATGTATTTAATACTGAGTTTAACTGGCTAAATAAAATGCTCAGCAGTCGACCTGAACAATCCATTATTGAAACTGAAGAAAAATTACTGAATTGTAATCATCACCAAGTAAGTGAATACTTATTAAGGCATTGGAATATGCATGAGGAAATTATTAGCGTTGCGACTGAATACTGCCGCCCTAATTATCAAGCTGAACATAAGAGCTATGTTTGGTTGTCTCAACTTGCAGGGCAACTACTTGCAGAAAAAGGGCTGTCTGACTCAGAGCATAATGAACAAGCTATCATTATACTTTATGAAAATTTAGAACTTAGCGAAGAGCAGGTACATGAAGCCCTAAATACAATACTAAAAGAGCAGAATGTGCTTTATTCTATGGCTGAAACACTTTGTGCATAGCAATAAAACAGCTTTAAACCTGTAAACCACCTAAACGTTTCTTAACGTGTGACTTATACCAAAAAATACCCCCGATAAAGCTCATCACAATAAGTAACAGAGCCACAACATAACCTAGCCATGTATTGTCGCTATACTGACTCGCCATTAATTGAGCCCTTTCTCTAGACCATTCACGTTGTGACGTTTTTAAATCAGTCAGCTGTTCAGTTAATGCTAAGTTTGATTGTTCAAGCATGCTGCTGGTTTTTTGATTTACAGCCATTTCTTTTTTAGTTTTCTCGAATTTTTTATGCAGTCGATTCAACTGAATAATGGCCGGCGCTTGTTCTGTGACATAAATGTCTTTAATCCAACCCGTCACACCTTTATCCGTCGTGATTTTAATATAGCCGTCAGATTTTTCATGCACTTCTAAACGCATACCCGTAAAAACAACGCTAATAGGCGGCGTACCACTGATAGGTTCAGGCCTAACACCAACGCGTAAATTATCACTGATATAAACAAAATCTGCTGCCTTTAAAGACAAGGGCTGAGTGAATAAGGCAAGGCTCATCAGTATAAAAAAAAAAGGGCGCATAAATATTGTCAGTACTTGGTTTTTTTGTTGTTTTTGCATATTCATTTATATTTACTATTTCCATTTCTCATTCAGTTTACATACTCTATATCGGCAGATATAGCCGCTTACTTTAGCAACTTATTGTTTAGACTCTATATTTTATCTTAGTTTCATTTAAATTTTGCTCGGTTCATCATAAAAAACTGTTCCATTACTAATCTCAACATCCACTTTTTTTAAACTCTGACCATCACAAGGGCCGCGAACGCACTCTCCAGTCGTCGGCTCAAACAAAGCGCCGTGTAAACTGCACTCAAGATATAAACCATCATAACTAAAAAACTGCTCGCCTTGCCAATTTAGATTTATCCCCGTATGTGGGCAGCTATTTTCATAAGCATAAACCTTTTTCTTAAAATAAATTACAAAAGCCTCTTTATCAATACCTGCTTGATCTAGTTTAAATGCCTTACACAAAGCACTTTCTAACGATTTTAACGCGGTGATTTTTTCTTTCATATGCTACAACCCCACTTCGTTCATAAATACAAGCATAAAACAATGAAAAAACAATTAACAACAATTGTTTTTTATTGGACAATACGAGTATAGTAGCTTAAAAGCTTCATTAGAAAATAGCGAAGCCATTTTATATTTATAATATATTGTCATGCATTATGTTTTGATAACGAATATTTACAAAAATAGTTATTTAAATAAAATGAGTAAAATATAGAATTTGACAAATTAAGAAAAAGAACAAAACTAAGCTTTAATCCATTAACTATCAAATAGACCCATTAGGAGCAAACATGGCCGCGAAGAAGAAAGCCAAGAAAAAAACAGCTAAGAAGAAAACTGCAAAAAAATCAGCAGTACCTGCTAAAAAAATCAAAGCTATCAAAGAACCAATGACTAAATCAGCATTGTATACTGAGCTTGCAGAACGTACTGAATTAAAGAAAAAAGACATTGTTTCTATTTTTGAAGAATTGTCTGACATCATCAATGGCCATGTTCGTAAAAATGGCGCAGGCGTATTCACTATGCCCGGTTTAATGAAAGTGAAAGTTGTACGTAAACCAGCGACAAAAGCTCGTCCTGGTATCAATCCTTTCACTGGTGAAGCAACTATCTTCAAAGCGAAAAAAGCACGTAATGTTGTTAAGGTTCAACCTTTAAAAGCATTGAAGGATATGGCGCTTTAATCAAAGCCATAATTCTGGAAGGGACGGAGGCAACCACGCCTCCGTTTATTTCTTAATATTTAATACTACTGTTAATTAATTCTTAAAAGCTTAAGTTAATCCCAAAGTAAGCGCCATTATCAATCTCTACATCTGGTCCATTTACAATACTAGTTGTAATATTTTTAAAGCCACCGACGATTCTTGCTTGTGGTGTAATTTGGAAGTTGGCATAAATGCCGTATTCGGTTAAATTTTCTGCATCTTGAAATGCGACAACGCCGGGGGCAGTGTAGTAATAAGCACCTAGACCAAAACCTCCCCATGATTCTGGCGATAGTAACAAGTCACCACCAATCGCAATAGCTGCAACGTCATAATTTGTTAGTTGAGCAATATATGCTCTCGCTCCAATCGAAACAATTAATGGAACAGAAATGCTTTCTCCTCTCACCAATAAGCCTGCATTAAAAAGAGAGTCACCATTTTGGTTGTATAAAAAACCGGCTTCAAGCTCGAGCCGACCAAAATCTTGGCCAAAAGCTTCGGTAAGATACATAAATCGGGCGGTATCATTGCTCAGTTGAAGAGTCACCTCTTCGGCAGTGGCAACTTGAGACATGAATAATGCCGTGGCTAATATTAAAATTCGTGAATACATAAAACATCCTCTTAAACTTCTACTGATAAAAACTATATGTATTCTAAGCGAAAGTCATGCCAAGGTATACTCATTGCCGGTGCATTACAGCCCAGATCAGATCAGACTAGTTCAACATTCCCATAATATTTCGAATGCCCCGTTCCGCTTCATGTAATACTTCTAAACTGGCATCAGGCCCTAATTTACTTAAGCCGAGTTTATTAAAAGCAGGAAGGGAAATAAGAGAAGGCAAAGGCGTTTCCTGCTTTTTACCAAACGAACTATGGATTTGAGCAACGATTACCACATCAATATAGTCTGCTTTTTCTTCTGTTTCTCTTAGCCAATTTTCAGCTTCAGCAGAAACATCACTTAACGCTTTATCAAAATTCCAGTCTTGTAAAATTTCTTGCCCCAAAGATGCGCGAAGCTCATTAATAACGAAATTTAATTTTTCTTCAGATTCAAAAATTTCAGGCACCTCTGCCGCATAATGTAAAATGGGCAAAACACCAATGTCATGTAGCAAGCCTGCTAATAATGCCGTGTCTTCATGTAGATTAGGGGTTACGCTCGCGATAGTGGATGCAATGGCTGCAACATGACAACTGTGCTGCCAAAGTGCTTGTAATTTAACCCGTAATTTTATATTTTTCGCATTAAATATATTATTTAAAACTAAGCAGGTGACCAAATCTCTCGTAGTGGCTAAGCCAAGGCGGTTCACTGCCATTAAACAATTTTCGACGGGCTGTCGACTTTGATATAGAGGGGAGTTGGCAATTTGTACTAGCCTTGCCGTTAAGGATGGATCAACTTGAATAAGCTTAACGATACTGCCTAAGTTGACTTCATCGTCATTCACCGCTTTCCGTACGCGAATAACAATTTCGGGCAATGAAGGCAGGATCAAGCGCCCAGCCTTTTTTTCCGTTTTAATTTTTGAGATTAAAGCCTGACAATCATCCATTCCTTCGCCTTCAATACAAATGGTATCTTTTGAGAATAACGTAAACGTGAAGAAAAAGTATAGTGCAAAATAAAAACTTTATGTTTAATTCCCTTTATCAATAACCTCTTCGATGTTTTTCACCATTCGCTCTAATTGCTCAGTCGAATCAGGCACTAAAACATCGGCATGCTTTTCACGACGGTTATGCGCCACCAAATCAATCTGCTCTCCAACCTCTGGCTGCTGCTGAATAAAATCAAGCAAAACGTGCCGCTCTATGCCCAAGAGATCTACCCGCGTTAATGCCGAAACAGTAGCGGCTCTCGGTGCGCCCGTTAATACTGACCACTCACCAAAGTAATCTCCAGAATGCATTAAGGCTAAGTTAATACAGCTCTCACCCAAAGCGTGGGATACACGCGCCGTTCCACGAATAATGATATAAAAGTTATCACCGCTTTCACCTTCTTTAACGATGATCCCACCTTCTCCAACGCTGGAAATATTGGCCGCTTCAATCATATTAGACAAGGCTGCCGTGTTTAAATGACAAAAGAGATCAACGCTACGTAATGCTGTTTCGCTTAGACGACGCTGATAACGCTCTAATATAGCGTTATGAAGTGCCGATCTCGATGTCAGCAATTTTTCAAAGAAATCGCCAGAGATAATAAGTAATACGCTGGGCTTGGTGACCGTTACATTTGAAATACGAGGCGAATCGAACAGTGCAGAAATTTCACCAAACACTTCACCCCGTTTTAAGTGTGCGATGACAATTTCATTTTCGCCCGAACCTTCGCTAACTTTTACTTCGCCCATAACAATAATAAAAACACGGCGATCAACTTCGCCTTGCTGGCATAGTTTTTCACCAACAACGGCAGAATGGACGGTGCCATAATCAATGAGCTGTTGTTTTTCTTCTGCCGTTAATAAATCACCGAAAACAGTTTGTTTATCAATAGCATTTGATATCACATCATAAATAGTTTCATTACGATCCATAGTCTTTTCCTTGTCGACATTGTCCAATCATTAATTGGACGCGTGGGGGATAAGCAGTTTAAATTTTTAGAAAAAAATAAAAAGGGCGTAAATCACAAATTCATAAAACATTAAGAAATATCTCATGTAAAATAAAACGTATATCAACCAACTATTGAGATGCCCACACCATGTTTAAGACATTATTTTTATTACCTTGTTTGCTCTTTTCCTCTTATGCTTTTTCTTCACCATCATTATTGGTTGATGTTAATTGGCTTGAAAAAAACTTAACCTCATCTACCATTAAAATCATTGATATGTCTGATGATACCCAATTCCAACGTTTCCATATTCCGGGTTCAACACATTTGCCTTATGCCGCAATTAATAATAGAAATAAAAAAGGCGTAAGCTTAAGTATTGGTAAACAAAACATTATAAAAGTTTTAGGCTTGCTGGGCGTTCAAACTCATCACCACATTGTTATTTACGATGACATGGGCGGCTTACATGCAGCACGACTTTTTTGGGAGTTGGAGAAACTCGGTCATAAAAAAATCTCGATATTAAATGGAGGTTTAGTAAAGTGGATTCTTACGGGTAAAAAAGTAACGGCAAGTACCCGTAAAGTAGCGCCAACACAATACAAAGCAAGCAACACCAACTTAAATAATACAGCCAACCTCGATGATATTATTAACGGCAAGTTTAATAATAAAAATATCTTGCTCGATGTACGAAGTAAAGATGAGTATGTGGGTCACCCTCGTTATCCTCGTACGGGGCATATTCCGAATGCAAAATGGTGGGAGTGGCAAAATGCTGTGGCCTTTGATCAAGCCTTTACCATGCAAAATGAAAAAACATTACGCAGTCAATTAACGCCTCTCGGCTTAACAAATAACGACACGTCGATCACGCTCTACTGCCAATCAGCACACCGCGCATCACAAAGCTATTTTACTTTGCGCCAGCTGGGTTTTAAAAATATTAAGATTTACGATGGCTCTATGTCTGAATACAGTAAAGTGAAAACAGCGCCATTGAAGTTAGGACTTACTCCGTAAAAAACACGGCAAAAAAAAACCTTCCTCAGCGCTCAACGGGGGAAGGTAATACCCATGCTCCTCCATGCCATGATACGCACGGCGAAAGGTATTAAAAAATATAAGCTATGGATAAAATTAGTCTCAGAATGCTGTTTTTTCAAGGTAAATAGTCATTTTTTCTTATAAATATTTTTAATGAAGATTTTCACACTTTTTACAGTTCAATTCCTTGCCAAGATATTCCTCTCTACCCTCGGCTGACTCAACCCAAGGCCGGTTGAACCACGGCGGATTATGTCTAACATGACGCGTATGACCACAACTTAAAATGGCCATCCAGTCATCAAACTCATCTTTATCGAAGCCGACTATTTTCTGCTTAATACATTCCACATGTCTCGCCTAATCTCGAAAATTATCAAACTGCAAAGGTAATTCCAATTCACAAGTTTTTAAAAAGGCAATGGCTTGTTGTAAATCATCCCGTTTTTTACCAGTGATTCGTACTTTTTCACCTTGAATAGCCACTTGTACTTTCATTTTTTTATCTTTGATCATTTTAACAATTTTACGCGCATCGTCTTTTTCAATGCCTTGCTTAATCGTCACTCGCTGCTTAACTTGTTTACCCAGACGCGTTGAATCTGCCACATCTAAACAGGCAATATCAATGCCGCGACGGTGCAATTTATTTTGTAAAATATCCAACATTTGTTGAAGTTGAATTTCTGCATCTGCCGTCATGGTAATAACAAATTCAGCGCGCTCAAACGTGGCTTCTACACCCCGAAAATCAAAACGTGTTGTTAACTCTCTTTTCGCTTGATCAAGCGAATTCGTAATTTCTTGTGAATCAACTTCAGACACCACATCAAAAGATGGCATGTGTTATTTCCTTTATGAATGTTAGGCATGAAATATGCTTATGTCATAGTAACTGATACAGCTAACACTTTTTCTGCTTAATTAAATCTCATATTATTTATGTGTTAAAATGAGGACTGCATCAAAGTTTAATTTAATACTTATGACTATATTGTAACTATTATAAGCAGGTGAACATAATGAAAAATTTACAGACAACCCTATTTGCCCTCGTTTTAACCAGTACACTTGCTGGCTGTAACTCTATGCCTACGCGCGACATTGCGACAAACTGCGAACAAGGTATCGAAAGCCTAAACCAGCGCCTCTTAAGTAATACACACTCTGTGAATCAGACGAATTTAAGCCGAGCAAACTCTCTTTTGCTTGCAGCACAAGTACAGCTCGAATTTGCAGAATTCCCAGGATGTATGGATAAAATAAAACGCGCACAAGATTATTTAAGTGGCCGGCAGGCGGCAATTATCAGCCGATTGGCTATTTAGTCCTTAATTCACAGAGCAAGAAAGCCTAAAACTGTATTTTAATGCTGAAGAAAGGAAGCGTAGGCACCAAGATATTCATTAAGATGGTCTTTAGCTTCTAACTCATTAGTGTAAGGGCCACGATCTCGGCCTTCTCGAACGGCAAAAAACCAATTTGGGCCGACATTAAAAATACGTCGCGTTCTAAAAGGTAATAAGCCTATTTCACCTGTTCTTCTGTCCACTTGCATCATCACGGTATCTCCCCATTTCTTATGTTAGCTTATTAAAGATAATTCGCCATGACTACATGTCAATTTTAAACAAGTGTTAAATCCTACTTTCAACAATTCTCGGCTCATTTAAGCTATTAATTTTGTTTAAATACTGATAAAACAACAACTTAAACTAATTTGTAGTGAGCCTCCCATAATATGACTCTCTTTAAAGCTTTACGTATTTTTATTTTGCTGATGATTTTAATTGGTGTTGCTCTCGGTAGTTGGTTAACCAGCTCGCGTAGTACCGATTGGGTCTCGCCGCTCTGGATTGCCATTTATCCTATCAATGGTGATGGCAAGGCCTCTACACAAAAATACATCGAACAACTTCAATTAAGTGATTTTGAGTCCATTGAAACGTTTATGGCGGATGAGGCGACAGAATATAAGCTTGCTTTAAAACAACCGTTTAAAGTCATTCTTGCGCCACAAGTGACCACTCAGCCCCCTTCTCCACCTAACAATAGCGCAACGGCTGAAATTATTTTATGGAGTTTAAAGCTGCGCTACTGGGCTTTCCAGGCGAATACGTACCAAGGTGCAGTGCCACATATTCGGGTTTTTGTGAAATATTTTGACCAAAAAGGTAATACACCACTCGCGCATTCATTAGGCTTACAACAAGGTATGCTTGGCATCGTTAATGCCTTTGCCATCTCTAAAATGAGCCCAGCCAATGCCATGGTTATCACCCACGAAATATTGCATACGCTCGGCGCAACAGATAAATATGATTTATCCAGTGGCCAACCTCATTTTCCTGATGGTTATGCTGATAGCGATCAATCGCCATTGCACCCTCAAGAATTCGCTGAAGTTATGGCGGGAAAGATTCCGATTTCTCACAATGAAATTATAATTCCTCGCGGCTTATATCAAGTCGTCATCGGCGAGAAAACAGCCAAAGAAATTAAATGGATTGAATAAAGTCTGATGAAGTTTAATTAATTGGAGCGGTTGACGAGATAAATACAACCGCTATAGTGATGATGATACTTATGGCTATTGCTCAGATTAAAACTTATAAAAACCGAACGCCAAAACTATAACCTTTGCCTTCCAGTTGTACGTGCTTCACTTCGCCTGCGATATTAATTTCTCTCACTCGACCTTGTTGAACTAAATCAAATTTTAACCGAAGTAACTCACCTTTAATGCGTGGCATTTCAGCAGATAGCCCCATACCTGAGGTTGAGATGTCACGCGCTTTGATTAATGACTTCTTGCCATCGACTGAATCTAAAATAATGTCGCGCTCAAATCCTGTTCTACGATGTTTCCGCTGCTCACTGATATCCATATTTTTCTCCGTTTTATCTATCTTACACCTTATGAGTCTAATTAAAGCGTCACAACAACAAAATAACAAGGAAATGATTGTTAATTATGATGCCTTAAGAAGGTTTCTTTGCGTTATCTTCCACTTTAAGTTCTTGATATAACAGTATTTCTTTATGAATTTCTGCTTTTCTGTCGACTAAAAATAATGTCCCTAAAATAAAGCCCAGCGTTGCCCCACTTAAATGAGCAATAAAGTTAACCGCAGACTGTGCTTCAGAAAAGTACAACGCATAAATATCCCAACTGACATACCACAGTGCAAGGAGCCATGCGGGGACAGTTACAACCTTGACAATAAAAATAAACCATAAGAAACAACGTATATGAATTTTAGGCATTAAGTAAACAAACACGCCAATCATGCCCATCACTACGCCAGACAAACCTAATGTCGGCAAGGCATCATTAATATTCATCATGGCAAGAGAATAAGACAAATGTGTGCCAATCGTTAATGAAAGAAAAATAACCGAAAAGCGCAGTATGCCTAAGATCATTTCAATTGAAGCGGCAAAGGCAAAAAAGAAAAATAAATTGCCCAACAAATGCTCCCAACTACTATGAGCAAATGCAGCCGTGACCATATTCAGTAAATTGTATGAATGCGGTTCGTACATGAGTGCCGTGGTGAGATCCGTTTTTACGCCGCTTAAACGAAACTCTTTGTACTTTTCTTCTAACATTCCACGAATAATGACACGGCTTGATACTTCCGTCCGACTCGTAAATGAATCCGCTTGTTCAACAAGTTCATCGATACGTTGTTGTGGTTTTTTATAAGAATGAATATGATAAAAAATTCGACTACAGGCTTCTACATCTCGTTCGCCATAGACTTTATCAATCACAAGCCAAAACATTCTTTCATGTGTTTTTTGACAATAGTCATGTGATGCTTTTTGCATTTCATCAAAGCTAGATTCTTGCTTAATAAAAACCAGCAAGCAGATCAAGCTAACTAAAATCGTCAGTAAAGGCACACGATTAAAGTTTAAATTGACGCGAAACGGAAAAAACAACATGCTGAATTTAACCTACGATTTAGTTTAATTGTGTGAATTCACGTTTGTTAGTAAAGCCTGAACATCTAATATTATTTTTTATTCCAAATATGTTTGAGTGTTTTCATTTCAAAGCGATCACCGCAATACTCAAAATCAACAAAAACTAAGCCAAAGCCTTCATCGGTTGATCTCACCACGCGGGTATTAAAACTCACATCAGGATATAACGAACTCATAAACTGCAATTTGATATGCGCCCCCTTTGGTAAGGTAGGCTTATCATTAATACAAACAAAAACACCGTTATTTGATACATTGCCCGTATCTGCAATGATTTCACCAAAAACTGAATGACTTAATTTAACTTGGGCATTAACAAGAGATCGCAAGTCATCTCTTTTGTTTGTATTGGTATATTTCTTGCCTTTAATTAAATCCATGATGTAACCCAATTGTTCGTCAAAATAGTGACTTCTCGATGTGGGAAAACTAAATTCTGCGATTGTTATTTTTCTTTGTGATTCGCTGCAGAATCGGTTCTTTTGTCCATAAAATTTCAATTAAGTGTACCACAACAGCACTATAGGCATAAATTTAAACATACAAGACTCAAGCTTAAAATTCTCTGGCCGCTATAAATGGTTACACACACTAGCTAAAAAAATAAAATGACTACGAAAAAAACAGAAAATATCCTTATTACTGCAGCAACGGTAACCGCAGAGCTAAGCAAGGTTAAAAAAATTGCTAAAGAAATGTCGATTGCTGTCATGAACGCGAAAACTATCTCACACCGCGCGGGAGATGCTGCGCTTGGTTTTCGCCCTATTACTGATTTTATTGATGAAATGGCACAAAAAGTAATGCAACTTGTCATAAAGATTTCACATGAGGCTTTTCAGCTATCACAAATGGCGATTGAACGAACCCATATCATCAATACAAGATTACAATACCAAACAGTATTACAAAATGCGGCTGAAGCAAGATACATTGACTCACTAAAACCTTCTATCGATAAAATACAACAAGAATATATCGATTATCAAATATCATTAAAAAAGAACATAAAGCGCTTAACAGAATTATTGGATGAAATTCACACGACCACCAAAGGCAGCCAAGTTTTGTCAACAACATCTCGTGTAGAAGCCTCTCGCGCGCAACATTATAGAGCTAGTCTTGAAGTCGTGGCGGATAACTTAGAGCAGGCAACAGCAAAAATAAGAACCTTAGTCACTCAAAACACCAACAAACTTTATGATGTATTAGAAATTCTAAAGAAAGAGAAATAAAAAATGAAAGTAACTAAACTTTATGATGAACGTTATCAATGGCTTGTTTTTGGTCGAGATCCAAATAAAAAAGAAGGCATCATCGATACAAATCAATACATGATCAAAGGAAAGAATAAAACAATTTTACTTGATCCCGGTGGCATCGAAGTCTTTGCCTCGATGTTAACCGCAGTGTTACATCATGTTAGTGTTGATCAAATAACTGACCTTTTTGCATCGCATCAAGATCCTGACATTATTTCATCCCTTGGTTTATGGGAAGAAGCTTTACCTAAAGCAAAGCTTCACACGCCTTGGCTTTGGGAAAGTTTCATACGTCATTTCGGTTCAAAAAATATTGTTTTCTCTCCTATCGCAGACGAAGGTGGAAGTGTTGATATTGATGAAGCGCACTTAGAATTTATTCCTGCACATTACTTACATTCCTCTGGTAATTTCCATGTTTATGATGCGGAAGCTAAAATATTAATGAGTGGAGATGTTGGCGCAGCTCTAGAACCAGAACAAGTTCCAATGTATGTAGAAGACTTTGATGAACATGTGAATCACATGAAACTTTTCCATCAACGTTGGATGCCTTCAAATAGGGCAAAACAAGATTGGATTGATAGAGTAAGAAAACTTGATATCGAAGTTATGGCACCACAACATGGCCGTTTATTCAGAGGAGATGATGTAAAACGTTTCCTCGACTGGTTCGAAGCCCTCGAAGTTGGTACGGCAATACCACCCAGCTAGCTGGCTTCAGCAGGCATTGTTGAAAGCATTGAGTCTCTTTGAGAGTACACGCTAAACCATTGAGCTAAATGCTTATGCTCTGGTCGCCAGTCTTCTTCAGCAAAACGAAAGTCTAACCAGCCTAATGTTATGGCTATACTGATTGTGGCGATATTATTATCTTCGCCCCAGTCTTTTACGCTACGCTCTAATTCGTTTAATGCGCGTTGTATTGATTTTTGTTGTGTCTTATCCCAATCACTCGATTGTAATTCAGCCGGTCGTTTCCTTTCTAAAAAACGTGAAATACCCGACTCTAAAATTCCATTTGCGAGCGCTTGTAATCCTAAGGCATTCCAACGTTTATCACCCACGTCTGGAATCAATTTTTTATTTTCATGTAAAGTATCTAGGTACTCACAAATAACATTTGAATCAAATATAATTTCACCGTTATCTGTCACCAAGGTAGGTATTTGAGATAATGGATTAACTGCGGTCAACTTATCTTCTACTTGCCACGGATTCGTTTTAATCCATTCTATTTGTTTATCTAAACCCACCTCTTTAGCAAACACATTCACTTTACGAACAAAGGGGGAAGTTGGAGAATAATAAAGCTTCATACTATTTACCTACACGTTATCTTTATTTTCAAGGCTACTTTCCATAGACGTACCTGACGGCCAAGTACCAAAAGGATATGGATGATAGTCACTATTAAAAGTCAGAAAGGTCAGTATTTGATAACTATATGTACTTAAACTTAAACCCAATTGAACTAACTTTTTATTAGTATTGCCTGTAAAAACAGTTAAACCAAATTGAAAAAGTATAATTGCGAAAATAACAACTTTCGTGATGCTATATAAAAACATAAACAACAAAATATAAAAGCCTCGCAACCATGTCTTTGGTTCGCGAATATGTTTTTTTAGTTCTTCATCCATTTTTCTTTTCTCTTATTGTTTACGAGTAAATACCCAAGTATTGCCATTTGAAAGTTTACTATTGTATCGATAACCATCTTCTTTAAAGCTTTTTATATCTTCAGGATCATTGAGTTTATTTTGAATAATATACCGACTTAATAAGCCTCTGGCTTTTTTAGCATAAATACCTATCATTTTGTATTCACCATTTTTAAACTCTTTAAAAGCGGGCGTAATAATTTCTGCATTTAAAGATTGTGGCTTAACTGCTTTAAAATATTCATTTGATGCTAAGTTAATTAATGTGTCTGATTTTATTTTTTTCAACTGCTTATTCAAACCATCGGTAATATCTTCCCCCCAAAACTCATACAAGTTTTTGCCAGAATCCGTTTTTAATCGGGTTCCCATTTCAAGGCGATACGCTTGCATAAGATCTAACGGGCGTAATAACCCGTACAAGCCAGATAAAACACGTAAATGATTTTGTGCGAATTTAAAATCTTCTGACTTAAAAGACGCAGCATCTAGCCCAGTATAAACATCCCCCTTAAAAGCAAGAATCGCTTGCTTGGCATTTTTTGGGGTAAAGGGTTTTTTCCATGACTCATACCGTTCAAAATTCAAATCAGCAATTTTAGCGCTAACCTTCATTAAATCAGAAATATCTAACGAAGAAAAATTTCTTAAGCGATTAATTAAACGTTGAGAATGGTCTAAATAATCTGGCGTGGTAAAAACCTTTGTTTTTGGTAAAGACTCGTAGTCTAGAGTTTTTGCTGGAGATATGACGATTAACATTGATAAGATCACACGTTGATGAATTAAAATGAAATTATACTCGTTATAGCTGACGAATTAAAACACCCTTACTCATTTCTGCTTATGAAAGACGCTTAAATTCAGACTGTAAGTCCTGTAAACAAGACAGACATAAACAATCATCGAATTTCAATTTCGTATATTCCAGTTGTTCGTTACTCAACTCAATTTTATTACATTGGCACAATAAAATAGAGCCCGATTTACATTCAAAATTACCGAGGCAGCGAGGGCATTGCTTATTCTCATGTTTTGGCATAATAACAATCTAGTCATACAATCTTTTATTAATACAGTAACGTCGCCCAAGATCAGTCAAATAATATTTTTTACCATGTGTACTTTCAATGATATCGACATATTTTTTATCAACTAAATAATTCACGGCATTGCCCGCATCAATGCTACTAATTCCACAACGATCTGATATTGTTTTTGGCAAAATACCGACTTCACCGGCCTCTGCCACCTGTTTCAATGCCTGTGAAATATTTTTCTTTTTAACTGGATCAAGCACCTTTTTAGGTTGTTTCTTTTTGCTCTCTTTTTTAGCTACTTGTTTATTAATTTCAGATGAATTCCATGCTGATTCTCCCCAACTGGATTCTTTGAAGCTTGAATCACTAAAGTTGGAATTTTCAAAGCCTATTTCAGGCTGAGTATTTGCACCATCTTTATTATAGAAAGTATCAAGCTTAGTTTCAGCTGCCGTTTTCACTTTACTCAATTTGTTGGATAAAACACCTGTGACGAGATATTTGTTATAAAACTTTTTATACCAACCAAGCCAAAGCGGTGTTGCACTGGCAAAAATAAAAACAATAAACCAAAAAGGAATATCTATCGTGTGAAAGAAAAATGACATACAGCTACTCCATTAGACTTTAAAAACCTTATTATTGCGCTTTAACATAACCACGTTTTATACAATATTTTATTCCGCGTGAATCAAGATAATATTTAGCGCCCATGCTACCTACAACCGCTTCAACGAAATTATTTTCTTCTAAGTATACAAGCGTACTTTTTATTTCATTACTTTTAATATTTAATTTGTCTGCAATAGACTGAATCAACATACCGGCATCACCATTTAAGGCTAATGTTTTTAAAACAATTTTAACATAGGGTTGCTCAACTGAATTGATATCGTGCTGCTGCTTTGATTTTTTTAATACCTTAGACTTTCGATCGAACTCAGCACTTGTATTCCAGTTATCTGTCGCCTTTTGTAATATGCTGACATCTTCAACACTATCAGTAACATCTGCAAACTTTTTCTTCAATAAACCTGACTTAAAAGCCTTTTTATAAATAAATTTATACCATCTAATCCAAAGTGGTGCTGCACACGCAAAGGTAAAAATTAAAAACCAAAAGGGAACAGGAAATGTTGTAGACAAAAATGACATATTAAACTGACTCCATGTTAATTAACTAAAGTTTATTCCTGATACAATCTTTTCGAAAGTTCATTGGCGCAGGCTTTAATTTCTTTTTTTAGCGGATCTTTTATTTCTTCTAGTGTTTCTGGCAATAAGTAATTAACTTTACTCACTAAACTTATTACTTCTTTATTGTCTTTTTTAAATTTGATATCTTTGTATTTAAAACAAGCCTCTTTATATGCCCCAAAGTTAACGTTTTTCAATGAAAACATATCTCCATACATAAAGTACAAAGCAATCGCGATAACTAATAAAAATGCGGTGGGGTAATGTTTTTTATCCAATTTAAATTCATCCTAACTAAATACCCTATTGTACCCAGCTTTCAGCCTTATTTACTACTTACTAAGTTAACTATACAAACCTAAACGGTTGAAAATAATGAATTTTATTGTAATAATCTACATATATTTCTCGTTGTACTCACTTATTCTAGCCTCGGCCAAGTTTAATATATTTTGTTTTTCCGCCTCTGTTGCCCTGCTCCACAAACATATCTCATCAATACTACGAAAACAGCCTAAGCATATATCGCTTTCATTTAAGCAACAATTTCTAATGCAAGGGGAGTCAAGCTTATTCATATATTATTTTTTAAAAACCATCTCTACACGAAATAATATTGAATATTCCGGACGAAAATCATTAATTCTTTGATATAAGATTTGCGGCACAATTTCAGCAAACAAATAATCTTTATGTATATTTTCTCTGTAATTTATCCCGATCAAATAATGCGTTGAATATAAAATAGGCTCGCTTAAGCCATAAACTCCTACGTAATAAGATAATGCTTTTTTCTTACTTAAAGTATGAAACATTCTAAAAACTTGACTCAGTTCGAAGTAATCCGTTTCTTCTTTCCAGCGTGCAAGTAAAGATGAACGAAATAAATCTTTATCAGTGATTTTATTATTCAGTTCTAAAGACGAATCAAAACCCCAGCCAAATGAATTGTACCAATAGGGTGTTTCTTGCCAGTTAATACTCCAATCATTAAATTTAAATTCTCTGCTTAATCTAAATCTAGTAAAGAGATCCAGAGTAGATTTTAAATCAATACCAATTGATGTTTTAACTTTCCAGCCATTTTTACCTTCTCTTTCAGCCTGTATACCGGCAGAATATATTTTGTCTTCATCAGATATATTTTTAGTATTTTCTAGTTGTGCTTGATTCTCTGTAGAGTCTTCCCCTTTATTAGACTCAAAAGTAAAATGAAGTTTTCTTTTGGTATAAGGCAAACGTAATTTAAAACTCACATTACTTGAAGCTTCGCTTTCACCACCCTCACTCCAAACTAAATTCTGAGTTAACTTTAAGTAGCTCTTTGATGTATCATATAGCGCTTGCTCACTTGAGAAAAACTCATCAATGTTCTTCGCCATATATTCTACACCTGATGAGATGTATTGCTGAGTCCCATCTAAAACAGAAAAAATGGATTCTTCAGGTTCGAGAGGTACTGGGTCATTTAGTAAAAAGTCATCTCCATCAACACTAATGCCTTTATCTTCAAACTCTTCTAAAAATAGTTCTGGAAAGGGAACATCCAACTCAGTTGCTTTCACATCACTAGGAAATAGTGTACTTATATGCACTAAGACAATATAAGTAGCTATTTGTATTGATTTCGACATATTCATCGCTAAAGAGTCACACAACCTATTTCTATCATAAAAGTTACTGTTTTATATAAACATGTTCTCAATGCAAAAACTTATATTCATTAGAAAAAACTGCACTTATTTAACTATTTATAGAGCCCAGATTTAATTTTAGGCCCTTTATATTCCTTTACTATATTGTGTGCTTGTTGATGGGAAAATATTCTGTTTAAGTTCATCAATAGATTCTGTACTTCCATTTATATGCCGCTCAAACAATTTAACGACTTCAGTTTTATCCGTTGCTGTTTTTGTTTCTGTCTTTATATCTCTTAAGTCGATAAAAAAAGTAGTGAACATATCAGGAATATCTTTAATGATATCTATATTCAAAAAATTACTTTCATTATATACAGTATGATACCCACCTTTTTCTTTATCAATAAAATATGTCACATCTTTTAAGTTTGTTATGGATGAAGATTTTTTACAGCGTTGAATGCATTTGTCGTCGACAATATTCTTTTTGCACCCCGTCACTTGATGAAACATACAGGCAATGGTGGTCATTAAAACAATTGGATGCGATATACTGTAAGTCAGTTTAAAGTTATCGGGCTTAACTATTTTTTTAATCTGGCTTTGATTTATTTCATTCGAAATAAAAGCACCTTCACAATTAAACTGTTCTTTTAAACATAGAAGACTATATGAATTAACAAGGTTCATGTACGGCCCTGCAGTCCAGCTAATTCCTTTTTCATAGGCGGTATAGGCAACCCCAGAATTATTAGTCACAATACGTTTGGGTTTTAATTGTTCCAACAACTCAACTGCAGCTATGTAGTTAGTACCTATTAATACCGAAGGGAACCAAGGAATTAAGCGGCTATTATTTTTAAATAGTGCAACATATTTTGAGACTTTATCCGAAAAATGGTTAGGTAGTTGAAAATATATATCTGCTAAAGTTTCATCACAGAGGTGTAAATCTGTTTCCGAAGAAATTAACAGCGACAATGATGGTATTATTTTTTCATCTGTTGAGTTTTTCAACACAGGAATATCAATAGCAGCAATCCGTTCTTTTTCTCCCCTTAAAACAAATGAAATTTTATTCGCTAATAACGTCAATTCCTTATATTGGATAAACAATGCGCTGTTACATTCATCTAAATCCAGCGTCTCTATAAAATAACCCGTATCATTTAAAGATTTAAATCTTTTTGTTATTAAATCATGATTAATGCCACCATTACTGTCTGCCTCTGCAAGAACAAGATTGATGTCTGATGTAACAGTGAACGTATCGTCTGGCGTTTTAACTGTCACAGTCAATAGCGATCCCTCTTTTCCTGATAGCGTAATGATTAATGGCTCTTTTTCAATGCTAAGTTCTGCTATACGGCTTTCAACATTAGTGATGATTTGTGATTTTTGGTCAAACAGCACTTTTTTTGCTTTGGATAAATTCTCATCTATTGAGCCCTGCCAATTTTTAGCAAGATATGTCGCTGAGTTATCTCGCGGATTATCAATAAAAATATCTCGACTCATATCTCCTTGTAAAAAAGAGTTTGAAAAATCTCGGTTAAAGACTTTGCGTAGATTACCTTGGTCATCGCTTATCTCATTTTCCTGATAAAAACTATCGAGCTGTTTGCGCCATGTTTCAACCACCGTATAAACATAATGATATTTTTTAATCCGCCCTTCAATTTTAACTGAATCAACACCGGCATCAGCTAGAACTTTTAAATCTGAAAAGGCTGAATTATCTTTAATATTTAACGGGAAGTTTTTTCCTTCGGCTGTAGTGAGATATTCATCTCGACAAGGTTGACTGCATTGGCCTCGGTTACCCGAGTTACCGCCCGTTACTGAACTCATATAACAAAGACCAGAAAATGAAATACAATTTGAGCCATGCACAAAAACTTCAGTAAGCACATTATGCTCATGTGCAACACTGGTTAACGCAGTGATCTCATGAATATTCAATTCCCTTGAAAGATTGACACGGGTTGCTTTGAGTTTACTCAAAAATTTTATTTGACCTTCGTTATGCGTGGTCATCTGCGTGGAGGCATGGATTTTTAGAGAAGGAAAATATTTGTTAATCAAATAAAACACGCCCAAGTCTTGAATAATAATACCGTCAAGACTCGTATTAACGAGTTTGTTTAGCAGCGTGATAAGCGCAGGGATTTCTCTTTCTATAATAATGATATTTAGCGTGAGAAATACTTCACAATTAAATTTATGCGCCAACCTTAAAATGCCATTCATATCCTCAAGAGAGATGTTTTTGGCTTGGCTTCTGGCATTAAATTTTTCCAGACCACAATAGACCGCATTTGCGCCTGCTAAAATAGCCGCTTTAATAGAGTCGATATCTCCACCTGGAGCAAGTAATTCAATTTGGTTTTTCATGGCGCGATTATACTTTGAATAAAGTGACGCGGCCTTATTTTTGTAGAAATTGACAGGTAATCCAAGCCCTTGTTCGTTGAAGGGGCTTTTATTCAAAAACTCAGGAAGTGAGCTAGATTTGCTAAGCTATAGTCGAAATACCGCGCTATTGCCCATTATTTATTAGAAACTTCCTTTTGGATAAGTAAATATAGTTCATCGAACTTATCTACATAGTAATGTGGCGTAGTCTGCCCTGGGCTACTATGGTTCTCTTTATTGATTCCGTAAGCCAAGCCTTCAGAGGAAAGTGCTTTATATTTTTTAATTTTACCTTCATATTTTGAACTTGGGCGTTCTTTTTCTTCAAGCAGCGCCATCGCTACTAAGATCTTGTTCGCTTTAACAACAGATATTTCAGCATTATATTGTTTCAGAAGATTCGTCATTGAGTCTGTTTTCATAGTATGCAACCGGGTGTCATTATTAAGGTGTAATTAGTCGTCATTTAAAGCTTCAAACTCTTTTTTCTTACTTTTAAACCATTCATCCATTGCCGAGGGGCTTTGCATTAGCTCGTGTACTTTCTTCATTGCGCTGAGATGTTCTGTATCTTGTTTTTGAAACATATCCATTCCATGAACCTTGCTCTGAGTAACAATTTCTTCAAAAGTATTAGCTTGAAACTGTTTATCACATACTCCACCAAGTTGTTTGCAGCTCATTGTTTTCATATTATTATCCTTTTATATACATTCAGATCATGAAATATTTGCTACTAGGAAACAAGAGGAACAAAAAAACGTCCGGCAAACTCCATTGCTTCATCTAATGTAAATATTTCTCTTTTTTCAGCATCACTTTTTTTCCAGCCACGGGCCGTTTCTTTATCCTTAATAAAAATCATCTCAGTACATAAACTGTCAGCACAGCTCAAGTCTTTATCTATGGCTCCCCAGGCGACACCAACACATAACTCATTCAATGCTCCTGAATTTAAAATACTAGCACCTAATTGCTCTAAATAAATCGGTGCTTGCGTTATTCGACATAGTGAAGATATTTTTGTAGGCATATTATACATTTGGCTAATCGCTAAAGCATCTAAGGCACACATTGCATTTAACTCAAACCCATTGATTTTTATTTTATGTTCACGGTCTTCCATTGTGAATGGATAAGCACCCACAGGCATTCCGCTTTCAGAAAAAACCACCATGTCTTTTTCACTCAATATTTTAATTGCTTCATCTATATCACGAACATACTCAGACATTTCTACCTTGGAAAGAATGTGCCCTGACTCTATGAATGAATTAAGGATAATCTTATGTAAATTTTTTATTTCTGGTGAGCACTTATCCTGAGACTCTTTTAGAGGTAAGATTTTATTTAAGTTTTTCAGTGCTATTTTAATTTTTGAATTCATTTTAAATTATTTGTTACTTTACTAGTTCTTCTATTGGTTATTTTAGAGAAAATAATATTTTCCTAATACAGCGATCAATATACTTCCAAACACCATTAACGAAGTTAGGCTAGTCGTAATGTGATTAATCGCCAAAAATATCATCAGGAATTAAACTAAAGAAATAAGGTACATAGGTTAAAACGCTCCCCTGATAAATGCCAAGACTTCGCCACACCACAGAAAGTTCTTCAACTAGAGCTTCATTACCCAAATCTTTTTTTAGGCTTTCTAATATTGGTATTAAAGCTTGTACTCTAGCTTCTGGTATATGTTCATTTATCATATGAATTGCATTTCCAATATCAGAGGCATTCATATGGTCCATATTTTTACTCATTTTTTTAATCCGTTTTATTATTCATTAATCAAGTAAATTCAATACTATGAGCATGGATTAGTCGTTTGTTTTCTGGCGGAATCTGCCTATAGTCAAACTTATAAATCGCATCCAAGTAATGACTTGGGTTATTGGGAGCAGGAAAAATTCGTCCTTCAAACTCTATAGTTTTAAGTGGGAATACGTCAGCCATATCAAACCATGCAGCGACATCGGACATTTCTCCACCGTAGATAACTTTAGTTTTATTATTACCCCATCCTTGATGTTTTTGTTTTAACGATGCAACTAATCCTTTTCTTGTTACAGAATCATCTTTACCGTTTGGCGTATGTAGACTAACAGAAGAAACATTTCTTATTTCTTTAAGCGTGCTGTCATACTGTTTTTTATTGGAGTCTGTATTGTCTATTGCCAACATTGGGAAAATATCCACAAATACACCTTGATGGTAATTTATATTTTTATCTTTTTCATGAAACTCAACAATGCTGGCTTTATTAGAGCGCAACTTGATGTAATCAAACTTGAAGTTCATATCGGTTTGAGATGTTTGAAAAAATATCTCGCTGGATAATTCACTTTCAGCTATTTTTATAAATTTATTGTAATCCTCAACCGGCATCGATAAATCTATATCATCATCCCAAGGAATAAAGCCTTGGTGACGAACAGCGCCTAATAATGAGCCGGAATCTAACCAATATTGTAAGTGGTGTTTTTTACATATTGCATCAAACTCGATGAGCATATCGAGCATAATGAATTGTGCTTTACGTAAAGTTTCTGTTTCTATCATTAAATACTAGCTTCTAGGCTCTATTATTAGGTTCTAACCACGCCATAGTAATCATACAGCGCATTAATGAGTATGTCGGTATATTCTTTGGTCATTTCACCCATGTGAGAGACTCTAAATACAGTATCACGTTCTGCACCACCATTAGGGCACACCATGATCTTATATTTTTTTTCTAAAGCATTGACTATATCCATTGCCGATTTTCCATCGGTAGGCATAAGCGTAGTCATCGCGTTTGGCATGTAAGGTGTATATTCTTTTAACGGTAATGCTTTTATGCTTTTTCTAAAATAGTGAGCGACTTCTTTTGCATTGGCGATACTTTGTGAAATGCCTCCACGTTTTTTTATTTGATTAAGTCGAGCTTCTAGTTGCAACATAATCGTAACAGCAGGCGTGTAAGGCGTTTGCCCTCTCTCACCATTCGTTAAATAATCTTTAAAGTTAAAATACAAAGAATTTATATTTTGACATTTTTTTATGGCTTTAGGGTTAAGTATCACCATGGTAAG
>JASFYW010000122.1:0-18436 GCA_045046865.1 Woeseiaceae bacterium | reverse complement strand
AAATACCTTTGGTTCCAAGTCAACCGATATTGAGACGACACAGGCAGCGGTTGAATTAAAAGTGTTAATTGAGCAAATGCGAGAGCAGGTGCAAAATATAGAATGATGTTTTTAAGCGTTTCTAAATGTTTCAAAGTGTCCGCAAAGCCCTATACGTAGGGCTTTTTTGTTTTTAGTTGTTTACAAATAATTCTCTATGTTTCAAGATAGTGGTGACAGAAATGGTGACAGATTGAATCTGCCACCAAATTTTTTAGATAAAAAATAAAATCTGTCACCACTTTTTGAAACGAGGATTCCGAAATGGCTGTGAAACTTAACGACAAACAAATCAAATCATTATTGCGTAAAAAAGAAACGGGTCGATATGCCGCTGGTAACGGATTATATTTTCGGGTGAGTGGTGAGGGTACCGGGTTTTGGATTTTACGATATACAGTTAATAATAAACGTCGTGAAATTTCTATGGGGCGTTACCCAGATTTAACTCTTGCACATGCAACTGTGGAAGCCGCAAAAATAAAAATTGAAGTAAGGCAGGGCATTGACCCGCAAGCAGAAAAGAAACGTCCTGATAGTATAAAAATAAAAACAGTGGATGAGCTTGCCGCCGACTGGATAAAAGATTGTGAGAAAAGACTTAAGCACCCGAATATTCCCCGTCGAGTTTATGAAAAAAATCTATCACCTGAATTTGGTGAGTTAGGTCTTGATCGAATCACACCCCCTGATATTCGAGCGGCTATTGAAAAAATAGCGGATAGTAATAGGCCAACTATTGCGAATGATGCGCTCATGTACTGTAAGCAAATTTTTCGGCATGGTATCCGTTTAAATTTAATAGCCACAAATCCAGCCGAAGCATTTACCGTGCAACATGCCGGGGGAGTTGAACAAAGTCGTAACCGTTACCTGACTGTGAAAGAGCTAACGAAAGTATTTACTACATTTCAAAATAACAGTGATCAGTTCACGCGGGAGAATTATTTAGCCGTGGCATTGTTGCTAGTGCTGGGAGTGCGTAAAGGTGAGTTAATCGCTGCAACGTGGGATGAGTTTAATATAGATAAAGCGCTCTGGGATATTCCACAGGAGCGAAGCAAGACAGGTGTGGCAATTAGTATACCGCTCCCCCCTGTGGCTATTGAGTGGCTTCAAGAGCTGCATATTCGCGCCTGCGGCTCTGAGTGGGTATTCCCTAAGCGTCGTTCAAGTATAAGAAATGGTCACATATCACCGGACACGCTTAACGCTGCAATTCAAAAACTATTTCGACAAGGTAAATTTAAAACAGTTGAACATTTTACAGTGCATGATTTACGCCGCACGTGTCGTTCTCTAATGGCTGAGTCGGGTGTATCTGGACACGTAGCAGAGCGATGTTTAAATCATAAGTTAAAAGGTGTTGAGGGTATCTATGATCGTTATGATTATTTAGATGAACGCCGGGAAGCGTTGCAGAAAATAGCTGACCAGTTGACGCCGATAATTAACCCTATGTCGAACGTGACCACATTTAGACGGAAGAGGGCTTAAGGCTATGAGTGATGAAGTTAACGAGGAGTTAGATCAATCAGCACTCGAACGATGGTTTTTAGATCAGGGGATGTTTGCTAAAGATGAAAAAGCAGCGGGTAAGTATCTGCTTGCCGCAAGTGACATATTACTTGAGGGCAGTGAAATCCCAATGGCTTTACGTATTAGCTTGGGGCAGGCGTTAAGAGAATCTGCATTGGTTGCATTGGATAAAGGAAATAAAGCAGCGGGCGACGTGTTGCTAAAATCTCTCGGGCTGAAAAAAGGAGGGAGTGATAGTAAATTAATACAAGCCGCGAGAGCAGGCGTTACTAATTCAGAACTAGCGGCTAGATTTAATGTTGGTAAAAATGAAGTGGCCGTGAAAGTTAATAAAGCCAGAGAGCAGGATCAAGAATTATTAAATCGACGACTATCACATACTGTTAGTAGGCTTCTAATGATTCTGGATGAAATGGAAAGAGGGGTATATAGAATAGAAGTAGTTAAGCGATTAAAGGATTATTTAACATCGCAAAATATGTTGGTTGATTCTGGTGTCATAGAAAAACACATCGAAGCTGCTTTTACTCTCGCAAAGAGAGAGCAGCTAATAGTTATTGACGATAATATTTCACAAATATTTCGTAGCTCAAAAAAGCTCCCGTAATTTTTAGAAACGGGAGTTATTAAACTTCCTCTGAAATCTATTTCATAGTTCCATATTATTACGTCATGTAACGTAATAAACGCAAGGTGACAATGTGGAACTTCAACAGCAATTCAATACTGACCGTATAATAAGTCGTTTAGAATTTAGAACGCTTACCGGTATATCACGCACAACAGAATTTAGAATGAACCGAACAGGTAACTTACCTGCTGCCGTTGTTATCGACGGTAGAATTCTTGGTTATCGTGAGTCGGCATATTTGTCGTGGCTCGAAAAAAATTCCTCACTATAAATAAAAAACGCCAGCCCCGGTGAGAAAGGCTGACGTTTAAATTTCAAGGTTTAGTATGGAAACCCTATGACAATACTATCAGAACTGCCAGAGGCGCTGCAAGCGTTCAACCACTATCCTCAATTCATTTTGTGCAAAGTTGTACCCAGTAAAACTAAACGGGGAAAGATGGATAAGTTCCCTGTGGACTACAGAACAAGAAATGTAGCTAACGCTCATAACTCTGATATATGGATAGAAGCACAAACAGCAATAAATACAGCGCGCTTGCTTGGTGCTGAATATCATGTCGGTTATGTATTTACAGAAAATGACCCGTTTTTCTTTCTTGATATAGATAATTGTTTACAGGATAACGGGGCATGGTCGGAACTTGCTTTAAATTTAATTGGCATGTTACCCGGTGCGGCGGTTGAGGTATCACAGTCGGGGTGTGGCTTACATATCTATGGTAGTTATAGCGGAGCAATGCCAGACCATGCGTGTAAAAATATTTCACTTGGCATTGAGTTATATCACAAAGATAGATTTGTTGTTTTGACCGGGGCGATGATATGAGTGCCGCTACTATTCTTAGTAATGAAGTTCACAAGGTCGTTGTAAATTATTTTCCTGAACGTGTAGCCACATCACCTGAACAATGGACGACCGGACCGGTGCCGGAATGGAACGGTCCGGAAGACGACGACGAATTAATCGCGCGGGCACTTAAATCTAAAAGCGCCGCCGGTACGTTCGGTACACGTGCAACATTCCGTGATTTATGGGAGCGTAACGTCGAAGTATTAGCAGTTATGTTTCCGCCTGATCAAAGTGACTCAGGTGAGTATGATGAATCAAGCGCGGACATGGCGTTAGCTCAGCACCTTGCATGGTGGACGGGGAAGGACTGTGAACGAATTGAACGGTTAATGTGGCGATCTGCATTAGTTCGTGACAAGTGGGGTAGTCCAAAATGAGACAGGATTATTCGAGGCGAACGATCATTCGAGCGGTAAGTTTACAAGGTCCGGTATACACCGGGGGAATAGTTGACGTCGATAAAACCCTCGTTAATGAGTTCGACGCCCCGGCGTTAAAAGGTTCACCGAAACAAAAAGTTTACGCTGATAATATTCGCGCACAAAAATTAATTGATTGTTTAGGCGACGTTGACGCGATAACAAAATTAACCCGGCGACATGGTCCCACAACCGAGGCCGGTTTCTGGATGGACAATTCAGATAAAACACCCGAACAATTAATCGAAATAATTACCCCGGTCGAAAACGCAAGCGACCCAATGGGTAACGAAAACGAACCGGAATTTTTAACCGGGTTGCAATTTTTACACCGGGATCAACAAATCGAATTATTTGCCGGATGCGTTTATATTCAGGACCTACACAAAATATTTACCCCGGACGGATCGTTCCTAAAATCGGAACAAATGAACGCTACTTACGGCGGCTATACATTCGCGATGGACGATAGCGGCAAGAAAGAAACGCGCAAAGCGTGGGAAGCGTTCACGGAGTCGCAACTAGTACGTTACCGCAAAGCCGCGACGACTTGTTTTAGACCGGATTTACCGCCGGGTGCGTTTGTGGATAACGAAGGTAGAAACGCGGTTAATATATATGTCCCGGTCCAAACTAAGCGGGTACAAGGCGACATAACACTGTTTTTAATACATCTATGCAAGGTGCTCCCGGTTGAGTCAGATAGGGCTATTTTATTGGCTTACATGGCGTCATGCATTCAACACAAAGGAATAAAATTTCAATGGGCACCGTTACTGCAAGGTGTGCAAGGGAACGGAAAATCGTTGTTTACCCGGTGCGTTGAATACGCAATCGGTTCCAAATTCACCCACCGTCCACCCGCCGAACAAATTACCGAAAAATATAATGAGTGGTTATACGGTACGTTATTTATTGGTGTTGAGGATATATATGTTCCTGATAATAAAATAAACATGATCGAGATATTAAAGCCGATGATTACCGAAGACCGACAAGCAATTCGAAGCATGGGTGTCGCGCAGGTAATGAAAAATATTTGCTGTAATTTTATGTTTAACAGTAATCACAAGGACGCAATACGATTAACTAAAAATGATCGTCGTTACGCGGTGTTTTATTCAGCACAACAGGAAAGCGACGACCTAGAACGCGACGGCATGGACGGCGATTATTTCCCCAATTTATACAACTGGTTAAAGTTTGAAAATGGTTATGCAATTGTAGCTGACTATCTCGAAACGTACGCTATCCCGGCTAATTTAAACCCCGCTACGGATTGCCACCGTGCACCAAAGACTAGTAGTACTTCGGAAGCCTTGCGTTCAAATATGGGGGTGGCTGAACAATTAATACAGGAAGCTATTGACCTTGAAGAAATGGGTTTTCGTGCTGATTTGATCGACACAAAAAATGCAGGTGATTTGCTAAGGGCAAACGGTAAAAAATTGAGTCCTCAACGTGTAGCGAGCATTTTATTAAATATTGGTTACATCAAGCACCCTGCTTTAGATGCCAGTAAGGGGAAAGTGAAAATTGATGGAATAACGCATCGTTTATATGTGAAGCGTGGAAGTTTAACCGCTGGATTAACGACTAGTAAAGCCGTAGCTGATACGTGGAAAAATTCACAGGTGGGTGCGGTTCCGAGTTTTGGGAAGTTCCAAGCGGGTTCCTAGTAGTCGGAACCGCTAGAACGTACATTTTTACTGGTGTTTTTATCTATTAGTTCCGAGTTCCAAGTAAATATATATTGAGAGTATAGAGAAAAAAGGGAGTGTATAGCGTAGCGGCTAACACCATTGTGGTAACAGTGCGGTGAATGCTCGGCAAGGTCGGAATACTTGGAACTTTTGAAGCTAATCAATGCAAAGCCAGTAAACGCACGGGTTTCAACGGTTCCGAGTAGCGGTTCCGAATGGCTACAGGTTGGAACCGCTACTCGTTTAAATTTTCAACTGTGATTATTAAGAGGATTATAAATTTATGAAAACGGTCATACAAAACGCAACGGATTTAATGTTGGTTAAACCAGTTTGTGAAGTTATAGACGAAGGGCGTAGAGGTAAATGTATAGATATTTTTTTCATGCCTGTAATAGCGTGGGAATTAAACGATTTTGATGAGCGTATACCAATTAATACAAAACCTGTAGCGGTTGGAAGTGATAACAATGACGGTGAACTTAAAATCGTTTACAGGAAAAGCACGAATGATTGGTATGTCTGCAACAGTGACCATCATGGGAATGGTAAAGAGGACTTAATTAAATTAATTAACGTAAGTATTTTTTTAAACGAAGACGAAGAGGAAAACGACAATGAGTAATTTACAGAAATTTAAAGATATGGCGACAAGTTTGAAACAATCGCTTTCAGCTTTAAGTAGTAACCCCGGCACATTAGAGGATTTAGATAGTGTGACTAAGCAACGTATCACCATAAAGGAAAAATTAGCGGTGGTGGCTGATATGGAAGCGGCTGAACGTGATCGAATGGTTAAAGAACAGGCCAAGGAAAAGGAGATACAGCGTAAAGAGTTTCTTCTTGATATAGCGGGGAAAACAGAAGCGGCAAAAAAACAACACGTGAAGTTTACTAAAGACGTGACCGCTCTTATTAATGATCTAGTCGGTGTGTTAATTGAGCGTGAAACGGTTTTTACTCAGGAAACGACCGGGCTACGAAATAACGCTCGATATGATTTGTTAACGAATGATGAGTATCAACATTTAGTTAAACAATTCGAGTCGAGTTTTAATGGCATTTATTCCGGTGATTTTGGTAAGACTTACGAAACTGCATTGAATGAACAATGCGCGGATGATGAAAACTTAAGGCGTCGTCTGCGTGAATTGGTCGCGCCTTCTCGTGAGTTTCATTCGTCACTGAAAGGCGTTAATTCAAATTTAGTTAAAGCGGCTCGAACAATGGCAAACAATCCAGCCCCGGAGCCTATCGTTGAACCTGTGGAAATAGTGCCACCAATAAAACAGGGCAATCATTACGTTGCAGATTTACGCGACAATTCACCCGTAATTGAAATTTAAAGAGAGAAAAACTATGAGTAACTTATCACTAGAAGAATTGAAAAAGAAAAATCCTGGGCTCTATATACGTTGTATGGAGGTAGGAATAGCTGAGGGTATTGCTGACGGTATATCACAGGAAAGGGCGCGAATCGTGGCGCTTCTACCTAATCGAACTAATAGCACTATTGCAAAATTAGCATGTGAAAATGTACGTAACGGTATACCGTTTAATCAAACAGCTAAAGCCGAATACTGGTGTGCCCAAATGCGTGAGAATAAAAAGGCACAAAAACAAGCGGCAGATTCAGAGTATGTTGTTTCTTGTATAGAAAAGAAGTTCGGAGTGTACCGAAATGAAAATGACAGCCACCATTAAGCAATTTAAAAAACTACACCCTGAAATATATCAGGCGCTTATTTATCAGGGTGTAATGATAGAAAGGGAGCGTGTTCTCGCACACTTAAAAGTAGCCGGTGTTTATGACTGTTTGCATGATTGCTATGCGTTGATTGAAGACCAGCGAGATGAGCTTGAACGTATAGCGGCTACCCAATGCCGCTAAAATAAAAAAGGTACTGTAGAGCCGCATACGTTAACGCCGTTTTGATTTGGCAGGGCGGGCCTCGCGCATTTTATGTTCTTTATATGATCTTTGACTGGTAAATAAATATGAGAAAATTAGTTAGCCGCTCTGAGTTTGCACGTATGGCAGGTATTACACCCGGCGGTGTGACTAAGGCATGTAAAAAAATACTAGCCCCGGCTACAGTCGGAAAGCGTATAGATGCGAACCACCCGGCAGCTATCGCATACATTAAAAATCGTACAGGTGATACGACCACGGTTAACGGATGGAACGCTAGAAACGAATTAAAAAAACAAGCAGCGCTCGAAGCATTAAAAAATGAGTCGTATGCTGATATGTCACTTCGAGAAGTGGTTAAAAAACACGGTACTGATATAGCGTTTAGTGACTGGTTGCGAGCGGTAAAGTTAATCGAAGATATTAGCGAGAAGCGATTAAAAAACTCACAAACGAAAAGTGAGCTAGTTAGTCGTCATTTAGTTAAGAATTGCCTAGTCGAGCCGTTTGAAGCGCTTCATAAGCGATTAGTGACAGACGGTACAAAGGTTATTGTTAGTCATGTGATTACAATGAGTGAAGTAGATCATTCTGTAGAGATGTGCGAGCGACTTATTGCAGTCCAAATATCTTCGTATATTAAGCAAATGAAATGTGAGGCACTAAAGATGCTTAACAACATTTGTTAAGAATATATGTTGTTAATTAGTTTTCGAGTACGCATAACTCTTTTATACTAAGAAAAGAGTTATTAATACAATGGCAGTAATTGTTGCTACAGATATCTTTGCAATAATATATCTGTATCGTGTATGGTATAAACGCTCTACAGCCAAAGGTGATTGTTTATTTCTGTAATATATTTGTATTGCTCTATAGGCAAAAAATAAAAAAACTAAAATTACAATGAAACCAGTAGTAAAGTCATCGGATGGTATAGCGGGTCTATTGGTCTTGCTAGGCGCGAACCCAAAATTCAAAGCACCCCATAGAGATATTATAATGAAACCTATCCAAACTTTTGATTTTGATTTTATTAGTTCAATGTTATTTATCAGTGTCTCCATTTTGCAAGTCTGGGCTTGAAAGGAGCGGCCTATATTCTCAAATCGGGTGCATTCTCTATTAGCAATATTTTCGTCAATAAAACCTGATAGCTTTAATGATTGAATAAGCGATTTTGTGTATGCGATTATTCCGGATGCATTATTAGTCGGGTGTTCTTGACCATCAGTATTTTGAATTCTTTGAATAAATGTTAATTCTCTTTTTAATTGGCATATTAAACGAAGGCCGGCATCAGATTTATTGTTTTGTGTCTTTCCGTATGTTGGGGTTATTGTGGTTAATGAGTCTTGTTTTGCCGCATGGTGCTTATGTGTGTGTATTGAGTATTTCAAATAATAGAATGCTTGACGTGTAATCAAAAATTTAGAGTCTTCGTTAAGGTCTGAGTTATTTGAGGTATAGCTTAGTTTTGTTATTCCATTAGGTTCAATCTTGAAACTAATGGAGCATGAGAAATAATCTGAATCAAAATTATCGATAGGCTCTTTATCTGATGTTATTTTGCTTAAAAGATTAAAATTTTCGTGCTTGTTATTATTATCTTTTATGGCATGAGATAATGTATGCACATTCATGCTGTTTCGTTCAGCTATTGTTTTGGGTTCAGCGCCTTGGGGGTATATTAATAAATTTCCATTGAGACATCGGTCATCCATTGAGTGGGATTTCTCAACCTCAGCAGTAACAATTATCCTAAATTTTCCGCTGTCTTTATGATATTTATCTGAGTCACGCCAATCTACTTTTGACTGTAAAACGAAGCGGCGGTCATGTGAGTCACCATGAGTGGAGCAAGAGAAACTTTCTTCTATTATGTTTTTATCAGTGGAGTTTGAATTTGTGAATCCGCCTCGAATTCCAACATGCATTAGCCCAAAATCTAAGTGGCCATTAATGCACGGAATCCATCCGATATACGAATAGTCTTCCATAAATACCTACAAGAAAGCCAAGGCCAAAGGGGCCTGTAGGCATATTATCATTTATTATTTATTATACTAAGCGGCTATACCAAGCTGATGACTTTTTAGAGTCTGCTTCCACGCCATTTTTTTTAGTGTTAAGAACCATGCCATGACATAAGGCTGATCCAAAAGGACCATCACCTGATTCATATAGCTTTTCTTCCTTTTTAAGCATTTGGTGTTTTCTATATGCATACATAACTTGAAGAGCCGCATATACAAATAATGCAGATACAATTGTAGATATGAATAAAGTCATTGATACACCCCTGTTTGTGTCCCTTTCGGTTTTTTATTAAATATCAAATATATATAGTTCAATTTAATAAAATTTGCGCAATAGTAAAGTATTAGAATCATGATATCAACTATCTCGCTATTCAGTATTATACCGTAAAAACAATAATTTATGCCCTAAGTTGTTGATATAGCGCAATAAGTCAGAGGAAGTTGCCATTAATCGGTAATTTTCTATGGTTTGTCAAAGGGTGTCAGTTTCGATTTTTTGATCATTTGTATGTGATCTATAGTATTGATTTTAATGAAAATTCATCTGACTGATCAAAAAACAGGTGCATACATATATAATCAATAATTAACGAGGGGTAATTAGTCTGTAGGTTGTTAAGGCATAATGCTATTGTGATACTAAGCATATAAAACAATAAATGAATAAGGGGAATAAATGGAAGTTTTAACTGGGGTATTCATTCTAGCGATACTTTATGCTTTTTATACCATAATTTCTAAGTTGATCTCCAAAAAAGAGCAAAAACCAGAAATATCATTTAGCGTAAAGCTTACGGATGAATACGAGAATGATGAATATGATTACGAAAATGATGATTACGGTTACGAAGAGCCTAAAGGTAAACCTGCCAAATGGCTCTCATTTGGTGAAAGCATTACTGTACAGGGACACGATATCCCCGGAGGTTTGATCTATGTAGGTGAAAAACTTCTTGATCAAAAGGGATATAGAAATGATGCTTGTCTTATTCAGCCTAAAAGCAAAATTGTAGAAGCAGAGCCTTGGGAAGGTTCAGAAGATATGGGGTATTGGCCCAGATATGCAGATATTCCTGCTCAATGTCGGGGTGCATATCTAAAATGGTTGGCAACCGGAAGATCTGAACCTGAAGCTTATATCGGCTATATATTTCTTTTTTTCTATGGTCTAGAACGCCGCGTATTTAATGATGCGATTGATGATGGCGTGTCAGAGAGCGAACGTGAAATAATTGTGAGTGAGGTTAAACGGCTGCTCAGAATTTATGGAGACAACAAGTCATTCAATGGTTATGCAAACAATTTTATTGTAATGGAAAGAATCATATTTGGTCAGGGGTTTGATGTTACAGATTCTATCGGTTTATTAAATCACCAATCTATTTTACCTTTCCAAATTCTATTGGCGAACTTTGTTAATGAAGGAAAGCCAATTACTCATTCAGTAGCTTTACAGTGGCTTAGACTCTCGCCGGATTATCGGTTGAGAACTCCAGCTCGACGTTGTGAAAATGAATTTGAAATATTATTCGGTAAATTCTTTGTGGAAAAATATCCAGATGGATTAGTTGTTAAGCCAAATAAAAAGAAAATTGATGTTTATTTTCGAGCCGCTAATGATTCGCTTGGGTATAATGAAAAACTCAATAAAAAACTAAAAAACAAAGTTGGAAAATTACCCAATCCATTTCCTCTAAAAGGTCCGCTAAACAAAATAAATACTATCGCAGAAAAATGTACAAATGCACTTGAATCCTATAGTCGATATTTAGGACGAAAAGATAATAATCCTAAATCTATGGCTGCATTTTCACTACTACCAAAAACTTTACTCATAGAAAGGCCAGGATTTAAGGATGCACGAAACAAATTAAGTAAAGCCTGTGAAAGAGGCCCCATTTTAATTGATGTTGAAAAGTTTTATGCTGGCTTTAAAGAGCCGCTACCATTGAAAATGGGGAAAAAAGAAAGTGAGACTCTTGCTAATTTAATAGAGGGTCTTGGATTTGGTATGTCCCCTGATGTGAGATACCACAACAGCAAACCTGTAGCTGAAGGTAAAATTGTTTTATTTGAAAAAGGTCATGGAGTAGATTTCAGTCCTTCTCGTGAATACAGGACGATGACTACTATCTTGCGGCTCGGTGCAATGGTCAGTCAGGTGGATGATGATGTTTCTCATAATGAAGAGGCACTTCTATCGCAGTTGATTATAGAAGATCGTGAATTAAATTCGATTGAAAAAGAATCTTTACAGGCATTCTTAAAATGGAGTCTTTATACGCCTCAAGGTATTACTGGTGTTAAACAACGGCTTTCTGTATTAAATAAAGAAGAGAAGACAGCTATTAGTCACATATTGATTTCTGTGGCTCATGCCGATGGGCGTATTGATCCTACTGAAATAAAACAACTTGAAAAACTTTATACACAACTGGGCTTAGATAAAGCGCGGGTTACTAATGACTTGCATGAGCTTGCTGCTACGAGCGTTGCGCATGAGCCTGTCACTGTGGCTAAAAAAGATAAAAGAAATAATCACTATATTCCAAAACCAGATCGAGAGCCAGTTCAAGGCTTTAGTCTAAATGAAGAACTTATTCGAATACGTGAAGCTGAAACAAAACAGGTTAAAGGTATATTAGAAAATGTTTTTGTAAATGAAGTGGATGATGAAGAAGTCTCCCCTGAAATTGAACCTGAAATAACAAGCAAAGCAATTGATCTATTAGATAAACCACATCAAGATCTT
This sequence comes from Woeseiaceae bacterium, assembly GCA_045046865.1. Classification (GTDB taxonomy): domain Bacteria; phylum Pseudomonadota; class Gammaproteobacteria; order UBA6429; family Thiohalophilaceae; genus JAGLTQ01. The sequence goes on along the minus strand of JASFYW010000122.1, from coordinate 6,546 downwards.
CTTAATCAGTTGTTACAAAAAGAGGATTGGAGTCGGGATGCATTGTATGAGATCTGTAAAAAATTAGAATTAATGATAGATGGGGCAATGGAAGTTATAAATGAATGGGCATATGAACAGGTTAATGCTCCATTGATTGAGGATGGCGATCCTCTCTTTGTCGATATTGAGCTTGCTAAGGAAATAATAAATGGCTGAACAACCACAACGAAAACTTCGATCTCGCGAACGGGATGCAATCATTCAATCATTGCGTGCTGGTGTTACACCACGTACCGGTTTACAGCATATTCAGGTTGGTCGAGCGCACGAAGTAAATGCATTACTTAAAGATATTGAAGGTATAAGCGATGGTGGTTCTGCATTTCGGCTTATCATTGGAGATTTTGGTTCAGGTAAAAGTTTTTTCTTGCAGTTAATTCGCTCTATAGCACTTGAGAAAGGTTTGGTTACATTACATGGCGATCTGTCTCCTGACCGTCGACTGCATGCTACTGGTGGACAGGCGCGAAACCTTTATGCGGAATTAATGAGAAACTGTTCTACAAGAACTAAACCGGATGGCAATGCCATTACAAGTGTGATTGAGAGATTTATAACTGAAGCGCGTAAGCAGGCAACAGAATCCAATCAATCAGTAAAAGATATTATTGCTGAACGATTAAGTCACTTAACAGAGCTTGTGGGTGGTTATGATTTTGCTAACGTTATTTCAGCGTACTGGGAAGGCCATGAAAATGATCAGCCCCAACGACAAAATGATGCTGTTCGATGGTTGCGAGGTGAGTTCACAACTAAAACTGAAGCGCGTAAAGCTTTAGATGTTCGAACAATAGTAGATGATGCCAGTGTTTATGATCACCTTAAGCTGTTGAGTTTATTTGTACGTCAAGCAGGTTATAAAGGGTTATTAGTGAATCTTGATGAAATGGTGAACTTATATAAATTATCTAGCCAAAAAGCACGCACATCAAATTACGAACAGATTCTTAGAATGTTGAACGATTGCCTGCAAGGTAGTGCTGAACATATTGGTTTTATATTAGGAGGGACTCCTGATTTCTTGTTAGATCCAAGAAAAGGACTGTACAGTTATGAGGCGTTACAATCGCGATTGGCTGAAAACTCATTTGCTAAAAGTGCTGGTATTGTCGATTATTCTTCTACGACGTTACATCTCGCGAATCTTGCCCCGGAAGAATTATATATTCTATTACGTAATTTACGGCATGTGTTTGCTTTAGGTGTGCCTTCTAACTATCTTGTTCCAGATGAAGCTCTCAGTGCCTTTTTGTCTCATTGTTCTAAAAAAATTGGTGATGCATATTTCAGAACACCACGTAATACGATTAAAGCTTTTGTTGATTTGCTAGCTATCCTTGAGCAAAATCCAGAATTGAATTGGACGCAATTGATAGAACAGGTTGAAGTTAGTGGTGAGGTTGTTTCTGATATGCCTGAAATTTCGAGTCTTGATACCGGACACAATGACGGCTTAACTTCATTTAAACTTTGATCATATGAGTGAATCTACTGGCTTTAATCAATTAAACAAAGGTGTGCAGCGTTGGGTATGGTCGCAAAACTGGAGTGAATTAAGAGACATTCAAGAGCAATCTATTGAACCCATATTAGAAGCAAATTGTGATGTAATTATTAGTGCATCAACTGCTGCGGGCAAAACGGAAGCGGCTTTTTTACCTGTGCTTTCAAAATTAGCAGATAATCCCGTTAACGGTTTTGGTGTTTTATACATCAGTCCATTAAAAGCGCTTATTAATGACCAGTATCGTCGACTCCAAAGTTTGGGTGAGCAACTTGATATTCCTATTACACCTTGGCATGGTGATATATCACTTTCAGTTAAACAAAAACGACGCAATGATCCGCAGGGCGTGTTACTAATTACCCCGGAGTCCTTAGAGTCCATGCTGCTCAATCAATCCGGTTGGGTGACAAAAGCTTTTCCCTATATTAGTCATATAATTATTGATGAATTTCACGCTTTCATTGGAACTGAGCGTGGTCGTCAATTGCAGTCACTAATGCAGCGTTTGGAATTCATTCTAAACAGAGTGATTCCACGTGTTGCGTTAAGTGCTACCTTAGGTGATATGCAGCTCATAGGGGAATCATTACGGCAATCAGAAAAGTTACCGTGTAAGATTATTGAGTCCAATAGCTCGCACTCGGATCTTAAAATTCAATTACGTGGATACATTGAAAAAGCGGTTCCTGCTGCTAATGAACCAATTGCTTTAGAAGAAATTATTTCTGATCTATATGCATTGCTTCGTGGTAAATCGCATCTTGTATTTGCAAATAGTCGATCTAGAACGGAGGAAGTCGCCGCTAAACTCAGTGATCTCTGTGACATAAATACTGTTCCCAATGAATTCTTTCCACATCACGGCAATCTTTCTAAAGAGCTTCGTGAAAGTTTAGAGTCTCGATTGCAAGAAAATAAATGGCCCACCACAGCTGTATGTACTATGACGTTAGAGTTGGGGATAGATATTGGTAATGTAGATTCGATTGCACAAATTACTGCTCCTCATTCAGTAGCAAGTTTACGTCAACGTTTAGGTCGTTCCGGTCGTCGAGGTGATGCTGCAATATTGCGGTTGTTTATTTTGGAAGATGAGGTTACTTCACATAGTTCAGTTCATGATAGATTGCGTTTACAGGTCACACAATGTGTAGCCATGATTAATTTGTTATTAAATAAATGGTACGAACCGGCATCGGCACAAGAATATCATTTATCTACACTTGTTCAACAAACCTTGTCTGTTATTGGTCAGTATGGTGGTGTTAGAGCTGACCAGCTTTGGAAGTTATTGTGTGATACAGGTCCTTTTAAAAAAGTTGACCAAACTTTCTATGCGGATATTTTAAGAGCACTAGGTAAAGAAGATTTGATTACTCAAATGCAAGATGGACAAATTACTTTAGGCAAAATAGGTGAGCGCGTTGTAGGGCACTATAGTTTTTATACTGCATTTTCGACACCAGAAGAATACCGGTTAGAATGCAAAGGCCGAACATTAGGGACGATTCCTATTGATAACCCAATCACAATTGGTGAGCATATTATATTTGCAGGGCAAAGGTGGGAAGTGTTGGATGTTGATCCTGAAAAGAAGTTTATTTCATTGAAACATGCAAAAGGTGGCGTCCCACCAAAGTTTGATGGAGGAGGGCTATCAATTCACGATATGGTTCGTAAAGAGATGCGTTCTATATATCTAAATAAATCTGTCCCGCCTTATCTAGATGAAAAAGCCCGCGACTTATTTAATGAAGCCATGGATTCTTTTGAGTCGCTTGGCCTTGAGCATAATAATTTTATTCAGCAAGGAAAAACGCTCTACTTATACCCTTGGTTAGGTGATCGAACTGTGAATACAATTGCTGCCCTATTACGAATGTCTTCTTTAAAAGCTAGTACGTATGCAGGAATTATTGATATAGAAAATTGTACTGTGGATGAGTATCGTAATATTGTTATTAATATGATAGCGTCTGAAAAGCCAACGAATAATCAACTAGCCAATAATGTACCTGATACTATAATAGAAAAATTCGATATTTATTTACCTAAAAATATTCGTGATGTTGGCTATGGAGAAAAAAACTTTAATGTGGAAGATGCATGGAGTTGGTTGAAGGGAGCCTTGTAGTGATTATGATTAACATAAGAGCGATAAAGTGTTTATATCTAAGCATATTATCTAGACATATGTTCTATTAATAAGATTGTGTCTTCTATGATGCAAATAGAGGGTTATAATTAAGATTGAAATAGAAAAATACACACACGAAGCAATGGAATAAATTATAGTTTAAGTACGCCATATCTTTTGGCTAGCTATTGAAGGAGAAGCTGCAATTCATATTGTCAATTATTTACATCATTAATAGTACAGAATATGAAGATTAACGAAAATAAAGAACATGACTAAATGTTATAAAGAAAATTGTTGAAGCTAAATATATAATTGAGCTAACCATATCGCATAACAAGTCGCTTAAATCGTGCGTGCTAAAGGTGGCACATATTCGGATCAAGCTCAACGGCCAAACGGCTATTTAGCTTGGGTAACATCAAGGCTGGGAGACAACATGGCAACACCAAGAGTATTTATCAGTTCTACATGCTATGACTTAAAGTATATTAGAGAAAATCTTAAATATTTTGTTAGAACGATAGGTTATGAATCAGTTTTATCTGATGAGGGAGATGTGTATTATAATCCGTCTTCTCATACACATGATTCGTGTTTAAAAGAAGTAGAAACATGCCAAATATTTATACTTATTATTGGTGGTCGGCATGGTGGTGATTTTAAAGAGGAAGAAAAATCTATAACAAACCATGAATACAGGGAGGCAATAATGAATCATATCCCTGTTTTTGCATTAGTCGAAAACTCCGTATATACAGATCACAATGTGTACGCTAGCAATAAAAACAAAAACCCAGACTTTGTTGATAAAATAAATTATCCAAGTATCGATAACATTAAGATATTCGATTTTATTGATGAAGTAAGGAAGAACACAGAAAACAATGCAATCTATCCATTCGTCGATTTTTCTGATATTGAAACATATTTAAAAAAACAGTGGGCTGGAATGATGTATGACTTTATATTGCAGCGTGCAAACGAAGAAAGTTCCCGTGTAACCAACAGGCTACTCGATGATTTAACGCTGGCAACTCGTAAGTCTGAAGAATTAATAAAAGTATTACTGAAAGCAACAGACTCAGATAAAGCAGAAGAAACAATTGAGAAAATAGGAAATAAAGTAGAAGCAGAAAACTTTGCAAAATTAGTTTTGGATAAGTTTGAAGCTGATAAATTACCTAAAACAACACTAGAAAGTCTAACTAATAATGATCTATCTAAATCTTGGTCTGATTTTCTAATAGCGACTAACGACTTTTATGATGATGTCATGGAGCATGAAGAACAATCCAGTTTGGTTATTTGGGGTCCTGCTAGTAGAGGTCTTGAAATAGGCCATTATGAAGGCGAACAGTTTATTTCGAGATCTTTTACAGATATAGAAAAAGCATATGACGCGTTAAGGTCTGTTGATGAACAAACACGTATAGAAATCTACAAAAAACTAATTAATGGCTTTTAAAAGTGTATGCCGAGACGTGGGGTCTCGTTAATTCAACTGTTATACGCATAGGTAATTAAATGCAACTAATTGATGAAATTATTGAAATTTTAAGCTCTGACCAAGGGACGTTAACTGATGCTCTTTTTAAAACAAAAGTACTCCTACACAAAATTGGACATAAAGAACTTATTGAATGGGTAAACCATGAGCTCAATGGATACCCTACTAAAGACGCAGTACCAAAGTATAGGGTCATGTCAGCTCAGGTTTTAGTTAATGCATCAAATGGTGCGTGGCAGATAAACGCTCACCCTATACCTCTCGCTCACCTTAAAGGGTCACAAAGAGAGTCATTAGAGAAAACGGAAATGGACCAATCACTTGCGGTTTTAGAAGAATATGCTGAAAAAGGAAGTGGGCATTTACAGTCACCTATACCAATGGAGTACAACGGAATTCTTGCTAAGGGACTAGGGAATGGATATCACATTTCGAGTGCTTGGTGTGAAATTGAATTAACTGGTGTAACTCAAATACTCACTCAGGTTCGCTCCCGCCTATTAGATTTTGTTCTTGAGCTAGGTAGTAACGTTGATAACGAACTCACAGAAGATGAAGTTAAAAAATTGGGTAGTACTTTAGATGTCGAAAATCTATTCAACAACGCTGTTTTTGGTGACAACACAACAATAGTTGTTGGCACTAGCAATAAACAAAATGTTAACAATACAAACATCAAGGGTGATTTTAACAAACTCAGTAATATGCTAAAAGAACAAGGCGTCTCTGACAGTGACATTCAGATATTAGAAAGTGCCATTGAAAGCGATAAGGAAATCATGAGCGACGATGACAAAAAGTATGGACCTAATGTAAGTACCTGGTTAGAAACAATGTTATCTAAAGCGGTTGATACTAGTTGGAAAATTGAACTTGGGGTAGCAAGCAGTATTTTAGCTACAGCGTTAAATAATTATTATGGCTTGTTATAAGCTTATAATAATTCGTTTAACCTGTGGCCTCCGTTTCGCTACGTCTCACATACCTCAGTACTGACTGTCTGCCTTCCTAGGATAGTGGTCTTCCAGACCGCTATTTGATAATAGTGAAATGGTAATAGCTATAAAAGGGTGCCCATCAAAGTATATTTTGCTACAAAAATGGCATGGAACATAAATTTAAGGGGTAATAATAAGTTAAGATTTTAGGTTAACTAATTGGTGGCAGATTTGGTGGCAGATGGTTGTTTTGGGTGGTCTAATGTGCCTGTAACTTATTGAAAAGTATGGATTAAATTTGGCTTATTCAATAAGCAGGTGCAAAATATTGAATGATATAGTTTTTATAACAGACTATTAATTGTGTTTATTAAACGATCCAGGTCAACGGGTTTTGTTTCATATGCGTCAC
>JASFYW010000121.1:0-3900 GCA_045046865.1 Woeseiaceae bacterium | reverse complement strand
AATATCATTGCGAATCGCGGAGAGACGAGTCAACATTTATGAAAATATTACCAACTATAAAATTGCCTCCGTCATTTAATTAAAGGAATAAGAGTTATGCGAAGTATATTGTTTTTTTTATTCGTCAGTTTTATGCCATTAGCAATAAGCGAACCCGCTAGTCGGCTTGAAATACAAAAAGTCACTGATAATATTTATGCATTGGTGGGGCAGCGTGGCCCGATGTCAAAATGGAACTTTGGCACCAATGCAACGTTTGGTGTTGTGGTGACTGAAGATGGTATGGTGTTAATTGACTCTGGTGCAAGTGATCATGCGGCAAGATATATTCATGAAAATATTCAGAAGATTACGGATAAACCCATTATTTTGGTTATTAATACCGGCAGTGAAGATTTACGTTGGCTAGGCAATGCTTACTTTAAATCGTTAGGCGCAAAAATAATCACCAGCCGTATTTCACTGCGAGAACAAAAACAGCGCGCTAATGATCAAATAACACGTCTAGATGAGTATATTTTTCCAAAATTTTCAGCAGGTACGACCGATGTCTATGCCGATGAAGTTTTCGATAATGAAAAAACAATTACCATAGGTAATACTAAAATTGTTTTGAAGTATAGTGGGCCTGCTTATATGCCTGGAGATTTTTATGTCTGGCTACCTGAAGAAAAAGTTATATTCAGCGGTGATATTATTTCAACTCAACGCATGCTTGCCGTTTCAAGGGATTCAAATACGGCATCGTGAATTAAAGTGTTTGAAGAAATTGATGCTTTTAAACCAGAACATATCGTACCGGGACATGGACATGCGACAGACATTAATAAAACACGCGAAGATACATACTTTTTTTTAAAGACATTACGTAGTTCTGTTAAAACTTTTATCAATCAGGATGGTCAAATAGAAGATGTTAGCAGTTTAAAAGAGTATCCTTTCTCACCTTATCAACGATTAATAGGATTTGAAATGTTGCTCGGGCGTAATGCACTGCATGTCTATATGGAGATGGAGTGGGAGTAAATGACTCAATTGAGAATTAAACAATGATGAATCTATATCGAATTGGTGACGTGGCAAAAAAACTCGGATTAAGTGCAGATACCTTACGTTACTATGAAAAAATAAAACTTCTGCCTAAAATTTCACGTACTGCATCAGGTATACGTGAATATGATGATAAAGATATTTCTCGTTTAAAATTTATTCAACGCGCACAAAAAATGAATTTTAGTTTAGCTGAAATTAGTGATTTATTAAAAATGCGTGAAAACCCACAAAAGGTTCGTAAGGATGTTCGTCAATTGACTGCAGATAAGTTGCTCGAGGTAAATGAACACCTACAATCACTCGCAATTTTACGCAATGAGTTACAACTTTTACTAAATCTCTGCCAAGGCTCTAAAGATGGTTGCCCTATTATTGAAGGGCTTGATAGATAAAAAATTAGCCTCTTATGCTCGAGCTAAGAGCCTATTAAACACATCACCAGATGTTGTGAAATATGATGAAAAATATTCACTATTAAAATAAATAATAGTAAAAAGCCGATAAAAAATATAATTTTTTAGCTTCATGATTAATGGTAACTTTAACGTTATTTTTCATCTTCTTGTTTTCTTTCAAATGTAATCATCACAACCCATAACATGAGTCATGTTTATTATAGTGTTATGTGCTTAATAAAAATATCCCGATGAAATGTGCATAAATGGGATCAAGGATTGGCAGGTATTACTGAATTTTCCACCATAAGTCATGTTAAACATGATTTATGGCGGCTGATAGATGTAATTAATGATAAATAACGTTAATTACTCATTTGCAAAAATGCAATAATATCACGCGTTTCCTGACCGGTCAGACCGGCACGTAAGCGCATATGAAAGGTTGTTGTAATCCATTGATCATCACGCAGCTCTTTAGGATCACGTGTGTTATGACAACGCGTGCAATTATCAACCCAGGCTTTTGCACCTCGACCAACATCACCTTTCTTGTCGGCTTCTTCGGCAGCAAAAGAGCTGTTCATTAACAACGTTGACGTTACGAACACTAACCCTGTAAGCAATGATTTTACTGTATTAAGTGATTTTGTTTTCATTTGACTACTCCTTAGAATCCGTAAGCAAGTTGAACTAACAAGCGATCTTCTGCTGTTTGGCCTGCATTTGGGTTTTCGTTAAGTTCATAATTCAATTTGCCAATAAAGTTACTTGCAAAGACATAGTTAACTCCGATAGCTGATTGATTACGATCTTCACTTGCGTGTGGGGTATCATAATTACTGTGACGTAATGCGACTTCCCAGTTGGAACTATTGAATTTATATGCAGCTTGTACATACCATGCAATCCATTCCCCCCCTGTTGGCGCTACACTTGTTGCCTGGTCACCCACTTCCTGCTTGATATATTCACCGCGAATATCAAAACCCACTACTCGCCATGCGAAATCAAAACCAAGCGCGTCATAACTTCTTCCGGTTTCGTAAGCATAACTGCCGGAAGATCCAGTTCTGATTGAGGTTTCACCGCTAGTCGCAGACAAGCCGATATCCAGCTGCTGCTCAGGGAAAAATAGTCCATACCTTCCTCCCACAACTTTTTTACCTTCACCATCCTTGTTTAATCCCGGTGTTTCAATCATTTCTATTTCACCTGCACCATCAAATTCCAGGGTTGGACCATTTCCCACATATAAGGAATAATTATGACTACCCGATCCTATTGGAAAACCACCTTTCAGCATAAAACCGACTTCAGCATTGGGTGCAGCCTGATCATGACCAAAGCCAACAGGTGCTGACGCCATTTTATTAATCCATGATGGATGCAGATTTTGACGGAACTGTCCTAAAGGACTGAGAAACTTGCCCGCAATCAATGCCATATAATCATTAATGAAATAATCAATTGTCAGGTAGTCAACTCCGACTTCCGATTTACCCGCTTCATCGATTCCAAACTCGAGTTCTGCTTCGAGCATAACCATATCAGAAAACTGATAATGAAAAATAGGAGAGAATGTCCCAAAATTAAATGATCCCGGAGAATCTTCTGTGTCGGTATAACCGACATCCGCATAACCCGCCATATGAATCAATGTTTTAGGTGCTTTCCATTGTTCCCATTCTTGTGCTTTTGCATTTAATGCATCGACCTCGGATCTTAATTTTTCTAACTCAGTCGCTGCCGAAGCATTGGCGCTTATTGCCAGCCCCAACATACATGCTAGTGTTGTTAATTTAATTTTCATGACGAAAACCTCACAGTTAAATTTACTGAATTTTTTTATTACTATTTATTGGTATTTTTTAGCACGCCTGTTTTTATGTACAAGCGCTAAACTTTACAATATCAAACTATCAGTAATCTAGGAGGTCTTATAGAGGGTCGCTGTGAGATAGCAATAAATGTTTTATTGCTGGTAGGATATCGCGTATTGCGATAATTTATTAAATTCAGATCAGTAGACAATGAAAGGGGAATCAAACTCGCTGTATTACAGCTATTATGGCAGTCGAGGTTAATATCTTCACAATGAGAACATAATTCTGTTAGTTGTTCAGTTGCTGATACAAAATCTGATATTTGAGAAGAGTTATTAAGGGTTAGTGCCATTTTACTACAAGGTTCATGATTCATTGCATATGACATTGACAGTGCTTTCACTTGTAAAACAACAAGCTGCAAAACAAAAATCAGAAAAAGCGATTTTAGAACTTTTGAATACAGCCAGTTTTTATTATTTCTCAAGTTCATCATGAGTTTATCCATTAATATGGCATAATTATAATATTAGTTATTAGTTATTAGTTATTAGTTATTAGTTATTAGTTATTAGTTATTAGTTATTAGTTATTAGTTATTAGTTATTAGTTATTAGTTATTAGTT
>JASFYW010000120.1:0-3813 GCA_045046865.1 Woeseiaceae bacterium | reverse complement strand
CCACCAACAGGCCGGATGTAAGAATGCAATCGATTCTTTGTTTTATTTTATATTTTTACTTGGCAAACGGGGGGTGTCCATGTAAGAGGTTCCTTAAGGGTTGATAATTATTATCTCTTATTAATGTGTCCGGTGCTATTAGACCACTACATTGGCGACAGGGTTAATTGATATCTACACTTCATATCTCATACAAATGGTGGTTATTATTAGTTTTGTCTTGTCTACCTATTGGGTTGTTTTTCAATATAGAATGCCAATTTCTGATATTAGATAGTAATGTTATATTTTAACGCTATTAGGTCTCTATGATACTCGGGGCTTGCCACTGCGTTTCTAACGTTAGCCTACGATATAAAATTCTCTATTATTCTAAGTTAAAGAAGTTTATTACTTTACTTTGTTCTTCTGACATATCTGTTAGTTTTGTTGCTAAGCTAGATAAATCTTTTGCGGAAGTAGTGGACGACTGTACTACTCTATCCAGTTGTTGTAACGCTTTGTTTATTTCTGTCGCGCTACCATCCTGCTCCCTTGATGCCATGCTTATTTCTTGCACCAACTCGGCTGTTTTTTGAATATCAGGCACCAACAGATTAAGTTTTTCACCCGCTTCCTCGGCCACACCCACTGTTTTACTGGACAGTTCACTAATTTCAGCGGCAGCAGCTTGTGAGCGTTCTGCTAGTTTGCGTACTTCAGATGCTACTACTGCAAAGCCTTTACCGTGCTCGCCGGCTCTAGCTGCTTCAATAGCTGCATTTAATGCTAGCAAATTAGTTTGTCTGGAAATATCTTCAATGATGAAAATCTTATCGGCAATATCTTTCATTGCCTGTACTGCGATACGGACTGTTGAGCCACTATCCTTAGCATCGGCAGCTGCCTTTTGTGCAATCTGCTCTGTTTGGCTTGCATTATCCGCACTTTGACGAATATTAGTTGACATCTCTTCCATAGAAGATGAAATCCCTTCTAGGGATGTCGCCTGTTTAACTGCACCTTGCCCCATTGTTGTTGCGGTACGACTCACCTCACTTGAGGTATTTAAACCGCTAATAGCATTGTTTTGAACAGTACTGATAACTTCTGACAGCTTTTCAATGGTGCTATTAACACCAACTTGTAAGCGTTTGAAAACACCATTATAACTACCATCGATCGTACTCGTTAAATCACCTTCTGCCAATTTTTCTAAAACACCTACCACATCTTCAATGGTTTTACCGGTTGTTTCAAGCATGTTGTTAATAGTCGTTGCAAGACTGATGTAATCTTGATTCTTACTGTCACCCACTTCCAGAGTTGAGAAGTCCCCTTGCTCACCGGCTTCAATAAGGCGTTTCATTATTTTATTATGGGCAGTTTTATTCATCCATTCGACAACCGTACCCAAATGTTCGTCATCTTCTCCAAATACAGGATTGGCAATAATTTGAAGATCTACCTCACCAATACTAATTTCCGTCAAAAATGATTCTTTTTTCTTCAACAATAAATTTTGTTGGTTAGCCGAATGAATACCGAAGATATTGATATTCGTTCCGACTAGATCTTTCAAGTCAAAACCGGGTATGTTTTCACGGCATGCCAATTCAATATCAGTAAACATTTCTTTAACTGCATCATTCATGTAGATAATGATATTGTTCGCATCTGCCATCATGACATTTGTGGTTGTCACATTTAAAGCCGTTGATATTCGACCTGATTCGCGCTGTTTTTGTTGAGCGGTTTTAATGTCACGGCCTATTTGAGTTTGTAGTCCGCTGAGTGCATGAAGTATTTCACCAAATTCATCGTTACTCGTTATCGCTATATCGTTATCAAACTTTCCTTGATTAATATTAGCAAATGTCTTAATTAATTCATCACTGTTAAACGTAATCGTTTTAATTACCGCCCAAGCAATCATTAAACCAAGTATTACAAATAGCGTTAAAGCAAGCAGCGAGATGTACATGGATGTTTTGTAGCTATCTATACGCTGTTTGATTAATATTTCCAGTTGCACAATGGCTTCACTAAATAGTGCATTTGTCAGGGTAATCGTTTGGCTACTGTTGCCAAAAAACGCTGAAGGTCTTAGTCTTAATTTTTTAGCGTATAGCAATTTTTTATCAATATTTTTAATTAGCACGTTAGTAGACAAAATAAAAGCATCCAACTGTTTACCTAGTTTGCTTTTAAGTGAATGGTTACTTAGAAATGCCAGTTCAACCGAGTTCACTGTACCATCTAAAAGAGTTTTCATTCTGGTGTACTCAATGGTTAAATCGATCTTTTGATCAATAGACATTTTTTTTGCGGCAAGCAAGCCGGTGCCTACACCACGGACTATGCCCATTTGATTTCCCAATTTAGGAAGCTTGAGTACCATCGCATCGATTAAATAATAACTATCTAAATCGGGGTCTAGCATCAATTTCGAATTATTTATTACGTCAGTAATTAATGCAGATAGATCATTTATTAGGGTATTATATTTAGAAATATTTTCTGTAGATACTTTCGTTTTACCGTCTTCCAGAGCATCCCACTCAGATTTAATCATTCGCCACTTATCATTAATATTTAATGATTGACCTAACTGAGTATTGATTGCATCAGCAATTATTACATTTTTGACAACCACGTCTCGCAATCCTGGTAGCTCTCTAGCCATCCTCTTGTTACCATTTATTGAGGCGTAACTGGCATCACGAAGTGTTACCAAATTTGTCATTAACTGCTGTATAGGATTAATATATTTAACCCCTTTTACTTCGGTATGAGAAAAGTTGATAGCGATATTTTTTTCAAACACAAACATTATCAATAGCGCTACTAATGGCAATAACAAAACACCACACATCAGACGTAGTTTATTAACCACGCTAATTTTGTTTAATGGATTATTTTTTTGTAAAAATGTAAGTTTCAAAGAAATTTCCCCTTCTCATTTATGTCAATATGCTCTCACACAATTAGCAAAAGCTTAGCGCGAGAGGGCAGTGTTCTTGTAATGGAGGAATCGGCCCAGTTAGAAATTTCTTTAGGCTTTTAACAATATTTTTATACCATCACAGCAGGTGAACAAAAGAGATACTCGAAATTAAGCACGCAAAAACTGAGTTTGGTTTTACAATGTGATTAAATGTCTGGGAAATTTACAGGGGCTGAAGTCAAGATTCGCTAAGTATTTGATTTTAAATGAATACCGTGTCCATTAAACTGTAGTGAGTCATTTCTACAAATGTCAGGGTTATAATAATGTTCTGGCCATTGAGCACTATTTTAAGTTCACCCGCTTGTTTTGAATGGTTGCAGTGATTAAATAACTCCGACCGAAGGGCGAAGATATTGGGGCGGTCTTTTACAAAACACGTCCTATGTTTTTCCCTTCGGGCCAGCTAAAAAGCAGCTGTTCAATTTTTCTCCTGCAAAATCAATCTAGTTACTCTTTTGGGCTGTAGCAAAAGAGCCATGAAGTTAGATGATATGGCGCACCGTGGGTGCTAATGCCCACTTTCACCAACCGCTGCTCAAAGAAACAAAAATAAAAACTTATAAACACCAAAGATAAGATTCATTCTTTGGTCGAGATAACAATGTTCGGCTATAAGAACTACAGGGTCGGTTTAATTCACTTTACACTTTTTTGATTGATTCAAATCAAGATTGTTCCTGACAGTCTGTAATAATGTGAAAGCTTCTTTTTGAAGATGAATAGTGAAGTCTAATCGCTTCATTAAATGTTTAGATGTGAGTGTGAAAATATAATGGTAAATGACAAATATAAACTGAAAGCTAAGTCCGATGCTGATTTACATA
>JASFYW010000119.1:0-28495 GCA_045046865.1 Woeseiaceae bacterium | reverse complement strand
AATACATCAGCTTGTGATATGGATGGAGATAGGAATAGTGCTAAGGAGATTGATGCGACTAAATATTTAAACTTCATGATAGTTCCTTAGTGATATAACAGTAAATTAGACGGCGAGCGGCATAGTACATAATATATGGCTTGCGTCATATTGTTTTGTGGTTTGTTACTTTTGATGTTGTTTTAATCATTTAAATCAATTATTTATTAACTATGACGTAACTTATGAAAATGTAAAATATAGCGATCTGGTACTATTGGGTTCAATTTCCACGAAAATCTCATTTTGTATTGCACCATTCTAGTTCACTTTAATAGGTGATATTTGGCCATATATAGCGACCATACACTGGCAGTTGGCCTATATATAACCATACTTTTTTCTAAACGGCCAGTTCTTAGCTCTGTCGAGAATACTTTAGTTAGTCGTCTAGGGTAATAAAAATAATTCCAGACATAAAAAAAGCCTCACTGAATAAACAGCAAGGCTTTAATTTTGAACGGTGTGCTTTTAATTAAGCGACAGCAGGTGTATCCATTTCTTTATGGTAACTAATAACACGCTCAACTTCATTTTTAGAGCCTAAAATAACAGGTACACGTTGGTGTAATTCTTTAGGTTTAATATCCATGACGCGTTCACGGCCTGTTGAACATGCACCACCGGCTTGCTCAACAATGAAAGCCATTGGGTTTGCTTCATATAAAAGACGAAGTTTACCTTCAGTACCGTTGGCTACCATTTTAGAATCGAGTGGGTACATGAAGATGCCGCCACGCGTTAAGATACGGTGAACTTCTGCAACCATTGATGCAACCCAACGCATGTTGAAGTCTTCACCGCGTGCGCCGGTTGAACCTGCTAAACATTCGTCAACGTATTTCTGTACCGGTGCTTCCCAGAAACGAGAGTTTGATGAGTTAATCGCGAATTCACGTGTGTCTTCAGGAATTGTCATTTCAGGATGGGTTAGTACGAATTCACCAATATTTGAATCTAAAGTGAAACCATTTACACCGTTACCCGTTGTAAGAACCATCATTGTTGATGGGCCGTATAGTGCGTAACCTGCGCAGACTTGCTCAGTTCCAGCTTGAAAGAAATCTTCTGCTGTTGGGTTTTCGCAATCACCTTTACAACGAACGATTGAGAAGATGGTACCGACTGAAACATTAACATCCATGTTTGAAGAGCCGTCTAATGGATCAAACGTAAGTAAGTACTTACCGCGCGGGTATTGCTTAGGAATATGGTAAATGTCATCCATTTCTTCAGACGCCATAGCAGCAAGATGACCGGCCCATTCGTTTGTTTCTAGGAATACATCATTAGTGATGATATCCATTTTCTTTTGTTCTTCGCCTTGTATGTTTTCAGTTCCTGCTGAACCTAAAACACCAACAAGCTCGCCTTGGTTTACTAGATTTGAGATTACTTTACATGAAGTGAAAATATCGTTTAGAAGTGAAGTAAAATCACCGGTTGCTGAATCAATGTGACGTTGTTCTTCGATGATAAACTGTGTGATGGACGTTTTGCGATTATGCATGCGGTGACTCCAAATATTCTGTGATTAAACATGAAAATACGCCGATGAACATCCAATTGAATAATTAATGGATGATGTCCTTCAGGCGTACAATAAGATAGATTAAATTTTAATCAGTATATCAGAGTATTATAATATAGTAAATTTAAGGGGCGGTTGTTTATTAAGATGGCCGTGTATTATAGCTCGGCTATTTCGGCTAAAAGTGTCGATATGACGTGAAAATTATTAAGCTTTAAGAATCGGGTAGTCTGGAATCGTGCTGATTTCTTTCATTTTAGCTTCAATCCATGCTTCCGCTTCAGACATGATTTCTTCGGATTTCTTGCCTTTTGTTTCGATAGCGGGGCCAATACTCAAGACAATGGTGCCCGTTTGGCGTGAAAAAAAGCCTTTAGGCCAATATTCACCGGCTGTATGGGCGACGGGAATCACTCGATGGCCGCTTTTAGAGGCTAATATTGCGCCACCTTTTTTATAAGGAAGTTTTGTTCCCGGCTTAGAGCGCGTTCCTTCGGGGAAAATCACAATCCAAATGCCTTTTGTTAATCGATCAATGCCTTGCTGAACAATTTGGTTGATGGCTTTCCGGCCTGATTTACGATCAATAGCAATGGGATCAAGCGCTCTCAATCCCCAGCCAAAGAAAGGAAGCCATAAAAGCTCACGCTTAACGACAAAGGTGAGTGGTGGAAAAATGCGCTGTACCATCATAGTTTCTAATGCAGACTGATGTTTGCTGAAAATAATGCAGGATTCATTTTCTGGAATATTTTCTTTGCCTTCTACTCGATAATCAATGTGGCACAAATGCTTGAGCGTCCAGAGATTTAATACAGAGTAAAAATTGATAAACCAATAGCGAAGCTGAAATGAAAACGGTAATAATAAGGTACCAATAATTGAAAGATAAACCGATGAAATAAACATGGTTAATACAAAGGAGAGGGAATAAAAATAATGTAAGAACGATTTTAGTTTAAACATGATTGAGTTTTATCTACGTTATGAAAGTAATTGTTGGGTAAAGTCTGCTAAATCATTATAAATAGGAATATTATCTATACCTGCTGCTTTAGCTATTGTGCGTTCACCTTTTCCGGTGCGCACTAAATGTGGTTTGGCATTAATACTTTGTGCCGCTTGTAAGTCGCGCAACGAATCACCAACAACCAGTATAGAAGAAGTATCTTCTACTTTTGCTTGTTCAGCAATGGTTAAATACATGCCGGCTTTAGGTTTACGGCAGTTGCATTTATCATCAGGTCCATGCGGACAAAACTCAATGCCATCTATAGCAACATTGTATTCGTTTAATAATAAAGCTAATTTTTTATGCATGGCATGCAATGTTTCTACAGTATATAAACCACGGTAAATCCCCGATTGATTTGTCGCAATGTAAACGAGATAGCCTGCTTTTTTTAATTTTGCAATGGCTTCAATACTACCGGGCAGAGGAATAAATTCATCGGTGGTTTTAATGAAGTTATCAGAGTCTTGGTTGATGACGCCATCACGATCTAAGATGATAAGTTTCATGGGTATAATATTTAGTCTCTAAACTCAGAAACACGAATGCGACCATTCACCATTTTAGAATCACGCTGCATAATTTTATCCATCTTATTCCAGAATGCTTGGTTTAAATCAAAGTCTGCTGAGATGGCCGTGCCGAGTAATAATATAAATAAATCCGCGGTTTCTTCCGCCAAGTCTTCTTTACTCTTACCTTTTGTTACGCAAGCAGACATCTCGCCTAATTCTTCTGCCATTAAGGCAATGCGGTAAGCAAGATCTTCGCCTCCGGTATTTTTAAAGTCATGCTTGTCATGGAAAGCTTGAACTTGTGCGAGCATGTCTTTGTAAGAGTTTTGGTTCATAAATTATTTTTGTAACTTAGAAATATCTGCAATCTGCATAAATAAACCATGCAGTTTATTTAATAAGGCAATGCGATTATTTTTTAATGCTGCATCATCTGCCATAACCATTACATCGTCAAAGAACTCATCGACATTTGCACGTAAGCCTGAAAGCTCGGTTAAAGCTTCTTGATATTTAGCGTCAGCAATAAACAAAGTCACTTTAGCTTCAAGTGTTGTTAATGTTTTATAAAGATCTTTTTCAGCGCTTTCTTGTAAAAGTTTTTCATCAATTGCTGTCGGTAAGTTACCTTTTACTTTCTTTAAGATATTACCAATACGTTTGTTTGCCGCAGCAAGACTTTCAGCTTCAGCTAATTGGCGGAAAGCATCAACGGCCACTAAACGATTATTAATATCAAGCGGGTTTGTTGGTTTGGTACTAAGAACAGCATCAAGCACATCAATACGAATGTTTTTATCTAGATAATAAGCGTTTAATCGGTCTAGCATGAAATCAAGCACAGAAAATTCTGCCACTGAGGCTTTTATTTCAGACTTATGTTGTTGTGCGGCTAACTGAATTAAAGCTAAAAGATCTAAATCTAATTCTTCTTCAATAATAATACGTAACACACCTAATGCAGCACGGCGTAGTGCAAACGGATCTTTATCACCGGTGGGTGTTTGGCCGATAGCAAATATTCCCGTTAAGGTATCTAAGCGATCAGCAATGGCAAGAGACTGACTGGTAATACTTTGCGGTAAAGAATCACCAGCAAATTTTGGTTTGTAGTAGTCCGCTACGGCATCTGCGACTTCTGTGGGCTCGTCATCATGCTCTGCATAATAGCGCCCCATCGTGCCTTGTAAGCTTGGGAATTCACCCACCATTTCGGTCATAAGGTCACATTTACATAATTCAGCCGCGCGAATTGCAAGATTGGTGTCACCACCTAATGTTTTAGCAATGGCAGAGGTTAAGTTGCTGACGCGTTTTGTTTTATCAAGCAAGGTACCGAGTTTCTTTTGAAAAATCACGCTGCCTAAACTTTCGCGGCGGCCAATAAGTTTGGATTTAAGATCTTGTGACCAGAAAAACTCTGCATCAGCAAAGCGAGGGCGAATCACGCGCTCATTACCTTCTTGAATTTTAGACACGTCTTTACTTTCTATATTGCTGATTGTAATAAAGTGCGGCATCAGTGCGCCATCTTTATCTAATAGATAAAAATATTTTTGATTGGTTTTCATGGTGAGGATTAATGTTTCTTGTGGAATATCTAAGAAGCGTTTTTCAAAATCACCCATTACCGCAACAGGCCATTCAACCATAGAAGACACTTCATCAAGCAAGTCTTGATCAATCATTGCTTTACCGTTCACGCTTAAAGCAATTTCATCAACTTGTGCACGAACGGCTTCTTTACGACGATCATAATCTGCAATAACTTTACCGGTTGTTTCAAGAAGCATTTCATATTCTTTAGGCGAAGGGATTGTAATGTTTTCTGGGTGATGGAATCGGTGACCGCGTGTTTCACGCCCACTCTTCACACTAAGAATTTCTGCATCAATAACATCATCACCAAATAATAAAACTAGCCAATGTACCGGACGAACAAATTGCGCATCTAAATCTGCCCAACGCATACGTTTTGCTATAGGCAATTTATCTAGTGAGTTTTGAACAATGCCAGCAATCAACGTTGAGGTAGCTTCGCCTTTTTTTAGTGACTTAAAATTAAGCCAAGTGCCTTTATCGGTTTCAAGTTTTTCTAGCTCTTCAACCTTTACACCGCAAGAACGCGCAAAACCTTCGGCTGCTTTGCTTGGGCAGCCTTCATCATCAAATGCTGCGGCAAGTGCAGGGCCACGACGTTCAATATTTTTATCGTCTTGTTGCGTTTGTAAATCTGTTATGACTAACGCTAAACGACGAGGTGCAGCAAACTTTTTAATCTTAGTAAAAGAGAGGTTGGCTTTTTCTAAACCTTCTTTAACGCCGTTATAAAATGCGTTTGAAAGTTTTGCTAAGTTCGTTGGCGGCAACTCTTCTGTACCAAGTTCGATAAGGAGATTTTTTACATTACTCATGATGCATCTCCCTTTTTAGTATTGGATTTTACTAACGGGAACCCCAGGGACTTACGTTTCTCAAAATAGGCTTCAGCAACGGCGCGAGATAAAGCGCGCACCCGTAAAATATAACGTTGGCGCTCGGTAACCGAAATCGCGCGACGCGCATCGAGTAAATTAAAGGTATGCGAGGCTTTCAACATTTGTTCGTAGGCAGGCAAGGGCAAGCCTGCTTCATTGAGTTTTTGGCTTTCAGATTCGCATACATCAAACTGCTTGAAGAGTGCATCTACATTGGCGTGTTCAAAATTATAGGTAGATTGTTCCACTTCATTTTGATGGAAAACATCACCATAAGTGACCTTTCCATTAGGGCCGTTGGTCCAAACAAGATCATAAATACTGTTCACGCCTTGTAAGTACATCGCAATACGTTCAAGGCCATAGGTGATTTCACCTGTAACGGGCTTGCATTCGAGCCCACCAATTTGTTGGAAATAAGTAAATTGGGTGACTTCCATGCCATTAAGCCAAACTTCCCAACCCAATCCCCAAGCACCCAAAGTAGGCGATTCCCAGTTATCTTCAACAAAGCGAACATCATGCACTAACGTGTCAATTCCAAGCATTTTAAGCGATTTTAGATACAATTCTTGAATGTCGAGCGGAGAAGGCTTAATCGCGACCTGAAATTGGTAATAATGCTGTAAACGGTTTGGATTCTCACCATAACGGCCATCTGTTGGACGACGACATGGCTGAACATAGGCTGTAGCCCATGGTTCTGGGCCAATTGCACGTAAAAAAGTGGCGGGGTGGAAAGTACCTGCGCCCACTTCCATGTCATAAGGCTGCAAAATAACGCAGCCTTGTTCAGCCCAAAATTGTTGTAAGGCAAGAATAAGCCCCTGAAACGTCGATGCAGGGTTTGAAATGTCTTCTGAATTAGCCAAGTGTGTACTCAATAAGATTGATTTAATAAAATATAAAAGCGGTATTATAACGATAGAAAGGCCATTCGTAACCAGATATCAAATGAAAATTTGGGTTTACGGCTTGTTCTCTCCACGTTCTGTCATTGCGAGGGAATGAAATGACTGTGGCAATCTCCAGCTTCAATGCACTGATTATGAGATTGCCGCGTTAGCACTAAAAAACAGGTGTTTTTCAGTACTTCCTCGCAATGACAGGGAACATTAAATTTCGTGGGGATCCTTCAGCATCAGCTCCTCGTTACTCAGAAAAAATGTTTTATCAAAATCTAAAGGTTATGAATTTATTTTGAATATCTACATCATTGAAAATATAAGCTAAAATAGAGCTCATTATTCTTATTTTGGTTTTATCATGGCAAAGCAACGCAAAGCAGTTTCTCTCATTTCCGGCGGTCTGGACTCTTTATTAGCAACACAGGTGATGTTAGATCAAGGCATTCATGTAGAAGGGATTAATTTCTTTACTGGCTTCTGTGTTGAAGGCCATACACATGCCATTCGTCGGCAAGACAAAGATAAAGTTAAACGCAATAACGCTTTATGGTCGGCGGAAAAGTTGGGTATTAAATTACATATTATTGATGTGATTGAAGAATACAAAGACGTGCTATTAAACCCCAAGCATGGCTACGGCCAAAATATGAACCCTTGTTTAGATTGCAAAGGCTTCATGGTAAAAAAAGCAGTGGAGTGGATTAAAGAAAACGATTTTGATTTTATTATCACCGGTGAAGTGGTTGGGCAACGCCCCATGTCACAACGTGCGGAGACGATGCCGATCATTCAACGTGAGTCAGGTGCGGGTGATTTATTATTACGCCCGTTATGTGCAAAAAATTTACCCGAAACTTTGCCAGAACGTGAAGGCTGGGTAGACAGAGAAAAACTGCTCGACTTTAGTGGCCGCACACGTAAACCGCAAATGGCTTTGGCTGAAAAATATAAATTTGAAGGTTATGCGACGCCTGCTGGCGGCTGTTGTTTTTTAACTGATAAAAGTTATTCAAATAAATTAGTCGATATGTGGGAACACCGTTCAAGTCGAGACTATGAATTGGATGATTTAATGATGTTAAAAGTCGGGCGACACATACGTCCGAATGAAAACTTTAAAATGATTGTTGGACGTGAGCAAGGCGAGAATAAATTTATGGAAGGCTACCGTAAAATGTTTCCCTACATACATTGCACAAGTCACAAAGGCCCTCTGACGTTATTAGATGGTACGGTTAACGAAGCAGATGCAGAATTAGCCGCGCGTATTGCTGCACGTTTTGGACAAGGCCGAGATGCAGAAGAAGTTGAAATGTCTGTACATTATTTAGATGGAACAAATACATTGTTAAAAGTTAAACCGATGCCTAAAGATGAAATTCTTGAAGCGTGGTATGTGTAGCAATAGTACTGTATACAAGGCTTAAATTTAAAAGGTTTAAACAATGAACTACACATTAGATGCAAAACGTTTGCTTTGTCCAATGCCTGTCATTCGTGCGCAAGATAAAATTAAAACATTATCTGCGGGCGATATCTTAGAGGTGGTGTGTACTGACCCCGGCGCTTTGCAAGATGTGCCTGCTTGGTGTCGGATAAATGGTCATATCGTTTTAGAAACAAAAACCACCGAAGATGAAGTGTTTATTATTATTGAAGTTGTTGATTCTGAAGGTGATAAATAGTGGGTCATGATCATCAGCATGATCCAACGATTGATGATGAAGGTCATGTTTTATTAACCTCAAGTCAACGTTATAAAGATACGGTGCGTGTTACGTTGGTTGGTTCTGCCGTTGATTTACTTTTAGGTTTATCAAAGATATTTGTTGGTTTTTCTTCTCAGTCTCAAGCCTTAATTGCAGACGGTGTTCATTCACTATCTGATCTTGTAACAGATGTTGCTGTTTTATACGCAGCAAAACACTCTCATCAAGAAGCAGACGAAGATCATCCTTATGGCCATGGCCGCATTGAAACTGTAGTGACGGTTGGTTTAGGCCTTGCTCTCATTGTTGTTGCGATAGGAATTATGATCGATGCAACGCATCGTTTATTTAATCCGAATACTTTATTCTCGCCGGGTTATTTGGCTTTAGTTGTTGCGGCTATCTCGGTTGTGGCTAAAGAAGCGATCTATCAATACACCATGGTGGTTGCGCGGCGCTATCGTTCCAAGATGTTGAAAGCGAATGCTTGGCATAGTCGCAGTGATGCAATTTCTTCCATCATTGTCGTGATCGGTATTATAGGTAGCATGGCGGGTTTAACGTATCTTGATGCCGTTGCCGCAATTGGCGTTGGTATCATGATCATAAAAATTGGTTGGGATTTAGTTTGGGATAGCTTAAAGGAGTTGGTTGACACTGGTCTAGAAGCTGAGCGAGTTGAAGCCATTGAAAAAAGCATTCTCGAAGTAGATGGTGTGGAGACTTTACATATATTACGCACTCGCCAAATAGGCGCAGATGCACTCGTCGATGTTCATATTCAAGTGAATTCATATCTAAGTGTTTCTGAAGCGCACTACATTAGTGAAACGGTACGCCGCAAATTAATAAAAGAGATAGAAGAAGTGATTGATGTGATGGTGCATATTGATCCTGAAGACGATGAAAATATTCCAAATAACATCAGTTTACCGTTACGAGACGTTATGTTGAAAAAAATGGAGTCTGCTTGGAAAAATGTGCCTGAAGCAAGCTCTGTCAAGAAAATTAATATGCACTATTTAACCGGAAAAATACAAATAGATCTGTTGCTACCGCTGGCAATTCTGCATAATATGACGCCAGAAGTAGCAGCAGAGCTTGAAACACGTTTTCGTCTCGCATTGCAGGGTATTGATGAAATTAGCCACGTTTCGCTGTTTTATCAGTAAAAGTGCTATGCACAATTTTGGTGCGCTTTAATGTTTGAATGCACTAAAATAGCCAAAACATAATAAGAAAACTGAGATTATTTCCTTTATAAATCAGCATCTTAAGTAAAAATAAAGAGTGGCATAGTCTGTGCTCTATAGGCCTTATTATATAAAGATTACTACAGATTTTAAAAATTAAAACGATTAAGAAAATTGGAGAAACAAAATGTCTGACAATGTTTTAAATATGATTAAAGAGAACGGCGTTAAGTTTATTGACTACCGTTTTACTGATACACACGGTAAAGAGCAGCATGTTTCTTGCCCTGCCCATACACTAGGAGCGGATACCTTTACTGAAGGCAAAATGTTCGATGGTTCTTCTATCGCCGGTTGGAAAGGCATTAACGAATCTGACATGGTTATGATGCCTGATGCATCAACGGCTGTGATGGACCCTTTTGCAGATGAGCCTACATTAATTATTACTTGTGACATTCTTGAGCCAGCAACAGGCCAAGGTTATGAGCGTGACCCACGTTCTGTAGCAAAACGCGCAGAAGCACATTTAAAATCGACCGGTATTGCAGATACTGCATACTTTGGTCCTGAGCCAGAATTTTTCGTTTTTGATTCAGTACAGTGGAAAACAAGCATGAGCGGAATGTCTTATTCTGTTGATTCTGATGAAGCAGAATGGAACTCAGATAAAGTATATGAAGACGGTAATATTGGTCATCGTCCAGGTCTTAAAGGCGGTTACTTCCCAGTACCACCTGTTGATTCATTAAACGACCTACGTGCTGCAATGTGTTTAGCAATGGAAGAAATGGGTGTTGAAGTTGAAGTACATCACCATGAAGTTGCAACAGCAGGTCAATGTGAAATCGGTACTGCATTTAACACATTAGTTAAACGTGCTGATCAAAATCAAATCTTAAAATATTGTGTACATAACGTTTCACACATCTATGGTAAAACAGCGACATTTATGCCGAAACCATTAGTGGGTGATAATGGTAACGGTATGCACGTTCACATGTCATTAGCAAAAGATGGTCAAAACCTTTTCTCTGGCGATGAGTACGGCGGATTATCTGAAACTGCACTTTATTACATTGGCGGCATCATTAAACATGCTAAAGCATTAAATGCATTTACTAACTCTTCAACTAATTCGTACAAACGTTTAGTACCTGGTTTTGAAGCACCTGTAATGTTAGCTTATTCAGCGCGTAACCGTTCAGCTTCAATTCGTATTCCTTTTGTATCTAATCCTAAAGGCCGTCGTGTTGAAGTTCGTTTCCCTGATCCAACCGCTAACTCTTACTTATGTTTTTCTGCAATGTTAATGGCCGGTCTAGATGGTATCCAAAACAAGATTCACCCAGGTGAAGCAATGGATAAAGATTTATATGACTTACCAGCAGAAGAAGCAGCAGCAATTCCACAAGTATGTCATTCATTCGACGAAGCATTAGCAGAGTTAAATGCAGATCGTGATTTCTTGACAGCAGGTGGTGTATTCACTGATGACATGATTGATGCCTTTATTGAATTGAAAGAAGAAGAAATTCAACGTTTACGTATGTCTACGCATCCAGTTGAATTTGATATGTACTATAGCTGTTAATAAGCTCTAGTCTTTCGAAAAAAACGCCTCCAAAAGGAGGCGTTTTTTTTGCTTTGAGAAAAGTACTAGCAGTAGTATCTTTAAAATATCTGTATAAGATGGCTTGTTTATATTAAAACCATTAGCTATCCTATAAGTATGCTTCGACTCCTTATTCCTTTCGTCTGCCTTTTTTTATCTGTTTCAGTAACGGCTGAAACGGTCTACAAAAAAACAAATCCAGATGGCAGCGTTGAGTTTACCGACCAACAATCGAGTGATACCGAAGAAATAAAAATTCGTAAACCAAGCAGCTTTAGCCCGCCTCGTTTACCTAGACTGAATTTGCCAAGCAAAAAGCTCAGTCCTAAATTTAATTACTCTCTTTCTATATTGCAGCCAGCGAATGATGCGGTGATTGTTAATCAACGAAGCTTTAATGTCTCTGTCAGTTTGTCTCCAGCATTAAAAATAGGCTATGGCCATAAGCTGCGCTTTCAATTAGCCGGGCAATCTAAAGTAAGCGCTAACCTTTCAGCAACGTTTAATAATATTGATCGCGGTACTCATAGTCTTAATGTCAGCGTGATCAATAGCCAAGGTGAGGCTGTTAGCTCTATCGCATCAGCCACTATTCATATAAAAAACTTTTTCAAAAAGCCGGTAAAAGTACAAAAATAGAAAGTGGCTCCTTAGCGGCTATCCCTCCCTCCTAGCAATTTTCATTATATTGCGCACCAAAATGGTGCAATGAAAATGATTATGTAATATCCTAGTTATTACCATTGAAAAACAAGCTTATCTCAGCAGATGGCTCCCCCCTATCTTATTGTTTTGAAAGGTTTTTGTTAAATCTGAGTATTATGAGTATATATAGACTGCTTGGCGTGGTTTTTGCTTTTGCTTAAGTATAAAAAACAAAGGGAACATGATGAATCAACAACACGAACTACATAAACATGTACTTGAAGGGATGAGTACCGTGGTTTTGTTGTTTAATCGGGATCTAACTTTGAACTACATCAATCCCGCGGGAGAGATGCTGCTAAAACAAAGTGCGAGGCATGTACTTGGACTTCCTTTTGTTGAGTTGATACAAGTAAGAGATGAGTTATCGATAAATAGTTGGGCAGATGAAATCACTGCGGGTGAGTCCTTTACTCGACATGAAGTACAGTTAATTGTTGAAGGTAATAAAGAAGTCACCGTAAATTTAACGGTACAGCCATTAACGGGCGATAATGATAAAACAGATTATTTATTAGAGATTGTATTGTTAGATCGTTGGTTAAGAATAACAAGAGATGAACAACGTGTTGAACAACAAGAAGTGACTCAAGAAATTTTGCGTGGTCTCGCGCATGAAATTAAAAACCCTTTAGGCGGATTACGAGGTTCAGCGCAATTACTTGAACGAGAATTGCCAAGTGAAGAATTAAAAGAATACACGCAAGTTATTATTAGTGAAGCAGATCGCTTGCAAAATTTAGTTAATCGAATTCTTGGTCCTGTAGGGTTACCAAAGTTAAAAGAAACCAATATTCATGAAGTTTTAGAGCTAGTAAGAAGTCTATTAAAAAACGAAGTCAAAGAAACAATTGAAATAAAACGTGATTATGATCCAAGCATACCAGATGTAAATGCAGATCATGATATGTTGATTCAGGCATTATTAAACATCACGCGTAATGCCTGTGAAGCGATGGGTGATGTTGGAACATTAACATTAAGAACCCGCGTAGAAAGAAAATATAATATTGGCATTAAAAGACATAATCTTGTGGCTTGTATAGAAGTGATAGATACCGGCCCAGGTATAGCGGCAGACATTAGAGAAAAAATATTTTTCCCTATGGTGACTGGCCGAGCTGAAGGTACAGGCTTAGGTTTAGCTATTTCGCAATCACTTATTCAGCAACACGGTGGTTTAATTGAATGTGAAAGCGAGCCAGGGCATACGGTTTTTTCTGTGATACTACCCATTAATTAAAAGGTGCGGAAAAATAAAATGAGTACGAATACAAATAAGGAAAGTATATGGGTTGTCGATGATGATCGCTCAATACGATGGGTGCTAGAAAAAGCATTGACTAAAGCTAATATGGAAGTGCGTACCTTTGAAGAAGCGGACAGTGTTATTCGTGCTTTAGAACGCGAGCAGCCTGAGGCAATAATAAGTGATGTTCGTATGCCGGGTATGGATGGTTTAGTCTTGTTAGATACTATTCATAAAAAATTTCCAGACTTACCCGTTATTATTATTACGGCGCATTCAGATTTAGACAGCGCTGTCTCTGCCTATCAAGGTGGCGCATTTGAATATCTACCCAAGCCGTTTGATATAGACGAAGCAGTTGAATTAACGCAACGCGCAGTAAAACATTATCGAGAAACAACAAAAGATAAAACGCTTGATAAGAAAATAGATGCCTTGCCCGAAACAGAAATTATTGGCGAAGCTGCATCTATGCAAGAAGTTTTTCGTGCGATAGGTCGATTGTCTCGCTCTAATATAACAGTGTTAATTAATGGTGAGTCGGGCACGGGCAAAGAACTGGTGGCTGAGGCATTACATCGTCATAGTCCTCGTGCAGAGAATGCTTTTATAGCTTTAAACATGGCCGCAATTCAAAGAGACTTGTTAGAATCAGAATTATTTGGTCATGAGAAAGGGGCTTTTACCGGTGCGCAAGCCATGCGTAAAGGACGCTTTGAACAAGCTGATGGCGGTACATTATTTTTAGATGAAATTGGTGACATGCCTGCCGAATTACAAACGCGATTATTACGCGTATTGGCTGATGGTGAGTTTTATCGTGTCGGAGGACATAGCCCGGTTAAGGTTGATGTTCGTATTATTGCAGCAACACATCAAAACTTAGAAGAGCGTGTAGAGCAAGGTGACTTCCGTGAAGATTTATTTCATCGCTTAAATGTCATTCGAATTCATATTCCTGCATTACGTGAACGTAGAGAAGATATTGGTTTATTAGCAAAACACTTTTTACAAAGTGCCGCAATCGAACTAGATACAGAAATTAAAATATTAGATGAGGAGTCTTTAGATTTTTTAACTAAATTAGAATGGCGCGGTAACGTTCGGCAATTACAAAACACCTGTCGTTGGTTAACCGTGATGGCGCCCGGTCAAGAAGTTCACTTAGATGATTTACCGCCCGAGTTAATTAATAAACAATCTAAATCACAAATGAGTGATGACTGGGTAAAAGTTTTGCAGTACTGGGCAGAACAACAACTTGCCAATGGTGAAACCGCATTATTTGATAAAGCCACGCCAGACTTTGAGCGAGTGATGATACAAACGGCGTTACGCAGCGCCGGTGGCCGCCGTCAAGATGCAGCGCGTTTATTAGGCTGTGGGCGCAATACATTAACCAGAAAAATTAAAGAACTAGATATGGAAGATACGGTTTAATTTATTAAAAAACCTCACGCCAATAAATAATCCGATCATCACCACGGTACAAACCAAAAGAAGCAACACTACTCGGGTCATTATCATGGTTGCCATCACCATCCCAATCATATTTAAGCCATGTTGGAGAGCCTAGCGTAATCCCAATATCGCCGGTGAAGTTTGCGCCGGGTGCCTTTAAGTAAAGATTAAAACTCCCCGAAATAGGTGGCTCTTCAAATTGAAGCGAAGCAAGTCCCGTAGCAGCACAGTTAAACGTTCCGCTTTCACCATCGCTATCCCAAACACATGTTTGGCCAACAGTTGAGCCATCACCAAGAGTAACGGTATCTGTACCAACATCAGTTAAGGAAGCAGTAACAGCACTACAAGTATCGTCAGTATTAATAACAAAACCGTTTGCTGTGTAATATTGAACTTGCGCAGGTACTTTCATATCAACTAATTCTGAGCCAAAACTATTTTCAAGATAAGTACGACCACTACGAATCAGCATTGTTCCTTCAGTAACTCCAGAGGCACCACTCGTATTTGTATCATTAGCGCGCAGCGTTATGGTTTCTGGTGCTGTTTCCTTAGCAGAGAAAGTGTAAGCGACATCAAGTTTGTTTGCGATACCATTATTAAAGCTTGCCAAAGGGATGGTATTTGTAGCATTAAAGTTAGACGTGTTTCCCGCATTTGAAATTGTCGTATCAAAAGCAAAGCCGCCATTATAGTTTACGGTTGTAGCAGGGGTTGCAGCATTATTCCTTGCTGTCGCTGTAACAGAAAAAGGTTGGCCGGAATAAGAAAAGGTATTACAAGAGGCGGCCACTGTAGTATCAAAATGATGTGGATAAAAACGACCAATGTATGTACTCGTCCCGAATGGACTGGTAACGCCTAAATAAGTTGGAGAGGTTGCAGTAAAGGTTGTTACGCCGACTTCAGTATAGGTTTGGCTAGATATTGTGTGCTCACCACTATCAGCAGAAGCCATATTAAAAATTGAAACACCAATACTTCCTTGGGCTATAGCGGGCGCTGTATTGGTGTGAGTAATAGCAATATTGTTTAAAACAAAATTAGGTGTAACAGTATTATCTGCACAGGCAGCACGAACTTTTAAATTAAACTGGCTGTCTGCAGCGCTTCCTGCAGGTTTAAATGCACTGCAAGTTCCATCATTCGTTGCACAAGATGCATTGGCATCATCAGAGTAAACATAAAGTTTGGCGGGCTTAACAACAAAAGTACTATTGCCTAACATGGTTAAACCAGTATCAGAATTAGCCGTTGATCCTTCATATTTAGTATTTAAAACAAGTTGGCCTGCATCGGGATAAGTCACTGTGAACGTTTCATCAGCAGAGTTGGTAAAGGACATTACGGTATTCGTTGAAGCCGGTTCCGTCGAGGGCAGTGCATATGATCCATTTCCATTTACTAACGTTACCGTGGGCGTACCCGTAATTGCGCCTGCAGTTGGAGAACTATAGTTTGCCCAGACTTTTAAGTTACGATCAATATTTTGAAATGCGGGAACACAAGCTTGTGATATTGTATCTAACCTAACCGCCTGTATAGTTATGCTGTTTGATGTTGTACAGGAAGTTTGAGTGGGAATGGTGTAGATAAAACCACTGTCATAAAAAGTGATGTCACAACTGTTTGAAGAAGCAGCGGAATTTATGCAACTTACCGCTGGCGAAGGCGTAATGCTTGTAGCGGGTGAAGAAGCAGAAGCAGAGAGGGTTACCGTTCCTGCTGTCGAGTTGCGCAATTGAAAGGTTGAGCTCCCACCAGTAATTGTTTTAGTATCGCCGCCACTACCTTCCCACCCTGTTGGCGTTAAAGTAACAGAAACATCACTGGCATAATTTGGAGTGGTGCAGGCTGCATTTGCACATGCTGTTACAGTAATGGTTTCTGGCTCACAGGTTAAAGCCGTGCCGTCATGTGTTATTTGTATATGATGTAATGGAGGCGCATTGGAGGGGAGGGTTAATGCATTAATATCTGCGCCACCTGAAAATAGATTTTCATCAAAATAAAGTGTGGCGGCATCTGTTCCAGGATTATATTCTGCTATTGAGCCATCATTAAAACTTAAACCGCCTAATGTTTCATTATTAGTTGTTGATAACAGAATGTTTCCGTTGGCAAGTATATGAACACCATCAATATCGGCACCACCATTAAAATTACTTTCATCAAAAAATAAACTGGCAGAGTCGGTTGAAGGATTGTATTCAATAAGATCTCCATCTGTAAATGAAATCCCTCCCAAAGTTGCATCACCTACTGTTGATAAAATAATATTTCCATTATCTCGAATATAGACAGCATCAATATCTTCGCCTCCATTACTAAATAAATTACCACCATCAAAATAAAGAGTAGCGGTATCGTTTGAAGGGTCATACGCTACAAGATCATCATCACGAAAGCTTAAACCGCCTAATGTTGCATTATTGTCTGTTGAGAGAATAATAATACCGTTAGCTAAAATATGAACAGCGTTAATGTCTTCATTACCAGAAAACAAATTTTCATTAAAGTAGAGTGTTGAAGAGTTTGCAGATGGACTATATTCTGCCAATGAGCCATCAGTGAAACTTAGACCGCCAAGTGTTTCCGTATTATTAGTTGATAAAATAATTGTTTGAGAGCTAGTACACGTTGCACAAGTACGGCTAAGCGGATCAGGGTTGGTGTAATAGCCATTTATTTCTTCAGTTGTTAATGCGCGACTGTAAATTTTAATTTCATCAATTAGGCCATCGAATTCGCGACCAGCAAAACCTTGATCGCCACCAAACTGAAGAGGGTCAGTGTTTGTGAGAAGTGTTTCGTTATAATTACGTGTGCCGCTTTCAACTCCATTAATAACAATACGTTGGCTTCCTGCTTCATAAACAATAGCAACATGAGTCCAGACGTTGGCGGAGATGGCGGCTGAGGAAGTAAAACTTCTTGTCGCACCAGAACTATTGTTCCACCACCAAAATATTCTGCCAGAGGAATCAATATGAAATTCATAATTTTCATCTTTTGAGAGAATGGACATTAAACCACTACTAGGAATAGAGTTTGGACGAATCCAAGTCATAACGGTGAGGCTTTGAGTAATGTCTAATAAATTATTATCAGCAACTTCAGCATAATCGTTAGTACCGTCTAAGGTAAGTGCGGTACATATTTTTCCGGTTGAAGATGTTGTTACACCATTTATTGGTGAGGCATGGAGGTTATTGCCACTACTATCAGTAATATCATTGGCATTAGTGACATTACAATTATCAAAATTCCATTCACCAACCAAACCATAGAGATTTGATATTTCAGTTTGTGTAAGTTCAGTATTATAAATACGCACATCATCAAGACGGCCATCAAGATAATCATTGTTAGCCGTTGTTACTGGGGTGTTATCTGTATCACCACCAAGTAGCCAAGAACCAGTGCCAAAGTTAACCGTAGTAGAATGGGTGACACTATAGCCAAGGGTAGCATCAACATAAACTTTTAGAGTAGTGGGAGTAACGGTAACAACAATGTGATACCAGCGGTTAGAATTGAGCGGAATACCTGTACAGAATTTTGGGTCGCCACATGCGCCGCCTTCAAAATTGTTATTATCTTCCAATTCAACGGTTAGCTGATTGTTACTATTATCATAACCAATATAAAAATCATTACGGTTATTGCCATTGTTTGCGTGTTCAATAAAGGTATTTAAAGTACCGATATTGTCATGATTAACCCAAAGTGAGGCAGAGAAGATACTGCCCGGATCAAAAGAAGGCACTGTAATATAATCATTATTACCATCAAAATTAAGACCCTGATTATAAATTGCAGTAGCAAATCCTGGATTAGTACTACCACCTTGAAACACACCATTGTTACCATTACCTGAACTATCATTCAGATTTCCGTCTAACGGTAAATGCATTATAAGTGCAGCGTATAATATGCTGGAAAAGCAGAACAAAGTCGCCGCGAGGAAAAGAGAAAGTTGATGTCGTTTGCTTATCAGCATAAAAGACCTTAATTTAGTAATATCATCATAATTATCGGTTATGAGGCTTATATTTTAAATAGAAAACCGCTAAGAGGTTGATATATATGGATTAATGTAATGATTCCCTGCTGTTCTGATTAATATATTTCTTAATATTAGCTTCTAGATGCGAAGCAAAGCTTTCTTCCCCTGCTTCTCGTGACAATTTAGCAAAAAATGTCATATATTCAAGCATCACATCATTTACAGGGTAGTTATAATTTACACCGTCATAAAGCACTTCCATCGCCTTTTTTAACTTATTTTGCTGATGAAGAATAGTTGCTAAGCGTATTCTTGAAAATAAAAATCGAGGGTCAAGTTTTAAGGCTTTTTTATACTCTATTTTTGCTTTTTCAGCTTGTTTTTCTTCATATATTAAGCCACGTATATGATGGGTTTGAGCGCGCAGTGGATTAAGCTTTTCTGCTATATCAAGATTATTATGGGCTAATATTAATAAGGAATTTGCTTGTCTGTGTTTGTTAACGCTGAGTAATTTATTTGCACCACGACGTAATAAATCGGCATGACTAAAAAAAGGGTTATCCATGAGCGGTGCAAGTGTTTGTGCTTTTAAGAAATACTGACTTGATTCCTGATATTTATTTTTTAACAATAATTTTTTAGCTTGAATATTGTAATAACTCGAGAGTGAGACCGATATAAAATAACTGCATAAAATAAAAATAAGCCCCGACATGCTAATGACAAACATAACTGGTTTAAAGTAAACCTTAAGGGCGGGGAATGTTGTTACATTTGTAGAATTTATATTTACAAGTTGGTTAAAACGTCCAAGATAAATTCCAGCAATAAGAAGTAATGGAAGAATATAAAAGTTATAAGTAAAAAAGCTATGTGCAGAAAAAGTCACAAGTGCAGCAAAAATACTAATCAGCTCAACACGGTGAATAAGTGAAAGTGTATTGCCATTATTTTTTAATGTACGAATGAAATAAAAAAGAATAAAGATAAATAATGCAATGAGAAGAAGAATGCCAGGGTATCCTGCTTCAAGGGTAATTTGCATATAGTCATTATGTGCAAAATAGCCTGCGCTATTATCAGTGAATGGTCGATGTGGCGGCCAGAAAACCCATAAGCTACCAAGCCCAAAACCATACCAGGGCATTTCTTCAAATAATGGAATCAGACTATTCCAAATTATAAATCGTGGATTTCCCGCTTCAGAAGCATCTTTTAATGATGCCATTCTTTCACCAAAGCCTTGAGGTAAATTCGGAATAAAGTACTGAGATAATGTTGCTAGTAAAAAGGCAATGAAAATTATTATAAAAAAAGAATAAAGTTGTGACTTTTCTACATATTTTCTGAGTAAAGCAATTAAGATGCTAAAACCCAATAGTAAACTTAAAGATCCACCTCGACTGGTAATAATAAAGGTGGTTAAAAATAAGATAATTAAGGTGAGCGCTAATATTTTATTATTTAAAAATGGCCATGGTCGATTTTCTTCATTGAGTAAAAAATAACCTGAAGCAGGAATTAAGGCCAGGTTAATTAAAGCGGCGAGACTATTACGATTAAGAAAAGATGCATTAGTCGCCACATGTAAATAATAATATTGTATTAAGCCATATATTGCCCAGATGAATACAAGAAATAATATGCCTGGCCAAACATTGCTCCAGATTTGATCTTTGTTTTCATGGAAAGTAAAAATTAAAAAAACAATGATCAAACTACCCAGCCAAAAAAAGTTATACAGGCTGAGGTATTTAATTTGGCTGGAAAATATTGATATTGCAAACCAGGTTAACAATAAGAGAGATGAAATGAGAACCCCATTTCTTGTAATATTTATTGGATTATAAAAACGTTGTTTTAATACTAATGAAATGTTTAATATTATAAGGATATAACTTGTTGTAAAAAGCCAGCTATTATTACCGGTATAAAATAATGCCACTGTTAAAGAAAAAATTAGTAGGCCACTAAAAATAGTATTTTCGCTTGTTTTAGAAATAATAGGTGTCATAAAATTTTGTAAAAATTAGGGCTGAAATTGTAAACGCATAGTACGTTGACTGTATTCAGGATCAGTTACCGCGCCAAAATTTGCTATTGCGGTTATATTATAAAATATAAGGCTATCTGCAGTGATTGTATCTATCGTTGTAGAGCACTGGCTATTAAATAAAGAAGAATTAACGTTATTAAAAGTATTTGTATGAGTGCCCGTCGTAGCATTATAAACAGCTTGATACATTCCCCATTGTAAGCACGAACGGCCAGCCATATATGTTTTTGCTGAGGTTATTTCCTGACTAATAGATTGTTGACTTGTACTTAATAAACTGACCATACCTGCTCCCATTAACGCAAGTACAACAACCAGGAATATTGCCGTAACAATTGAAACACCGGATTGTTTTTTGATGTTATGGGGTGTTATAGACATGCGCATCTTGAATAACCTGTATTTGTTCGCCCTGGATTGATACGGTGATATCGATATGTAATAAACCTGCACGCTGCTGTGAGCCTGGCGTATAAGTAAACGTACATGCTTGTACATTTTGCATCAGTAAGCGTGGACTACCTGTGGGAGTATTGGGTGCTGCAAACGTGGTTGTATCACGGAATAAGTCAGTGCCATTTAAGTAAAATAAGGTAACCTGTTGGGTATTATCCAGAATATAAAAACGACGTGATGGTGAATGATTAGCAAAAGACAGATTGCCTGAAAATTGTATTTGATCAATATCTGTACTGGTAAGCCCATCGTTATGAATATCTTTTTGTACAATAGCATTTATTTGTTGACGAACATTATTTATACCAAGATATATATCACTGTTATTAAGATTATAGACAGCGGTCCAGTCATTGGCATTAACTTCTAATGGATTTGCTGTGTTAGTGGAGAGCACATCAAATTGACTTGTGCTTAATGGAGAAACACCAAGTCGATCCCTTTGTTGCCCAGGATAATATACACCGGGCCGATCCTGGTAACGTCCCATAGCTTTAACCGGAATAAAATAAAAACGATTTTCGGCAGTGCCAACACAACTGGCGCCATCATGTACACATATACTGTGAGGCAGTGCATGTCGCAGTTCACGTGAAATGCGTTCAACTGCAAGTCGAACAGATGTTTGTAATTTTTCACGGCGTTCTAATGCCGCATAAGCATCAAGAGAACGACCAATAATTAAAGAAGACAGGCCTCC
Source organism: Woeseiaceae bacterium (assembly GCA_045046865.1). Taxonomy (GTDB): domain Bacteria; phylum Pseudomonadota; class Gammaproteobacteria; order UBA6429; family Thiohalophilaceae; genus JAGLTQ01. The sequence goes on along the minus strand of JASFYW010000119.1, from coordinate 6,854 downwards.
AATAATACCCATGATCGCAATGACGATAATAACTTCGACAAGTGTAAAGCCTGACTGTTTGTTAGAAAAAGACACGTTTGGATGTCCTTAAATTTATAAAAATGCGGTCATTGCGAGCGTAGCGTGGCAATCTAATAGTTAAATCTCCGTAGCTGGAGATTGCCACGGTCACTTGGTTCCCTCGCAATGACCATTGTATTTTATTAAGTATCATTAAAAATTTAATCGGTAAGCCGATAAACCAATTTGAGAATTAAGTGGATCTGTTACGATAACATCAATTCTTTTTGCATCATTTGCTAAGACTGTTACGCCAGAACCAAAATTATTAATTTCTGTTCCTGCTCCGCCTGCAAAACTTACTTTGATGCAGACAGCAAACCCAGCATAATTTGTAGATATATCAGTACCAGATTCGTCTTCTAAATTTTGACAAGTTAATAAAGGACATGCTGTATTTGCAGCTACTACATTTTGACCACAATAGAGCTTATTATTATAGTCATCGACATCATCAAAAAGAGAGCGATTTGTTTCACCCGTTTCAGCTGTAAGTGCAGTTTCATTAAATGCATTAGGTTGAGAGGCATAGGTAGGTGGTATACATAATGTGCCACCTTGCACTGGATACTTAACACAACCTCCACCGACGGGAGTGCTTTCGTCATATGCTCTGAGCAATATTTCTTCAAGAGTAGATTGTGCAAGTTCAACAGTACGAATACGTACTAAAGGATCAGCGCTATAACGAGTGGTGTTAATATAAATTAAGGTGATGCCTGTTAATGCAACTGAAAGAATGACTATAAAAATAACCAACTCAATAAGGCTAATACCTTTTTGGTTACAGTTGATGGGCATAACCGGTTTCCTGTTCTATGCGAATAGTTTTACTTCCAATGTTTATATCAAGTTGGTTATTTGGAACGCGACGACCTAATCTATCATAAACAATGATATTAGGTGTTGAAGTAGTTACTCCATTAAAAAAATGAGGATAGGGTGAACCATCAGGACTGCGTAAGTCTTTACCACCTGTAAGCTCAATCGTGTAGTTATCATTTTGAAGGTTGAGTTGAATATTTCCACCACGAGCCATCGCTAGCTGTTGTGAATAACGTAGTGCGGATAGCAATTCATCTGTGGCTTTACGGTCTTCATAAGAAGCAACACCAAAAAAACGGGGAGCGATAGAAGCCGAGAGAATACCAACAATAAGAATAACAACAATAAGCTCAACAAGTGTAAAGCCTAGGTTATTAGGAGATGATTTTCGAGTATGGTTTATGATACAGGCCATAGTAGAAGGTTATCTGTATTTCCAAGATAAAATTAAAGCACCACTAATTTAGTGGTGCTTTAAAATATCGTTGATTATGGATTCGTTATAACAACGCCACCAGTTGCTGCATTATATGCAATATTTTTAGTATTTACTGCATTATAAGTATAAGTACAGGTATTTAATGTTGCTGTAGCATCATAGTCAACTGTTGCACCAGTACCAGCTACTTGTACAGTTGGGGGGTTTTGCATAATACCATTCCATATATTTACACATTGGGCATTAGCTGCTGCAGCAAGCGTGTTAGTACCAGCGGTGTCAGTTGGCCAGCCAGATGTATTTACTTCAACGTCACTTGAACCAAAACCAACAATATCATCAATATTAGTTGTACTAGAACCATTGGCTACCCACTGAGCATGAGCTAGTGCCGCACCTGCTCCAAAACCACCGCCAGCACCTGCAACTGCTGCAGTATGAGCTTGATTATTAACATCCATAAATCGTGGTAAAGCTGTTGCTGAAAGAATACCTAAAATAAGAATTACGACGACGAGTTCTACTAATGTAAAACCGGATTGAGATTTGTTCATGTTTTTCTCCAAAATCTGTTATGACAACCGCGGTTGCCGATATGACTCGTTATGCTGCCAGTTGATTTAATGGCGGCGCTAACAGATGAATAAGTGAAGAATCAATAACTTAGATTCGATACTTAAAGTAAAAATAGTACATTTAGTTCGCAAAGTCAAAAGAGTTTATCGGCAGATTACGGGTAAACCTTAGTTTTTATGTTTTTAAAATCCTGGCAAAAGAAAAAATAAGACAATGAGTGAAAAAAGGGTAATAAATATGCCAAAAGCACGAGGGTAAGTATTCACTAACTTATTTGTAATGTCGATGTCTTTGCTCATATTCGAAAATCCTTGGCGAGTTGAAATCCAGTGATTTGCGACCTCTTCAAAGTTTTTAACCATACTTGGGCGAACAAAAACGATTAGACCAAATACTAAAATAAAAATACAAGAGATATAAAGGAAGATCTCAGCTGACTGTATTATCCATTCCCAAGCCGGTGCAGAAATGCTTTTGGGTAAGTGAGGGATTAGGTTATATGCGTTAAATGTTTCGAGGGTATAAAGTACAAATATAGAACCTATAACGAGTATTGCGCCGCTGATTTTAGAATGTTTGTAAAAAAAAGGCTCAGACTTAATTGGAGCTTCAATGGATTTGGTTTTTTCCCTAAGAGAAATATGAGTATTAATTTTTTCGTTAAATTTTAGTGTCATAGCGGGTGCAAAAATTAACCCTAACCCTAAAATAAGACCAATAAATGTACCAATAACGATAAATAAAAGGCTGGCATCAAATAAAATTTCTGAAAGCATGGTATTCATAATTTAATGTCTCTTTTTTAATTAAGCGTTAAATATTTTTTTTAGAAATATCTTTAGTTTTTGTAGTCCAGCTAAATTTATCTAGTGAAATGAGATCAAGGCCGGCTATTCCATCGATGCGTAAATCAAAGCGTCTATTTTTATTTCGATCGTTATAAACAAGTTTGATGCGATGACGGATACGCGGCAAACCTTTTAGTGTGGTTTTAAAGTTTTCTGCGTAAAGAACATTATAAACAAGTGTCTTTTGTTTTTTATCGAAATACCAAACACCCGGTTCAGTAATTTTTTTACCATTATTTTTTTCACCAATATAATTATTGGGGTTTTGTGAAAGAAGCAGCAAAGGATTTGATTTATCCAGCTTAGCAACGGCATACATTTTTCCATCAAGTGCAAGTCGTGCAACTTCAAGTCCTAATGCACTTTTAATCGTACCGACCAGTTGCTTAACGGCAGCCTGTTCTGCGGCGATACGAATAGCAAAAATTCGATCAATAGCAAATAAACCAAGAATAGAAATAACAATAATAACCACAATAAGTTCAAGCAAGGTAAAACCTTGTTGTTTATTTATAATTGGGATTGATTTCAATCTAATGTCCCTGCGCTGCACCAGCTAAATCCCACATTGGCAGGAATACACCTAAGGCAAGTACGAGTACCATAGCACCAATAAAAATAATTAGTATGGGTTCGATGGCACTGGTGAGGTTTTTAACATCATAGTCAACTTCGCGATCATAAAAGTCCGCGACTTCTTTTAACATATCATCGACATTACCTGTTTCTTCTCCAACGGTAAGCATTTGAATAACAAGCGGAGTAAACATCTCTGTGGCTACCGCAGTTCGGGTTAAGGTATCACCACGTTCAATACCATTTCGCATATCAGCGATATGACCACCAACAAAAACATTATCAACGGCGCGAGATACAAGTGTCAGTCCAGTTACCAGGGGAACACCTGCACTTAAAGACATTGAAAATGAACGTGCAAAACGCGCAAGTGTTGCACGCATGACTATACTTCCAATGACCGGGATGCGGGTCATTAATCGATCCCACTGCCAATGCCCTTTTTCGGTCTTTATATAATAGCGTATGGAGAAAAGAGTAATAAATACAATGCCTACAATGATGTACCAGTAATTAACGGTAAATTCAGAAATACCAAGTAAGATACGTGTAGGTAAAGGAAGTTCAGCACCGAAGCCAGCAAACACTTTTGCGAAGGTAGGTATAACCCACATGTTAATAATAAACATGGCAATGGTGATCGCAATAATGACAAACATGGGATAACGCATTGCTGCTTTTATCTGGTCTTTAGTATTCTTCTCTCTTTCCAGGTAGCCTGAAATTTGTAAGAACACTTCATCAAGATTGCCTGTGTTTTCGCCAACCTGCACCATGCTAATAAAAAGGTGGGAAAAAATATCCGGGTGTTGTGCTAAAGCGGTTGATAGTTCATGACCACCTTCAATTTCAATACGAACACTATGTAAGGTATTTTTTAACACTTGATTTCGTGATGTATCCGCCAGGCCGGTAATAGAGCGAATGATAGGAACGCCGGCACGCATAAGCGTGTACATTTGTCTTGAAAAAAGAACTAAGTCATCTATGGTTGGTTTTTTATTTTTACTAAAATCAAAATTTAAGGTGTTATCGTCTTTTGCAGCTTGAGTAATATCAATGGGAGTGATGCCGGTGTTTAAAAGTTGCGTTGCAACAGCATTGGCAGAGTTAGCTTCAATGTTTCCATCAACTGCTTGGCCCTGATTATCACGGCCTTTGTATTCAAAAATTGGCATGATTAATTTTAACTAATTTCATTTTCAAGTTGGAATTCATGTTCATCAAGATCTTCTTCAATCATCCCCGTTACCCGGATGACTTCTTCAAGTGATGTAATGCCCTTTGTAGCGTACTCCATGGCATGGCGTGAAAAAGGTCTGAAGCTTGGGCTTGCTTTTGCATGTTTAGCAAAGGCAGCAGAATCTTCTCGACGTAAATCATCCGCAAGCTCGTCATCAATTTCCAGAAATTCAAAGACACCAACACGACCACTATATCCTGTGTTATTACAGTGCGGACAACCTTTACCATGGTAAAATTTAGCATTGTCTGCATTTTTACCTAACAAACTATATAACCAAACAGTTTCTTGTTTTTCCGGGGTGTACTCTGTTTTACAACTTTTACAAATTTTACGTACTAAACGCTGAGCTAATACTGCACGTAAAGCCGTTGCTACAAGGAAGCCCTCTGCACCCATATCAATTAAACGATTTACTGTTGAGATAGCATCATTGGTATGTAAGGTTGATAAAACTAAATGACCGGTAATAGAAGCACGTAAACCAATCGAGGTAGTTTCCTGATCACGCATTTCACCAACAAGTACAATATCAGGATCTTGTCGTAAGGCAGCGCGTAATACGGTTGAAAAGTCTAAACCAATTTTATTATTTACTTGTACCTGGTTAATGCGAGGTAAACGGTATTCCACAGGATCTTCTACAGTAATAATTTTTTTCTCGGCTTTATTTAACTCAGACAGTGCAGCATAAAGCGTTGTTGTTTTACCACTACCGGTTGGACCGGTAACGAGGATCATGCCATGCGGCCGATGAATATTTCTTCTAAAGTGTGCAAGTAAATCCGGGTTCATGCCCAGTTGATCAAGTATCAATGCATTACCAGATTGATCAAGCAAACGCATAACAACGGATTCACCATTTTGAATAGGCATGGTTGAAAGACGAACATCAATACTGCGATCACGTACTCGAATGTTAAAACGACCATCTTGTGGAATGCGGCGTTCAGAAATATTTAAACCGGCCATAAGTTTTAAACGAGAAACTAAAGCACTGGCAATGCGTTTTTCCTTCATCACTTGTTCTTGCAAGATGCCATCTACACGAGTACGAATACGTAAAACACTTTCATCAGGTTCGATGTGAATATCAGAAGCACCAATTTGAACAGCATCTTCAAAAATGGATTGCAGTAGTTTTACAACAGGCGCATTGGCAACATCTTCGCCTTGAACCAGTTCTTGTAAATCAATATCGGTTTCAGCAAGTTCGTCACCGAGTTCTTCGGCTAAGTCAGAAATTTCACTGGTACGACGATAAACCATATCAATGGTCGACATGATTTCTGATTCACGTGCGACCGCGAGGTGTAAGTGACACTTAAGCTGTTTCGATAATTCATCGTATGCAAAAATATCGGTAGGATCGGCCATACCCACAAGCAGGCTTCCATCAGGATTTTTTTTCAGAGAAACAACACGATAACGGCGGGCTAATGTTTCAGGAATAATTTGAATCGTTTCAGTATCATAGCTGTATTTTTTAAGATCAATAAATGGGACTTGGAGTTGCGTTGAGAGCAATTCCAACATTTGATCTTCGGTCACAAGCCCACTGGTAATGAGGGTGCGGCCTAATTTTTGACCTGTTTGTTTCTGCGCAGCAAGGGATTGCATGAGCTGATCTTCAGTAATAAGACCTTTCTCAACCAATAAGTCGCCGAGTCGAATTTTTTTACGTGGTGCGGTCGTTGCCATAGAGTGTGCCCAATATGCTTACTTAATAAGATGATGTCTTATCTATCGGCAGCTTACAATATTTTGTTAATGTTATTAATAGCGGTGTCACTAATAATGATGTGCTCAATCTTGATGTGTTCAATTAAGTGACAAGGTGCCGACAAGTTCAGAAACATGTTTGAGATTGTGTTTTTGTAGATACTCAATGATGCCTTGGTTTATTTTTTTACAAACCAAAGGGTCATAAAACAATGCCGTGCCCACGCCAATGCCCGTTGCGCCAGCAATAAGAAACTCAATGGCGTCTTCTGCCGTTGAAATACCGCCTTGACCAATGATAGGAATATTATGTTTACGACAAACCTGTGAAACTTGGTGTGTTTTAAGCAATGCGATAGGTTTAATAGCAGGACCAGATAAGCCGCCCTGATTATTGCCAATAAAGGGCGTGCGAGATTCAATATCTATCGCCATTCCCATCATGGTATTGATGACCGCAAAGCCATCTGTGCCCGCCTCTATACAGCGACGCGCATTATGAGCAATATCTGTTTGATTAGGTGAAAGTTTAGTAATTAAAGGCTTTTCAGTCGCTTTTCGACAC
>JASFYW010000118.1:0-5879 GCA_045046865.1 Woeseiaceae bacterium | reverse complement strand
GTTGGGAAACCCTATCGATGGGGGGCATTATCGTTGGTGGTGCATTTCTTGGTTCTTGGACATCAAGTATGGTCGCCATTAATGTTCAAAATACACATCTAAAGGGTTTTATGAAGGATGTGAATTCAGGTCAAATACTTTATATGGTCGATGTACCCGTTCAACGAATTGATGAAATATCAGATCTAGTCCATGACAACCATCCTGAAGCAAATATGCGTGGCATTGATCACACTATTCCTTCATTTCCTTAACCCCGTAACTATCTGCCTTAAAATATTTTAAGGCAGATTAAGACTAAGATGGTAAAAACTCTATCGGGAATAAAACGGTCACTTCTTCTACACTACCCACGCCAAAGTGAAAGCCTTTTACACGTGCCACTAATCTAGATTCAAGTTTTGCATCATTTAATTGACTAGACTTAATACGCACTCGTATCACTTTACCTGAAGCTGCAATTGTAATTTCTAAAACTATTTTTCCTTTTAAACCGGGGTGTGACCGGCGTGCTCGGCGATAAATAGAATGAAGTTTACTTTTATTTTTATCCATAACAAAAATAACATCTTCTTCTGAACGAACATTTTCACCACGTTGGTATTTCTGCGTATGATCTTTACCTTTTAGTTTTCCGTTAGAAGCTAAAGAATTTCTGAAAGCAATCTTTTCAGATGCAGCTAGAACGGTTTTAGTCACTTTAGTTGTATATTTTGATTTACTAATCCCACCACTTCCTTTGGAGGCATTCGCCGTTAATACCGTCGTATTGACTCTAATTGATTTTTTAGCTGAATCATTTCTACTAACGCGCTTCCCTACCATTGCATTGATTGAAGAAGTGTCCATTAGATCGGCTAGTTCATTATTCAATGCAAGCAAACCACTTGACTCTGCTTTTTTACGTGCTTTCTTTTGTATTTTAGTCAGCGGTTTATTAGACTTTTTCTTAGGTTTAATTCTTACCACTTTTTTACGAGGTACTTTAGGTTTTGGTTTGACCTTAATAACTTTTGGTTTTTTCTTCTGTAGAATAAATTTTGCAATCCGTTCTGGTACAACAGTACGTGCTTTCCTTTCTTCTTTAGGAAGCGTAACCGACATAACCACAAAACCAAGTAACATCGTTAAAATAACAACAACAATCGTAATACGATTAAATAGCTTGCTTTCTTTTTCTTCGGGAGTCCAGCCTAATGCAAGGCTTGAATATGTAGCAACAGACATTATCCCTTACCTTTCGCTTTTTGTACTGCAGCAAAAGCAATATGCGTATAGCTGGTTTGGCGACATGTAGCGAGAATTTTACGCAACAATTGGTAAGAGATATTTTCATCTCCCATAATTGTTACAGAGAGACCTTTATTAATCGTTGCAGACCCTTCTCTTGCTGTAGATTTAGAAGATTGAAATACCAACTCTTTAACTAAAGAAGGAATGAGCGTGTCATTGCTGTTTAGAACATCTCTAATATTTGAAACCTTAGTTCCTTGGACAATGATACTGTCTAAGGTAATCGCAATAATTAATGTTTCTTTAGGCGCTTTTACTGCGACCGAGGTCGGTAAACTGATATCTTTACTATTCGGTAGTTGCTGAACATTAGATGAACTAACCAGTAAAAAAAACACCAATATCGTAAAGATATCCATTAATGACACTAAGTTTAGTGCTGATTGTTTATTACGCTTATGATTACGTTCCATCCGTCTTGCGCGACGCGACATAGTCATCATTATTGAATCCCCGCCGTTACATCACTACTTTTTAATGAGGCGAACTCTTCAAAACCAGGGGCATCACCTATAGAGATATTGGGAAATAATTCCACAGTTTCGACCGTAGTAAATTGAACAACATCTGCGCTACGAACATGATCCATAACCAAAATTAGTGTTTTATAATTTATTCCAGGCTCAAGTAATAAAGTAATACTTTTTTCTTCAGGAAATCTGGATTTTATTTCAATAAGAATATTTGTAAAGGACTTCCATTTTGTTTCTTCATCACTACGTGTAAAGCGTTTGATAACACCTAAATTTGCATCTTGAATATCAAAGCTATTTTTACGTAGAACAAGCTCAAGTTGTAATTTAACTTTTTCTTGTTGATCTGTTTTTGCATTAAGAGCAGGTAAGTTTAATTCTAAAACCGTGATCCTTGAAAATACAGCGGTTATTAATAAGAACGGCACAAGAATTACCATTAAATTCATAAAAGCAGTTATATTTAACTCAACCGCAGCTTCTACACGTTTTTTACCAATACGTTTCATAGTTAAATATTAATCTCTATCCATTAAATTTAAACATTTGACCGCAGCCATTTCTAAATTATCAACTAAGCGAGCTGTCTTAGTAACAAGATAAGAATGAAAGAAGAGTAACGGTATAGCAGCTAACAAACCAAAGGCTGTGGTGTTCATAGCAACTGAAATACTGGCTGATAATAAATCTGCTTTTTCTGCAGGATCCGCAGCAGCAACAGCAGTAAAGGCTTGTATCAAACCAACAATCGTACCCAACAAACCTAATAATGTTGCAATATTGGCAAATGTAGCAAGGTAATGTGTACGCTCTTCTAAACTAGGTAAAGCCTCCATCATCCCTTCTTCCATTGCAGATTCAATTAATTCACGCTTTTTATTCGCACGATGGCGAGCAAAGCCATAATTCAATAGTAACGATAAAGGTGTTTTAATCGATTCTGTTAAACTTACTGCGCGTTGAAAGTCATTCGCTTTAAGCATGGGGACTAATTCACCCCAAACTTTTTTCGTGCTTTTATCTGTACGATACAAGTACATAAACCTTTCTAATGAAATAACTAGACCAATCGTAAATACCAATAAAATTGGATACATGAAAGGACCACCTGTTTGAAAGAATTTTACAAATTCCATAACTACCTCTTTGCTTAATATAAATATTTAAATAAATTATTTATCTATTTGTTAAAAACATGAGCGCTTTGTCAATGAGTGATGATTCATTGTTTGCTTCATGACTATTCTCTGGTTCTATAATCTTAATGCCGTTTAGATCTTCATCTATTAATTTTAATAATTGTGACCTTTGTTCTCTGTATTCTTCAAAAGATATTTTGTTTTGATAGTGGTCGTCTACTAAAGTACGCAGCTCTGACATGTTTGCTCTGAAATTCATTTAAACTACCTAACCTTTATTTCACGTAGCACTCTAAAGCCACTGATAGTATCGGCTTGTCCAGAATGATTTGATGATAGTGTAAAGTCGCATTTATCCATCGCATCTTTATATGATCCGCCCATAGCTATTAACTGTCGCCCATCGCCATATACCCATTCTCGTGCATTGCCTAAGTAATTCACCACGCCCCAAGAATTCTGTTTACCAGAAGTGGTTTTTACAAGCTCATTACCTTTTGATATCCCACGGCTACTTAATTGGCAATTTCGATTAGGATCACGAATAGCTCGTTTAGACGTGGCCGCATAAACCCATTCATGTTTTGATGGAAGACGATATTTTTGCCGGGTATTTTTACTTAACCATTTCAAATAACTTTTTGCTGTACTTATTTTAATATTCGTTGCAGGAAGGCTATTATTTGAACTTGCTACCTCGCAGGATCTAGTACTAGAGCAATAAATATTCATTTCTTTAACTGACACTTCATACTTACCCACAGCAAAAGGTTTAATGCCTTGTTTGCCCGGAATAACGACTAATGAAGGGCCGTAGTGTGAACCACGAATTTTATCTCGGCATATAGTGCGTTTACCGCGAGCACCCAACCCAGCTATTGAAGTATCACATGCATCACGCGGTGCAATTTTAATGGCAGCAATAATGCTTTTATTTTTAAATAGTCGAATCGCATACTTTTTAGATTCTGCAGCGCGTTCTGGTCGAAGCTTACCAATTTGAGTAATGCACGCGGCAAGTGTGTTGACCACTTTCTTCTCTAATTTTTTATATCGAGGACGATCAAGAGAGCGTAGCTTTTTAATCGCAATATCAAAATCTCGCATATTTAATCTGCCTTGGCAGATCAATTGTTGATTCACATTTTTAAGTGCTAGATTAAAACTATCTATTCTTTTTTTAGCTTCGACTTTATTTTCACTACGAATTATTTCTTGATCACGCCGACGATTCAAAGCAATGTTTTTACTCTTATTATTTTGTTTTATTGCAGCAAGTAGACGTTGTTGTGCCAGCTCTAAATATTGACGATCCTCCGTATATCTATACCCGTTGTCAATAACAATTTTAACTCTGGCAAAATGCTTTTCTTTTATAAAATCATTTACTTTTGCAATATACAATTCGTAAATGCTATTTTTAGAATTTAGTAGCCACTCATTATTTATATCATCTAGTAATTTAGATACACCTGTGTATTCCGTCCAAATATTTTCTTCCCAATCTATTGAAAAAGTCGGATTTTTAATGAGCTTAGTTATTTCTGACTGGAACAAATCTAATCTTATTTTATATTCTAATTCATCACGTATATCAGCTACATCGAATGATGCGGTTTGATTATTTGTAAATTGAATAAAAGCAGCAATACTAATAGTTAAAAACACAAACAAAGCGGCAATACTTTTAAAGCCAGGCTTATACACATAAGTCAGCTCTTTATAAAATTGCTCTACTGTTGCCGTTCTATTTTCTCGCTTAAAGGATAATGATTTTTCAATCGCCTTCCATTGGTATTTCTTAATATTTGATATTTTCTTTAGCTTGAGCCCTTGTTTATAGGCTTCATCAGCAGGTACTTTATTGTATGGATGCTCTCCCGTTAATATTTCATAAACAACACAACCTAAAGCATAGATATCATCTCGAACATCTGGCGTTTCACCTTGTAACATTTCAAGGCTGGCATACGCGGGGGTTAACGCGCCGAGGTTGCCGGCATCGAAAACGGTTTTATCACCGATTGACTTACCTAAGCTATCGACATTAGCTACCGCACGAGCAATGCCAAAATCAAAAATCTTAGCCATACTATTGCCGATAATAAATACATTGCCGGGTTTAAAGTCTGAGTGAACAATTTTTTCTGCATGCGCATGGATAAGTGCAGAACACATACCATCAATAATTTCCCAACCATCGTCACGTGGCAAACCAGTTGCTTTGTATTGACGAATAAGTTGATCTAACGGTTTACCATCCATATATTCCATGGTCATAAAGACGGTGTCGCCATCACGGTCAAAGTCATATACTTTCACCGTATTAGGATGTGCAATACGTTGTGACTTTCGAGACTCACGTTGCAAAGAAATAAAAGCTTCAGGATGAGATTTAAACTCATCACTTAATACTTTGATTGCTACATAAGGGTCTCTATCTTGTGCTTCGACTTTTAGACGATCACTCGCCTTATAAACGATCCCCATTCCACCAACACCAAGAACTTTTTCTAATAAAAAACGATCTTTTAAGACTTTATATTGGCTTGACCCCGAGTGACGAGATTGTTGTTGAACTGGACTGTTAGGTGAGATTGCTCTTCTCGCAGGTGCAATACGTGTTGCATCTGGTTTAATTTGTTGAGCGCGAGGTTTAAATTCGGTTTCATCACTTCTTGCGTGATTATCATTGTTCGCTTTGGCACTTTTTACTCTCGTTGCGTCATTATTACGAATAACAGTATTATCTTTATTAGATGGATTTTTTTTGTCATCAAGATCTTTCATATTAATGACTCACAACATTATTCGTCGCTGAAGTACTTTTTACCATGATAATTGATACGTTATCTGGAGCTCCATTTTCTAGTGCTTTAACTATCATATTCTTTACTGCATCGTCCGTGTCTAAACTTCTCATTTGATCTTCTATTTCTTTCTCATCAACAGCATTGTATAAACCATCACTGCA
>JASFYW010000117.1:0-3509 GCA_045046865.1 Woeseiaceae bacterium | reverse complement strand
CTTGATGAAGAGAATGGTCTTGATGATGATGATGATTTCTTTGATGCCCTAGAGCAAGAAACAAATCCTTTTCACAGTGAGCAACTCGTTTTATGTAGTCTTGATTTTCTAATGGACAACCCTCATCGACAACAGCAAATAGTCGATGGTGAATGGGACACACTAATTGTTGATGAAGCGCATCATTTGAAATGGGCAGAAGATGATATCAGTGAAGAGTACCAACTGATTGATGCCTTAGCACACAATACCCCAAGCATATTGCTCTTAACTGCAACGCCAGAACAACTTGGGCCTTCAAGTCATTTTGCGCGTTTACGTTTATTAGATCCTCATCGCTTCCATGATTTAGAAACCTTTTTAGCTGAAGAATCTCACTATACTAAGCTTGCTGAAACCGCTGACCTATTGATCAACAATCAACATTTAGAAAAACATGACATTTCTGTTCTTGAAGAATTTATACCTCAAGACAATCAAGATTTACTCACACAACTTGCCAATGCAGATGAAAATACACAAACAACTATAAATAAAAAATTAATTAACCTTTTGATTGATCAACACGGTACAGGGCGCGTGTTATTTAGAAACACACGTCATGCCATTAAAGGTTTCCCTGAACGAAAAGTGAATCCTTATGCACTGCCTGCTTGTGATGCTTATTCATTATTATTTACAAAAATATTTACAACTGATGAAAAGAAAGAACAGTTTTCTTTAGATTTTAATCGTCGTTATGCCGAACTCATGCTAACGCCTGAAACTGCATACCAGTCATTGAAAGACTTAGGCATCTCTATCCTTCAAGGTGCGCCGCACTGGACTACGTTTGATCCGAGAGTAAGTTGGATTATTGATTTATTAAAAAATCTAAAAAAACAAAAGGTGCTGGTCATTTGCGCGCATGCAGAAACCGCATTAGAGCTTGAAGACTTACTCAAAAACAAACACGCTATTCGTGCTTCTGTTTTTCATGAAAACTTAAGTATTATTGAACGTGATCGTGCTGCTGCTTACTTTGCAGATGAAGAAGATGGTGCTCAAGTACTCATTTGTTCTGAGATTGGTAGTGAAGGACGAAATTTCCAATTCTCTCATAACCTTGTTTTGTTTGACCTACCCTTAAATCCAGACTTATTAGAACAACGTATTGGTCGACTTGATCGTATTGGTCAAAAAGAAATCATTCAGATACATGTGCCTTATATTAAAGAGTCAGCTCAAGAAATTATTTTTCATTGGTATAAAGAAGGCTTAAATGCCTTTACTCAAACCTGTCCTGCAGGCCAAGGTATGGTGGCTCAACTCGGTGACGAGCTTTATCAGCAGTTAGAGCAATCGACTTATCAAGTGGATGATGTGATTGCGTTATTAGATAAAGCGAAACCTTTGTATGAAAAATTAAACACAGCATTACAAAAAGGCCGCGACCGTTTATTAGAAATGAATTCGTTTCGTAAACCTGTTGCAGATAAACTGGTTAAGGCAATTCAAATAGCTGAAAACAGTAAAGCCTTAGAAAGTTTTATGTTACGTGTATGTGATAGTTATGGCGTAGAACATAATGACCACAGTGAACATAGCTATGTACTACACCCCGGCAACCATATGCTCACACCACACTTCCCTGAATTACCCGAAGACGGTGTTACCATTACCTTTGATCGTGAAACCGCTTTGGTGCATGAAGATAGATTATTTATGAGCTGGGAACACCCAATGGTTAAAGGGGTGATGGAAATGGTCTCTGAAGGAGAACATGGTAACGTCGCCTTTAGTATTATTAAGAATAAACATTTTAAAACGGGCACAGTGTTATTAGAAATGCTGTTTGTTGTGCAATGTATCGCACCACCACAGCTGCAAATAGATCGCTTTATGCCAGCACAGTTAATTCGTTTAGTGATGGATAAAGACAATATCGATTACAGCGATAAAGTTTCTTTTGTGCAATGTAAAAGTCTGGTGCCTTCTGTTGACCAGCACACTTGCCAACAAATTGTTGCAGGGCATAGAGAAAACTTACGTAGAACAATTGCACATGCAGAATCTCAACTTTCTCAAAACATGCCAGAGTTAGTGAATATTGCAAATGAACGCATACAAGAACAATTAATCGACCAAATAAATCGTTTACGTTCACTGCAAAAAACGAATCCTAATGTACGCGATGATGAAATAACACAGCTCTCTGAAGAAAAAGTGCTACTACAAGAATACATACAACATCCACAATTGCGTTTAGATGCACTACGAATTATTGTTGCAGGATAAACAGTAACACTATTCTTGAAATAACCATTCACGAGCCGTCTCTGTAATTGCTGCAACTGCGGGATGCGAAATCTTACGTTCAACTGAGATAGCATAAAATTGTTCACGGATTTTATTCGTTTGCCCAATAGCAACAACACCGTATTGTTTTTTCACTTCCTCAGCAATCGGTGTTGGCGCAATGAACACGCCCATCCCTGTTCGTCCGAAAGCTTTCATCAAAGCACTGTCATCAAACTCGCCAACAATATGAGGATAGATATGTTGCCCATCAAGCCATTTAATTAAACGCGTTCGAGCAACCGTCATTTCACCGGGAACAAGTAATGGCATCGCATTAAGATTCTGAGGAAAATTTTTACCTAACTTATCGGACAGCTCTTGGGTGGCAAAAAAAGTAATACCACAGTCCCCCAAAGAGTGGTTGAAACCTCGCACATTAATAGATGAAGGAATTGGGCTATCGGCAATAACCAGATCAACTTTGTGCAAAGCAAGCTCACCTAATAATGAATCTACAGAACCTTCACGGCATATAATACGCACGGCTTCGGGTAACTCGAGAGCAGGCGCTAACAAACGATAGGCAATTGATTTTGGGACGACATCTACTACCCCTACCTTAAACACCAAAGGGCGATCTTCAGGAATGTTACGCAGCATTTCTTCTAACTCACCGCCGAGTGAAAAAATTTCTTCGGCATAACTTAAGACAAGACGCCCCGTATCCGTTAACTCAAGGTTTCTTCCAACTCGAGAAAATAAAGCATTATCCAAGCTTTCCTCTAGAAGACTCAGTTGTCCACTAATGGTTTGCGGTGTGAGATGAAGTTTTTCGCTTGCTCGCGCAATACTGCCCGACTTTGCGACAACCAAAAAATAATGGAGATGCTTATAGTTCATTGCGAAATATTCCGTTTATAGCTTCTGGCTAATAGTTCGTAAAATACGATGATTATACAAATATTATTCGACTTTTCCATAGTTTTAATTAGTATTACCCTGTCTCTGTAATGCTACATAAATGAGGGGATGAGTATGAATATTGATATTCAAGCACGTGATTTCAGCCTGACCAAAGCTTTACATGAGCACATTGATCGACGTTTAGGCTTTGCTTTAAGCAACAGTGACGATCATATCCAACACGTCATCGTGATTTTATCCGATATTAACGGGCCTCGTGGTGGTAAAGATAAATGTTGCCATATTCAGGTTATTCTCCCTAAGTT
>JASFYW010000116.1:0-13858 GCA_045046865.1 Woeseiaceae bacterium | reverse complement strand
TGCGATGGCATCTATCTCTAAGCCATCATTGAGTAAGGTTAATGTTTCATTTACTGTGGCGCTTAAATTATTTTGTAAAATTTCAGGCAGAGGGTTATCTAGTATTAAATCTAAAAATGATTGGCCGAATTGATTGAGCTTTTTATCACCGACGCCAGAGATGTATCGCATTTTATCTAATGTTTGTGGCCGTGTTAGGGTCATGGCTTCTAAGGTTGCGTCGTGGAAGATAACGTAGGGTGGGACGCCATGATGTTGAGATAGTTCTAAACGGTGTTCGCGTAATAACTCAAACAAAGTGGCATCATAACGATGCATAGATGTGGTGCGTTTTTCTTTTTTACCTTTTTTGACTTTATCATTTTGTGGCTTACGTAAAATAAGTTCAATTTCACCGCGTAATAAAGGGCGAGATTTTTCAACGAGTTTTAATGCGCCATATTCTACATCTGTTGTAATGATGCCGAATGCAATAAGTTGCCGGAATAAACTACGCCACTCATTATCGGTAAGATCTTTGCCAATACCGTAGGTGCTGACTTTGTCATGCTGAAATTGTTTAATACGATCGCTTTCTTTACCAAGCAAGACATCAATTAAATAATTAACACCAAAGCGTTGTTCGGTTCTATGTATGCAAGAAAGCGCTTTACGTGCTGCGTCGGTTGCATCCCATTCTTCAGGTGGGTTTAGACAAGTATCACAGTTACCGCAGGGTTCTTTTAGTTGTTCATCAAAGTAAGCAAGAATAGATTGTCGACGACAATGACGTTGTTCACAAAGCGCCAGCATGGTTTCAAGTTTATTGTGTACGATTCGTTTGAACTGTTCACTAGAATCATTACTCTCAGCCATTTGTCTTAGACTAATAACATCTTGTAAGCCATAACTCATCCATGCATTGGCAGGTGCACCATCTCGACCGGCACGGCCTGTTTCTTGGTAATATGCTTCAATGCTTTTAGGTAAACTTAAATGCGCAACAAAACGAACATTAGGTTTATCTATACCCATACCGAAAGCGATAGTGGCAACAATAATAATGCCTTCTTCACGTAAAAAACGTCGCTGAGTTTTTTGTCGAACATCGTTCGATAAACCCGCATGATAAGGCAAGGCATTAAAACCTTGTCGCACTAACCAGTCTGCCGTGGTTTCGACTTTTTTACGAGATAGGCAATAAACAATACCGGCATCATTAGGATGTTCTTGTTTAATAAAACTAAGTAAGCGATCACGTGCGTTAGTGCCATCACTGATCGTGTAATTAATATTAGGGCGATCAAAACTATTTATAAATATGCGCGCATCATGCAAGTTAAGCTGTTCGATAATTTCTTGTCGTGTTCGTTTATCTGCGGTTGCGGTTAAGGCCATACGGGGCACGTTTGGGTAACGCTCATGCAAGATGCGAAGTTGTTGATACTCTTTACGGAAGTCATGTCCCCATTGTGATACACAGTGCGCTTCGTCAATTGCAAAAAGTGAAATATTAGCACGGTCAAGTAATGACAGCATTCGGCTCGTCATTAAACGTTCAGGTGCGACATAAAGTAGTTCAATTTCACCGTTGATTAATTGCTGCTCTGTCTTTCGTTGCTCATCGCTGTCCATGGATGAATTTAGAAATGCCGCAGAGATGCCTAACTGAGTGAGTGCATCAACTTGATCCTGCATTAATGCAATCAGAGGTGAAACAATAATACCCACCCCATCCCTCACCATTGCCGGAATTTGGTAACACAAAGATTTACCGCCGCCGGTAGGCATTAAAACTAAGGTGTCTTCCCCGTTTAATATGCTCTGAATGATGTCAGATTGGTGATGTCGGAAATCATCATAACCAAAGGTTTTCTGTAGGATATTTTGTGCGCGTTTCATTTTTTAACGAGGTTAATACCATCTTTTTCAATATTGATGATCTTTTGTTTGTATAAACCACCAATGGCTTTTTTAAATGATTTCTTACTCATGCCAAAAAGTTCTGCAATGAGTTTAGGATCAGATTTATCATGCACTTGTGCAAAGCCGCCTTGTTGATTTAGGTAGGTGAGAATAATTCTTTCATATTTATCGCGAGTTTCTTTACCACCTTGCAAGCTAAGATCAATTTTGTTGTCTTCACGAATACGTTTAATAAAACCTGAAATACTTTGCCCGAAACTTAGACGTTGGTGTACATCGTTTTCATAGAGTACGCCCCAATGGCTGTTATTAACAATGGCTTTAAAACCAAGCTCAGTGGAATTAGCGATCAATAAATTAACCGCTTGTTGCGGGGTAAAGTCGTGTGGTCTTTCGTCATCAAGAAATTTATCAATTTTAGACGAAGCTGTTAGACGTCCTTTAATTTTATCGAGGTAAACATAAACAATATATGAATGGCCTATTTCCATAGGACGATGTTGTTCGCCAAAAGGAACAAAGAGATCTTTCATTAATCCCCAATCTAAAAATGCACCAGTATCATTTACATCAACGACGGACAGGTAAGCAAATTCACCAAGTTGTGCTTTGGGAATTTCCGTTGTTGCAATAGGGCGATCTTCAGAATCTAGATAAAGAAAAACTTCAACTTCCTCGCCCATCTCTAAATCGCGAGGTACATAGCGTTTAGGCAGGAGTACTTCATACAAATTTTCCGCATCTAAATAAACACCAAAATCGAGTTTTTTGATGGCCTTTAACTTGTATGTTTTACCAATGCTAATCATTTAATCATCTCTATAGGATGGGAAGTTTTTATCAAGTTAATTATACTCTAATTAATTATTTTATCTGAGATTAAGTGTCTATGTTCACAGAGTTTACAAATCCATCAATAGCACAAATTAAAGTGATTTTAGAGCAAACAAAAGTCATTGCAGTGGTGGGGCTTTCTCCGAAGAGCAAACGTCCAAGTTTTAAGGTATCACAATCGATGCAAGATTTTGGTTATCAGATTATTCCGGTGCGGCCTGCGGTTGAAGAAGTGTTGGGTGAGAAGGCTTATGCAGATTTGGCGTTGATACCAACAAAACAATGCGAAAAAATTGATATGGTTAACGTGTTTAGAGCGGGTGAAAAAATTGCTCCCATTATTGATCGCTGTATTGAATTAAAGTTACCTTTAATTTGGCTGCAAGATGGGGTGATTAATGAGGCTGAGGCAAAACGAGCGCAGGCTGCGGGTATTACCGTGGTGATGGATCGTTGTGTTTATCGAGATTATCTCGCTCTGTGTACATGAAAGCACTCTGACAATGACAAAGTCGCTTAATCGGCATAAAATAACTTGATGGAAATTGAATTCACAAAAATGCACGGCCTAGGTAATGATTTTGTTGTTATCGACGGCATTAATCAAAGTATTGATTTATCAGAAGATCAAGTGCGCTTTATTGCTGATCGACATTTTGGCGTGGGTTGTGACCAGCTATTAATTGTCGAGCAAGCAGAAACGGATGACGTGGATTTTATCTATCGTATTTTCAATGCTGATGGCGGAGAAGTTGAGCAGTGTGGTAATGGCGCGCGTTGTTTTGCCGTGTTCGTACGCGAAAAAGGATTAACGCAAAAAGATCTCATTCGTGTTGAAACCGCGTCTGGAGTGATTGAATTACAAATTCAAGATGATGCCCAAGTCACGGTTAATATGGGTGAGCCAGAATTTGATCCATGGAAAATCCCGATCCATGCCGATACGCGTTTAAATGAATATTCAATAGATGTTGATGGTGAGGTACTAAAAATAGGTGCGGTCTCTATGGGTAACCCCCATGCGGTCGTACTTTTAGATGATGTTGAAGATATAGAAACGATAGATGTGGCGCGATTAGGCGCAGCGATTGAAAGTCATCCTCTTTTTCCTAATCGAGTGAATGCAGGGTTTATGCAAATTGTTGATGAACAGCATATTCGTTTACGCGTGTATGAACGCGGCGCAGCTGAAACATTAGCTTGTGGTACGGGCGCATGTGCAGCGATGGTCATTGGCAGATTACAAGGCCATTTATCCGACACGGTTCAAGTTGATTTACCTGGCGGAAGCTTACAAATCAGTTGGCAAGGAGAGGGCTCGCCCGTTATGATGACAGGGCCAGCAGTAACCGTATATGAAGGTAAAATATTAGTATGAGTTCTCCAGAAAATAAAGACACAGATTTTGAACAAGAGATGATAAGTTACTTACAAGGTCACCCCAAATTTTTTGAATCATATCCTGACTTATTAGCTCGCATGGTTTTAAAACATGATTCAGGCACAGCTGTTTCATTAATAGAACGCCAACTAGATATTTTACGTGAACAAAAAGATAAGCAAACTAAAAAACTAAAAAATCTTATCAATACAGCGCAGATTAATGAAAAGCTAAATGACAATATTAATACGTTAATTTTAGCGTTATTAGATGCAGAGTCATTAAGCGAACTGCTCGAAGTCATTGAGCAGCGAATGCGTGCAGATTTTGAAGCCGATGCGATTGTAATAAAACTGGTTGCTTCAAGTAATGATGTATTGAAAGAACATTTAGAGCTCACTGCATGGCAGCAACCGGCGTTGGCTATCGGTGAAAAAGTGATGACAGCAAGGGAACCTATGTGTGGTTCATTTAAAGCAGAACAAATGCAAGCTCTGTTTGATGATGCTGATATACAATCGGCAGGCATCATTCCCTTAGCAAAAGCAGATAACAGTAAAAACTGTTACGGTATTATTGCAATAGGTAGTTATGACCCACAACGTTTTCGTGCAGACATGGGGACTTTATTCCTCTCATTATTAGGCCAGATTTTAACGCGCATTCTAAAGCGTCATTTGGAAGCTTAAATGAAGGGTTTAGCCGAAGATGCAGTCGGTGCATTTTTTGCTAAACTCAAAAACGAACGTCAGTACTCAGCGCAAACTATAAAAAGTTATCAACGTGATCTCGATTTATTTACCTCCTTTTGCGAACAACAAGATTTAGTTGAATGGTTTGATATAAAAGAGGAACACGTTCGTTCATTTATATCGCAACATCATCGTAAAGGATTAAGTGGTGCAACACTGCAACGAATGTTGTCTAGCTTACGTTCATTTTTTAAATACCTCTTAATTGAAAATAAAATCCTTAACAATCCCGCCAAAGAAATACAAGCACCCAAAACAGGACGAAAATTACCATCAACATTAGATGTTGATAGCATGACGCGATTACTCGAGATAAAGGGTGATGAAATTGAAACAGTAAGAGACCGCGCCATAATGGAATTATTTTATTCATCAGGGCTGCGTTTAACAGAGTTAAGTTCGCTTGATCTTATTTCTGGAAGACAAGCGCTGCAAGGTGCGATACGGGTAAAAGGTAAAGGCGAGAAAGAGCGAGACTTACCGGTAGGAAAAAAAGCTATTAATGCCTTAGATGCATGGTTAAAGATAAGAGAGAACATGGCCAATGAAGGCGAGCCCGCATTGTTTGTCGGCGTGCAAGGTAAGCGAATTAATAATTCTGTTATTCAAACAAGGCTAAAGTATTGGGCAAAAAAACAAGGTATCGATATCAATGTCTTTCCTCATTTAATGCGCCACTCATTTGCCAGTCATTTATTAGAGTCCAGCGGTGATTTACGTGCGGTGCAAGAACTCTTAGGTCATGCAGATATTTCTACTACACAAATTTATACTCATTTAGATTTTCAACATTTAGCAAAAGTCTATGACGGAGCACATCCGCGAGCGAAATTAGTTAAAAAATAAAAATCATTTCCATGGAGGGAATATATGAGAAACAAGCTTGTTCTTATTTTATGTTTAATGCCTGTATTTTCACTGGCAGAAAAATCAGAAAATAAAACCTATGTAGAATCCGCCTCTCAGTTTCAACGTCTGTGTAAGAAGAAATCATATTTTCTTTTTAGAAAACAACAGCAACAGCCCTACAGCTGGACTGCATCAACCCACCGAAAACTCAATGACTA
Source organism: Woeseiaceae bacterium (assembly GCA_045046865.1). Taxonomy (GTDB): domain Bacteria; phylum Pseudomonadota; class Gammaproteobacteria; order UBA6429; family Thiohalophilaceae; genus JAGLTQ01. Next base: position 7,919 of record JASFYW010000116.1, on the reverse strand, counting down.
TCAAACAAGAGGGCAATGGATAGTTGCCAATAAGAACCGAGATGTTTTCTGCCAAATACGTATTGGTAAAAAGACCAAAACGATAAAAATTGAAATTCAATGATCCTTTCTAAAGCTAAATTCAAATAAACACCGCTTTACAAAAGCATTAAAAATTATAAGTCATTGAAAGTATGATGTTTTTTGTAAATTTACGACTAAATAATGAATATTTAATTGATTGTTCACTATTCATGAGCTATAAATACAGCTTAATTTATTTGGAAAAGTTTAATGTCAGACGATATAAGAGAGAAAATTTTGAATGCAGCCGAAAATCGGTTCCGCACCTATGGCTATGGAAAAACAACCATGGCTGAAATAGCAGGGGACATTGAAATGTCTACTGCAAACCTTTACCGCTATTTTGAGAATAAACTATCGATTGGTTCTGCCATGGCAGGGCGCTGTTTTTGTGAGCGCGAAATATTTTTAACTGAAATAGTTAACCGAGAGGGCTTGAATGAAGTGGAGCGGCTAGAAACTTTTGTTTTAGAAATGCTTAACTTTATGCATGGCCAATTTAGCAATGAACCAAGAATGGCTGAGCTGGTTGAGGTCATCATTACTAAATGCCCAGATTTAATTCAAGAAAAAGTTACGAAAGATAAACAATTAATCGCCATGATTTTAAAACAAGGATGTGACAGTGGCGAGTTTTCTGTGGCAGATGTTGAAGAAATGTCAGGTTTTGTTCGTGCTTCAGTCGCACAATTTGTAACCCCCTTTTTTATGACTATGTATCCACTCGAAGAATTAGAACCGCTTGCGAAAGGTGTCGTGTCATTAATTTTAAATGGTTTGTCTAAAAATAAATAACAAGAATTAGGTAAAACATTACTTAATTATAACAAGGAGAAAGTCATGAATTCTATAGAATCAAAGATCGGCCCATGGGTCATAAAGCATCGATGGTTTATTATTTTGCTCTCACTGGCGTTGGTCTTTGCTGCTGCAAGTGGCGGACGTTTTTTAGTTTTCAAAGCAGACTATCGTGTTTTCTTTAGTGACGATAACCCTCAATTACAAGCGTTTGATAAAATTGAAAAGACCTATAGTAAAAATGATAATGTTCTATTTATCATTACACCAAAAGATGGAAAGATCTTTACCACAGAAACATTAAACGTCATTGAGAACATTACTGAAAGAGCATGGCAAATACCTTATTCCACTCGTGTTGACTCTATTTCAAACTTTCAATATACCAAAGCAGAAGGTGATGATCTCATTGTAGGCGATCTCATTAGTGATGCAAAAAATTTAACACAGTCACAAATAAGTGAAATAAAAAATATCACCTTGAATGAACCATTGCTCAAGCAACGATTGATTTCACCTGAAGCACATGTCACGTCAGTTTCTGCGACGATTTCTTTACCAAATATAGACCAGGTAAAAGAAGTGCCTGAAGTTATGAGTGCAGCAAGAAAGTTGGCAGCTGATGCTGCTAAAGAATTCCCCAATGTTGAAATTCGTATTTCAGGTATGGTACCCATGAATAATGCCTTCGCAGAAGCAGCGCAAGGCGACATGATGAATTTGGTTCCACTTAGTTTTGGCGTGATGTTTGTCATGCTGTTGATTCTATTAAAAAGTGTATCAACAACATTTGGTATTATCTTGGTGATCTTCTTATCTATAATGACTGGCATGGGCTTAGGTGGCTTTATGGGCTTCCCATTAACCGGCCCTTCTGTTGCATCACTAACGATTATCCTTACCGTCGCAATTGCCAATTCCGTTCATGTCTTAACCACGTTTATACATGAAATGCGCAGCGGCAAAGAGAAGCATGCTGCAATAGCAGAAGCCATTAGAATTAACTTGCAGCCGGTATTTTTAGCCAGTGTCACCACCATGGTTGGCTTCTTAACCATGAACTTTTCTGATGTGCCTCCATTTGGTCATTTAGGAAACTTTGTGGCAATGGGCGTAGTCGCTTCATTTATTTTATCTGTGACTTTTTTGCCCGCCATAATGTCACTTTTACCTGTACGTATTAAAGTGGTTAAAGGTGAAGAAGATACACAAATGATTAGATTGGGTGACTTTGTTGTGCGCAAGCAAAAACAACTTATGAGTGGTATGGCAATATTGATTGTTAGTTTAGTTATATTTTTGCCGATGAACCAACTCAATGATGTCTTTGTTCACTACTTTGATGAAACTATCAAATTCAGACAAGACTCTGACTACATAGATAAAAACTTAACCGGTCTTTATGTTATTGATTATTCACTAGAAAGTGGAGAAGAAAGCGGCATTAGTGAGCCAGGCTATTTGAACGAAGTAGAAGCGTTTGCAAATTGGTATCGAGCGCAACCTGAAACACGCCATGTGAATATTTATACCGAGGTTATAAAACGTCTAAATAAAAATATGCACGGTGATGATGAAAAATGGAAAAAAATTCCAGACGACAGAAATCTAGCAGCACAGTATTTGTTAATGTATGAAATGTCTTTACCTTATGGTCTAGATTTAACAAACCAAATAGACATTAATAAATCTTCATTACGAATGACGATTTCCATACAAACTATTTCAAGTAATGAAATTATTGCCTTAGGCGATAGAGCAAAACAATGGTTAAAAGATAATAGTAAATTCATTAAGGCGGCTGAAGCTACAGGGCCGACCATGATGTTTGCTAATATTGGTCAGAGAAATATTAGTAGTATGCTAATAGCAACCACTTTAGCCTTGATTTTAATATCCGCTATTTTGATTATGGCATTTCGTTCCTTTAAAATAGGGATGATCAGTATGATCCCTAATTTAGTACCCGCAGCGATGGGCTTTGGTTTATGGGGGTTGCTTGTCGGTGAGATTGGTTTAGCCTTGTCTGTGGTTACTACTATGACACTCGGTATTGTGGTCGATGACACGGTGCATTTTTTAAGTAAATATTTACGTGCTAAACGTGAGCACGGTTATAGCTCAGAAGATGCGGTACGTTATGCCTTTAAACATGTGGGGCGTGCATTATTAACCACCTCCGTCGTTCTCGTTGCAGGCTTTGTTGTGCTTGCACAATCACACTTTAAAATGAATTCAGACATGGGAATGTTAACGTCAGTGGTTATTGCTTTTGCACTAATTGCGGACTTCTTTTTCTTACCGCCACTATTAATGAAATTGGGGAAAAAATCATGAAAGGAATAATTCTATTATCAAGCTTACTCGCATTTAGTGCGGTAAGTTTTGCACAAACAGCAGAAGAAAAAGGTTTAGCCATTGCCGTCGAAGCAGATAAACGCAACCAAGGTTGGGGTGATCAGGCGACTGTAATGAAAATGACGCTGCGCAACAGCCAAGGAGCAGAAAGTACCCGAGAAATTCGTGGTAAAACACTTGAAGTCGACGGCGATGGTGATAAATCATTAACTATCTTTGATACACCACGTGATGTTAAAGGGACGGCATTTTTAAGTTTTACACATACTTTGAAATCAGATGAGCAGTGGTTGTATTTGCCTGCACTAAAACGGGTTAAGCGTATCTCTTCTTCGAATAAATCAGGGCCGTTTATGGGCAGTGAGTTTGCGTATGAAGATATTTCATCTCAAGAAGTAGATAAATATAAATATAAATTTATTCGTGATGACAAATATGAAGGGCACGATGTTTTTGTTATAGAGCTCTACCCACAATATAAAAAATCTGGTTATACCAAACAAGTTTCTTATATAGATAAAGAAATATATCAGCCGCTTAAAATTGAATTTTATGATCGTAAGAAGAGTTTATTGAAAACATTGACGCAACATGATTATAAAAAGTATCTAAATAAATTTTGGCGTGCGGGACGGTTAGAAATGGTTAACCATCAAACGAAAAAGAGCACTACTTTACTTTGGACATCATATAAGTTTAAAAATGGCTTTAGTAAAAGTGATTTCAGTAAAAACAGTTTGAAACGTGCGCGTTAAATTTAGCATTTTATAAGGAAACGTGATGCGATTTTTAAATATACTGGCTCTGAGTTTAATTTCGCTTAATGTGACGGCCAACGAATGGTCAGGAAATATATCAATAGAATCGCGCCATTTTTTTAAAAGTGGGGATTCCGCTACACAGTTATCACAGTACAGTTCTGCTGCTTTACAGGCGGAATGGTTTCATGATTGGAATAATGGAAAATCAAGTGTCACGTTTACCCCCTTTACACGATTTGATAAAGAAGATGAGCAAAGGACACATTCTGATATTAGAGAATTAAACTGGATGAATGTTTTTGATAACGCTGAATTAAGTGTTGGTATTAAGACAGTTTTTTGGGGTGTTTCTGAATCACAGCATTTAGTTGATGTGATCAATCAAACTGATTTAGTCGAAGGTATGGATGGTGAAGATAAATTAGGCCAGCCTATGCTGCATTACTCCATGATCAAAGATTGGGGCATCACTGAACTCTTTGTATTGCCATATTTTAGAGAGCGAACTTTCTCAGGGCTTGATGGGAGACTAAGAACTGCATTAATCATTGATACAAATAATCCAGTTTATGAATCAAGTGATAAAGAAAAACACATTGACTATGCAGTAAGGTGGTCAAACAATATTTATGACTGGGATGTCGGGTTAAGTTATTTTGATGGCACCAATCGTGACCCTTCATTTAAAGAAGGCATAGACAATAATGGAAACACAGTATTACGCCCTGTTTATAATCAAATGCAACAACTTGGTACAGACATCCAGGTGACGAAAGAAGCTTGGTTATGGAAACTCGAAGCAATACTGCGTAAACAAACAAGTGATACTTATCTTGCAACAACAGCAGGCTTTGAATATTCATTTTATGGCGTGTTTGAAAGTAGTTCTGATCTAGGCATCGTATTTGAGTACCTCTACGATGATCGTAATAAACAAGCGACAACACCTTTTCAAAACGATTTTATGCTCGGCTTACGTTGGGCAAAAAATGATGAACAAGATACTACTGTTTTAATCGGTGTGATTGCTGATAGAGAAAGCCAAGAGCGTTTATATAGCATTGAAGGGAGTCGTCGAATGGGTGAGAGTATGAAACTAACCATAGAAGCACGAATGTTCGATGGACTAACAAATTCAAACAGCCTGCTTTATTCTTTTAGAAATGATAGTTTTATTCAGATGGAACTGGCATATTATTTCTAAAGCTCCCAGTACCTTTGTTAAGCAGAAAATTCGACTAAGTAGCCACCAAATTTTCTAATATTCAGTACACCGCAATCAAAAATTAAATACTGGCCTTTAATACCTTGAAGCACACCTTCAATTTCAGGTGTTTTATCGAAATTCATTGACTTCACTTTTTCAGGATACGCTTCAACTGGAAAGCTGAGGCTAATTTGTTTCTCATCCAGTAAAGTCATTTCCGAACTGCCAAATTCCTTTTCTATTTGCGCAATTTCTTTGCTAGCTAATTTGACCAGTTCATCACGCTTTGCGGCTAAATCAACAGAGTCTGGAGAGCCCTTGAGCATTTTCCGCCAATCCGTACGATCAGAGACATATTCTTTAATGGCCATCTCAATTTTTCCAGAAAGTAGGCGATTTGAAACCTTAAAAATGGGCATCGCTTCACTGGCACCTTGGTCAATCCAGCGGGTTGGAAGCTGTGTTCCTCGGGTTATTCCTACCTTAATGCCGGAGGAGTTGGCTAAATAAACATAATGTTCGTTGAAGCAAAATTCTTTTCCCCACTCGGGTTCACGACACGTTCCTTCGTGAAAATGGCAAGTTTCAGGCTTCATAATGCACATATCGCATTTGGCGAGTGACTTAAAGCATGGGAAACAAAAGCCCTGATTATAATTTTTATTGGTTTTACGACCGCATTCGAGGCAATGAATCTCATCGAGGTATTTGAATTTAATTGTCTTCCCTATATAGTGATTGAGAGGAATTTTCTCATCATCTAACGGTAGTTGATACTGAATAGGATCGCTTGAGTTTTTGCCGAGGGAAGTCAGCATTTTTTGCAGGTGGCCAGTTTTTTTCATGGCTGAATTCTCTCATATTCAACAAAAGGGTGCGATCCTTAAATTAAGGCTAAATATTGTATAAAAGGTGAAGAAACAGCCATTGGCATTATCCCAATCACAGGTAATGATGAGTTCGGTGTTCTTGCAAAACAGTTTAACGAACTGAGTAAAAATTTAAATCTAGCAAACAATGAATTACAGTCTAGAGTTGATTATGCAGATATAGCTCTTTATCATAGTCAAGAGACTGGGCGTAATAAAGTTTCTCATTACAATGATTTAAAAATAAGACAGGTAATAATGGAGAGTAAACCATGAAAGTTAGCCTTAAGTTATTTTTAGTATTAATGTTATGTTCTAATATTTCTTTTGCCAGCGAAGAACTTATTTTTGGTTCTGTTGCAATGGATGTTCCTGCTGTCATGCACAAGCGTTTAAAGCCATTAACTAAATATTTAGAAAAACGTTTGAATCGACCTGTTAGATTAAAGCTATCGCCAAATATGGGCGCGGCTATAAATGAAGCTGCGAATGGGACGGTCGATATCTCTTATTTAACACCCGTTGCATACTTAAAAGCGTATACGAAAGGTAGTGTAAAATTAATTGCTAAGACCGTGACGAAAGGAAAAGCAAGTTTCAAGTTGGTTCTTGTAGTTAAAGAAAACAGCCCAATTAAAACGGTACAAGATTTAATAGGTAAAACATTTGCCTTTGGCGACGAACGTGCTTTATTACAGCGTGCTACGGTTGTTGGTTCAGGCATTAAACTAAATCAATTCAAGGAGTACCGTTTTATTGGGCATTACGACAATATTGCAAGGGCTGTAATGAACGAAGATTTTGATGCCGGAATTTTAAAAGATACTATGGCTTATAAATGGGAAAAGAAAGGATTAAGAATAATTCACTCATCACCTGCGTTGCCACCTTATAATATTGTGGCAAGTAAAAATGTAGATAAAGCGATGTTAAAAGAACTAAAGCAAATATTTTTATCTCTGGATAAACATAACCCAGATCATTTAAAAGTTATTAAAGCCATTGATAAAAAGTACGATGGTTTTGCTGCAACCAGTGACGCTGAATATGATGTTGTCAGAAAATTGATTGCACCATTTGAATAAATAATAGGTTTAGCCCTATTTATTAAATATTTTATTATGTGTTCTGTAGCTAAAATATACGCTCCATAACTCCCATAAGCCTTACCAAGAGTTCCCATTTTTATATGGTTAGCTTTTACTTCTATATTAAAATGTTCAAACACTCCTAAAAGATTTTCACCTAACACTCCGCTACTATGTGCTTCATCAACTATTAAAAGCGCACCAAACTCATCGGCTAAATCAAATATTTCTTTCTCGCATAAATCGCCACCCATAGAATAAACACCCTCAATAGCAATGATTGCCCTACCCTCTTCTTTAACACTTAAAAGCTCACGTAAATCTTTTACATCATTATGTTTAAAAACTTTTACTTTGCCTCGCACGAGATGTGAAGCCAAATTTCCACTAGCATGAAAATCCTCATCTATAAAAAGTGTATCTCCTTTTCTCACAAGAGATTCAATCAAAGATATATTTGCTAAAAATCCACTACCAACAATTATGCCATCTTCAAAACCATTTACCTCACATAAATATTTTTCAAAATTTTGATGAATTTCACTGTAACCATTTACAAGCATAGAAGATTTTGGAGCATGTGAATCTAAAGTTAGCATTCTCTCATAAGTTATATCTAACAAGCCTTTTTTATTAGCTAAACCAAGGTAATCATTAGAAGCAAAATCAAGTAATGAAGAGTTGAGAGTTTTACGCTCACGTAAACGCCCAGAGTGAGTTAATGCATTTAATTCATTCTCGTATGGTTCAAGTTTAATCATGAGCAAAGTGTATA
>JASFYW010000115.1:0-21418 GCA_045046865.1 Woeseiaceae bacterium | reverse complement strand
TGCTGTTTCTAAGAACCCTTATCTATCATTTGAATTTGCAGGCGCTAAAAAAGGCGATACTGTTCAATTAACTTGGTCTGATAATAAAGGCGGTTCTGAGTCTGCTTCGACTAAAGTTCGTTAATCGTTGTTACCCCCCCCCATTTCCTTGTAAAAGGAATGTTATAAAAAAGCGAAGCCTAAAAACTTCGCTTTTTTTATGTCTTTTTAACTCACTTCTTTCTTGTACAATACGCTCATAAAATAATAACCTGAGACTATGAGTATGAATGAATCTGAGTTTAATGATGTTGTCGATGATATTTTTATTGAAATAGAAGATGCGATTGAAGAAGCCTGTGATGAAACGGGTGCAGACATCGATTATGAAACAACATCAGGAATATTAACTCTCACCTTCGCCAATCAAACGCAGATCATCATTAACCGACAAGCCCCGTTACAACAAATTTGGGTTGCGGCCAAAGCCGGCGGTTTTCATTTTGATTTTGATAGCGGCAAAGAAAAATGGATATGTAGTAGCGTAGAACTTTATGTCGCATTATCGGAATACTGTACAGAACAAGCTGAACAAACAATAGTTTTAATCGCACCATAATGTCTGAATTATTAGAATGTATTGAAATAGATCCAACTAACGCAACACATAGCGTTATTTGGTTACACGGCCTTGGCGCAGACGGCCATGATTTCGAACCGATTGTTAATGAGCTAAACTTAGAACACACCATTCGTTTTGTTTTTCCAAACGCACCCCACATGCCTGTCACGATAAACAACGACATGGTGATGCCTGCATGGTATGACATAAAAGCGATTGCGATTGACCAGCAACAAGATAAAATGGGTATCCATAAATCACAACAATCACTGCTCGCATTGATTGAACGTGAACAACAACGCGGTATACCCAGTAACAAAATAATACTGGCCGGATTTTCTCAAGGCGGTGCGATTGCATTGCATACTGCCGTGCGTTATACACAACCTCTCGCTGGTATTATGGGGTTATCAAGCTACTTGCCTTTAGTTGATACTGTAGAAGTGGAAATACACACAGCGAATAAAGCAACACCCTTTTTTATTGCTCACGGACTTAGTGATCCAATAATTTCTATACAGCTAGCAACAAAAACCTGTGATAAACTCAATCAGCATTATGAACATGTGCTTTTTAAATCTTACCCTATGGAACATAGTGTTTGCCCAGAAGAAATTAATGATATTTCAAATTGGATTAATGCTTGTTTTAAATAATCAACTTTGGTAGATATATGATTTTCGAGCCCACCCCATCACTCTTAAATAATCTATATTGGATAACATTACTTGCGGTTATCGTTTCCTCTGCGTCTGCTGTTCTTAAAGCGGGTTTTAAACAGTTTGATTTATTTGGTGTCGTTATTATTGCAATTGCAACAGGCTTAGGCGGCGGTTCATTACGTGACATGCTTTTAGATAGAGATGTCTTTTGGATTCATGATCAGATATTTTTCATAGCTTCTCTATGCAGTGCAATCACTGTTTTTATATCTGCGCGATTTTTTATTATCCCTAAAAGATACTTCTTAATTGCCGATGCTGCAGGCTTGGCGACCTTTGGCATTGCAGGCACCTTGGTTGCTCTTATGCTAGGTGTCTCCCCCCTTATTGCCAGTTTTATGGGCGTTATGACTGGAACAATGGGCGGTATTTTCCGTGATATTTTATGTAATGAAACACCCGTTGTCTTTTCAAGCCCGCTCTATGCAACGGTCTCTTGGCTTGGATCTTTACTCTTTATTGGACTTTTATTTTTAGAGCAAGATATTACACTGGCCGCGGTTATTTCTGGGCTTAGCATCTTTATCTCACGTCTGTTGGCAACTCGCTATAATGTCAGTTTGCCTCGTTTTAAATTTAAGACTTAAATAAAACTACTTAATTTTCTTCCAAACTAAAATCCTATTGTTCGCAGGCATTTCAAAATCTTCAATTAATCTTAAACCTGATGCTTGCGCTAATACTTGTAACGCTTCAAAATCACGCACCCCACTTTGTGGATTTCGTTGTTTCAACCAAATATCAAATCGCGCATTACTTTCACTGGTAAATTGACCTTCGTAATTAAATGGCCCGTATAAAATAAATAAGCCTTGGTTATTTAATATTTTTTCTAAGCCTGTAAATAAATTCACAACACTTCGCCAGCTCATGATATGAACTGTATTGGCACTAAAAATAATGTCTGTTTCAGACACAGGCCACAACGGTTGATTGACATCGAGTAGCAAAGGCCCTTGTATATTTTTCGCATCACTTTCTGCTAACCACAAATTAATCCCTTGATGGTATTGTGCTTGGTCACTAGTAATCCATGTTAATGCTGGGAATTCATTAGCAAAATAAGCGGCGTGTTGGCCTGTGCCACTGCCTATTTCTAAAAGACTCTTTTCATTCGTTATTACTCTACAAAGCACTGATAAAATAGGGGATTTATTTTGTTCGCATGATTCTGAAAAGGGTTTCATTTGTTGCCTTAATCTCCTGTTTATTGATTTATATCAATGCTTACTACTATAATCAGGCTATAGTCTACATCAATAAAGTCTCTTTTAACTCACTGGATTTTTTACATTGATCTACAAATTATTTCTCATATTATTCACCTTTCATATCGCTATATCTGCTCAGGCGCAATCGAAGGGCGAACAACTCTATTCGACCCACTGCTCTGCCTGCCATGGTCCTACTGGAAAAGGTGGTGTTGGTGTTCCACTAGCTTTGCCAGATTTTCAGTATGGTGTTACAGACGCTTACCTAGCAAAAACTATTCGTGTTGGCCGTCCAGGCCGTGTGATGCCTGCGTTTAAAACACTAAAAGATGATGAAGTCAGTGCCATTGTGAAACATATTCGCAGTTGGGCTCCTGGTAAACCTTTTAAATATTCTAACAAAAGCGTTAAAGGAGACATTAAACATGGCAAACTTCTCTACGCTAAAAATTGCGCTGCTTGCCATGGCGTAAAGGGTGAAGGCGGACAAGGTACAGGGGTAACATTCTCGCGACCACGAGATCTACCCGTTATTGCTCCTGCGTTAAACAATACGGGGTTTTTAAGCGCCGCTTCTGATTTAATGATAAAAACCGTATTAATGAATGGCCGTGATGGTACTCCCATGCTTTCTTTCCTTAAACATGGATTAACAGAAAAAGATATTAATGATGTGGTTAGCTATGTTCGTTCTTTTGAAAAGACACCTATAACATACAGCGTAAACAATGATGAAGCACCTTTACTTTCATTTGAATCTCCATACCCTTTAAATGAAACCGTCACCATTATTAAAAAAGCCATCATTGGTAAAAACTTTAGAATTATAAGAGAACAATTTCTAGACCAAGGCCTTGCAGAGAAAGGCAAAGAAAATAAAAAACAAATTGTTATTCATTTTTGTAACTTTAATTTATTAAACCGCGCATTAGCGATTGACCCACGTATCGGATTATTTCTACCTTGTAGAGTTACCGCGATTGAAGTGAATGGCAAAGTAAAAGTCATGGCAACAAATCCACTCTACTTGAGTCGTTTATTTAATAACGCAAAATTAAATAAACTCTGTGATGAAATGCATCAGGTTTATATCGATATTGTTGAGGAGTCAACATTTTGAAAATTTTAAATAGGGCTATTCGTCTAGCTTCAATTGTCATACTCTCTTCAGTTTTTATTAGCTCAAATCTTCATGCGGAAAATCTTTTTATGGCAAGGACTCAGCAATCTTTCCCTGAGGCCATGCTAAAACTACAAGAAACAATTTTATCTTTAGGTTATAAAATAAGTCGAGTACAACGTATTGATATTGGCTTAACGAAAAGTGGCTTCGCAACAGATAAATATCGCATTGTTTTTTTTGGTAAACAAAACGAAGTGGCTGATATCAGTAAAAAATACCCCCACCTTATCCCCTATATTCCTTGGAAAATTGCAATTTTTGCAGAACAGCAAGACACGCTTCTTCTCACCGCTAACCCTATGCTTTTTTCTAACAAAGATTTCCCCGGTGCAGACAAGTACTTAAGAAAATGGAATAGAGATCTAAAGAAAATAATGGATGACTTGAGAGCATCTGAATAATTTTTAATATAACAGCATCACAACTCTGATGCTGCTTTTTTAAGTTTGTCTTCAATCATTCTTTTATAATATAAATATCGGCTGGTTTGTAAACTGCTCACGTCCATATTAAGTATGATCGGTGATAGATCGATATCTGTGACATAAATATCATAGACTTCATCTGTTTCGCGACATGATAATACTTTTTTCACTACCTCATTATAAAGCTGAGTACCGTATTGCAGGCTAGAAAACTCTTCATCTTGATAGAATATCGTAAATATTGGCTCCCCATCCAACATATCAACGAGAACCTGTAAGCTAACGTACTGCATAGTACGAATATATTTATTGATAGACTGTTCGATAACAATACGCTTACCTGCCCTATCTCGACGAATCATATAAAACTTAACATCCTCGACGCGAATAGCGGTATCTTGCGAGCTTTGCTGAGCAACAAAATGCATTCTATTATGTATAGATTCAAAGAATTTAGAATAATGTCGCATTAAAGTAGATACGTCATAAAAAATATCTTCTTGATAAGACAAGGTTCCCTTTTCATCCAGCACATAGATATCCGCTCCTTCTTTTGTTATCTCATAAAAACATTGAACGTAACCCGGCTTGTTTTCTTGGTAAAGAACAGGCAACACATGATTCTCTAAGGTTTCATTATCAAATACCCAGTTTGAATATGTATCCTTGGGAACGGACAAATATTTTATTAACTCTTTTATTGTTTCAACTTTATGATATTTTAAATTGTCTTCTTCTAATCTCAATATATAATATGACCACTCCACACCAAGAACAAAATGTGAAACATCTGCATAACGTGATGAATAAAAACATTCGTACACAGCATCGAACAAGTTTTCTACACGTTTTGAAATTGCATTTCCTCGGTAAGAAGAAAAGCTACTTGCATTAATCGCGGGAGGACGGCGACCTTTTGAAGGCGGCGACCATAACATGTATTCTTTTAAACACTCCATCATTCCTGCCGCACCGCGATAAGAAAACATCAGTACTTCTTGCCAGCTTGTGAGTAAGACTTGGTCAATTGATATTGTTAGATTGCTATGACGTGAACCATATTTAAGCGCATCATTTTGTTCGCTGCTAATATGCGTTCCATCTTTATTATCTTGTAATAAAGGGTCGACACCAATATTAATATAGGTTGCATTGGCAATAATATTTGCAGGCTTTCGATAATCTTCCGTCGAGCGTTCTTCATCAACAAGTTGTGAAAAACGTTGTTCCATATCATCAATAATAGATTTTATTTCTTTGTTGGTTAAATCTGTATTATTACTATATAAACCGACAATCGTATTTTTATGCACTATTTTATTAAAATAACACCAGCAGAGTAACTCAACTAAACTTAAGGTACGTTTTAGTGGTGCAGTTGTTGCCACATCATTACTTGGCACGACACCATTAAAGGCAACCCAATAACCTGTACCGTTATCTGAAGAGAGTCTATGTAAGGAAATATGCGTTACGAATAAGTCGTCTGTGATGCCTCGATAAATTAATTCAATTTTTCCTGACTTTCTTTCAAATGCAGCGTATATTTTTCTGCCCAAAACATTGAGGTCAGACTGCCTTATTAAATTTTTACTTTCCACATGCCGATGAGCAAAATCAGATAAGAACCGATAACTAATTTTAAACTCAGCGATCAAAGAATTTCTTTCTGTAACAACTTGATTAATATTCCAATGGGATCGTTCATCTAAGGTCACTACATCTCGTTGCAACCAACCCCATTTATTAATCAGAGTCATTAAGAATTTTTTACGCCAACCTATATCGCCACGACGCTCGCTAAGTCTTTCATTTACTTTAAAATAAAAACTACGTCTGGCTAACATTAAGCGTTGTTCGTCACCTGCGTTTTTTAAATAGTCCTCTACTTTATTTAACATCATGATATATGGATCAAGTAAACTTAAGTCATCTTCTCCTGCATAGACTGATTTTTTAAAGTCCATGCCTAACATCTCGACGTGCGGAAACTCACTGGCATAAGATTGCATGAGTAAAATTTTAAGAATACTTTTATACGGTGCGCTAATACCTTTATATAATAACCAAAGTGTTGCTCCATAAAACTCATTTGCTTCAATAGACTTTAAGCCACCAAAATCAATATGATCTTTACTGTGTAAAAAACGGCTTTGTTTTAAATGGTCAACATATTCATCATAAATATATTCTTTTTCTGGAGGTACTAACCACCATAGAGGAAAGCGACCATGGAGTAATACGCTGGAGCGGTAAAACTCTTCCAGTAATAAGCTATTTAATGCGCTGCCACTGCTTTCATTGGTTAAAAATCCATGCTCGCCGGAACGTAGCTTCATAGGATTGACTAAATATATATTTGCTTCAACACCGCGTGCTTGCGCCCATTCTTGTATCGCATCGGTCTTAGCTTGGAGTTCCTCAACTAAATCATCTTTAATATCTTCGTTATGACAAACCCAAATATCAAAGTCACTTTTATCGCTATATGCAATGGTACCGCTACTGCCCATTAAATAAATCGCTTGTATATTAAATTCTCGATAGGCCTTTTTTTTATACGAAAAGCTACGTGAAAGCTTTTGCGCGACCAGCAAAGTATCTCTATCTGGAATATAAGAGGGGATACCTATCGGGGTTTCTTTTGAAATATAGCCGGGTAACAAGGGGTGATTAACATGGAAAAATAACGGCAAAAGCATAAGGAATTCACGCTGTGAGGCACGTAGGTCGTCATCAATACGTTTTAGGCGTGCTTTATTAACATCTAAAAAGCGCTGCTTAATTTCCGTAAAATCATATTCGTCTTCATCAAACTGATGCTGTTGTTTCTCTGTCATACCTTTTATAGCGGCCAATAATTTTCTTTCTGAATTAAATATTAGGAATAAATTGAATTAAAACGCTCTATAAATCAATAAGATAAAGACAGTTCTCGAATTCACGCAAATTCAGTATACTATGGTGCTGACTCGTCTCCATAATTACAAAAAATAATGGTATTGAACAAGGAAAGTATCACTGATGTTAAAAAAACTCGATAATGCTGAATTAAGTCAAATTCTTAAATATTGCCCGATGGGTGTCGCTCTTTCTGATGCCAACAATACCATTACTTGGGTCAACGATACTTTCGAATCTTACCTTGGTATTTCGGCAGATGAAATCTGTGGGCATCCCATCAATGACTTACCGCCCGTTTTGCAGCCACTTTTTGCCTCACATCAAGCTGTGCATATTCCTGCTAACGCGGTGCATGATGAGCAATGGTTTATGTGTAGCCAGGAAAAACTGAGCGACAATACCATTCACTACATTACCGATGTTGGCCCTATCAAACTATTAATGCAGGAGCGTGAATCTTTAAAAGATGAACTTCGTGAAGCCTTGGCGATTGATGAAGTGACCGGTATGCCGAATAAAGTGGCATTATTTCAAAGTTTAGAACCACAAATTTCACGTAGCCGCCGTTATAACAACCTTCTTTCTATTATCATTATGAGAATCAATCATCTTGATCAACTCAACGAAGAGCAAACGGCGAACTTACTACGGCCTATAAGTGAAATGCTTAATGATCAAGTGCGTTGGGCAGATATCGTTGGCAAACTCAATAACTCCGATTTTTTACTGGTCTTGCCAGAAACAGCGGGGGTTGCCTGTAAACAATTAAGTGATAATCTTGGTTTACGTCTTAAAGGAATTCAAGTGCCAAAAGACTTGCCTGATAACTTTAATATTGCGGCGAGTTTTGGTTACGCTGAATGGAGTAAGGGTGACGATTTAAGTTTGTTGATGCAAAAAGCACGAGACTTACTAGAGTAAATTCCTGTCATTGCGAAAGAACAACGTGACTGAAGCAATCTCATAACATATATGATTAATCATGAGATTGCCGCGTCAGCACTAAAAAACACTTATTTTTCAGTACTTCCTCGCAATGACGGGGGTAGTTATTGATATATTATATAACTTTTTTCAATCGCTCTATTTGTTTTCTAACTTGATTCGGTGCAGTACCACCACGATGATCACGTGCTGCAACTGAGCCTTCTAAAGTCAGCACTTCAAAGACATCTTCTTCTATGATATCTGAGAATTTTTTTAACTCTTCAAGCGACATATCTGATAAATCTTTTTTCTCTTCTACGCCATAAGCCACTGACTTACCGACTACTTCATGCGCATCACGAAAGGGCATGCCCTTTCTGACTAAGTAGTCGGCTAAATCTGTGGCTGTTGAAAAACCACTGCGTGCAGCGGCGTACATATTTTCTTTTTTAACGATAATTTGCGGCATCATGTCTGCATATAAACGCAAGCAACCACGTAAGTTATCAACCGTATCAAATAATGGCTCTTTATCTTCTTGATTATCTTTGTTGTAGGCTAGCGGCTGGCTCTTCATTAGCGTTAACAAACTCATTAAATGCCCGTAAATACGTCCTGTTTTACCACGAACTAATTCAGGTACATCGGGATTTTTCTTTTGCGGCATAATGCTTGACCCAGTACAAAAGCTATCACCTAAATCTACGAAATCAAACTGTGCTGAACTCCATAAAACAAGCTCTTCTGAAAAACGCGAAAGGTGCATCATGATTAATGATGAAGCAGAAACAAACTCAATAGCAAAATCACGATCACTCACACCGTCTAACGAGTTTTCACAAATACCATCAAAGCCTAATTCACGCGCAGTAAATTCACGATCTATCGGATAAGTTGTTCCTGCTAATGCAGCACTGCCCAGAGGCATAATGTTAATGCGTTTACGGCAATCAGCTAAACGTTCACGATCACGTATTAACATTTCAGCCCACGCTAACATATGGTGACCAAAGCTAACCGGTTGAGCTGTTTGTAAGTGCGTGAAACCTGGCATAATAGTATCTACTTCACGTGCCGCTAAACTTAACAAACCTTCTAACAAACGTTTTAACTCTGCATCGATAGTATCGACTTCATCTCTTAAATAAAGACGAATGTCTGTGGCAACCTGATCATTACGTGAACGCCCCGTGTGTAATTTTTTACCTGTTACGCCAATCCTGTCGGTCAGTCGAGCTTCTATATTCATGTGCACATCTTCAAGAGCTGTCGACCATGCAAAATTACCTGATTCAATATCAAAAGCGATCTCATTTAAGCCTTTAATGATGGCCTTGCATTCATCTGCCGTTAATACACCAATATGTTCTAGCATTTTTGCATGCGCTAATGAGCCAGTAATATCTTGCTTATACATACGCTGATCAAACCCGACAGACGCGGTAAATACTTCCACAAACTCATTGGTAGCTGCGGTAAAACGCCCGCCCCAAAGTTTATCTGCCGGATTATTTTTTGACTTATTGCTGATGTCACTCATTTTAAAAACCTATTCGCTATTTTGAAGTAAAGTTAGGGTCTCTAACGACATTTATGAGTATAACGTGTTGCCCGCTTAACGCCCAGCGTGTATATATAATAAGGAGTATTATGTTGCTTCCTTAACAGAGAAATTATTTTGCAAAAAACAGCACCAGACTTAGACTCACTTTTCCTACCCAATTTATGCGGCATTCGTGCTGTGTTCTTTGTCGTCTTAATTGCTGAGTTATTTGCCTTTTTTCTTGCCCTTGCACCGATGGATATTCCCGCAACCCAACGCTGGTATCAGCTCGGATTAATCTCTTTGTTTGTGCAATGGTGCGCTTTGGCCAGTTGTTCTATCTTGTGTTTATTTCGGCCATATCTTGCGCGCTTTTCAAATACCAAAGCAGGCCTTATAAGCTACGCAATTGTCTTAAGCGTGATTTCAATTATTACAGAGCTCACCTATTATTTTATTTACGCCCAGTCGGTTGAACTCTACCCTTCTGATTGGCACCTGCATTTCTTTATTCGTAATTTAGCGATAGGCGCTATTTTAACAGGGCCCGTTTTGCGCTATTTTTATATTCAAAATCAATGGCGTCGCAATATTCGTGCTGAAACAGAATCACGTATTCAAGCTTTGCAATCTCGTATCCGCCCACATTTTCTTTTTAATAGCATGAATACCATTGCCGCTCTCACTCGTAGTGATCCTGAAAAAGCAGAAACAGCGGTAGAAAATTTATCAGATTTATTTCGTGTCAGCTTAAGTGATGCACGTAAACATGTTCCATTAGAAGAAGAGCTTGAGCTTTGTAAGCGTTATATAGAAATTGAGCAACTGCGTTTAGGTGATCGCCTCGAAGTAAAATGGTTACTTGATGTACCCAACGATGCCATGGTGCCTGCATTGTTATTACAACCTATTTTAGAAAATGCTATTTACCACGGCATAGAATCTCAAACTGAAGGCGGTTGCGTAGAAATTACTGGCACGCTAAACAATAAACAGATTGAATTTATTATAAGCAATCCCTTGCCTAAGCTACCGCCGCAACGTCAACAAGGTAACCAGCTTGCACAAAAAAATGTTCGTGAACGCTTAACCGCACTCTATGCACAACGCGGCCAACTTGTCATAGAAGAAAACGGAACAACGTACCAAGTTAAACTTTCATTCCCTTATGAACAACCTAAACAAGTAGAAAAACATGAAGATTTTAATCGCTGATGATGAATCGCTTGCACGCGAACGTTTGCAGCGACAACTTAAAGAAATCAATCAAGACTACGAAACACTCGAAGCCAATAATGGATTAGTGGCGTTAGAGAAAACGCAACAACACGCACCTGATATTGTATTGCTAGATATTCGTATGCCCGGCATGGATGGTATTGAAGCAGCGCAAGCACTGTCGCAGCTCGAAACGCCGCCAGCCATCATATTCACCACTGCATATGATGAATATGCACTTGAAGCATTTAACACGCATGCCATCGCGTACTTATTAAAACCCATTCGAAAAGATAAATTAGAAAAGGCACTGGCCTCAGCGAACAAATTAAACCGCGCACAATTGCAAAGCATTCAAAGTGATGATGAACAAGAATCGCAAGAAACCTATTTAAGTGTTCGTATTCATAGCGGTGTTCGAAAAATAGAACTCTCTGATATTTATTATTTTCAAGCTGATCAAAAGTACGTTACCGTTAAATATAAAAATGGTGAAGTTCTCATTGAAGAATCACTAAAAAGTCTTGAGGCACGCTTTAACAATACTTTTATACGCATACACCGCAATGCTTTAATTTCTAAACAACAACTCACCGCCATTCGAAAAGATCAGCAAGGACGTTATCTTACTGAACTGAAAGATGTTGATGAAAAAATAGAAGTCAGTCGACGTCATGTGGCTGACATTAGAAAGTTTTTAGGATAATTATTTAATGGAATTAACAATTTACCAAATTGATGCGTTTGCTAGTCGCGTATTTACAGGTAACCCTGCTGCTATTTGCCCACTACAAGAATGGCTTGATGATACAACCTTGCAGAGCATTGCCGCAGAAAACAATCTTTCTGAAACAGCCTATTTCGTCGCAACTACAAATGGTTTTCACATACGCTGGTTCACACCGACCACCGAAGTAGATTTATGTGGCCATGCAACCTTAGCCGCAGCACATGTCATTTTTAATGTATTAGGTTATCAACAAGAGATGATTTCTTTTGAATCTAAATCAGGGATCTTAACTGTAGCAAAAGATAACGAACTGCTTGTCATGAATTTTCCTGCACAAGCTCCCACTGCCTGTGACTTACCCAATGCATTACTCGAAGCATTTACTGTTAAGCCGATAGGATGCTTAAAGTCAGAAGATTATATTCTAGTATTTAATGATGAGCAGGATGTTATCAACGCCGAACCTAAGCTTGAACTACTGACGCAAGTAGACTGCCGCGGTGTCATCATTACTGCAAAGTCTAATCAATATGATTTTACCTCACGCTTCTTCGCCCCCAAATATGGCATCAATGAAGATCCTGTCACTGGTTCTGCATATACTCAACTCGTTCCATATTGGGCGGCACAATTAAATAAAAACACACTTCATTCGAAGCAAGTCTCAGCACGAGGCGGTGAATTATTTTGTGAGCTGCTTGATCAACGCGTCAGTATTGCAGGCTATGCTGTTAAATATTTACAAGGTACAATTTCTGTACCTGAAATCAGAGTTCGATAAAATGGTTTTTTAGCTGCGGGTTTAATCTGGGGAATATTACTCGGCACACAAGGCAATGACATTAAAGTGTTCTTTTTAAGCTGTGTACTCATTGCAGGTATTTATGGTGCAATGACAGCAAATCGAAAAATACTTTTTATTCAAGCAATGCCTGCAGCGTTGGCATTGTTATTTATATTTTTTTATAAACGCGCTTAACGTTTTGCGATTGCGCGCATCTTTTGTGTTGATGCATCAATCGCAGTATCAAGCTCTGAACTATAATAATGCTTATTCGCAATACCAATGATAGACGGCGATAAACGATTACCTTGCGCATCAACCAACACTAATGTGGGTACCATAGAAACATTATAGACATCACCAAATTCTTCAATGTCTCTGACATTGCCTTTAAAATCACGCATGTCGCCGACACTATCAATTTTAATTTTACGAATGATCACTTTATTATCGTATTCTGCATTTCGTAACATGGGCTTAAGGTAATCTTCTTCAACCTCAAAACAAAACGGGCAATGCTTCATCGAAAAGAACATTAAAATAGGAATGTTTTTTTTGTTTGCTTGCTCGCCGTCAGCAGCAAGATCAAGCCCTTGAATTATTGTCACCTTGGGGAGGCTCGAAATATCTTCTGCGGCAACATCTATCGCCCAAATAAAAGACAAACTGAGCAGAGCGAATGAAATGACTTTAAACTTATAAGGGCTTAATTTATGAAGACTTAATTTATGAAAGCTAGGGAACATCTAAAATTCTTCCTTTATCGCTGATATCGCCAAAGTGGCGATTGCAGATTTCGTGTATTATAAGTGTTTTACAATATATACATTAAATAGTTCTATAAATTATACTTATATCGATATAAACACGAGAATATTCATGTCTGACGAAATCCTACGCATCGCAACTCGCAAGAGCCCTCTTGCCCTTTGGCAAGCCTATTATGTCCGCGATATGCTGTTACACCACCATCCTGAGCTTAAAGTCGAACTTGTGACCATGGTCACGCAGGGCGATAAAATCCTCGATACCCCCTTAGCAAAGGTCGGTGGCAAAGGACTTTTTGTAAAAGAATTAGAGGTCGGCATGCTTGAAGGCCGCGCTGATATTGCTGTGCACTCTATGAAAGATGTACCGGTAGATTTTCCCCCTGGACTACACCTTGCGGTCATTTGTGAGCGTGAAGATCCACGTGATGCTTTTGTTTCTAACAACTTCAAAAGGCTTGAAGATTTACCTCAAGGCGCGCGTTTAGGCACCTCTAGTTTGCGTCGCCAGTCTCAAATTGCAGCGTTACGTCCTGATCTAAAGATTATCGACTTACGTGGCAATGTGAACACCCGTTTGAAAAAGCTTGATGGTGGCGAATACGATGCCATCATACTCGCCGCCGCAGGCTTAAAGCGCCTAAAATTCGACGACCGCATCACACAGTTCCTAGAGACTGATGTCTGCTTACCGGCAATAGGCCAGGGCGCTGTTGGTATTGAATGTCGTACTGACGATGCGCGCATACATAATTTAATCGCGCCTTTGAATGACAATAAAACACAAATTCGAGTACTCGCAGAGCGCGCCATGAATGCCCGTTTACAAGGTGGTTGCCAAGTCCCTATTGCGGGTTACGCTGAGTTTGAAAAAGGCTTAATCATGTTGCGTGGTTTGGTTGGGTCAGTCGATGGCAAAAAAATTATTCGTGGTGATATTGCAGGCCCCGCTGACAATGCTGAAGAACTTGGTACGGTATTAGCGGAAGATTTACTCTCTCGCGGCGCAGATAAAATTCTAAATGAGTTATACGCTGATCAATAAATAAGATGACATCATCGACGAATATGATCATGATCACCCGCCCAGCTCACCAAGCTGTGGCATTGACCGAGATGATACAATCTCATCATGCTGCAGTGTTTCTATTCCCGACGATTGAAATTATTCCGCGAAGAGCATCTAGCTTTTCAAAAAAAGAAAGTAAAGTATTACTTAAATCTTTTGATATTGCGGTGTTTATTAGCGCCAATGCCATTGAACACGGCTTAAATCTTTTTCCTCAACTCAAAAATACCCCACTGCTCGCCACCATTGGTGATAGCAGCGCACAAGCACTGAATAAAAAAATCGGACGGCAGCCAGATATTACTCCCAGCGAGCAATTTAATAGCGAAGGACTACTCGCTTGCCCTGCATTACAAGATGTTTCAAATAAGCACATCATCATTGTTCGCGGTAATGGCGGTCGTGAAGTTTTAAAAGAAGAATTAGAACGGCGTGGCGCTGAAGTTTGTTATATTGAGGCTTACCAACGAGCCAAAGCACAGCCTGATATCCCCCAATTTGAACATTATTTGCAGAATAATTCGATTGAAGCTATTGTCATAACCAGTGCTGAAAGTTTACGAAACTTAGTTGAATTAACGCCGCAAGCTAGCGTTCAGAACGTACTGAAAATACCTTTAATTATTATGAACCAGCGGCTTGTTGCTATAGCAAAAGAGCTGGGATTCACACAAGAGCAGGTCATTGCAAAAAGTGCCAGCGACCAAGGGATTGTTGAAACATTAAAGGAACATAAATTTTTAAGCTCAAGCTAATAAATAATGGATAGAGTATGAACGACATTGATCAAGCAATCCTTCCCCCAGAAGAAGTAAAACCAAAACGTTCTATTGTAGGTACGATTACACTTCTTTTTATATTTCTTATTTCTGTCGCCGCACTTGCTGGTGTTTATTTAATGTGGGAGAAATCTCAACAAAGCCAAGTGAAGCAGCAATTAAATATTCGACAATTTAATCAAGATATTAAGAGTTTATTTCAAGGTCAAGATCAACTTAAATTACAAAACACGCAACAAATTCAAAATATACAAAGCTTTCAAGAAAAGTTACGTGAAAACTTAACCCGTATTGTTAGTAATAATCAATATTTTAGAAATGACTGGCTCATTGCCGAAGCAGAATATTTAATTCAACTTGCTAATTACCGTATCCTGCTTGAAAAAGATGTGGTCACCGCAGCCGTTGCATTAAAAGAAGCTGATCAACGTTTAGCTGAAGTTGATGATCCTGCACTGATTAAAATAAGAGAAATTCTTAAAAATGATTTACAAGCACTAAACAATGTACAAACAATTGATCTAGCAGGTTTATCCGTTACCATAAGCGCATTAAGTAATAACATTGAGAATATGCCTTTAAACACTCCTGATCCAACAACACATAAAATTACTAAAGTACAAACCACATCCGCATCAACAGAAGTTAAAGAATTAAAAGATCTTCCTGCAGCAATATGGAAAGACATTAAAGGTTTGCTGGTTGTGCGTAACCACCAAAAAGAAATTCAACCATTACTTGCTCCTGAACAACATTTCTTTTTAGTACAAAACCTTGCGCTACTGTTAGAACAAACTCGCCTTGCTTTATTAAATGGCCACAGCCAAATTTATCAAGAGCGTTTAGAGACAACAAAAAAATGGATAAAACTTTATTTTGATAATGATCACAATATAACGATTAATATGTTGAATACACTCAGTGAATTACAGAAAGTAAATATTGATCCTGCCTTACCTGATATTTCTTCAACCTATTCAGCAGTGAAAAAATATCGTACGCAAATAAATCTACCTAAAGTGCCTACCCTGAAAGGTAAAAATAAATAATGAAATATCTCTTTAGCTTTTTTGTCATTATTTTTATTGCTGTAAGCGCCGGTTTACTCGCGCATGATGATTCAGGCTATGTTTTATTTGGCCGTGGTTTCTACACCATTGAAATGAGCTTATCTTTATTTTTTGTCATTATTTTGCTCAGTTATATCTCTGTCTATTTTATTATGCGTTTTATTTTAATCACTTGGACGATGCCAAAGCACTTAAAGCAATGGCGCTTAACACAACAAGCAGACAAGGCACGTCGTATTTCTTTAAGAGGTCTTATTAACTTATCTCAAGGCCAATGGAAAAAAGCCGAACGTTTATTAACACGTTCAGTAAAAAATAGTGACATGCCGTTGCTGAATTATCTTTCTGCTGCAAAAGCGGCACAAAAATTAAACGCACCTGATCGCCGTGATCATTATTTAGCCTTGGCACATAAAAGCATGCCAGAAGCAGACTTCTCAGTAAAATTAACACAAGCTGAGTTACAATTAGCGCATGGTCAACACGAACAAGCACTTGCGACGCTGGTTCACTTGCACCAACTTTCACCAAAACATACACATGTGATGTTATTGCTAAGTAAACTTTACACTCAGCTCAACAGTTGGGACGATTTAAAGAGCTTACTGCCAAAATTAAACAAACATCATGTCTTGCCTGCCGAAGAACTACTAACTTTAGAAAAGCTTACGGTCATTGAGCTTATTAAAAATATCAGGCAGGACAATAAAGAACCTTTGTTTTCCTTATGGAAAGGCATATCTAAAGATCTTAAAAAAGACAGTTCCATTGTTGAAGCCTATTGTAAAAAACTGATTAGCATAGATGAGCACGACAACGCTGAAGATATTTTAAAAACAATTTTACGTAAACAATGGCACAATAATCTTGTTGAGCTTTATGGCATGGTTAAGTCTAATCAACTTGAAAAACAATTAACTTTTGCTGAGTCTTTATCTAAAAACCATGATAACAACCCAACCCTATTACTTACATTAGGCCGTATTTGTATGTATAGCGATTTATGGGGAAAAGCACGTGCTTATTTAGAAGCCAGCATAGGCAATAAAGAAGACAGTGAAACCTATAAAGAGCTCGGTTTATTAATGGAATATTTAAATGAACCTAAACTTGCAGCAGAATATTTCAAGAAAGCATTATTCATGCCTGAAGACGCATAAGCAATTAATAAGGTAAAACAATTTTAAATGTTGTTCCTTGATTAACTTTTGAATCAAAACTCACTAAACCATGGTGTGCTTCAACAATATGCTTAACAATGGTTAATCCTAACCCTGTCCCACCTACCTGCCTTGTTAATTTTGATTTAGATTGAGCAAACTTATCAAACACTAATTTTTGGAATTCTTTTTCTATCCCCGGACCATGATCCGTCACATATATTATTGCTTGATGTTCATGCGAAGACACGGTCACCGTAACTGTGTCATTTTTAGCTGAATATTTCATAGCATTAGATAAAAGGTTGGTGATTGCTTGAGTCAATCTTCTTGAATCAGCTTTAATATAAAGCTCATCTGTTTCATATTTTACTTCTAAATGAACCTTACTTTTTATACTTTGTTGAATATTCATTTCAACGGTATTTTCTACTACATTGATTAAGTTAACTTCTTCAAATACAAATGACATTTCACCTGCTTCCATTTTTTGCAAGTCTAAAATGTCATTGATAATTTCTCGCATCATCTCTGCATTATTCATGGCCACACTAGCAAAGTGATCACATTTTTCTGGTTTTTCTTTACATATTTCTGTTTCTGTAAATACTTCTAAAAAACCAAAAATTGAATTTAACGGTGCACCTAAGTCATGATTAAACAGCGAAAACATTTCTTCCTTAATTTCCTCTGCCTTAATTCTACTTTTCTCTGCTCGTAATATGAGTGCAGTCATCAATACGCTGCCGATAATAAACAAAATCAAAATAACTAAACTGAAGTCTATAATGTTTTGTCTATAATCAGAAAATAAGTTTGCCTTCCTAAAATCTACAAGTTTCCACATTGAATTTTTAACGGGTGTTGAAAACAGCTGGCAATTTTTTTCTTCTTGCGTTAAATGATAATCATCTCGTTTTAAATCTTTTCTTGTTCCATGTTCAGTAATTTCAATTAAATCTTTATACTCAGAATTCACCAACATAAATTCATGATTCGGCGGACTAGAAATCTCTAACAACTGGTATAAAAATGTTGGTTTAAAACTAACAAAAAAAATGCCTTTTGCTGCAAGCTTATAGTTCGATGATTTTAATTTTGAAAAGTTAATCGCCAAATGTTCCCAAGGCACCATAATGTCAATGTGATAAGCAAGATTGTGTGGGTGTATTCGTATAGGTATTGTTTTACCTTTTGCATGCTGTTTGATATCTTCTAAACAAAGCTCACCATACAAGCCATCAAAATCATCAAAAATTGATTCGCCATTTTTATCAGCAATGGCCACAGCAAAATAATTAGGAAAGGCTTCGCCAACCTTATCGTTCAATTTTTTTCTTAGGGTGTCATCTTCGGGGCTTAAACTAATTTGATACAAAAGCTCATGTTCATACTTTGCAAAAAGTTTTAACAAACGTTGCTGTTCTTTTATTAGCAAGCTTATTTTATTTGCAATGATGGTCGTGCTTGCTTCTGCTATTTGATAATGCGACTGTTCAAATTCATCAATGCGTTGCTTACCATTCCAGACTAAAAATGCAGCAACAATAACGGGGATAAGGACTATATAGGCGATTGACCAATGTGATGAAGCTAACTGTCCTTTAGTTAGAGTGTGCATAGAAACACACTATATACTAGATAATTATCTTTGTGTATAAATTCTAATCACCTAGTCTTTTTGATATTCAAAAGCATCAGAATAATAATAATCTAAATCTAGATTATTTTTTATAAACTCATCTCGACCGGCATACACCATTTCAGGACGACCAGATCCATAAATTTCATACTGACTGAGATCATCGTAATCTTCCATAATGGCGTTATGCACGAAACCTGTTCGCCCTGTCCAATTATCTTTTTCTTTAGGATCAGATAAGACGGGCGTGTAACGTAACAGTGGGTTCAGCTTTGCCCATGATTGAGCTAACTCATCCATATAAAGATCTTCTTTTGCACGGACACCCCAATATAAATGCATTGGGCGTTCTAAACCTATTTTTAAAGCGTGTTCTATGATGCCTTTCACGGGAGCAAAGCCTGTGCCGCCTGCCATTAAGATAATGGGACGGTTGGAGTCTTCACGTAAATAAAAATTACCGAAAGGTCCTTCTATGCGCATCATGTCTTTTTCTTGCATTGCATCAAAGACTTCACCGGTAAACGCACCGTTAGGAATATGTCTGATATGTAGTTCTAAGAACTCATCGTCATGCGGTGCATTAGCTAAAGAAAAACTGCGGTGTTTGCCGTTTTTTAATAAAAAATTAATATATTGCCCAGCAAAGAATTGTAAACGCTCTGTTTTAGGTAAGAGTAACTTAATTAAAATGACATCATGATTAAGTTGAATTTTTTCTTGTACCCGGCAAGGTAAAATTTTAACTTCAATATCTTGTGTTGCAGAAATTTCTTTTGATTTAATTTTTAAATCAGATTGAGCAATAGCCTGACATATTAATGCAAAGCCTTTATTATGCTCATCTTCTGAAATGCCGTGCGGCACACCTTCTGGATATGAGATTTCACCCTCAACCAGTAGTGCCTTACATGCACCACAGCCACCGCCCCTACAACCATAAGGAAGGGCAATATTTTGGCGCAAAGCGGCATCTAAGATTGTTTCGTCTTTTTCGACCTGAAATTTATGGTCCGTAGACTCGATATGTACAGAATAACTCATTAAAATACTCGGATTTAATTTGGACGCGGATTATCCCCCAATGAACAAAAAAGATAAACCTTTTAAACATATTGTGATTGTAGGTTGTGGCGATATAGGCCAACGTGTTGCTAAAATCTGGAAAAATGCGGGTAAATTAGTTTTTGGCCTAAGTCGAAATAAAGAACTACTCTCATATCTAAGGCAGCAACATATCCACGCTATTCAGATTGATTTAGAACAAGCGGAAACATTAGCCGAATTAAGTGGCCGTTTAAGCCAACAAGCACTCATCTATTATTTTGCCCCTCCCCCCACAAAGGGCGTTGAAGATACGCGAATAACGAATTTTTTAAGCGCTTTGCAAATTGAGCACCTTCCATCTCAAATTATTTACATCAGCACCTCTGGCGTTTATGGCGATCAACAAGGCCAGTTGATAAATGAAGACGCTCCCGTAAAGCCACAGGTAGATCGAGCAAAACGCCGCTATGATGCAGAAGAACAACTACGCCAGTGGTGTGAACTAACAAATGTTTCTCTCACGGTATTACGTGTTGGCGGCATTTATGGGCCAAACCGTTTGCCCCTGCAACGATTAAAAGACGGCATACCGATGCTGCATGAAAATTTATCTCCACACACTAATCGCATACATGCTGATGACTTAGCACAAGTTTGTGTTGCTGCAGCAAAGGAGGTTGCTTTCGGAAAAATTTATAATGTGAGCGATGGTACAGACAGTAATATGACCGCGTACTTTAATACCATTGCAGACTTTACTCAGCTACCACGACCACCCTTGGTAGACTGGGATGAAGCAGAACAAACGATCAGCAAAGGAATGTTGTCTTACTTAAAAGAATCACGGCGCATGGATAATACAAAAATGATGAAGGAGTTGGGAGTGACGCTGTTGTACCCAACACTTGAAGAAGGTTTGAAAGCATGTGAATTAAATCTTAAAGATAATAGCGATCTCTAATTCAATCTGCGCGACTACGTTTACTTCTTAACCATTTAACGATGGCATCCCACTGTTCTAGATCTTGCCAAACTTTAGAGGGAGGCATTTCAAAAATACCCACACCTTGATCTTCGGCATGAATATAGTTTTGTGTGTCACGCAAGGTAGCAATAAAAGGAATTTTTAATTTTTTTAAGAACGCATATAACGCATGATAGCTTAAGGTATTTTCACGCACTCGATTAGCCACAACAGCAACCTTGGTTTCTTTTCTTGAAACACGGCCATTGGTTAACAGTTCTTTTATAAAATTTGCCGCAGCGCGAATATCAATCGGAGAAGGTAGGACAGGAATAATAATTGTTTCAACACGCTTAACTAAGCTTGCAAGTTCTCGTCCTTCTATACGTGCAGGGACATCCATAATAACAATGTCGGTGTCTTTAGCAAAACGCACCACTTCTTTAATGGCGTTGATGCCTTTAATTTCAGGAAGTTTTCGCGACCGAGCTTTAAGCCAATCTAAACTTGAACCTTGCGGATCAAAATCAACCAAGGTGACCTTTTTCTTTTCGTAAGAGGCGTAATAACTAGCAAGGCTTGTGGCAATGGTACTTTTACCGCAGCCGCCTTTTGAATTTAATATCATTATTTTACGCATATTATTTTCCTTGTCATTGCGAGCGATAGCAA
>JASFYW010000114.1:0-18187 GCA_045046865.1 Woeseiaceae bacterium | reverse complement strand
GTTTCTGTATCTATCGATTTTGAGCCGAGAGTATTGGCTTCTCTATTTAATTCTTGCATAAGAAAATCGAGTCGTCGGCCGACGGGTTTAGTCTCTTTTAAAACACGCTCAACTTCTGTGATGTGAGTTTCTAAGCGATCAAGCTCTTCGTCGATGTCGGTTTTTTGGGCAATAATAACCAGTTCTTGTTCGATTCGATTGTCATCAATGGCAATATCCATATCCTGAATACGCTTGGTTAATTTTTTATGCCATATTTTCATTATTTCTGGCAGACGTTTTTTTACTAATGCAATCACATCAGTAATAGATTCACAGCGTTGTGTAATTAACGCAGCCAATTTTTCACCTTCTCTTGAACGTGTGGCGACTAAGTCTTTTAGCGTTTCATCAAGCAATACAAACAGAGTTTCACTTAATGCTGCGTTGTCGAGTTCAGGGGCAGTCATCACGCCCGGCCAACGTAAAATATCTAATGAAGAAGTGGATTCTGGGTTATAAAGAATATGATCGATTTCTCGGCAGGCATTGGATATTTGTTGCACCAGTTCTTTATCGATAATAATATCTCCTGCTTGAGCTTCATTTTTGGAAAAACGTAAGCTGACTTCGACTTTACCGCGCGCAAGTTGAGCTGATATTTTTTCTCTTATTTTGGTTTCTAAGTTCCGAAACTCTTCAGGCATACGCAAAGAAACATCTAAGTACCTATGGTTAACGGTGCGTAGTTCCAGAGTCATTGTGCCCCAGTCTTCTTTGCGTTCTTGGCGTGAAAAAGCGGTCATGCTGAGCGTCATGGTCTATTCCTTATATTAAGATTTTTCAAAAACTGCCGATATGAAGTATATGCTAATAAAAAGACAAATTGCCGAAGAATGGGTATTAACAAGTCCTCTATGCTAGTCTAGGATGCTCTCCAGCCCCTAACGAAAAATAATATTTATATGAGTCGATCTTCACAAGCACTACAAAAAGGCATCACCATAGATGATTACACCATTGAGGGGATTCTCGGCGGTGGCGGCTTCAGTATTGTGTATTTAGCACACGATAAAACAGATAAAAAAGTTGTTATCAAAGAATATATGCCAAGCAAACTGGCTACGCGTGGTGAAAACAGTATCGTCACCCCGACCACTGAAGCGAATGTAGAACGTTTTGCTCACGGCCGCCGCTTATTTTTTCAAGAAGCAGGCACGCTGATCAACCTCAAACACCCTAATATCGTTAATGTCTGCAATTTTTTCCGCGCCAATGGCACCGTTTATATGGTGATGGATTATGAAGAAGGCGTGAACTTACAAACTTATATTAAAAAGCATAAAGGCAATTTAAGTGAAGCATTATTAGGGGCTGTTTTTATTCCTCTGCTTGAAGGCTTAGAATTAATTCATAGCAGTGGTTTACTGCACCTAGATATTAAACCGGGCAATATTCACTTGTGTACAGGTGCTAATCCTTTATTACTCGATTTTGGCGCAGTGCATGAAATGATGCACTCACGTCAATTCCAACCAAACCAAGTGATCACCCCAGGGTTTTCTCCCATTGAGCAACTTGATCCTGGTGGTTATGTTGGCCCATGGACAGACATTTATGCCATTGGTGCAACCATGCGTGCATGTATAGATGGCATACCTCCTCCACCTTCAACTAAACGCCGTGAAAAAGATACCATGCGTCCGGCAGTGAATGCATTTAAAAAGAAATACTCCGCTGAATTACTTCAGGCTATTGACTGGTCGATGGAGGTTGATCCTATGTTGCGCCCACAAAAAGTTAATCCTCTATTAGAAAAATTAAAAAATATAAAATCTTTTAATCAACGCAATATCAATTCCGTGGCTGAATAACTTGAACGACATGCAATATGAAATAGGCCGCGTTAGTTTATTGGGCAACCGCAAAAATAATCAAGATCGTCTTGGTGTTGTGGAAAGTCATGCCGGTGTTGTCTTAATTTTAGGCGATGGTCTCGGTGGAAAGCCTGGCGGTGAAATTGCAGCGGATGCATTAGTTAAATCCGTGGAGCATTCTTTACGCCATGAAATCATGCCAGTTGATGATCCTGAAAGTTTGTTAAAAAAATTAATTCTCCATGCTCACCATACCATCCGCTCTGTTGGCAATAAACAAAACCCGCCCATTGAACCTGGCTCTACCGCTGTATTGTGTTTAATACAAAATAAAAAAGCTTGGTGGGCGCATGTGGGTGACAGTCGTTTTTATTTATTTCGTGATGGGCTTTCATTATATCGAACACAAGATGATTCATACGTTGAACACCTTTATCAAAAAGGTGAGATCAGTTTAGAAAAACGTGACAGTCACCCTATGAGAAATTATGTCACGCAATGTATTGGCCTAATGGAAAACGATCCTAAAGTTACCGTAAGTAAGGGTATCGATTTGCAAAAGGGTGACACATTATTACTTTGTAGTGACGGTTTTTGGGAGCCCCTAGATGACGCACAAATGGGCGCTAATCTTGTTGAACATAACGTTCAAGACGCAGTATCTAAATTAGCTGCGCTTGCCGAGCAAAGCAGTTACCCCAAAAGTGATAACACAACCGTGCTGGCATTAAACGTTACATCAATGCAAAGCCTGAATAAACCAGCCAACAAAAAACAAAATACATCCAACAAACCTGACTCGCCTTTAGATGGCGCGATACAAGAAATTGAAGACGCATTTAACTTTTATCGTGATGAAATGGACGATTAAGTTTCACTTTACCCCACACTTTTTAACAATAATTTTAAGGAAATAACATGCGACCTAGTGGTAGAGCGCCCGAACAAATGCGTGAAATTCGCATCACTCGAAATTTTACAAAACATGCAGAAGGTTCTGTATTAATAGAGTTCGGCGATACTAAAGTAATTTGTACTGCCACAGTTGATCAGCGCGTTCCTGGGTTTTTACGTGGAAAAGGGCAAGGCTGGGTAAATGCTGAATACGGTATGTTGCCTCGTGCAACAGGTAAGCGAACGGGACGAGAAGCGGCGCGCGGAAAACAAGGCGGACGCACCATGGAAATTCAACGTCTCATTGCTCGCTCATTACGTGCAGCGATTGACTTAAAAGCACTGGGTGAAAATTCTATTACAATTGATTGTGATGTTATTCAAGCTGATGGCGGTACACGTACGGCCTCTATTACAGGTGGATATATTGCCTTAGCTGAAGCCATTAAGTATATGCTGGCTGCAAAAATGATTAAGAAAAATCCTTTAACGCGTCATATTGCTGCTATCTCGGTTGGTGTTTATAAAGGCACTCCCGTTTCTGATTTAGATTACATTGAAGATTCTGATTGCGACACTGATATGAATATCATCATGGATGAGAGCGGCGGCTTCATAGAGATTCAAGGCACAGCAGAAGGTGATGTTCCTTTTACCAGTACGGAATTAACTGAAATGTTGGCTTTAGCATCAAGCTCAATTAAAGAATTAATTGTGAAACAACGCGAAGCGTTAGAAGAATAAATTATGAAAAAAATAGTCTTAGCAAGTAACAACAAAGGCAAGCTTCGTGAATTTGGCGAAATGCTTTCAACAATAAATTTTGAAGTGATGCCGCAAGCCACGTTTAATATTGAAGATGCTGACGAAACTGGCTTAACCTTTGTTGAAAATGCGATTATAAAAGCACGCCATGCATCAGCGATAGCGGGTTTACCTGCCATCGCCGATGACTCGGGTTTAGAAGTTGATTTTTTAAACGGTGCGCCGGGAATTTATTCTGCACGTTATTCTGACATGCCCAACGCAGGTAAAGATGCAACGGATGAAAAAAACTTACTTAAGCTATTAGATGCACTAAAAGATGTGCCAGAAGAAAAACGCACGGCACGCTTTCAATGTGTGTTGGTTTATATGCGCCATTCAGAAGACCCCACCCCCATCATTTGTCAAGGTTCGTGGGAAGGCATTATCACAACAGAAAAACAGGGTGATAATGGTTTTGGTTATGATCCTATTTTTTATGTTCCCGAACATAACTGCACGTCTGCACAATTAAGCTCTGAACAAAAAAACAAATTAAGTCATCGAGGCAAAGCACTCGTGGATTTAATTAAAAACCTCCAGCAATAAAGGATTCAAACATGCTACAAGAAAACCAAACGGCTCCTATGATTTCATCTGTCGATCAAAATAACAATGCGATCAACTCTGAAGAATTGATAGGCAAAAAAAATATTGTCCTTTATTTTTACCCTAAAGACGACACATCGGGTTGCACAATTGAAGCGAATCAATTCACCACATTAATTAATGATTTCAAGCAAGCAGATACTATTGTTATTGGCGTTAGTAAAGACGACTGTCAAAGCCATCAAGACTTTATTAATAAATTTGATTTAAAAGTTGAACTACTCGCTGACACAGATGGTAAAGTTTGTGAAGACTACAAAGTATGGCAAGAAAAAGAAAAGAACGGCATTAAAAAAATGGGTATTGTACGTTCTACCTTTATTATTAATAAAGAAGGTAAGCTTGCTTACGTAGAATATGGTGTCAGCCCTGAAGGTCACGCAGAAAAAATTCTTGATCTGGTAAAGGCGCTTTAATTAAATTGAACTATAACTTAATCGCATCAGGTAAGTTATTAAACACATCTTTGATATTCTGATATTTGGTTAACACACCAACCACCATCGCATTGGGTTTAACCAAAACTTCAGAAAAATCTATTTCATTATCTTCATTAATTGAAAAGGCAAGCTGCTCATGCGGCGGTAAAAACTGTGCATTAATACCTTTTTTATTACCTCTAGCATCAACACGATACCAGCCAAAATCTTTTAGGTAGACCGTATTCAAACCATGCAAGCTATACGGTGCGCCATCGTCATAAATACTAAGACGCTGATAACATAATCCTGCTGGTATGTTATTCGCACGTAACAAAGCCGCAAGCAAATGACTTTTAGCATAACAATACCCCGTACCATGCTGTAACACTTCTGATGCTTTACACGTAACTTTGTTTATTTTTAAATCCCAACTATGCTTTATTTCGTCACGCACCCATTCAAAGCAATTTTTTGCAATCCCCACATCACCCCGCTTATTTTCAGCAAGTTTTTTTGCCAAAGTAATAATCTCTGGGTGATCGCAATCAATATATTCTGAAGCTTCTAAATATTCTTTCATCACTTTTAAATTATAAGTTAATCACGGTATCCCTATCATGACGCAATTATAAAAATTTTATTGCGATTTATTTGAGCCATTTCAATCACTTTTTTTTATTGCAAGATCTTGATCTAGATCAAGATCTCAAGGCACCAAACACTAGAGTATTAGCATATTGTTAATTACTTAAAGGCGAGAAATAAAATGAAAAAATCATTTATAAAAAATCTAATAAATGTGTCTATAGCAGGAGTTTTAGCACTTACTTCGGTATCAGCTCTTGCTGTTGAAAAAGGTGATTGGCTAGTTCGATATGGTGTTGTCAATGTTAGCCCAGATGATAGTAGTACAGGGTTATCTGGTGTTGGCCCTACAGCAACTGTCGGCGTAGAAGATGATACCCAGGCATTTGCTAACATCAGTTATATGATTAAAGATAATGTGGCACTTGAACTTTTGGCTGCAACCCCCTTTTCACATGACATAGTGGGGACAGGTGCACTTGCAGGTTTAGGAAAAGTAGGTGAAACAAAACAATTACCACCAACATTTAGCATTCAATATCACTTTAAACCAAAAGCTAGCGTTCGCCCATATGTTGGTGCAGGCATTAATTACACCGTATTTTTCAGTGAGAAAGCGACCAACACAATCACTTCATTAAAACTGGATAGTTCTTTAGGCCTTGCAGTTCAAGCCGGTGTAGATGTAGATATAAATAAAAATTGGTTTTTTAATGCGGATATTCGTTATATAAATATTGAAACAACAGCGACGACTGATTTAGGTACTTCAGAAGTTAAAATCAATCCAACTGTTATTAGTTTAGGCGTTGGTACACGTTTCTAAATTATTTATTCTAGTTTATTACGCTTTTATTTGCTCTGGGGGCATTCGACATACCTTGAGTAATATTAGAGAGGGATCTTATTCCCTCTCTGTTTTTTCTTCTTTTTACTTATTCGTACTGTGCTTTGATACACTAGGCTTTTATTAAACCCTTATCTCAAAGTCTACACCTATGTTCAATTTCACAACTCTTCCACCTCTTGCTTTGTATATCCATTTTCCTTGGTGCGTACAAAAATGTCCTTACTGTGATTTTAATTCGCATGAATTAAAAAACAAATTAGAAGAAAAAAAATACATTGATGCATTAATCAATGATCTCGAGCAAGAGCTGCCTTTATTTTGGGGGCGCAGCATCAGCAGTATTTTTATGGGCGGCGGAACGCCAAGCTTATTTAGCCCTGAAAGTATTGATCGATTACTTTCAGCGTTGCGAGCACGCTTAACCTTTGCTCCGAATATTGAAATCACCATGGAAGCGAATCCGGGTACGATAGAGCTGGGTAAATTTAATGAATTTAGTCATGCTGGTATCAATCGCTTATCCATTGGTATACAAAGTTTTAACGACGAAAAATTAAAACGTCTGGGTCGTATACATGGCCGCAAAGAAGCGATTCGTGCCGCTGAAATGGCACATGATGCTGGCTTTAATAGTTTTAATCTTGATCTTATGTACGGATTACCAAACCAGTCTCTCTCTCAAGCCGTAGATGATATTGAAACAGCGATAGCATTAGAACCAAAGCATTTGTCGCATTATCAACTGACCATTGAACCGAATACTCTTTTTCATCATCATCCCCCTACCGTGCCAGATGACGACCATTTATGGGATATGCAGTTAGCATGTCAAACAAGCCTCGCGAAAAACAATTATTCTCAATATGAAATATCGGCCTATGCAAAAAATGATGCTCAGTGCCAACACAATTTAAACTACTGGCAGTTTGGTGATTATCTTGGCATCGGTGCAGGCGCTCATGGAAAGTTAACCAATGCCCCTGAACAAAAAATAACGCGCAGCTGGAAAGTAAAACAACCTCAAGATTATTTAAGCAAAGCTTCAAGTATCGAAAGAATCGCGGGTGAAAAAATATTAACGCGCGAAGATGCCTCTTTTGAATTTATGATGAATGCATTGCGTTTAAATAATGGTTTTGAAACTGAAGTTTTTAATAATCATGTCGGCTTACCTATTTCCATTATAGAAAAAGCATTACATCAAGCAGAAGAAAAAGGTTGGATTACATGGGGTTTAAAAAATATTAAACCCACAGATAGTGGTCGGCAGTATTTAAATAACTTACTCGAATTATTTATGATCTAAAATGGAAAACAAAAATACATACCATCCTATTTCATGTGAACAGCACAGCCAATATGAGTTAGCAGTTATGCACAAAAACTTAAGTGCTATGACTGAGTCCGGCAAAAATATCTGTATACGACTTGACCATATTATAGAAATGCGTATTCTAGACTAATATGACGAAGCAACGAACACACTGTGCCGATATTTATTCTTATCATACTAAAGATGATTCTGAAATCAGAGAATTAATGCACCCAAAATATCACGGCAATAAAAATCAAAGTTTAGCAGAAGCCATTATAAAACCGGGACAGACGACACATAAACATCATCATAAACTCTCGGAAGAGCTTTACCATATAACCCAAGGTCAAGGCTTAATGTATTTAGGGGGTGAGAAATTTGAAGTCACTGTGGGAGACACTTTATGTATTCAACCCGGCACTGCACATAATATAAAAAATACCGGCAGCACACCGCTGCATATTCTGTGTATGTGTTCTCCTGCCTATAGCCACGAAGATACTGAGTTACTTTAACTATTTAAAATAGAGTCGGTTTTTTATATGCGCATTGGTATTGATCTTGGTGGGACAAAAATAGAAGGCATTGCACTCGATAGCGCCGGCAAAGAGCTCTTTCGCAAACGCGTTAATACCCCGCAAGAAAATTACCAAGATACCTTAACAGCCATTGTTGATCTCGTTTGTGAAATAGAGTCTGTTACAAATAGCGATGGTTCTGTGGGTATGGGTATACCCGGAACAATCTCACCACAAACTCACTTAGTAAAAAATGCGAACTCGACATGCTTAATCGGCATGCCATTACAAGCTGATCTTGAGGCGCGTCTTGAACGAAAAATAAAAATAGAAAATGATGCGAACTGTTTTGTTGTTTCAGAAGCCACCGATGGTTCGGCAAAAGGGGCGAGCACTGCCTTTGGTGTGATTATAGGAACAGGTACAGGCGGCGGTATTTTTATTCGCGGACAATCTCTTATTGGAGCAAATGCCATTGCAGGTGAATGGGGACATAACCCTTTACCTTGGCCAAATGAAAATGAACTTCCAGGAAGAGAGTGTTATTGCGGTAAAACGGGCTGCATAGAAACATGGTTAAGCGGCCCCAGCTTTGTTAAGGATCATCTCTTAACTAATAAATTAATTGCTCCAACATCAGCCAAGGAGATTGTGATTCAAGCTGAACAAGGAAATGAATATGCGTTATCAACTCTTAGACGTTATTCTTTTCGATTAGCTAAAAGTTTAGCCACGATAATTAATGTACTTGATCCCGAAGTGATCGTCTTGGGTGGTGGCATGTCAAATATAAAACAACTTTATACTGATGTACCTAAGATATGGGAGGAGTTTATTTTTTCAGATCACGTTTCAACCAAACTCGTGCCTCCTCTGCATGGAGATTCCAGTGGCGTACGCGGTGCTGCTTGGTTATGGAATGATTAAGATTTTTTTATACGCACCACAGTCATAATTTCAAACTGCATACCTGCAACCACTTCGACAGTGGGATAATAAGTAATATTAACCCTCGCCCCTTTTAATGATTGATACTGCTGTTTTCTTTTATATTTAAAAGGCACATCACAATCTTCTATCATAACCGTATTTAAAACCCATTCGGCTTTATCCCGTTGTACGTGTGAGACAACTTTTACGGCATCAGAGTGTGTTAGTGATTCGTGTTTTTTGACCAATTTGTCGGGGTCCGATTGTTTTGTTGTTCTCATATTTTTTTAAAGATCAAATCCCATACACCATGGCCTAAACGTTGGCCGCGTTTTTCAAATTTTGTTACAGGGCGATATTCAGGCCGAGGTAAATATTGGTCTTTACCTGCTGTATTTTCAAAACCTTCTGATTGATTCATAACACGCATCATATGTTTTGCATAATCTTCCCAGTCGGTAGCCATATGAAATACGCCGCCGACTTTTAATTTTTTTCGTAACAAGGCAACAAAATCATTTTGTACGATGCGACGTTTGTAATGACGTGATTTATGCCAAGGGTCTGCAAAAAATAAATACACCGCATCGAGTGATGCGTTATCGATCATTTTATTTAACACATCGACAGCATCATCATTGCTGACGCGTAAGTTCGTTAAAGACATTTCTTCTATTTGCTTTAATAAATTACCCACACCCGGACGATGTACTTCGATACCAAGGTAATCTTGCTTTGGATTATTTCGTGCCATTTCAGAAAGCGACGAGCCATTACCAAAGCCAATTTCTAAAATACGAGGAGCAGTACGTTTAAAAACATGATCTAAATCCAGCGGGGTTTCTTGAAAGGGTAAACCGTATAGAGGGAATAAATTTTCTAATGCGCGTTCTTGTCCTAGTGTTAAACGACCTTCACGTTTAACAAAAGAACGAATACGTCGCATAATAGGGTTTTCTTCAGACATAAAAAAAATTTACAACTAAGGTCGACGGTTAGAAAAATGTTCCATCAACAGGTGATGAAGCACTAGCATAACGTTTACGTGGCATGCGTCCAGCTAAAAAGGCTTCACGTCCGGCTTCAATCGCTTTTTTCATGGATGAAGCCATAAGGATAGGATTTTTTGCAGCAGCAATCGCGCTGTTCATTAACACGCCATCACAACCTAACTCCATAGCAAACGCAGCATCAGATGCTGTACCAACACCCGCATCAATTAATACGGGCACACTAAGCTCTTCTATAATAAAACGAATCGCATACGGATTTTGCACACCTAAACCTGAACCGATAGGCGCAGCAAGCGGCATGACAGCGACACAACCCATTGATTCTAATTCTTTAGCTATGGTTAAATCGTCCGTGGTATAGACCATCACCTCAAAATTTTCTTTAATTAAAATTTCAGCGGCTTTTAATGTTTTCATTACATCGGGATACAATGTTTTTTCATCAGCCAAGACTTCAAGCTTCACTAAGTTATGTCCATCTAATAACTCACGCGCTAAACGGCAAGTACGCACCGCATCATCAACCGAGTAACACATGGCTGTGTTTGGCAAGATGGTATATTTTTCCGGTGGAATGGCATCAAGCAAGTTAGGTTCATCAGGCTTTTGACCGATATTACTGCGACGCACCGCCACGGTAATAATTTCTGCACCACTGGCTTCTGTAGCCAATCGTGTTTCTTCATTGTCTTTATACTTACCTGATCCCACTAGCAAGCGAGATGAATATTCTTTACCAGCAATAATTAAAGGTGAATCTTTTGTTATGTCTGTCATTCTTTTTTTCCAATCTCAAAATAATTTTTTGTTACGATCTAAATGATGTGCGATAAATTTTTAACCGCCACCCACGGCATGAACAATTTCAATTTTGTCACCTGCATTGAAGGTGTGTTTAGCATAAAGACTGCGCGGCACGATTTCTAAATTCACTTCCATTGCGATACGTCTGCCAGTGATATTCATATCTGAAACCAACTGTTCTGCAGTCAAGCCATCTGAAACGTCGCACTGATCACCATTAACTATTATTTGCATGCTAATTCCTATAAACAGGTCGATGGGCTTTTAGAAATGCGATATGCTCTAAGCCATCTTAAAATAAAAAAGTACTCTATTATGCGAATTCTAC
The DNA here is from genome assembly GCA_045046865.1 of Woeseiaceae bacterium. Classification (GTDB taxonomy): domain Bacteria; phylum Pseudomonadota; class Gammaproteobacteria; order UBA6429; family Thiohalophilaceae; genus JAGLTQ01. The sequence goes on along the minus strand of JASFYW010000114.1, from coordinate 7,259 downwards.
CACAGCTAATTCCTTGCAACACGGCCGGTACACTCGACAGGTTATTTCGTATCCGTTGCCTGACCTCGCCCGACCGAATGGCTTACCGTTATTTTGACCGCGAAACTAAAACGTGGCCCGAAGTCACATGGAAGGAGATGGCAGAGCTCACCAGCCGTTGGCAGCAAGGGCTACAAAATGAGGACTTAGTGAAGGGTGACCGTGTCGCCATTCAGCTAAAAAACTGCATTGAATGGATTGCCTTTGAGCAAGCCGCCTTAGGCCTTGGCCTTGTTATCGTGCCGCTCTATGTGGATGACCGACCTGATAATGTTGCTTATATTCTTCAAGACGCTGGCGTTAAAGTCCTCTTGGTCAATGATGACAAACAATGGCAAGATGTCTCGGTTCACCTAGATGAAGATGCGCAATTGCATCGCGTGGTACTTTTAAATAATGATCATGATAATTCTGATCCAAAGCTAAGCGCCACCGATACATGGTTGCCTGCTCAGCCAGTTCATTTACAAGAACGCGGCGGGGATCCAAAAAAGCTCGCTACAATTGTTTATACCTCAGGCACAACCGGCCGGCCTAAAGGCGTGATGTTAAGCCATCTCAATATTTTATTTGATTCGGAATCGCTGCTGAAGAGCATTAATATTGATGACCCACACAGCTTAGAATTTTTATCCTTCTTACCGTTATCTCACATGTATGAACGCACCATCGGTTATTACGTGCCCATGATGGCTGGCGCTAAAGTCAGTTTTGCACGTTCAACACAAACATTGGCCGAAGATTTTCAAACCATTAAACCTTCTATTATCGCCACGGTACCGCGAATATTCGAGCGTTTTTACGACAAAATGCATCAGAAGCTCGCCAAACAATCCATCGTTTCGCGCTCAATGTTTCGCTTTGCCGTTTATGTGGGCTGGAAACATTTTCAGTTTAAACAAAAAACCGGCTGGTTTCATCCCGTCATTATCTTCAACCCCATCTTAAATAAAATTATTGGTACAAAAGTACAACAACTTCTCGGCGGTAACTTACGCATAGCAGCATCAGGTGGCGCGGCATTACCCGAAACCGTTGCTAAAACATTTGTTGGCTTAGGCATTAATATTTTTCAAGGTTATGGCATGACCGAAACAAGTCCTGCCGTCACAATGAACAATTTTAAAATCAATATTCCTTCCAGCGTGGGTGAAATAATGCCCGGCGTTGATTTACGTATTGGTGAAAATGATGAGCTCTTAATCAAAGGTCCTGTAGTGATGATGGGTTATTGGAATAATCATCAAGCTACCAGTGAAATTATTTCTGAGGATGGCTGGTTACATACGGGAGACAAAGCGCGCATCGATAATCGTATGGTTTATATCACGGGCCGCATTAAAGATATTTTGATTTTATCTAACGGTGAAAAAATCCCACCGGTGGATATGGAGCTGGCGATTACATTACAGCAAGAGTTTGATCAGGCTTTGATTGTGGGTGAAGGAAAATCCTATCTTAGTGCCTTAATCGTTTTAAATGGTGAGGTATGGCCTCAAGTTGCACAGAGCTATGGCCTTGATCCACTTGACCCTGAAAGTTTGAAAAATAAAAAACTCATGTCAGGCATGCAAAAAATTATTGCTAAAGCATTACATGACTTCCCTGGCTATGCCAAAGTACGCAGGGTTTCGCTGTCATTACAACCATGGACGATTGAAAATGGCTTGATGACACCAACACTGAAAGTTAAACGTCCTAAAGTGATTGAGGCTTATCAAAAACAAATTGATGGGATGTACTCTTAATTATTGGCACTATAAATAAACGGCTTGAAAGCCTAGAGGTTAAACCTGTCATTGTGAGCGCAGCGTGGCAATCTCATAATGAGTGCGCTGTAGCCTGAGATTGCCGCAGTCACTTTGTTCCTTCGCAATGACAGGTATTAACGACTTCTGACTTCTCTTATTCAATATTCCAGTTACCAATATCATCATCACTGGGTTGGCCGTCTGGCCCTAATGAATATAAATCTAAGTCTGTGTGCGTACCAGGGAAAAGATAAAGGTAATCTTGCCCCCAAGGATCTTTATTCAACTTTTTAACGTAACCACCGCGTTTATAATTTCTGGGTTGTGGTGAACCAGAAGGTTTACTGACTAAAGACTCTAAGCCTTGGTCGGTACTGGGGTATTGGTAATTATCTAGCTTATAAATATTCAGTGCACTTTCAAAAGCACCAATATCATGTTTTGCTTTTTCAATACGCGCCTGTTCTGGACGGCTCATAATTTTTGGCACAACGGCCGCTGCTAAAATACCAAGGATAACCACGACGACCATAATTTCAATCAAAGTAAAACCTGTTTGTTTCATACTGCTCTTATTCATACTTATTTTTATCCTAACGTTTAAACATGGCTCACCTTTACCAGCCCCATGTAAATTCAATGCCTACATTTCGTGTTTCGCTTCGCGGTTCATGAATCGTTGTATTAATAGGCACTCCATCTACAGTAACACGAACGGAGTTACTCTTCCCTATATCTATTATTTCATAATATGGCGTAATAAAAAATGAATTGCGACGCATTTGTATTTCAATGGGCACCGCAAGACGCGCCCCCACCTTATTGCCTAGATCGACTTGCGTGTTATCGTAATTTTTAAAACCTAAAAAATCCACATCCATCTTTGCATTAACCATTTTGGTTAAACGAAAATCTAGCCCTACTTTCGTATTTTGCGATGCCTGAAATTTTACGCCATAACCCAATAAATAATATTGCCAGTAATACCTTTCTAATAGCCCTGCAACAAGGTTGCCTTGGCTATCTATTGATGGACGAATATTTCGATACCAATAACGGTAACCCACGCCCATGTATAAAGCATGACTACGGCCATAATCATCATTAAAGTTTCGACCTAACTTAAAATGCGTATCCAAAATGGCAGCATCAGATGTTGCGATTAACGGCGTGCCTGATTGTGTTTGACCATCATATTTAATTTGATTGTAATTAAATTGACCTTGCCACTCTGAAAAATAATGATTTTTCTCATGCGACCAAGCCAAAATCACACCCGGAATAAAACCTTTTTCACCATCTAAAAAAATATCCTTATCATCAAATTCAGTGTAATCAAAAGCAATAAGACTCGTGCCTACATAAAAGCGATTTTGACTCAACGCCTGCATGGGTAATAATATTGCTGCAAATATGAGCAGTTGACTTGCCTTGGTTAAATTAAAGTATCGACGTACTTGCAATGTGTAGGTTCCATAGTGATATGAACTAATGAGTATCAAATGCTTTCACACAAAATTCAAGTGAATTAACATGCCATTTTAAAACACGCTATACTAAAATATCGCCTTATTTTGAGAATGCTATACCATGAAAATACTGATTAAGCTTTTTGCCGCCAGTGTCTTACTTATCCTTGTCGTCGCCATCGGCCTACTTTTAGCCTTCAATCCCAATGATTATAAAAGTGACGTAATTGCCTTAGCCAAAGAACACACCGGTCGAACAATGGTTATTCCTGGCGATATCTCTTTATCTTTATTTCCTTGGGTTGGTCTTGAGCTAGGAAAAATAGAAATCAGTAATACGAACGGTTTTGGCGAACGCCCGTTTGCTAAAATGGAGCACTTACAAGTCCGTGCAAAATTATGGCCTTTATTTCAACAAAAACTCGAAGCCGATACGTTAATCATCGAAGGTTTAACCTTGAACTTGGCTAAAAATAAAAAAGGCGTCACTAATTGGGATGATCTACTTAATAATAAAACCAAATCTTCTAACAATGCATCAAAAACTAAAGCGATCAAGAACAAAGAAGTAAAGCCTGCTTTCGTACTCGGTGCTTTTGCTTTAAATGGCATTCATATAAAAAATGCCAATTTCAACTGGGATGATGAAAGCACCCAGCAGAAATTCGCTGCAGAAATTATTCAGCTTCGCATTGGACAAATAAAACCTAACAGCCGTATACCCTTTGAGTTGCAACTCAACTTTAAAGACAAAAACTTAAAGGCTGATATTTCACTCAACACCTTTATCAAATTTGAACCAAGTTTTAAACAGCTTGTGCTGATGGATACGACAATAACATCACAGTTAAAACTTGCCAGTTCCACGTCGCTTCTTTCTCCAGAATTGCGCAGTGAATTAATTCAAATTAATTTAAACAAACAAACACTCAATATTAAACAACTGCATATTCTTGAAAATGATATCAACATCAAGGCGCGTATTTCTGCGCAAAATATATTAACGCAACCTCAATTCAATACGCACATCAATATCCCTTCTTTTAACCCACGCTCTTTAAGCACGCGCTTTAATATTACGCTACCTAAAATGGCAAGCAGCACCGCATTAACAAAGCTAAGCAGTTCCTTTGATGTGAAGGGCAACCTCAATAAAATTTTACTTTCGAATATGACGCTGCAACTTGATTCAACTCAGTTAAAAGCAAAAGCCAATATTCAACTTGAACCTCTTTATGCCAATGCAACGGTGAGCATTGATAAGATCAATATAGATAGTTACTTACCACCAGAATCTAAGCCGACCAAAGGCAATAAAAAGCCAGACAATAAAAATAAAACCAACCGTTCTACAGCAGAAGCCGCTTTAATCCCTCTCGCATTACTCAACGCCGTTAACTTAGATGCGGACATTAAAATAGGCCAACTGCAAATAAAAAACACCCACTGGGAAAAACTTCACCTCGTTTCTCATTCGAAACAAGGCAACCTACGTATCAAGCCGTTAACCCTTCACGGTTACAATGCCACCATTAACAGCGACCTGGCTATTCAAACAAAAAAACAAACAGCCTCGTTACAAGCATACTTGAATATTCAAAATATTCAGGCCGGCAAGTTGCTTAATGATTTTATTAAAAAAGATAAACTCAAAGGATTGGCCAGCATAAAAGCGAATATTTCAACGCAAGGCATCACCTTGTCTCAAATTAAAAAACACCTCAACGGTAAACTAAAAATTCAACTCCGTGACGCGACATTAAAAGGCTTTGATATTCACCATCAACAAAAAGTATTAGAAGCTAAACTCAAAAGAAAAACACCTCCACCTGTACCGAAAAATGCCGCAACAAAAATTGCCAACTTAACCGCAAGCGCCATCATTAAAAATGGCATCCTGACGAATAAAGACTTACGCGCCGCCACACCGCTTTCACGTATTATTGGTCATGGCAAAGTAGATCTTGTTAAAGAAAAAATTAACTATGTTGCATCGGTAAAATTCACCTCATCAACCTCCATTGCAGCAAAAAAACGTTTTGAAGACATGACGGTCATTCCTTTAGGTATTTTAATTAGTGGTTCCTTTGACAAACCTTCGATCGACGTTGATTATAAAAAAGCTCTGAATGCTGTTTTTAAAAAGGAACTTAAAAAACAACAGAACAAAGTCAAAGCAAAAATTAATAACGAACTTAAAAAGAAAGAACAAAAAATGAAAGACGATCTTAAAAAGAAATTAGAAAATAAACTCAAAAACCTGTTTAAATTTTAATTACCGTTTATTTATGTCATCTAAACGAAACACTTCAGCTTCTTTTAGTGAAAAACTTTTACAGTGGTATGCGAAACATGGCAGGCATGATCTTCCGTGGCAACAAGATCGTTCTTTATACCGTGTTTGGGTTTCTGAAATCATGTTGCAGCAAACACAAGTCGTCACCGTCATCGGTTTCTTTGAGCGTTTTATGTCGCAATATCCCGATGTTCTCTCGCTAGCGAATGCCGAACAAGACGGCGTATTACATTTATGGACGGGCTTAGGTTATTACGCACGAGCGCGTAATTTACATAAAGCCGCACAAATAATTCGTGACGAACATCAGGGCGAATTCCCTACTGACTTCGATGCACTTTTAGCTTTGCCCGGTATTGGTCGTTCGACTGCCGCTGCCGTATTGGCTCAAGCACTAGGTCTACGTCATGCCATTTTAGATGGCAACGTCAAACGCGTGCTCAGTCGATATTTTGCGATCGAAGGCTGGCCCGGCCATAAAAAAGTTGAAAACCAACTTTGGCAATATGCCGAATCCCTCACACCGAAAGAGGATCTCACCAATTATACCCAAGCCATTATGGATTTAGGTGCAACAATCTGTGCGCGCAAACCCATCTGCCAGCAATGCCCCATTCAGTCCGGCTGCCTCGCCTTTGAACAAGACCGTGTCACCGCATTTCCTACCCCAAAAAAACGTGCTGTCCTTCCAGTGAAAGCGACACAGATGCTAATTTTACAAAATCATGTTGGCAATATATTGCTACAACAGCGGCCTCCCGTTGGCTTATGGGGCGGTTTGTGGAGCTTGCCCGAATATTCTCTTGAAAATGATGATGATCTCGAAACATGGGCGCAAAAAACACTCGGTCTCACAATTAAAAGCACCCAAACCCAAGCGGTTTTTCGCCATACTTTTAGCCATTTTCACCTCGATATCACCCCTATTCATTGTCAGGTAAAAGCCCCTGCAAATCTTGTGATGGAAGCGGAGAAAAGAGTCTGGTATAACACTCAGCAACCAAAATCACTGGGGCTACCTGCCCCCGTGGTGAAATTACTAAAGAGCATATAGGAGTCCCCCATGGGCGAAATGGTCAACTGCATTATTTTAAAAGAACAGGCTGAAGGGCTTGATAGAGCACCGTATCCGGGTGAAATTGGCCAACGTATCCTTGCCAGCGTCAGCAAAGAAGGCTGGAAAAAATGGATGCAACAGCAAACCATGCTGATGAATGAAAATAAGCTGAGCCCAATGGATCCAAAACACCGCCAATTTCTAGTCGATGAAATGGAAAAATTCTTCTTTGGCGAAGGTTCTGCAACCGTTGATGGCTATACACCCGAATAATCGACTTGACGAATAGCCCGTGATCGCGTCTAATACGCCGCTCATAGCAGCAGCAGTTTCAAGCGATATGATATTGGCCGGATAGCTCAGTCGGTAGAGCAGAGGATTGAAAATCCTCGTGTCCCTGGTTCGATTCCAGGTCCGGCCACCATTTCTAACTAACCCCCACTCATTAGTTTATGCCTACATCTTCCCTAAAAATAAATGAACGAATTGAAGCGGTGTGTGAAGCGGGCTGTGAAGCTGTGCGCGCCTCTATCCAAAGTCTTGAATCAGGGCATCAAGTGGCGTTAACGAATGACTTGAGTAAAGAAGAGTCCCAACAAGTCCTTGATGAATTAAAAACGCTGATGTCGGTTTACGATCAGTAATCA
>JASFYW010000113.1:0-4327 GCA_045046865.1 Woeseiaceae bacterium | reverse complement strand
AATATTACATACGTAATGAATATTTAAATCATGTAGTGCATAGGGTCTAAGTGCTTCTGTTGCCATTAATGGGCCAAGATGCGACCCTCCTATTCCTATATTAACAACATCGGTAATGGGTTGATCTCTTACACCTAACCAGCTTCTGCTACGTATGGATTCTGCTAAAATTTTAACGCGCTTTAATTCACTACAAACTTCAGGCATAACATCTTTGCCATCAATTTTCATAGGTTTACTACTAAAGGGGGGACAGCTTCTTAATGCTACATGAAATACCGCGCGTTGCTCTGTGTGATTTATTTTTTCTCCGTTAAACATTTTATCAATCCAGCTTTGTAAATCACAATCTTTTGCTAACTGCGTTAGTAACTTCATTGTATCTGTAGAAACTCTATTTTTAGAATAATCAAAAAGGATATCATTTAATTTTAAAGAAAATTATTCAAATCGCTGGGGATTGCTATCAAACATGTCCCGCATATGAATATTTCTCATGTATTCATAATGCAATTGTAATTTTAGCCAGGTAGGTTGTTGTGATACTTGAGTCATTATTTATCCTGTAATTTATCAATTCAGTATAGTTATTTAATTGGTAATTTCATTAAAATATTATTTATAAATAACAAATAATATCTCTCAGAGATATCGCTTATATAATTGAACATAAGTTATGGGAACAGTGTAATCATAACCCTAAACAGTTTTTACACAGGGTATCTCAAAACACCCTTGAGAAAGCATTAAAAGATAATGTTTTTATGGAAGAGTACTCACGTGTCATTTCCAGCTTTGCGTCATACCTTGCAAAGAATACACATCATGAGATTGATGAGTATCTTGATGTAGATAATGATTTGATTGCCTATTTTTGTGCAGAATTTGGGCTGCATGAAAGCTTCCCTATTTATTCAGGAGGATTGGGTATTCTCGCTGGAGATTACTGTAAGGCTGTAAGTGACCTTGGCGTGCCTTTTGTTGCTATTGGTTTGCTCTACCGACAGGGATATTTTGAACAGGAAATTGACAGCACTGGTAACCAGATCGCCACCTATAACACCACACGCTTTAGTGAGCTGCCTATTGTACCCGCGGTAAATAATAATGGTGAGAAAATTATTATTACTGTTCAGATAGCTAATCGGCAATTTAAATTAAAAACATGGATGGCAAAAGCCGGTCATACAACGATGTATTTTTTAGATAGTAACGTTGCTGAGAATAATGATGCGGATCGTAAAATTACTTTTCAACTCTATGGGGGAGATAAAACCACGCGAATTCAACAGGAAATAGTACTGGGTATAGGGGGTGTTAGACTTATTCGAGAGCTGGATCTTAAGCCAACGGCCTGGCATATTAATGAAGGCCACGCTGCTTTTCAAATTATTGAACGCTGTCGTGAAATACTCTCCAGTGAAATGGATTTTTCAAGTGCTATGGAGCAGGTAGCCAGCGGTACTGTATTTACAACTCATACCCCTGTACCCGCGGGGCATGATATTTTTGATATAAATTTGATGCAGGAATATTTTAATGAGTACTGTAGTCAGCACGAAATTAATTTTGATGATTTAATGCTGTTAGGTGAGTCTCCAATTGCTTTGAATAATTTCAATATGACAACATTTGCTTTACACGGGTCACGTTTTCATAATGGCGTAAGCCGTATACATGGTGCTGTTGCCTCTAATATGGAAAGTTATATCTGGCCACAGGTATCAGCAAATGAAAACCCTATTACCTATGTAACGAATGGAGTACATGCGCCTACTTTTCTGGCAAAAGAATGGCTAAATATATTCGATATGCGCTTTCGTGAATGGCGTAATAAGTTACTTGATAATGATTACTGGGAGTGCATAGACAATATACCTGACCATAGTTTCTGGAGTATCAGGCAGGAATTAAAAACTCAGATGCTGGATGATATATATAAGCGTACGGTTAAACGTTATGGTCGTAACCACAACAACCAGGCACTTACACGTAGAGTAACTCAATATATTAATCATCCAGAAACGGACGTTCTGGTTTTAGGTTTTGCGCGGCGATTTGCAACTTATAAAAGAGCCACCCTTTTATTATCTGACCCGCAACGCCTGTCCCGCCTTTTAAACTCCCCGGAACGACCCGTGATTTTAGTTTTTGCAGGTAAGGCGCATCCTAAAGATGAACCTGGCCAGGACCTGATTCGTAAAATACAGGAGCTTGCGTTTAAGCCTGAATTTTTAGGCAAAATAATATTATTAGAAGGATATAACATGGCTATGGCAAGGTACCTGGTGTGGATGTATGGATTAACACGCCAGAATATCCAATGGAAGCAAGTGGTACCTCAGGACAGAAAGCGGCTATTAATGGAGTGTTGAATTTAAGCCTGCTAGATGGTTGGTGGGGTGAAGGATTTAATGGCGAGAATGGCTGGGGTATCGCACCTCATAGTACTGAAACTAATCCGGCAATTCGAGATAGAGAAGAAGCAAACGAATTACTCGAAATACTGGAATACGAGATCATCCCCACTTTCTATAAACGGGGTAAACAGGGCTACTCTAAAGAATGGATTAAATTATCTAAAAACTCAATGAAATCCTGTATACCAAGATTTAATGCATCTCGTATGGTTATGGATTATGTAAAAAATCTCTATACCCCTGCCTGTGCACAATATGATAAATTTAAACGTGATGACTATGCAGCAGCAAAAGAACTGGCTCAATGGAAGATTAAAATTAAAAAATTCTGGACAGGTATAAGCTTTGAAAGAATTGATGATAACAAATCTGTAATTAATGATGGTGAAGCTTTAAATATACAGATAAAAGTAAATCTAAACGGATTAAAGCCTATAGATGTGGCAGTTGAATGTATTGTAGATAGTGAAGAAGACAATGAGTTTATTAATGCCAAAATTAACAGGCTTAAACATATTGGCGAATACGAAGATTCACATTTATTCTCGATAGATTTACAGCCCGATAGTTCGGGAGTTAACTATTATAAAATACGAATAATTCCATTTCATAAATTCCTTAGTCATCCTATGGAAACAGGGTTTATGTTATGGCTTTAAAGTTTTAATAAATTTAGTTGCTGCTTCTGCAATATAAGCTATTTAACTTTTTTAAGTCGTTAGATAAACTGGGCCAGAGTTGTTGCCATTTAAAGCGCCAGTTCCAGTTATCTTTTGTAGTGCCTGGGATATTCATTCTATGTGATGAGTCCAGAGATAAAATATCCTGCATAGGTAAAATTGCAAGGTTAGCAACTGATGCCAGTGCCATACGATTAAAGACCCATGGCATATCCAGTTCGTCTGATGCATTTAACCCTAAATAATTATGTAAGTGCAGCTTTCCTGTTTTGTTAAGGTTTTTATACCATCCCAGAGAAGTATCGTTATCATGTGTGCCTGTGTATACAACGGACATTTTCTGGTGATTGTGATGAAGGTAAGGATTATCATTATTACCATCAAATGCAAATTGCATTACATTCATTCCTGGGAGTGAGAAGTTATCTCTTAGTTTAGAAACCTCTTTGGTAATTAAGCCTAAGTCTTCTACTATTAAGGGGAGGGATTTAAAGTTTTTATTAAGCGCTTCAAGTAGTTCATAACCAAGGCTTTTTATCCACTCACCTATTTGTGCTGTCTCTTCTTCTGCTGGAATATGCCAGCAAGCTTCAAGCCCTCTAAAATGATCAATTCTAATTAAATCAAACAGGTTTATCTGTATAGTGAAACGCTGTATCCACCAGCTAAAGTTTTGAGACTGCATATATTTCCAGTTGTAAAGTGGATTACCCCACCTCTGCCCTGTTGTAGAAAATGCATCGGGAGGCACACCAGCAACAAATTTAGCCTTTCCTTTTTCATCAAGAAGAAAATTATCCCTGTAAGCCCAAACATCCACACTATCATAGGCGACAAATATGGGCATATCACCAAACAAATATACATTTTTAGAGTTAGCGTAAGCTTTTAACTCCTGCCATTGAGTAAAAAAAATAAATTGCTCAAATTCTATTAACGATATCTGATCTGAATATTTAGATTTTGCAGTCTCTATAGAAGGTAGTTCTCGCAAAGACAATGGTTCTGGCCATTGATTCCATGACAGGCCATTGTGAATATTTTTTAACGCTATAAATAAAGAATAATCCGTTAACCAGGTTTTATTTTCTCTACAAAAAGTACGTAATTTTTTGTTCCATGTTTTATCATCTTGGGGTACTGGGGACATCCCCGCCAAATGTCGCACAGGCCTCTACAGGCCAGAACTGGTAAGGGTTGCAGAGGAGCATTGGTTTTCAAAAACAG
>JASFYW010000112.1:0-6784 GCA_045046865.1 Woeseiaceae bacterium | reverse complement strand
TATTCTTCGTGACCGAAAATCGACTTCTTTGGTTGAACAATAACTCCAATAGTGTAACCCCAGTATAAAATACTGCAATCCATATCAAACTATTATAACTGTGTTTCCATAGATAGCTACAAAGTACCAACCATGATGCCAGACACAACAGCATACCGATCAAAGGCACCATCGTAGTAATTCCGATCCGCTGACGTAATCTAAATGCTGCAAAGTTAATACTGGAAAAAATCAATAAAAAGGTTGAACTGGCAAAGGACGAGATGATGGTCAAATTACCCATATTAACAAATACCAGTGTGATGCTAGAAATAATACATAAACTGACCCACGGAATATCTCGGGTTCGTTCTTTGATCGAAAAAGCATGCGGTAACGCCTTATCTTCCGCCATCACTTTCCCCAACCGTGCGGTACCAAATAACGTTGCATTAATCGCTGAAGCGGTTGATAACAAAGCACCGATACCGATGAGTACGAAACCGGCATGACCCAGAAAAGGTTTCGCCGCGACAGCTAGCGCATATTCTTTATATTTAACAATTTCAGCAGGCAACAGATTACCCACAGCGACCAGTGAGACCAGAATATAGATTGCGATAGATATCAAAATCGAAAACATAATCGCTCGAGGTAAGTTTCGTTCAGGATCCTTCATTTCATTCACCGCATTGGGGATCAGCTCAAAACCTTCATAGGCGACAAAAATCAATGCCGCCCCCATTAGCACGCCCAATTCACCTTGATTAAACACCGGCAAGAGGTGATCCGCTTTAACATAAAATAACCCTGCCACACTAAATAAGGAAAGTATCAACACTTTAATCAATACAATCACATCCTCAGTATTACCTGCCGCCTTTACGCCGTACAAATTGACACCAAGAAAGGTCAATAACACACCTGATTCCAGTAGATGTTGCATGGGTGAGCCATGCGCGGCATCACCCAGCATAACCGCACCGTATACACCAAACGTATAAGCATACAGCGCCAGCGTACCGACATATCCAGTCAACAATAACCAACCACCCAATGCAGCGATATTGGGTTGCCGAAAGGCGTGCTCCAAATAGGTAAAACTACCCCCATCAGAACGAAAAGTGAGCGCTAGACGTGCATAAGACCAGCCTGTCAACAAGGCAATAATTCCGCCTAATGCAAAAGCAATCGGTGCTGCATGTCCAGCCAAGCCGACAGATAGCCCTAGCACTGAGAAGATACCACCGCCCACCATACCACCGACGCCCATAGCTACCAGTTCTTTTAAACCCAGTAATTCTTTTTTATGTTGCTTCATTATTCGTCTCCAATTAGGTTAATAAATCATTCAAAGTAACTTGTCAATATCCTTCCTCTTCCGCAGTTACCCTGACTTTTCCTCTAAAGGATCGATACATAAATAATGTATAGGCTATTGCCAGCGTTATGCCAACTGAAAACCAGATCAGTCCCAACCGCATGGCATATTCCGAGGTGGCGGTGTTGTAAATCGTCAAACTGTTGGCTGGGTCTGTGGTCGCGACCAGCAGGTTGGGATAAATAGTGAATCCCACGTTTAACATTAAAATTAGGATCAAGGCTGATGATGTGACAAAAGCACCAAAATCGTTATTCTTGCGGCGATAGATAAATGCTAGAATCAGTGCAATTATAGTCAATCTCGGTAGTAATAACCACGCAGGGTACATCTGGTCATTATGAATTATCATTGGTCGAGCGATGTATGTGGCAAAGGGTAATAACAGTGTAAACAAAACGACCAGCCACTGCCCATCATCAGTATTGCATCCCAAAAAGTTTGCCATAAAGGGCTGTCTAATTGTGAACGCAACTGCACAGATAAACCTCTCCGCATTAATCTCTGCGAGTTCAATTCCCCGCCGTTAGCGGCGTAAAGGTTTTTACTCTGAACGAATGAAGATACCCCGCCTTGCAAAGCAAGTTTGAGTTTAAGCGAAAAGCCTTAGGGTGGGGTAGTTTATTATCTACATACATTGTCTTTTATTCATCCACTTTATAGTTCTCTAGGTTATCAGATACCCCTGTTTTTCGCTGATCACCTAGCTCGTATTCAGCCACCTCTTATTGTAAAGTGACTGAATATTTATATAAACTACGAGGAACTATGACTTAATATGGACTGCAATTTCAGCTTCTTCATTAGTTCCTAATATATCACTGGCACGCTCTACTTCATTTTGACTACCATGGACAATTAGCAGAAACTTATCCGATTTGATGGCGGTTTCGTATTTGACGACACTGTCCTTAGGGATGCCGATACTGAACAAACCAGCACCCAAAGCACTCAGACCACCCGTTAGTGTAGCACCTTCCAAGCCACCGACGAGGGTGGAGACAAGTGGACCTCCAACTGCTAACGGACCAATGCCCGGAACCCAAAAGAAGGCTGAGCCAAATAATAGACCCCAAATACCACCCCAGAAAGCACCCTGTTTGCCCCAGAACTTTACTCGGTCACCGGTGTTATAGTAACCGAGGGCATGTTCTTCAGTTTGGTAACCCTTACCTACAATAGACAACTGTTTCATATTAAAACCAGCATTCTCCAATTCTTTAATTGCCTGCTCAGCCTCTGGGTGGGTTTTGTAGATAGCGACACAACTGTGTTTATTACTCATGATCTTTCTCCTAATTAATTACTTTAATTTTTTTTATCTGTGATTTACATATACTCATGATACTTAAATTATGCTTTGTGATGCACCTTATCATTCAACTTTCCTAGCCAATCACTCACTTTGGCATGGCTATGATGTAACAGTGCTTTACTGTGTTTTTCGCTGGCGTCGACCAAAGCATTTAGATACGTTTTACTTCTTTTAGCGCTCTTATGTAGAGCGCTGCGTGTAGCATTATTCATCTCATGGGTCTTACTTTCGGCATGTTCTATGATGCCCTCACTGATTTCAGCCAACCTCTGTTTTTCCGCTATCGTTCTTTCCTGCAAATCATCATGCGCTTTCTCCATCTTGGCTTTGGTTTTGGCTTCTACCTTGTCCATTGTATCGAAGGATTTCTCCACTGCTTTGTTCAGCAAGGCCTTAGCATCGTCAGCATAGGAGCGGACAGCATCTAATGATTGCGTTGTGATATCGCGGGTAACATCAACGATGCCATCAGCCGATTTAGAAACAATATCTTCTGTCTTGTGACCAGCTGCCTTAAGACCGGTTTGAACACCTTCTAAGGTGTCTTGGGTTGCTTGCTTAATTGAATGACCGGTTTTTTCGCAATCAGCCAGTGTTTGATGAAAATCGGATTTCACAAATGCGATAACTTTATCATCAACGGCTTTGCCTTCAACAGCTATCTTTTTAACTTCTTGGGTTACATGTTCTTTAATTGACATTTTTTTCTCCTAATTATTAATAAATTGATAATTTAAAGATCTTTAATCGTTTGACGCAAGTCTGCCTTAACCTTATCATAACGTGCATGAGCCTTCCCCCCCTTATCATCCATACTGGACTTGAGCTGTTTCACTTCTGCACTCATGGCGTGAATTTTTGCCGTTAATGCCTTGTCCGAGGTTTTAGCTGCATTATCTAGGTAACCTTGAACTTGATCGATTTCATTGCTGACTTCGGCAGATTTACCGTGAACAAATCGGGCACTCTCTGCATAGCTTAGATGCAGTTTTGCATTAATAAGATCGGCCTTTGCACTACTTTTACCACGTGACTTACTCCACCCGTTGGAAACTTTTTCCGCTTCTCGCTCAGCCAGTGCTTTGCTCCGATCCCATAGATTTTTTAAATCTGAACCAGTATCTTTTCCTGCCTTTGAAACCTTACCTTTGAGGCTTTCCACCTGACTCTTGAGCTTACTAGCTTCGTTACGGGTAGTTTTGTCTGTACTCCGTGTTGCTTTATCTAACCAACCACTCGCCCCAGCAAGATCAGCTTTGGCTGCCGCATAGTTTTTGTTAGCATAGTCTTTGGTGGCTTGCCAAAGGCTGTTACGCGCTTGAGTCACTGGCGCTTCGACGGCAGATGACAGAAATTGAACACCGTTTTCAGCCATTTTAAGCGCTTTATCTGCTTCTGGTAGGTTGTTGTTTTTAAGTGCTTTTTGTGCGGTAATAACTTGTCGCTCTGTCGCTGATAGAGGTAAATCTACTTCGGTGTAGATCAACGCCACATCGATTGCTTCTAATTCTTTTTTCGCGCCTGTTTTATCACCTTTCTTTAGGTGTGCATGCGTAGATTGAAGGTGCTTTTTAGCTTTTTCAACAGGGATGAAATTTTCAATCTCATTCAGATCTGCCTCAATAGGCACTAGATCTGCAATTACTTCATCGGTACTTTCATAATTTAGATGTTGTTTTGCCACCGAAATATGATCGCGTACTACGGCCGTTGGCATTTGTGATTTGATAATAGCAATCAAGCTACGAGCTTGTTTTAGGTCGATTTTCGCGTCATCAATATTCTTTGCATTGATGGCAGATCGAGCATCAGCAATATATCGTAATACGCGAGCTGCAGAGCGCGACATGATGCGTTCTTCAGCAGGGCTGACCGTACGAGTAGATGTTATATTAACATTTTCCTTAAGGTCTCCTATTATGGCACTTTGAGTATTAACCATGCCCGTTGCTAGAATACTGGCAATTGTTAGTTTTAATATATTAGAACGAGTTCGAGTTATCATAAGGCATTCTCTCTTGTTAAAAATGTTTAAAGCATTATTTGCTTCAGATCAATATTGTGGAGCTTAGGATAACTGGATAGATGCAGCGCATCTGTCATCTATATGACAGAGATGAGTAAATAGTTGGGACGAGGTATCGAAAGTTTATCGATATAATATTTAGTGTATATCAGCCACCACATTATTCATGTGGCTCAATGCTTGTTTTCTAGATAAGATTTTTTGATAGGTAATTGGAAAATAATAAGTTTTTCGCGTGTAGGACTAACATCAATAGAAAACAAGTTTAAAATAATCAAGTCGTTGTTATTTAATTATAAACAAAAAGTTTAACGCATTGAGAATAGCTGAAAGTAAAAAGAAAAGCTTACAGCGTTAAACACATAACGATGGCATCTTCATATCCGAAACCTTTAGCACTTGGGTAGTATCCCGTACGACGAGATATTTCAATAAAATTATGTTGTATGTAAAGCATTTGGGCAGAAATGTTGCTAACCCGTACTTCGAGAAAAATTTTACTTACCGAAAATTGTTTAGTTTGCATTATAAATTGTGACAAGAGGAGATTGCCAAAACCTTTGCCTTGTTTAGTTGGCATTACGCAAATATCCATTAACGTGGCTTCATCAGCAACATGGTCACCCACATAAAAACCAATAATTTCTTGTTTTTTATTTAAGGCAAATTCACCAATATAACGACCCCCAATACAACTAATAAAAGTTTTTTTTGACCAAGGGTGTGAATGGCATTGATTTTCGATTTCAATTAATTGATCTGCGTTTGCCAAATTAATGGTTTTAAATGTTAATGAATTCATTTTTGTATATCTTGTAAAATCTTCCAAAGTAGTCGTTTTAATTGCGAGGAATGACTAATAGTTATCAAATCAGGGGTAGTTAAGCAGTTTTGGTATAAAACTATGCGATTACCTTCAATAAATTGCCACGTAAAAAAACCTAAATCTAACGCGTTATTTTGTGATTTTACCGCGGTCAGTGGCAAATTTAAGCTTAACATTACATCTTTAAACAGCTGTTGCCGTGTCAAGGTGTCAATACTAAGAGTTAATTCATTAGGCTGATTATTTGTTGCAACTGACTGTATGCCATTTTTATTAATGACATTTTGTGAACTAGAAAGAGTACGACGCTGCCAAAGTTGGATACCCATTTCGTTCAAAATAGTGAATTGTCGCAAGTTTATATTCATAACTATTTTTGATATTAAATAATTCAGCACTGATAATGCCAGATTAATTGATGTTGGAAAAGCCAAACAAAAAACTAACTAAAGTATTCAAATATTTTAGATGTTAACTAATGGATAGTTCAGATTTTACGATAATATAAATAGTAGCAGGAAAGTGGCAGGGGTAGAGAGATTCGAACTCCCAACACCCGGATTTGGAATCCGGTGCTCTACCAATTGGAGCTACACCCCTTCAATCGCTGTGCATTATACTAAAATATTCATTAAGGTAAAGGCAAAATTAAAAGTGCTCGTTTGTTTGTCTAAATAACCAACAAATGAGGCTATTTTTACCTCGTTAATGTTTAAATCTAAGCGCTTCAGGGTATGGAAATACACTTTCATAAACACCTTTGGCAACATTTTTCTGACATTGTTGCCAAAAGCTGGCGTCAAATAAATCCGCATGGTGTTTAGCAAAGGCAGTACGATATTTGCGGTTGGCCAATGCGAACGTTGCTAGCTCTTCTGGGAACATATCTCCAGGGCTGACAGCATACCAAGGTTCTGCTGCATAAATTTGTTCTTGGGTAATAGCGATAGGTTTTACGCGAAAATTAATTTCGTTCATATAGGCTATTTCATCATAGTCATAAAAAATAACACGGCCATGACGGGTTACACCAAAGTTTTTTAATAGCATATCACCGGGGAAAATATTGGCAGCTATTAGCTGTTTTATTGCTCTGCCATAGCCATATAGTGCGCTTTCTATTTGTTTTTCAGTGGCTTGAGCAAGATAAATATTTAGTGGTGTCATTTTGCGTTCAATATATAAGTGTTCAATAATCACCAGATCTGCTTCAAAGCGAATTATCGACGGGGCAACAGTTAATAATTCGTCTAGCAG